>JBCCEZ010000015.1:0-80104 GCA_039030015.1 Gemmatimonadota bacterium | reverse complement strand
CCTGCCTCGGGCTAAGGAGACGGTGCTCGAGGCGATCGAACTGGCCCGACGGTCCGGGTCAACCGAAGCCGTCGCTGTCGCCCGTCACACTGCGATGGGCGTGCAGCAGATGCTCGAGGAGTTCGACGAGGCTCTCAGGAACGGTTGGGCGGCCTATCATCTCTACGAGGACGGCTCGGACCATCGAACGAACTGTCTGACGGGTATCGCGGCTCTCCTCAAGGACATGGGCGATCTCGAGGCGTCTGAGGATGCCTTCATCGTCGTAGCCCACACCGCGCGGCTCCATTACTACCGGATCTACGCGTACGACGCGTTGTCGCACGTCTCAGCACTCCAGGGACGAGGCGAGGAATACGATCAACGTGTTGTCGCGACGGACGCCTTGGACTGGGAGTCCGGACCGCACTCGGCCAAAGCGGAGATTCTCTTCCACCGCGGCCTGAGTCTTCAGGTGCTCGGTCGGATCGACGAAGCGGAGACGTGGTTCGAGCGAGCGGTCGACTTCGCGACGGAGCACAAGTTCAGCTCGACCCTATTCCGAGCGGAGAGCGCGCTGAATGCGATCCGCGAGGGACGGGTCGAATGGGTGGCCGAAGCGGCCACCGCCACACCGGAGGTCCGCGAAGGATTGCGCGAAATGAGGGAGGCCATCGCGGCGTCGGCGTCGTAACGCTCTGCACATACGCCAGAATGGACGAAGGCCCGTGGAGAATCTCTCCACGGGCCTTCGTGTCGCCGGCGTTCCGGGCGTCCGTTCGGACGCCATGGGTCAGCTGATGGCGGTGCTGCTCAGGATCCGGAATCCGGTACGTGAGAACCAGAATCGGGCACATGCGAGCCGGAGTCCGGCACATGTGAGCCCGAATCGGGCACGTGGTCCGGCGCGAGGATCGACGGACCGCAGGCGGTCGTGGCAGCGGAGATCAGGAGAACGGCGAGAAGCCGACGCAGCGTCTTCATGGGGGGCTTCCTCCGGCGAAGGCCGGCGTGCAGTGAACAAGAGCGCGTTTTCGATGCTTGTTGAACTTCCCCTGCGCCGGTGAGGCTCGTACTATCCTCGCGCAGGGGTGCTATGTCTTTTCCGAAGATCAAATGGCGCTGATCACCGTTTTGAGCCGAAATCCAGACGTCGTGGCGGCTGTCGAACACTTCCGCCCGGTTGCGCCCGTCACGGTGGCGCGGGGATGGGAGCGGATGGAGGCGCTCGTTCTCACTCGCCCCGTCACCGATGTGATCTTCGACGGCGCGTCGTTCGAACGGTCCGACGACGTAGGGCGGCTACTCGCGGATTTCCACCAAGATTTCCCGAGTGTCGGGCTGACCTACGTCGACCACGGTCAGCTCGACGGACAGAACTTTCTCACGGCCGGACTGATCGGCCGGGAGGGGCTCTCCTTCGGGTCGTACGGCGATGTTCGGGCGGGAGTCAGGCAGGGGCTCACCCGCTCGGCCATTCGCAGCCCGACGGGGATGCTGCTCCGAGCGGTGGGGAATCGCACACCGCGCTTCGGTCGAGAGACGCTCCGGGCCGCGATGTTCGCCGCCACGTTGGGGTGGCCCTCCGACCGCTTTGCCCGTCACGTCGGGTACACCCGTCCACATCTGAGCTCACTGCTACGAGCGACGCGACTCCCATCGCCCGGGCAGCTCCTCACGTGGGCGAAGCTGCTCCATGCGGGGCATTGGTTGTGCGACCCCGGCCGGACGGGTCAAAGCGTCGCGGCCCAACTCGACTACGCGAACGGAGCGACGTTCCGCCGAGCGCTCCGGACGTATGTAGGATTGACCCCCACCCAGGTCGTCGCCCTCGGTGGGTTCGACGCCGTGTGCCGCGTCTTCCTTGACGTGACCGGGCTCGCTGATAGCGTTGAGGACGGTCTCTCGGCCGCCTAGCCGCCGGGGGACGTGACCATCGACACGAGGAACCATGAAAGAGTTCACGGATCCGGCGGGACGCTCCTGGGTGGCGAGTGCGGTCGAGGAAGACGGTACGGACTACAAGGGGCGACACCATCTGGTGCTCACGCCGTCCGAGGGTGGAGAGCCCTTGAGCCTGGTCGATGTGCGCTGGAACAGCGAGCGTACGGCCCGACGGTCGATCGAGACGATGTCGGTCGTAGAGCTCCGGCGCAGGCTCCGCAGCGCTGCGGGGCGGGGGACGCTCGGTTAGGCGGAGGGGCTAACGCTCCGAGCCACCCGGGTCCCGAGGAAGCTCCAACCATTCGCCGGCCCGGATCCGGTTTGCGTCCACTCGCGGATTGACGCGAAGAATCGCGTCGACCGACACCCCGTAGCGCAGCGCGATCCCCGACAGGCTTTCGCCGCGCGCGATCCTGTGACGGTCCTCGAAGGCCGTGGCCCGCGATGGGGACGGGTTCGACTCCGACACGTCCGGCGCCGTCCCGGCCGGTCGTCGGAAGCTGGCGAGACGAGCCCCGATACGGTTCTCGAGGTTCTTCGCGCGGTTCTGAGACGGTGAGTCGTTCACGATGAGTGAGAACGCGAGCCGCTCCCCATCCTCCGAGCGCACCATGCCGCTCAGCGAGGAAACGCCGTCGATGGTCCCGGTTTTGGCCCGGAGGTTTCCAGCCGCCGGGGTGCGGTACATACGGCCCAATTCGCGCCGTGTGCCTGCGCGGGGCAGCGTCGACCAGAACTCGGCCCACAGCGGGCCCTCGCTCATGCGCCGCACGACATCGACCAGTGTCCCGGCACTCACCAGGTTGCCGGCGGCGAGGCCTGAACCGTCGATCTGAACCAACCCCGTGGTATCGACCCCGATTTCGGCGAGCGTCCGACGGACCGCGCGTGAGCTCGCTTCGGGAGTGCCGTCGCCTTCCACGACGCGTCCGATCGCCCGGAACACCAACTCCGCAAAGAGGTTGTTGGACTCTTTGTTCACGACCTCCAAGTACTCGACGAGCGGTCGCGATAGGTGGGTCGCCACCACGCGGGGGCTGGTCCGCCCCAGGCCCGGCGCGCCGAGACGGTCGATCGGGGAGTCCCGCTCTTCCGAGACGGAGCGGTTCCGTCCGTCGATCTGGATGCCTCGTTCTTCGAGGGAGGCCCGGAAGGAGGCGGCCACGAAGTCCGCCGGTACGGCTACGGTCATCTGGCGCCAGACGTCCCGTGTCCCGGTGACCATGCGCCCCTCGACACGCACGGGCTCGAGAGGGTCGTCGCGCAGGATCGCGAGCCGAGGGCGCGCTCGACCGGAGGTCATCTCGGCGGTGTTCACGACGTCCAGGGCCGAGTGAGCCGGCACCGTCTCGACGAGGGGCGGCGCACCCTCCTCGGCCGCCTGAATGCGGAAAGAGACGACGTTCTCGTTGTACGAAAGGGCGGATACGCCCGCAGTGAAGTGCTCGTTCAGGTCTCGGGCTTCCCACGAAGGATCCCGAAGGGGGCCCGGGAAGAACGACGCGTCGGCGACGAGATCCCCGGATACCCGACGGATTCCCGCGTCTTCCAGCTGGTCGATCAGGCGCTGGAAGACCTCATCCTTCTGACCGTAGTACCGATCGGAGATTCCCGGATCCCCTGTGCCGTATACGACGAGATCACCGCGCAGTATGCCGTTCTCGATCTCGCCATCGGCCATGATCCACGTGCGGAACCGATATTCGGGGCCAAGGACGTGAAGCGCGGCGGCCGTCGTGAGGAGCTTGGCGTTGGATGCGGGGGTCAGTGGCTCGTCGGGCTCGATCGCGAACAGGGTGTCGCCCGTGTCGAGAGATACGACCAACGCGCCCCATTCTGCGTCGCCCCAACTCGCGGGCCCGAAGGCCTGGCGCAGTTCGGCGTCCAGCACGGGCCGGCTCTGCCCGACCACGCTCGCCGCGAGCACAGCCAGCGCCGCCAACGCCGCAGCTGCGTCTGCCGCGAACGCCCTGAAGCGTGGGCGAGCGCGACGGAAGTGCCGGATGGGGCTGGCCGTCACCGAGTGCGCTCCTCGCCTCAGTCCGAGCTGGAGGCGGCCGCGCGCGGTTCGGCGCAGTCCGTGCAGTAGCCGGAGAGCTCCAGGCGATACCCGGTGACCTGGAAGCCGTCGATCGGACTTCCGAGTCCGTCGATGTGGGCCGCCGGAATCTGGCCCATCACGTCGAGGACGCGCCCGCAGGACAAGCAGCGCGCGTGGTGGTGAGGGTCGGTCCGACCGTCATAGCGCGCCGAATGGTCGGCGTACGTGAGCTTCAAGGCGAGCCCACACCCGACGAGGGTTTCGAGGCTCTTATACACCGTGGCTAGCGAGATACCCGGAAGGTCTTGTCTCACAGCAAGATAGACCTCATCGGCGGTCGGGTGGACGTCCGTGGCGACCAAAAACCGGAACACGGCCGCGCGCTGCTCCGTAAAGCGCTGCCCACTGGCCTCGAGGGCCGATCTCAGAGTCTGGTCGGTCGTGTGCGACATATCTAGGTCGGATTCCACGTAAACGGCGTTCAATCCTTACGTTATACAGGGCGACGAAAGAGTGTCAACCAAGTCATGAAGGGGTGTTGTGAGCGATTCCGAGGATGAACCGATTCTCACGCTCGAACCGCTCTGCGACGCCATTCGCGAAGGGGTGGAGGGCGCAGGTTGGTCTCTGTCGGGCATGCAGAAGACGACCAGCCACCAGTTCGAGGGTCGATGGGAGGGCGAATCGACACGGAGTGCGTACCTCTTCTTCCATCGCCCGGACGGGCCCGACCACGTGAGCATCGACGTCTACCTCGACGAAACGAGTCGCGGTCTCTCGGGGAATCTGGCCCTCGTCGTCGACCTGGACGCGCTCGGGGCGTTGCCGTCGGCCCCGGAGACGCTGGCGATCATGGCCAACGCCGCGGTGGATCGACTTCCCGAATCGGTGCGCAGACCGGTGACACTCCGCTATCGCCTCGTCGATGCGGCGGAGCCCATCGACAAGGCGGATACCGAGGTGCGGATCAAGGTCCGACTTCCCCGGTCCGTGCTCGGGCAGGGCACGCCGGCCACGACCGCGTTCGCTCGCACGGCGACGGCGGACTTCGGGGCGCTACTCGACACGGACGAACTTCGGGAGCTGGCGGCACCGGACGACTGAATCGCTTGCTCCGCTGTGCGTTCGTTGCAGATTGGGCGAGCCCAGGTCAGCCCCCACGAGCCACGAGACACCCGAATGAGCAAAGACTCCGGAGCGTTCGACGACCTTCTCCAAGAGGATCGACGGTTCCCCCCGCCGGGCTCGTTCGCCGAACAGGCCGTACTGAACGACCCGGGAATCTGGGACGAGGCGTCGGCCGACCGGGAAGGCTACTGGGCGCGGTGGGCGGAGCAGCTGGATTGGTTCGAGCCGTGGCACACCGTGCTGGAGTGGACGCCTCCACACGCGAAGTGGTTCCTTGGCGGGAAGCTGAACGTTTCTCACAACTGCCTCGACCGCCACGTCGCCGCAGGTCGGGGCGACCGTACGGCGCTGATCTGGGAAGGCGAACCTGGGGACACGAAGACGTACACCTACGCCGAACTCTTGGCCGAGGTGAGCCGCTTCTCCAACGCGCTCAAGGGGCTCGGGGTCGGGCGTGGCGACCGGGTCACGATCTACCTCCCGATGATCCCCGAGGCCGCGATCGCGATGCTGGCCTGCACGCGCATCGGTGCGATCCACTCGGTCGTATTCGGTGGCTTCAGCCCGGACTCGCTGGCCGACCGCAACAACGACGCTGAGTCGAGGGTGTTGATCACCGCGGATGGCGGGTGGCGCCGCGGGGGTGTCGTCGCGTTGAAGGCCAACGCCGACGTGGCCCTGAAGACGTCGCCGACGATCGAACACGTCGTCGTCGTGGCCCGAGGAGGAGAGCTCACGGAACAGACCCCGGTCACGATGGTCGATGGCCGGGACCACTGGTATCACGACCTCGTGGGCGCGGCGTCCGACGATTGTCCTGCCGAGTCGATGGATGCCGAGGACACACTCTTCATCCTCTACACCTCCGGGACGACTGGGAAACCCAAGGGCGTGGTGCACACGACGGGTGGGTACCTGACTCAGGCGTATGCCACGACCCAGGCGGTCTTCGACCTACGGGACGACGATGTCTACTGGTGCACGGCCGACGTTGGCTGGATCACCGGGCACAGCTACATCGTGTACGGCCCCCTGGCGAACTGCGCCCAGGTCGTGATGTACGAAGGCGCTCCCGATACGCCCGACCGCGGGCGCTTCTGGCAGCTCTGTGAGAAGTACGGAGTCACGATCTTCTACACGGCCCCGACCGCGATTCGAGCCTTCATGCGGTGGGGTGAGTCGTGGCCACAGGCCGCGGATCTGTCCTCGATCAGGCTTCTCGGCACGGTCGGTGAGCCGATCAACCCTGAAGCGTGGGTGTGGTACCACGAGGTCATCGGCGGCGAGCGCTGCCCGATCGTGGACACGTGGTGGCAGACCGAGACGGGGGCGATGATGATCACCCCTCTTCCCGGCCTCACGACAACGAAGCCCGGGACGGCCACGCGACCCTTCCCGGGAATCGACGCGACGATCCTCGACGACGACGGGGCCCGAACCTCGGCGGGCTACCTGGCGATTACGGAGCCCTGGCCTTCGATGTTGCGGACCGTCTGGGGTGACGACCAGCGCTTCCGTGACACGTACTGGTCCAAGTGGGACAACGTCTACTTCCCCGGTGACGGCGCGAAGGAGGACGACGACGGCTACCTCTGGATCCTCGGACGCGTCGACGACGTGCTGAACGTCGCGGGGCACCGCATCGGGACGATGGAGGTCGAGAGCGCGCTCGTCGACCATCCGTCCGTGGTGGAGTCGGCGGTCGTCGGGAAGGCTCACGAGATCAAGGGCGAGTCGATCGCGGCCTTCGTGACCCTCAAGGAGGGCATCGAGTCGACGGACGAGCTGATGGGCGAGATCCGCAATCACGTCGGACAGAAGATCGGGGCCATCGCCAAGCCCGAGATGGTCGTCTTCACCGCCGAACTCCCGAAGACCCGGTCCGGAAAGATTATGCGCCGGCTTCTGCGGGATATCGCCGAGGGAAGGGCGGTCGGGGATACGACGACGCTCGCGGATCCCGCCGTGGTGAAGCGGTTACAGGAAAAGCACGAGGCAGCAGAGGGCTGATAGCGCGAGGCGCCCGATCTTCGGCGTTGCTCGTCCTTGACGTAGCGCTGCAACGTCGGCGTCCTCGCGCCTTCAGCGCCGAGGTGGGGTGTGGCCTAGAGTCGTCGATAGTGCACCAACACGCGGCGCCAGCTCGCTGTTACTCGGGGTCCCGCATCGGGTCCGGGGTCTTCTCCCGCTCTGCTTTCGCGGCGCGCTCGTCGGCGGGCTTCTCCTTCACCTTCTTCGCCGGTACGCCGACATAAACCCAGTGCGGCTCGGTGCTCTTCGTGAGCATCGAGCCGGCGCCGACCATGGAGTCGTCGGCGACGTGGGCGCCGGCCAGGATCGTCGCGTGGTACGTGATCCGCACGCCCTTGCCGATCACCGTCTTGGGCAGGTAGACGATCCGCCCGTCCACGATGTTGTGGGAGTGGGAGTAGACGTTCGCGAAGTCGGAGACCGAGGAGCCGTCGCCGATCTCGATCCCGCCTCGGTCGTCGAGGAGCACGTGACGGTGAATGACCACGTTGTCCCCGACGTGCAGGTTGTACCCGAAGGAGACGCGGACGTGGGTGAAGGCCTTGAAGTTCTTGCCGCAGCTCCCGAAGACGTGCTGGGCCAGGATCCTACGGAAGTGGATCCCCAATTCGACGTTCTCGCCCAGTGCGCTGCGATCGAACATCTCCCACAGCCACAGAAGTGGCTTCCGGGGTGCGTACCGCTCGAGATCGGTTTCGAGGTAGTACTCGGGCTCGAGCGTGACATTGCGTGGGTCCATCTGCGCGAATGCGACCCGGGCTGCCGTCGACATGCCGGCGGCGTCCCCTTCGGTTAGCCCCGGGTAGTAGATGTCCGTCAGGACGGCTCGGCACAGCTCGTTCCGGTCCGTGTCCGGGTCGTCGAGGGCTTCGCGAACCCAGGCGAGCCATTCGTCGTAGAGTGATTGAGCGGCGTTCGCGACCGGTACGGGTCGCAGCGGCAGGAAGGACATGGCAAGACGCTAACGCGATCGGATCGAGTGTAAAGGCTGTCGCACCTCTCGTCGCCCATTAGACTTACCGGAATCCAACTCCCAGCGAGTCACACTATGCACGACGTCCTACGCCAACGGTTGATGCGGCGCATCGAGACCCTCCCGGACGAGCAGGTCTACCAGGTCTTGGACTACATCGAGTTTCTCGAAGCCAAGTACGCCGCGACGGCCGACATCGAGGCGTCCGGGCTGCAGAAGTTCGCCGAAGGCCTCGAAGACAAGATGCGGAAGCGGGCGGTCTCACCCAATACGATTCGTGAGGCGTTCCAGCTGATCTCCGCGGCGGATCGCGTCCTGTCCGGGGTCTCGTCGGCGGGCAAACAGATCTTGAATGATCTGAACTCCGTGATCGAGCCCGGGGCCGAAGGCGAGGACGGGGAGGAGTCGACGAGTGACACCACCGTGATCGAGGCCGATCCCCGCAAGAACAGCTCGTCGTCCTCCTAGCTACGGCGATTCGCCCACGCGTTGACCATGTCCGGGGGTGCCCCTATCGTTTTCGATGGCATCAACATCGCCCCCCGTCGACATACTGCGCCCGCGCCGTGACGCCCGAGAAATCGGGCCTGCGGAGGCGGGCGTTTTCCATTCGTAGCCAGGCCACTCGGACATGACTTCCGGTTCTCCCCGCGACCGCATCGTGAAGGAAGCGCTCACCTTCGACGACGTGCTCCTCATCCCGGGGCACTCCCTCGTGCACCCCAAGGACACCGACGTGTCGACGCAGGTGACCCGAGGGATCCAACTCCGCATTCCGCTCCTGGCGGCGGCGATGGACACAGTCACCGAGTCGGCGATGGCGATCCAGATGGCGCGCGAGGGCGGGCTCGGAATCATCCACAAGAATCTCTCGCCGGAGCAGCAGGCCGCCGAGGTCGATCGCGTGAAGCGGTCGGAGAGTGGAATGATCCTCAACCCGATCACCCTTACGCCGAATGCGTCGCTCGAGGACGCGCACGACTTGATGGCGCGCTTTTCGATCAGCGGCGTCCCGATCGTGGAGGACGAGCGACGCTTGGTCGGCATTATCACCAATCGGGACTTGCAGTTCGAAGCCGATCTCTCGAGAAGCATCTCCGAGGTCATGACCTCCGAGGATCTGGTCACGGCCCCTGTGGGCACGACACTCGACGAGGCGCAGGCGATCCTGCACAAGCATCGGATCGAGAAGCTCCCGGTGGTCGACGAGGACGGCCACCTCGAGGGCCTGATCACGGTCAAGGACATCTTCAAGCGCCGACTCTACCCCGATGCCTGCAAGGACGAGCACGGACGCCTGCGCGCCGGCGCAGCCGTCGGAGCCAGCGCCGCTGACATCGACCGAGCGCGTCTGCTCGTCGACGCCGGCGTGGACGTCATCGTCGTGGATACGGCGCATGGGCACTCGGACGGCGTTCTTCAGGCAGTCAGTCGGGTTCGCGAGGCGTTTCCGGACGTTCAGCTCATCGGTGGGAACGTCGGTACGGTCGAGGGCGCCAAAGCTCTGGCGGAACGGGGCGTGGACGCGGTGAAGGTCGGTGTCGGCCCCGGTTCGATCTGCACGACTCGGGTCGTGACGGGCGTCGGCCTCCCTCAGCTCTCGGCGATCATGGATGCGGTGGACGGTGTCGACGGAAACGTCCCGATCATCGCGGACGGCGGGATCCGGTACTCCGGAGACATCGTGAAGGCGTTGGCGGCCGGAGCGCATTCGGTGATGATGGGCTCGATGTTCGCGGGGACGGACGAGTCTCCGGGAGAGTCCTTCCTTCTCGAGGGGCGGCGCTTCAAAACGGTTCGAGGCATGGGATCGTTGTCCGCCATGGAAGAGGGATCCGCGGACCGCTACTTCCAAGAAGGGGAGGCCAAGAAGAAGCTGGTCCCGGAAGGCATCGAGGCCCGTGTCCCGTACAAGGGGCCGGTCTCGGATACGATCTACCAGCTAGTGGGCGGGTTGAGGAGCGGGATGGGATACTGTGGCGTCGGTTCGATCGAGGAACTGCGCACGAAGACCCGTTTCAACCGGGTGACGACGGGGGGGCTCAGGGAGTCGCACCCCCACGATGTCACGATCACGCGCGAGGCTCCCAACTACCACATGTGACGCGCGTGAGGCGTGTCGTCCGCCCGGCACTCGCCGGGCTCGTGTGGGTCGCGAGCGGGTGCACCATGATTTGGGGCATCGAGACGCCGGCTGAGCCCGGCCCGGTACCCAGGCCCGAGATCGACGTGGGAGCCGATGCAGTCGCGCCGCTCGTCCAGGTGGCCTACCTCGCGCCCCCCGCGGGTGAACCGATCGTCGACGAGTTGCTTGCCTCGCCCGTGCTCCGCGACCCCGAGTTCCGCGGAGAAGTCGAAGAGTGGATCGACTACTGGCGGGGGCCGGCACGTCGCTGGTTCCCCCAGTATCTGCGTCGGATGGGGGCGTTCGAGCTCACGGTGGATTCGGCACTCGCCGCCCGTCGCATGCCGCCCTCGTTGCGTTATTTGCCGCTGATCGAGAGCGGGTACTCACCCAGTGCCCGATCCCCGGCCAGCGCCGTGGGCCTGTGGCAGTTCATGGCGGGCACCGCCGGCGACTACGGCATGGAGGTCGGCGCGTTCGTCGACCAGCGAAGGGACCCCTTCATGGCGACCGCCGCCGCGACCGAGTACCTCGACCGGCTCTATGATCGTTTCGGCTCGTGGTTCCTTGTACTCGCGGCGTACAACGGCGGGCCCAACCGCGCAGGACGGATCCTGCGGGAGCGGGCCCCTCTAGCGGCGCCGTCGGACAGCCTCTTCTGGGCGCACCGTGAGGCGTGGCCGCGCGAGACTCGTGAATTCGTCCCGAAGCTGGTGAGTGCGATCATCGTCTCTCAGAACCCGACGGAGTACGGCTACGACGAGATCTCGAGAGATCTCCCGTTCCGGTACGATCGCGCCGTCGTACCGGACGCTACGACGCTCGATGTGTTGGCGGAGGCTGCGGAGACGAGCGAAGACGAGATGCGGCGCTTGAACCCCGAGCTGTTCCGCGGGTTCACCCCGCCGGGATCGGCGTATTCGATCCGGATACCGGTCGGTCGCGGCCCGTCGTTCGCGGCGCGCTACGCCGAAATCCCGGCCGACCGTCGGCTCACGGTCGTCGAACACGTCGTGGCGCAGGGGGAGACGTTGTCACACATCGCGCTTCGATACGGCGTGAGCGTGTCGGACCTCGAGGCCGCCAATCCGGGGATCCGCCCGCGCTATCTTCGGCTCGGCGCGCGGTTGACCGTCCCGATCACCCTCGCTCGAGGCGGCTGAGACCCTACTCGGCGCTCCAGCTCCCGGACGCGCCCCCTTCCTTGCGGAGCAGCCGAACGCCTTCGATCCGCATGCCGCGGTCGATGGCCTTCACCATGTCGTAGACGGTGAGTAGCGCGACGGACGCCGCCGTGAGGGCCTCCATCTCCACCCCAGTCTTGCCCGCGTACACTGCACGGGCCCGGACGTACACGCCGGGAAGGTCGGCGTCCGGACTCAGTGTGACGTCGACCGAAGCCCCCGGAAGGGCATGGCAAAGCGGGATCAGGTCCGCGGTCTTCTTGCCCCCGATGATGCCGGCGAGTTGGGCCACCTGGAGCGGGTCTCCTTTCTTCGTTCGGCCGGAGACGATCGCGTCGAGCGTCTCGGCCTTCATGACGATCCGTCCCTCCGCGACGGCCACTCGGCGCGTTTCCGCCTTCTTAGTCACGTCGACCATCTGAGGGCGCCCCTCGGCGTCGAGGTGGGTTAGGCCGTCCGATCGGTCGCTCACGACGTGCCTGCCAACGACGACTGTCGGATGGAGCGACGCAGGTCCCGGATCAGCCCACTCACCACGAGCTGGGGGTTCACGTTCCCGCGGGCCAGTTCACGGGCCCGTTCGACGGCGGTGAAGGCGTCCGCCACGCGGACCGCCTCGATCGACCGCTCCGAAACCAGCTGGTGGAGACGAGAGAGGGCGTCCTGGTGGATCACCATCGTCTCGGCGCCCGCCGCGGCAGCCCCGAGGTCACGCAGCCACTCCTCCACGAAGGTGAAGAGGTCGATGAGCGCTCGAGCGCCGGCAGGTGGGAAGCCCATCGCGACCGCATGCCCGGCACCCGCCGCGGGGGCGGTCGCCGCTCGAACGATCTCGAAGGCACGTCGGCGAAGAGCCTCGAGAGGGCCGAGTTCTCCGTCCTCGGGCAGGAAGGCGAGCGCGCGTCCGGGTGACCCTTGAGAGAGATCTGTCGCCCACTTCGAGACCCGACTCTCGAGTTCGAGGTGCGCGTCGAGAAAAGCACGGACTTCGTGGGCCGGGAGGGCCGGCACGTGTACCGGAACCGTCCGCGACCGAATCGTCGGCAGCAGCATCCCCGGCTCGGAGCTGGTGAGGATGAACCGCGTTTGACCGGGAGGCTCTTCGAGCAACTTCAACAGAGCGTTCGCGGCTTCCTGGCTGGCCTCCTGCGGAACCAGCGATTCGGCTTGGCCGACGATGAAGACCGGGCCGGGTGCCATGGTGGGTCGCTTCGCCGCCGTGGCCCGCAGTCCTGCGATCGCGCCGAGGTAGATCGCCTGCACACCGTCGACGCCACTCGGGCGAAGAGAGTACTCCCTCCGCTCGGCCAACTCGGCGAGGCGGGCGCGCTCGAGGGCCTCGGCCAACTTCTCCCGTGACGCGCCCTTGGGGCGCGGGAGGGGGAAGTACCAGTGGATGTCCGGGTGTTCGAGGTTCAGCGCCATCCGGCACGGACCGCACACGTCGCACGGGCCGTCGGCGGTCGGGTTCGGACAGACCGTCAGCCTCGCGATCCACTGCGCGAGGTGCTGCTTGCCCACCCCTCGAGGCCCGTGCAGGAGAAGGGAGCTCGGTAGGACTCCTGCAGAGGCTGCGCGGGCGATCGATGCGCGCACCGCCTCGTGGCCCACCAGGGGGTGCAAGCTCATGGCGTCCCGCGCGGCCGCAGCCACGGAAGCGGATCCTGGGCCTGGGGTGAACCCCCGTCGACCGGAATACGGATCTGGAACTCGAGGTGCGAGCCCTCGGGCGTGTCCCCGCCCCCGACCGTGCCCACGACCTGGCCGGCGGTCACAGACCGGCCCTGAACGACGCCGATGTCCTCCAGATACGCATACAGCGTGTACACGCCGTCACCGTGCCCGACGATGACCGTTGGGCCGTACCCTTCGAAGGCGGCCGCGTAGGCGACCACACCATCGCGGACGGCCCGGACCGGTGTCCCGGTCGGGGCCGCGATTCCGATCCCGTTCCAGCGGACGACCGTGCCGTTGGCCCTCCGGTCGGGGCCGAAGTCGTAGATCACATCACCGTCGACCGGCCAGTCGAGCGTACCGCGGTCGGCTTCCGCCACGGTCGCCGCACCGGAGCGGCGACGGGCCGCGTCCAACTCCCGTCGTCGGGTCTCAAGTTCGTCGATGAGGCCCGTCATGCGCCCCTCGTCCGCAGAGAGCTCCTCGATGCGACCCGAGGCCGTTTCCTCGCGCGCACGGTACTGCTGGATCGATCGCTGGTGCTCGGATTCGACGGATCGCAGACGCGCGACCTCGCTGAGACGGTCCTGGCGCAGGGCGCCGAGGGTGGACATCCGCTCACGGAGTTCGGCGTTTCGCGCGGAGAGCTCGGACTCGAGGACCGTCACACGCTCGACCAAGGTCTGATCGAATGCGGCGATCCGCTGGAGGTACCGATACCGGTTGAGCAGGTCCGTGAACGATCGCGCTCCGAGCAGGACCTGGACCGTGTGCATCGGGCCCATCTTGTAGATGTCTCGCAGGCGCCGGAAGAGAACGGCCTCGCTCTCGGCGAGCCGCTCCTGCGAGATCACGAGTTCCCGGGTGGTCGCCTGGACCTGTTCCGAGGTGGCGTCGGATTGGAACTCGACCTCGGCCAAGACGGAGCGGGAAGCGGAGAGCCGTTGCTCGACGTTCGCAAGCTCCGCAGAGGCGTCGCGGACGCGGTTTCGCACGTCTCCGACCTCTCGCTGCAGGCGCGCGCGTTCTTCGCGGATCTGCTCGAGTCTACGCTGACTCTGTTGAATCTCCTGGGCGAGGTTCCGGTCCTGGGCCTGAGTGGCGGTGAAGGGACCGGACCCGAGGAGTCCGCCGACCACCAGTGCCCCGACCGCCGCTCGTCCCGCGCGCATCGATCAGACCTCGCGAAGGTGACGGCGGATCGCGAGGGCGCTCGACACCGCACCGAAGGCGGCGCCCGTCGCGAGGCCCGCGACGACCCACGTGCCCGGGACCCACGCCACCTCGAAGAGGTAGGCGTACACGCCGCGATACGTCCCGTACGTCATCAACCACGCGAGCACCCCTCCCGCGAGGCCGGCCAGCGCACCTTCCAGGAGGAACGGGCGACGAATAAAGCCGCGCTTCGCACCGACTAGACGCATGATGTAGATCTCGTCTCGGCGAGCGAAGATCGCGATGCGAAGCGCGGTTCCGATGATCAGCGCCGCGACGAGGGCGAACGCGCCGCCGAGAACGGCCGTGCTCGCGAGCCCGACCCGTCGGAGGGCGAAGAGTCGGTCGACCCATTCTTCGCCGTACAGGGCGTCTTCAACGAACGGGTATTGGCGCGCCCAATCCGCGACCCGCTCGACAACTTCCGGATTTCGATCTCCAGGACGGAGCTCGACCTCGAGAGACTGGGGCAGGGGGTTCACTTCGGATTCAAGGAAGAGTTCCCCGAATTCCGGAAGCTCGCGCTGCGCTCGCTCGAGGGCATCGCGCTTGGAAAGGTATCGGACGAGCCGCACCTCCTCGAGGTCGCCCAACTCGCCGAGGAGCAGGTCGATCTCGCTCTGCCTCGCATCGTCTCTCAGGTAGACGACCACCTCGACTCGCTCCTCGATCGCGGAGAGGGTGAGTTGGAGGTTGTAGGTCGCGAGACCGAAGAGCCCGACCACGAAGAGCGCCAACCCGACCATCGCTGACGACAGACCCGTCAGCACCGGAGCACGCCGGAACGCCGCGATCGCTTCTCGAAGCGCGTACATCAGAGCGTCCCCGTCGACGCGGGCGGGTTGGCCCGCGTGTTCTCCCTCGGGCCCTCGGCCGAGTCGGAGTCGTACACGAGCGCCCCGTTGTCCAACTCGAAGACGCGCGCCGTCGGGTGGCGTTTGATGAGCTCCATGTCGTGCGTGGCCATCAAGATCGCCATGCCCTTCGCGTTGATGTCCCGGAAGAGCTCCATCACGCCTCGTGTGGCGCGTTCGTCGAGGTTCCCTGTGGGCTCGTCGGCGAGCAGTACATACGGGTCGTTGGCCAGCGCTCTCGCGATCGCGACGCGCTGCTGCTCACCGCCGGAGAGTTCGTTGACGAAGGCCCGGGCCTTGGGGGCCAACCCGACCTGCGTGAGCAGTCGCTGTGCCTTCGGCTCGATCGCCTTGGCGGGCGTATCGGTGACCTGGAGCGCGAAGGCGACGTTCTCGAGCGCCGTTCGGCCGGGCAGTAGTCGGAAGTCCTGAAAGACGTATCCGACCCTTCGCCGCACCTTCCAGAGGTCCCGCTCGGTCACGCGCTCAGAGGAGTATCCGCTCACGCGGACCTCGCCGTCCGTGGGGTGGTCCGCCATGTGGATGAGGCGGAGGGTCGTCGACTTACCCGAGCCGGAATGACCGGTCAGAAAGGCGAACTCGCCTTTCTTGATGTGAAAGGAGACGTCGCGCAGGGCGAAGCCGCGCTTCGGATACTCCTTCGATACGTGCGTGAGTTTGATCAAGGTCCCCGACCGACCCCGGACGATTCCTCGCTCCGGGAAGGAAGGTTAGACATCGGTATGTGGGGTGTCAAAGCGTCTGTTCACCATGCTCCAGGCGAGGTGCACCGCCTCGACCATCGAGGCGGGGTCCGCAGCCCCGATTCCCGCGATGTCAAAGGCTGTTCCATGGTCCGGCGAGGTGCGCACGAAGGGGAGCCCCAGCGTCACGTTGACGCCCGATCCGAACGACACCGTCTTGAACGCGGCCATCCCGACGTCGTGATACGGCGCCACAACGGCGTCGAATTCACCGGCGATCGCCCGACCGAATACGGTGTCTGCAGGGAGCGGGCCAGCCACGGTGACTCCTCGATCTCGGGCCTCCGCGACCGCGGGCTCGAGAACGTCGGCCTCCTCGGAGCCGAAGAGGCCGTTGTCCGAGGCGTGCGGGTTCAGCGCGCACAGCCCGATGGTCGGCGTCGAGATGCCCCAGTCGATCCGTAACGCTTCGCTGGCGAGCACGATCTGCTCCACGAGCAGGGAACGAGTCACCGCCTCGGGCACGTCGGCGAGGGGCAGGTGAGTCGTCGCCAGAAGCACCCTCAACGGTGCGTCGAGGCGGGTACGCTCGGCGGCCATCATCATGCCGACGGTGACATCGTCCGCTAGGGCAGACAGCATCTCGGTCTGTCCCGGATAGACGCGACCCGAGGCGTGGAGGGACGGCTTGTGGAGCGGTCCGGTCACGATCCCGCCCACTCGGCCGGCGCTAGCCTCACGGACTGCCGACTCGATCGACGCGGCAGCGAAGGCACCGGCGGCGGCCACCGGACCGGGGGGCATCGTCCGACGCGCGGAATCGGCGATTGAGCCGAGTTCGTCGGTACCCAAGGGACCCTCGGGTCCCCACAGGACGACGTCCGCGTCGGGACGCTCGCTCCGGAAGTGATCCAGAGCGTGTAGTGCGACCTCGGGGCCGATCCCCCGAGGGTCGCCGGGCGTGAGGACGAGGCGCGTCCTCACCTACATTCGGATATCGATGTAGGTGGTCGCTCGAAGCTCCTCGAGGATCTGGCGGAACTGCTTCTCCTGACGCAGCTGACCTGCGATCTGTGCCTTAAGGTCGTCGAAGGTGTAGGCGCCGGCCTCACGAACCTCCAAGACGTGCGCCACGACGATGCGGGTCTCACCCGTCGGGAGCTCGTACTCGATGGGGGCTCGGAACTGACCCGCAGCGGTCGTACGGAGGATGGCGTAGGCAGGCGGGAGCTCGCCGATCTGATCGAACGCGATCGTCATCGAGTCGGGTGACGTCGGATCTCCGTGCTCTTCCCAGAGGGTCCGCATCGATGCTCCGTCCATCGCCTGAGCTTGAAGCTCGACGGCGAGGTCCCGAGCATTCTGGACGTCCTGATCGTTCTTCTCCGGCGAGATCAGGATGTGTCTCGCCTGGCGCTCACCGGCACGGTACCGCTCGACTTTGATGATGTGGAAGCCGTAGTCGGTCTCGACCACATCGCTGACCTGGTCGTCGATGAGGTTGAACGCCGCCTCCTCGAACTCCCGCACCATCCGGCCACGGCGGAACCACCCCAGATCGCCGCCCAGCGACGCGGTGCCGGGGTCGTCGGAGTAGATGCGAGCCAGTTCGGCGAAGTCTTCCCCGCCGTTCACGCGCTCGAGGAGGTTCTCGGCCTCGACCCGGGCGCTGTCCTTCGCCTGCTCGCTCGCTTCAGGGACGATCACGACCTGCCGGAAGGTGATCAGCTTCGGGCGCTGTTCGAGCGTGCTTCGAGCTTCTTGGAAGCGTTCCAGCATCTCGTCTTCACTGACCTCGACTTCGGGAGCGGAGGCGAGCCGCGACTGGAAGAAGAGCTGCTGGATCCGGTCCGTCCGCGCATTGGTGCGCAGCATGTCCCGATACTCGGAGAGAGTCAGCGCCTCGGAGGCGAGGGCCTGTTGTAGCGCCGCCTGTCCGCCGAAGTCGGCAGCGAGCCGTTGAATCTCGCCGTTGACGTTCTCTTCGATCGAGGCGTCGTCGACCGCGAGTAGCGAGTCGCTCGCAGCCGCCTGGAGCACGACCAACCGATCGACGAACTGTTCCACCACATCGCTGAACGCCGCCGGGTATCCGGGGTCGTTCGGCGGGGGCACGGGAAGCCCCTGCAGCTGCATGCGCTGCAGCTCCTCGACGACTTGCGTGAACAGGACGACCGAATCACCGACGACGGCGACGAGCTGCTCGACGACGTCCGGCTCTTGCAGCTGGGCTTGAGCCGGGGCCGGAACGGCCAGTGCCGCCACGAGAATGAGATAGCGTGCGTTCATGACGACTTCGTAACCCCAGCGTCGGTGGCGGTTCCGGCCTGCGTGTACTCGAGGACGACCGTTCATCGTCCGACGGTGTCGGCGGCGGAAATTGCCGAGTCGACGGTCTGCTCGACCGGCGACAGTGCCCGAGCGGCCCTCATCTGCGCGATGTCGACGATGGCTTGTCCGATTCCCTCGTCGAAGACCGCCGCGCCGCGACCATCGCGGAGCTGGAAGGAGACGATGCCGAGCGTGAGCACGGTGGTCGCACCATTGAGGTTGTCGACCAGAGCCTCTTCTGCCGCACGTGCGACCGCGATCTCCACCGCCTCGCCCGGCGCCTGGTCCAGCTCGTCCAAGCCGATGACTTGAGCGGCCGATCGGAGCTGGCTTCGTGCCTCGGTTTCCAGCGCTCCGATGCTGTCACCGGAAGGGCGCAGCCCCTCTCGTTCGGCGGCGTCGACCAGCAGGTCGCGGCGCACGAGGCTCTGCAGGAACGCTTCGGTCTCCTCGTCCGTCCCGGCCGCGACCTGGGCCCGGAGCTGGGGCGACCCCAGTTGGAGCGTTTCCCGCACGTCTCCCACCGAGACCTCACCGCCGCTCCACTCGATCAATGCGCGCCGCTCCGCTCGCCCGGCCAGCCGCGCGTTCGTGTTCTCGGCCACGTCTCGGACGATGTCGTAGGCACCTTCGACGGCCTCCGCACTCGCGCCGTCCACGAGCGCCGCGACGTAGGTCGACTCGGCCTCCTGGACCATGCGAGCCTGGGTCACGCGCCGATAATTGGCCGCGACGTCGTCGAAGGCGGGCACGCGACGGTCGTCGATGCGGATCAGGTGCAGGCCCATCGGCGTCGCGACCACCTCACTCAGTTCACCGGGTTCGAGGGCGAACGCCGCCTCCTCGAAGGGCGCGACCATCTGGCCTCGGGCGAAGTAGCCGAGGTCTCCGCCCGTCAGGGCGCTGCCCCGGTCCTGGCTGAACTGCTGCGCCAACGTCGTGAAGGAGGTGCCGGACACGATTTGGGCCCGGTACGCCTCGAGGACGCCGCGAACGCTGTCGGTCTGTGCCTGCGTCGCCTGGACTGGGAGCTGGAGCATGATGTGACGGGCTCGGACCTCGACCTCGGGGTCGTCGGCTTCGTACCGCTGCCGGAGTTCCGCGTCCGTGACGAAGGTGTCGACCTGAATCACCGAGTCGCGGAGCTGGAAGACCATCTGTTGCCCCAACTGCTGCATGACCAGCGGTTCGACGTCTACGTTGCCGAGGGTCGAGTCCTGAGCCAGTGCCTCGGCGAGGAGCACGTAGTCGATCCACAGTTCGGCCAACGAGCCGACGACCGCGGCATCGGACGCGAGCGCCTCTTGGTCGACCAATAGATCGACGGCGTCGTCCACCGTGAGTTCGTAGTCCCCGACACGGGCGACCAGATCGCTCGTATCGGTCTCACCCGCACACGCTGCGGTGGCCAGCACGAGGGCGCCCGTGAGGGCCCACATCTTCTTCATGACACTCGGTCTCCCGACTCGAATTCCATCGTGGGGGTCGGGGGCACTATGCCGCCGACCGGTGCGCCGATCCGAGTGCAGAGAGCATGACGAGCACAATCTCCAACACGGGTTCGGCCCCCTCCTGCCTAATCACCAAGGAGAGGGGTGCGTTTCGTACGACCTCCATCGCCGCCTGACGCTGGCTAAAGATACGCTGAACGGCATTCAATCTGGGAACGGCTGACTCACGGAAGGTGAGACGCGCAGACCCGTCCCGAACGATGGCTCGGTCCAGCCCGATCGTCTTGCCGAGGATCCGAACGGTCGCGCTGGCGAGGAGGCGGTCGACTTCGGAGGGCAGGGGACCGAAACGGTCGGTGAGCTCCTCCCGGAAGTTCTCCACCTCGGTCCGTGTCGTCGCCTTCGAGAGGCGGCGGTAGAGGTGCAGCTTCTGACTCGAGTCCGCCACGTACTCGTCGGGCAGGTACGCGGGCCCGTCGAGGGAGACGTCGGGTTCCGGCCACTCCTCGATCTGATCGCCCGCTTCGATGCGCTCGACCGTTTTGCGCAGGAGCCGCATGTACGCGTCGAGTCCGACCTGGGCGGCGAAACCCGACTGGTCCGCGCCGAGGAGATTTCCAGCGCCTCGCAGCTCGAGATCCCTGAGGGCCACCGAATACCCGCTCCCCAACTCGGTATATTGCTCGAGGACGCGGAGACGGCGTTCTGCGTCTTCGCCGACGTCTTCCGGGACGAGCAGGTAGCAGTACGCGCGGCGATCTGAGCGGCCGACGCGACCGCGGATCTGATAGAGCTGAGACAGGCCGAAGCGGTCCGCCCGGTCCACGATGAGCGTGTTCGCGTTCGGGACGTCCAACCCGTTCTCGATGATCGACGAGCAGACCAGGACGTCGACATCGCCGTCGACGAAGGCGGTCATGACCCGATCGAGATCGTTCCCGCTCATCTGCCCGTGGGCGACGCCGATACGGGCGTCCGGAGCGAGCGCTTGGATCTCCTCCCCGATCGTGTAGATCGTGTCGATCCGATTGTGCAGGACGAACGCCTGGCCGCCGCGATCGAGCTCCCGATGCAGCGCTTCTTGGATGAGTTGGTCCGTCCACGGGAGCACGTGCGTGAAGATCGGCATGCGATCTCGCGGAGGCGTCCGGATGAGCGATAGGTCACGAATGCCCGAGAGCGAGAGATAGAGCGTTCGCGGGATGGGCGTCGCACTGAGCGTGAGGACGTCGATCGTGGCTCGCAGTTGCTTGAGCCGCTCCTTGTGCTTCACCCCGAAGCGTTGCTCCTCGTCGACGATGAGGAGCCCCAGGTCCTTGAAGATCACGTCGTCGGAGAGGAGCCGGTGGGTCCCGATCACGATGTCTGCATCGCCGCTCGCGACGCGGGCGAGGAGCTCCTTCTGCTCCTTGCCCGTTCGGAAGCGCGACAGGCTGCCCACATGAACCGGGTAGTCGGCCAGTCGCTCCTGGAACGTATGACGATGTTGTTCGGCGAGGATCGTCGTCGGTGCGAGCACGGCGACCTGTTTCCCGTCCTGGACGGCCTTGAACGCGGCCCGGATCGCGACCTCGGTCTTTCCATACCCGACGTCCCCGCAGACGAGGCGATCCATCGGCCGAGTCGTTTCCATGTCGCGCTTCACGTCGATGGACGCCTGTCGCTGATCGGGGGTGTCGTCGTACAGGAACGACGACTCCATCTCCATTTGCCAGCGGGTGTCTTCGGAGAAGGCGTACCCCTCGGCGGCCTGACGTCGCGCGTACAACTCGAGGAGCTCGGCGGTCATCTCCTCGATGACCCGTTCGGTCTTCGACCGCAGGTTCTTCCAGCGCTTGCCGCCGATCCGGTGGAGGGCCCGCGGTCGGGCGTCGTCCGACTCCCCCACCCAGCGCTCGATCATGTCGAGCTTCGAGACCGGTACCCGAAGGAGATCGCCGGCGGCGTACTCGATGACGAGGACCTCGAGTTCCTGCGCCCCGATCGTGATGTGCTCCAACCCTCGGAACTGCCCGACGCCGTGGTCCATGTGCACCACGAAGGCCCCAGGGGTGAGCTGAGACAGGCTCTCCAACGCCACCGAGCCTCGGAATCGCCGACTCCGGCGGACGCGGCGGGGTCGTCGGAAGATCTCGTGGTCGTTGAGGACGCGGAGTGGCGGCTGGACCCCGTGGAGCTCGAAGCCGCCCGCCAGCGCTCCGAGGCCGAGTCGTGTCCCGTGCGGCAGCCTTCGTCCGCCGCCCAGGATCTCCTCCAGCCTCTGGAGTTGGCCGTCGTTGTCGCACAGGAGGAGCGTCTCGTGCTCGTCCTCGGCGCCCCGATGCAGGTACGCCTCGAGCTTCGCCATGTCGCGCGCCACCGTCGGCGGCTCCGATGAGGCGATCGAAGAAGGCACGTCGGCCTCGGGGACGATGGCGACGTGTGCCAGCGCACGGATCCGTGATTGGACGTCGTCCGGGCCCAGGAAGAGCTCTTCGGGTCGGGGCGGGGTGGCCCCCGAATGCACGAGGTTGTCGTACAAAGTCGTCACCCGTGCCCACGTCCGTTCCAACTCGGGTAGGAGCGCCCAGCTGCCTAGGTGGACGATGACGGCATCGCTGGGAAGCAGCTCGAGCAGCGATCGGGAGACGTCCGCACCCCCCGCGCTCGCCGAGCGAAAATCCACCGGCAAGACGTGGGTCTCGGGCACCTCGGCCGTCGATCGCTGATCGAGGATGTCGAAGGTCCGGATCGAGATGATCTCGTCGTCCCAGAACTCGATCCGGACGGGATCGCCCGCAGAGACGGAGAAGACGTCGAGGATCCCGCCGCGCACGGCGAATTGTCCGACCTCTTCGACGTTGGTCACGCGGGTGAAGCCGCGCTCTTCCAGAAGGCTGGGAAGTTCCGTGAACGGTACGGAGTCGCCGACGCGCAACGTGGTGCGGAGATCGGCGAGTCGCGCCGGGATCGGTGCCCTCTCCTGAAGCGCCCGCGGCGTCGACACGATGATCTTGGTCGTCCCGCGGAAGAGGGCCTCGACAGCTTCGACCCGCAGGCCGCCGATCTCGACGTGGACCTCGTTCTCCTCGTACGGCAGCGCCTCCTTCTGCGGGTAGAGGTGCGAGGCGTCGTCCGATCCGAGAAGCGTTTCGAGGTCCGTCTCGACGGACACGGCATCTCGAGGTGCTTCGACGAGCGCGACGAAGACCCGGTCCGGAAACGCCTCGTGCAACGCGGCGAGGACCGCTGCAGGCAGGGATCCGATAGCACCGCCGAGTGCAGCCGACTCGCCGGCTCCGGGGAGGGAAGCTGCGAGGCTGCGCACCGCGGGGGAGGCCGACACGGCCCGCACGATGGCGTTACTCGTCACGGTCTCCCGTCCGTCCGAATGGACCCCGTTCACCGGAGGTCGCCATGAGCGCCTCGAGCGCGAGGAGGGCCAACACCGCCAGGAGGAACGGCCACCACAGCTCGGGGCCCTGCCGCGCCTGGAATACCGAGCGTGCCCACTCGCTCTCGCTGGAGGCCGAGACGGCGTCACCCCCGATGACCGACGCGTACGAAGCGTCCGGAAGGGGGTCGAGGCGCGACTCTTCGACCGGCGGGTTTACGGCGACGACCGACACGACGGAATCCGTTGCGGTGAAGGTGTACAGGCCGGCCCGCCCGGTCCCGCGCACCATGCGTGTGCCGTCGATCTCCTGCTCCTCACCGGACGGGAAGCGTACGTGGGTCGCGCTGGACGGTGCGGAGAGGTGGCCTCCGGTCGTCCATCGCGTCGCGCCGCCGCCTGCCGCCGCCCAGTCGCTCGCGACCCAGTCGACGAAGCGAAGCATGCCGGTCGACACGGGAAGCGACGTTCCGTTGGCGTCGAGTGGAGAGCCGACGAGGAGAAAGCGTCGACCGCCCTGGTCGGTGCCCTCGACCAACCAGGGGGTCCCGCCGACTTCGGCGAGCGTACGCGTCGGTTGGTTCGGATCCCCGGCGAGCGCGAGTCCGTACGGGGTGTCGGCCACGACGTCGCGCAACGCGTCCGGCACGTTGAGGCCTTCGACGGGCGCGCGCCCTCGCGTACCGGCGGGCTCGAGGCGCCACGGCACGCCCGCGGCGCCGAGCCGTTGATTCACCGCCGGCAGGAGCGTCGGATCAGCGGGGGGGACGATGAGGACCGCCGTCCCCGAGGCTGCGTCGGGGAGGGCGGTCGCGGCGTCGGACAGGAGGAGGTCGGCCTGAGCGAGCGCTCCCGTGCGCACTCGTCCGGCCTCCTGGAGCACGCCCAGGGCTTCGCGTACGAAGAGCCCGGGGTCACCCGCGACGGCGACGACCGGAGCCGATCGGGACCGATACGCGAAGAAGCGCCGGTCGTCCGCTCGAAGGTCGTCGGGGTCGGCGTCGACGTACCCCTGGATCCACCCGGTGCCCGACGGAGGCATCGCGATCGTCGTCTGCGCCCCGGGGGGAATCGTCGCAGCGCCGCGAATCCGTTCGTTCACGACGAGTCGAATCGGAACGTGTAGCGTGTCGCCATCGCCGGCGGACTCGAGCGCGGCGATCGTCACGTCGGTCCTTTGGCCCTCGAGCGGAGGAAGTCCCCCGCCGACGACGACGTCGGAGAGCGCACGATTCGCTGCCTCTGCCCGGTGACCTTCCCAAACCACCACGGGAAGAGAGTCCACGGGTGTGCCAGACGCCCCGGCGAAGGCGGTCGCCTGCAGGTCGGAGAGGAGGTGGATCTCGCGATGCTCCAGCGGGGCCTCTTCGAGTAGGCGAGCAGCGCGGGACAGGGCTTCGGTGAGATCGCCGCGTGCCTCCGAGGCCTCCACCTCATCGATCGCGCGGCGCGCCTCCGCGGGACCGCCGGGCAGGGCCGGAAGCCACGGCTCTCCGGCCCGGATGACCCAAAAGCGGTCTTCCTCCTGGGCGGCGTCGAGCGTGAGGTTGGCCAGACGCTTCAGTTCGTCGAGCACGCGTACCTCGCCAACCACCAAGCCACTACTCAGTGAATTGTCGATCACGATCACCGCAGCGGTCGGCGGATGCGAGGCGCCCCGACCGCCGAAGAAGAGTCGAGAACCGGCCCCGACGACGAGCAGCAAGGCCAAGACCCTCGCGAGCATCAGCAGGATCTGACGAAGGCGGATCTGCCGCGCGTGCTCGCGCTCCGTTCGCTCGAGGTACCGGAGGGCGGGGAAGGAGAGTCGACGAGCTTGATGCCGGTGAAAGAGGTGGAGGTAGATCGGTATCGCGATCGACAGCCCGGCAAGGAGGAACAGGGGGTTCAATGCGCCCATGAGTCGCTCGCCGGCCTCAGCCGAGCCGCTCCCGTTTCCTGAGGTATGCTCGGAGTGCGAGCGACAAGGGCGCGTCCGTGTCCACGACCTCGTATTCGATGCCGTGTGGGCGAAGGTCTTTCCGCCATTCGTCCAACGCGTCGCGCACCGCCTCACGATACTCGGAGCGGATGTCCGCGACGCTGACCAGCAACTCTCGGTCTGTTTCCGGGTCGAAGAAGCGAGCCTCCGATGCCGCGGGTAGCTCGCGCTCCCCGGGGTCGATCAGGTGGAAGACCAGCACTTCGTGGCCGCGATGCCGGAGGTACTTCAGCGCCGTGAGCGTATCGTCTCGGGCCACGAGGAGGTCCGAGATCAACACGACGAGGCCGCGCCGCCGGAGCCGGATCGCGAGCTCTCGTAGCGCCGTTTCCGCCGAGGTTCCGCCGCCCGGCGTGAGGGAGCGGAAGCGGCGCGTGAGCTCGTGCCAGTGGCGCCGCCCGCCCTTCGCGCGCAGCCGATCGACGATCGCGTCGTGGAACGCCGCCATACCGACGGCGTCGCCTTGGCGAGCCAACACCAAAGCTAACGAGGCGGCCAGGTGCTGGGCGTACCAGAGCTTCGTCGGTTGTGTGGACGGGTCCGAGCTCCACCCCATCGACTCGGAGACGTCGACGAGGATGTGGGCCCGGAGGTTCGTCTCCTCCTCGAACTGCTTCACGTAGTAGCGGTCGGATCGGCCGTACATCCGCCAGTCGATGTACCGCAGATCGTCTCCGGGCTGGTACGCGCGCAACTCCGCATACTCCGCGGAGAAGCCGCGGTGTGGGGATCGGTGCAGCCCCATGATGAAGCCTTCGACCACTTCTCGGGCGATGAACTCGATCCCGCCCAGCTGTGCAAGCGAGGCGGGGTCGAGAAGGTCGGCGCGGGGGCGGGCGGAGGGCGTATTCATAGCAGCCCGGTAAGCTACCGGTGGGCCCGCGGCCCCTCAACGGGACGGGAAGGTGTCCCCGGCGAAGGACGGCGCGAGCGAGACCCGCGCGACACCCCTGTGGAACGTCGCGCGGTGCGGCGTGTTTTCACCGCGAAGGACGGTTCGTGGTGTGGCACGCACGTTGCGACACAGTCTGCAGTTGGGGACTCGTGACGGAGGAGAATGGATGCGCTCGACTCGGACGACGAGGCTCGGGGTCGTGCTCGGCGTGGCGATGCTTGTCGGGGGGCGGGCCCCGGTAGACGCCCAGACCTTCGTCGAAGGCGCGCGGCCCACGGCCGTCGATGCGGTCGACGCCCGGGTGTGGCTCGATCGGGCCCGCAGCTCGATCGTCCGCGCCGGCGAGGAGGTACGGCTATACTATCGGGCCAATTTCGACGCGTACGCGGCGATCGTCCGTGTGGACACGGAAGGGCACGCCACCTTGATCTACCCCCAGGATCCGTCCGTCGAAGGGGTCATCGGGGCGGGTCGTGACTATCGCCTGATCTTCCGAGAGGGCTCGCGCTGGCGCGTTCGGGATGCTCCCGGCCGCGGCCACTTCTTCATCATCGCGTCCCACGTCCCGTTGGACATCTGGCAATTCGACTTCCAGGACGGCGTCGGCTGGCAGCTCGGTGAGCTGGGCCGGACGACGTACGATGATCCGTACCTCGCCGTCGACGACTTCGTCGAGGTGCTCCTCCCGGACTGGGAGACGACCGCCTTCGCACTGAATCTCCTCCCGTACGACGTCGGGCGAATCCCCTAGGTCGGCCCTACGAGCGGCGCGGACGGCCCATTAACTTTCTCGGTCCTCGCCCGGAACCTTGGCCCCGCCACGCGTGCAGACCGACCTCATCCGCAACTTCTGCATCGTCGCGCACATCGACCACGGGAAGTCGACCCTCGCAGATCGACTTCTCGAGGGTACCCAAACCCTCGATGAGCGACAGATGCGCGAGCAAGTGCTCGACAACAACGAGCTCGAGCGCGAGCGCGGCATCACGATCAAACTGCACGCCGTACGGATGGAGTACACGGCTCTGGATGGCGTCACATACGGCCTGAACCTGATCGACACTCCCGGGCACGTGGACTTCACCTACGAGGTCTCGCGCTCCCTCGCGGCGTGTGAGGGCGCGATCCTCGTCGTCGATGCGACCCAGGGGGTGCAGGCGCAGACGCTGTCGAACCTCTTCCTCGCGCTCGAAGCGGATCTCGAGATCATCCCGGTGATCAACAAGATCGATCTCCCCGGCGCCGAGCCGGAGCGCAGACGCGATGAGGTCGCGGACCTCCTCGGAGTGGACCCGGAGTCGATTCTGTTGGCGAGCGCGAAGGAGGGTGTCGGCATCGAGGGAATCCTCGAGGCCGTCGTGGCTCGGGTCCCCGCTCCGCTGGGAGACGCCAAGGCGCCGTTGCGTGCGCTGATCTTCGACTCGTACTACGACAAATACCTAGGGGCCGTCCCGTCCGTGCGGATCGTCGACGGGACCGTTCGGCCGGGCATGACCATCGGCTTCGGAAACGTCGACGCCCGCTACGAGATCACCGAGGTCGGGTGCATGCGCCTCGGTCGGATCCGTCAGGATGAGCTCGGGCCGGGAGAGGTCGGCTACGTCGTTGCGGCGATCAAGGAGGTCGCGGACACGAAGGTCGGCGACACGATCCTCGATGCGAACAACCCTGCGGACGAATTGCTGCCGGGGTACAAAGAAGCGCGTCCGATGGTCTTCGCCGGGCTATACCCTTCCAACGCGGATGACTACGAGGACCTCCGCGACGCGCTGGAGCGACTCCGTCTGAACGATGCGGCACTCGCCTACGAGCCCGAGACGTCGGTCGCGCTCGGATTCGGCTTCCGATGTGGTTTCTTGGGTCTACTACATATGGAGATCATCCAGGAGCGCCTCGAGCGGGAGTTCGACGTCGATCTGATCACCACCGTCCCGAACGTGGAGTACCACGTCGAGCTCACCGACGGCGAGGCAATGCACCTGGAAAGCCCGACTCTGCTCCCCGATCCCGGCCGGATCGATACGATCTCGGAGCCTATCGTCGACGCCAGGATCTTGGTCCCGTCGGAGTACATCGGGAACGTTCAGAAGCTGTGCCACGACCGCCGTGGGGTGTTCAAGGGGATGAACTACCTGGACCCCACGAGGGTGGAATTGGACTTCGAGCTTCCGCTTTCGGAGATCGTGCTCGACTTCTACGACCGCCTGAAGTCGGGGACGCGCGGTTATGCTGCGCTCGACTACGAATTCCTGGAGTACCGACCGGACGACCTCGTGCGGCTGGACGTCTTGGTCAACGGCGATCCCGTCGATGCGTTCAGCGTGATCATCCACCGGTCGAAGGCTCAAGAGTACGGCCGGGACCTCGTGCGAAAGCTGAAAGACCTCATCCCTCGGCAGCAGTTCGCCGTCGCCCTTCAGGCGACGATCGGGAACAATGTCGTGGCGCGCACGAACGTGAAGGCGCTCCGGAAGAACGTGACGGCGAAGTGCTACGGCGGTGATATCTCTCGGAAGCGGAAGCTTCTCGAGAAGCAGAAGGAAGGAAAACGCCGTATGAAGCAGGTTGGCACGGTGGAGATTCCGCAGGAGGCGTTTCTTGCGGTGCTCAACCTCGGCGACGACTAGCCCGCCGGAGCGGCGTTCCCCCGGATGAGCGGCCCCTGGGCGATCGGCGTCGACATCGGCGGCACCAACCTCGTGGCCGGCACCGTCCCGGTCGCAGGTGGGCTTCCTGCGGCCGTCCGACGCACACCGACCCGACCCGATCGGGGCGGAGATTCGGCCGTTGCCGACGTGGCGAGCATCGTGGAGTCCGTGATCGAGGAGACCCTCGAAAACGAAGGGGGCTCTCGGGACGACATCGTCGGCATAGGTGTGGGCTGCCCCGGGCCGCTGAACCTGGACGACGGCACCATTCTGAATCCTCCGAACCTCGATTGGTCCGGATATCCGATCCGGGACCGTATTGCGGAGGCGACGGGCTTCGACGTGACCCTGGACAACGACGCCAACTGCGCGACGTACGGGGAGTGGTGGGTGGGAGCAGGGCGGGGTGCGCGATCCCTCGTGTGCATTACACTCGGTACGGGCGTGGGGGGCGGCTTCATTGAGGACGGTCGGCTCATGCGCGGTTCGACGGGCAACGCGCTCGAAGTCGGATGCACGACGATCGACGTCGCCGGCCGCCCCAGTCGGTGCGGCAACAAGGGCTGTTTGGAGGCCTACGCGTCTGGGCCGAGTATCGCGGCCCGGGCCGTGGAGGGCATCGACGCGGGGGCCGACTCCGTGCTCCCCGACCTCGTCCACGGTGACCTCGAAGCCATTACGGCGGCCACGGTGTCCCGAGCCCTCGGCGCGGGCGACGACTTCGCGGCGGGGGTCGTCGAGGATACCGCTCGCTTCCTCGGGGCAGGGATCGCAAACCTCGTGAACCTCTTCAACCCGGAGCGCATCGTCCTGGTGGGCGGAGTCACGGCCGTAGGAGACCCCCTCTTCGTGCCCCTCCGTGCCGAGGTACGACGTCGGGCGTTCGATCGTGCCGTCGATGCGTGTTCGATCGTCCCCGGAGCCCTGCCGCAAACTGCCGGCGTCATCGGTGCGGCGGGGGTATTCATGTCGGAGCGCGAGCGCTGACGCGGGTTCTCGGCGTGTTGGGGACGATGGTGTGGGATCGCGTGATCCCTGTGGGTCGGCCGGCCGTCGAAGGGTGGGGAGGGCTGGGGTACGCCATCGTTGCCGCGTCGGTCTCTGCCGCTCCCGGCTGGACCGTGCGCCCGTTGGCCCGCGTGGGGCGAGATCGGGCCCGTGACGTGGAGCGATTCTTCGCCGAAGTCGAATCGGATCTCGGGGGCACACCGATCGACACGTCGGGCCTCGTCGTCGTCGACGAGCCCAACAACGCCGTGGAACTCCGGTACCACGACTCGGCCGAACGCGTCGAAACCTTGACCGGTGGGGTTGGCCCCTGGACCGAACACGACGTCTTGGCTGCCGTGGACGGAGTCGATGCGCTTCTGGTGAATTTCATCTCCGGCTTCGAACTCACCCACGACGTTCTGTCGGCGGTTCGGGGCGCCGTGTCGGGTCCGATGTACGGGGACTTGCACTCCCTCTTCCTCGGGATCGACGCGGACGGGAGGAGGTTTCCGCGACCGTTACCGAACCCGGGCCGCTGGATGGCGTGCTTCGACGTCGTTCAGATGAACGAGGCGGAGGCGACGCTGGTCGAGGAAGCGTTGCCCGCCGTGGCACGGGACGAGGCCCCCACGTCCGCCCTCTCTTTGGCGCATTCCGCGGGGTGCGCGGCCGCCGTCGTGACGCTGGGTGGAGCCGGCGTTCGGTGGTCGCACGGGGCCGGACGAGGCCGATTGCCGGGCGGCCGGTCCGACGGGGCGCGTCGGGTCGACGGATCGGTTACCATCCGTGCTCTCGCCGACGGCGACCCCACCGGTTGTGGGGACGTCTGGGGTGGGGCGTGCTTCGCCCGACTCGTCGCCGGGGATCCGCTGGACGTGGCCGCCGAGTACGCGACTCGCGTGGCCACCATCAACGTCGGCACGAACACCGCCGAAGGGCTCACTACACGACTGGTGAACGAGGGGGAGCGCTGAACGTCATCACGGTGCCGACGAGCTTCGATCGATCGACGATCGATACGTTCCTCGACGACATCCATCCGCACCTCGGGGAGCGCATCCTCTTCGACGCACGGCACGTGCGCTGGTTTGACCCGAACGGGCTGCTGGGGCTTCTCGTCGGGGGCACGATCGCGCGGGATGCTCACGGAGCGCTACCGAGACTCGAGCTACCGGAGCAGGGAGAGGTCGCGAGCTACATCGGGAGAATGGGCTTCTTCGAAGCGGCCCGCGGGGTCTTCGACTTCGACGAGCCCCAGCGACGGACGGGCGGGGGCGCCTCGGACGTACTGCTTGAGATCACACCGATCGGAACGCACGGGGATGTGCACCACGTCGTCGATCGGGTCCAAGGGAAGGCGTCGTCCATTCTGTCGTCGAAGCTCAACTACTCGGCGGCGGCCGCCGTGCCCTTTGCGGTCATCCTCTCCGAGGTGTGCCAGAACATCGTGGAGCACGCGGAGGCGCCCGGGTGGGTTGCGGCCCAATCGTACTTCTGGAAGCAGCGCCTCGGGCGTCAGGTCGTCGTGATCTCCGTGATGGATGTCGGCCGCGGATTCCGAGGCTCACTCGAGGGAGAGCATTCGGCCCGGTACGGGGATCGGTGGAGTGACGTCACCTCCCTCGAGGCTGCCTTTCTGCACGGACTCACTCGCTTTCCCGATTCCGGGCGGGGCCAAGGGATCCAGCAGATGAGAAAGCAGGTCCGGAAGTGGAACGGCGCGATCTCGATCCGCAGCGGGACCGCGCGGATCGCCCAGGTTCCGGAGTGGGACGACGCACCGCCTCTCGTGGATGGCATGAAGCCGATTCCCGGCGCGCTGATCACGATGGTCCTCCCCGCCAAGGACGATCCCTCGTGACCGATCGTCCACTCGACGGCGTCGCGATCGATGTTCAAGCCGTTCTCGATGGGATCGGCGATCCGATCATGCAACAGAGCGTGTCGCTCCACTCGTACCTCGTCACCCGCCCGACCGGACGAGCCGTCCGGATGGCGATCGAGGCCCAGCTGCCCGGACCCGGGCGTGTCGCTCTTTCGGTCATCGATTTCTCCGAGGTGAGACTGATCGACTACTCGTGTGCCGACGAGGTCGTGGCGAAGCTCCTGCAGCGCTACCTCGAGGCCGGTGAACCCGACGCGTACTTCGTGTTTCGTGGGATCGGCGAGGCTCAATGGGAGCAGATCGTCTCGGTGCTCGAGCGTCAGGGGCTCGCGGCCGTGCATCAGAACGAGTCCGGCTCGTTCGAACTCATGGGTGTCCGATCGGACGCGGAACACTCGGTATGGCTGCGCCTCGAAGGAGAAGGCGCGGTCGAGCCCGAGGGCGTTCAGGCTCTCTTCGACGGCGACGCGGACGACGCTGTGCTGAACAGCATTCTGAATCGGGGCTTGGCGTTTCGAGCGCCTCAGTCGGGCCGACTTCATGCCCTGAGCCGGCTCGTCGAGCACCTCCTCTAGGACGGTGCCGAACGAGACAGGGGCCGAGACCTCGTCGGCCTCGACCCCCCAGTACCGCGTCGCGGAGCGACTGTTGTTGTGCCTACTCGGCGTCCATGAAGGGATACCGGTAGTCGGTCGGCGCCACGAAGTTCTCCTTGATCGACCGGGCACTTACCCAGCGAAGCAGGTTGAACATCGAGCCGGCTTTGTCGTTCGTGCCCGAGCCGCGTGCACCACCGAACGGCTGCTGGCCGACCACGGCACCGGTCGGTTTGTCATTGATGTAGAAGTTGCCGGCGGCCTGATCGAGCGCATTCGTCGCCGCACGAATCACTCGGCGATCCTTGGCGAAGATGGCTCCCGTCAATGCGTACTCGGACGTGTTGTCCACGAGCTCGAGGACGTGCTCCCATTCCTCGTCCGGATACACGTAGATCGTGATCACCGGGCCGAAGATCTCCTCGCACATCGTCGTGTAGTCCGGCTTCTTGGCGCGGATGATCGTCGGACGAACGAAGTAGCCGACCGAGTCGTCGCACTCCCCGCCGACGATGATCTCCGCGTCGTCGGACTCGCGAGCCGCGTCGATGTAGCCTTTGATCTTGTCGAAGGACTGACGGTGGATGACCGCGTTCACGAGGTTCCGGAAGTCGCGCACGTCACCCATGGTGAGTGACGCCGTCTCTTCGACCAGTGGCCCCTCGAGTTCGGGCCACATGCTCTCGGGGATGTACGCCCGCGAGGCTGCGCTGCACTTCTGCCCCTGGTATTCGAAGGCCCCGCGTACGATCGCCGTCTTCACGGCTGCGGCATCCGCCGACGGGTGGACGGCGATGAAGTCTTTCCCGCCCGTCTCCCCGACGATGCGCGGGTACGAGCGGTAGCTCGAGATGTTCTCGCCGATCGACTTCCACAGGTGACGGAAGACGGTCGTGGAGCCCGTGAAGTGGATCCCCGCGAACGACGAATCGGCCAGGACCACGTCCGTGACTTCGACCGGGTCGCCGGGCACGAAGTTGATCACACCAGGCGGGAGTCCGGCCTCGTCGAACAGCTCCATCATGTAGTAGTTCGACAGGAGTGCCGTCAGGGATGGCTTCCACACGGAGACGTTGCCCATCATCGCGGGCGTGCCGGGGAGGTTCGCCCCGATCGCCGTGAAGTTGAACGGACTCACCGCGTAGACGAAGCCCTCGAGAGCGCGATACTCGGCCCGGTTCCAAATGCCCGGATCCGAGTGCGGCTGCATCGAATAGATCTGCTGGGCGAAGCGGGCGCCGAAACGGAAGAAGTCGATCGTCTCGCACGCCGCGTCGATCTCGGCTTGGAACGGATTCTTGCTCTGGCCGAGCATCGTCGCGGCGTTGAGCTTCGCCCGTCGCGGACCCGCGAGCAGGTCGGCCACGCGCAGGAAGACGGCGATCCGGTCGTCCCACCTCATCGTGGACCACTCGCGGTGCGCCGCATTCGCAGCATCGATGGCGCGTCGGACCTCATCTGCGCCGGCCATGTGGGCTTTCGCGAGGACGTGTCCGTGGTCGTGCGGCATGACGACGTCGACGGTGTTACCGGTCCGGACTTCTTCACCGCCGATGATCAGCGGGATGTCGATCACCTGGGCGGCCTGGGCCTCGAGCTCGGCTTTCAGCTCGGCTCGGGCAGGGGTCCCAGGAGCGTAGGAGAAGATGGGCTCGTTGATCGGCCCAGGGGCAGCGGGAATGCCGTTCATGAGTCGTTGGCGGGGGGTTGGCGGGTGGAGCAGCCCCGGCCTGGCGGGGCCACGACGCCGGAATCTCGACGCGCCGTCAAGGCGACGCAACACGGGGACGTGCGCGGCGCGTGTTGTCGGAAGAGGGGGTGCGTTGACGGCCTCCCGACGGCTCTGGTAGACTTCGCCGCCTTTCGCTTCGCGCCCTCGAATGCGAGCGAACTTCCGAGCGTTGGATTCCCCGGATGAGCACCGAAGATCTTCGTCGTTCCCTCATGGCCGCGTTGGCTCAGGTGCAGCATCCCGGAAGCGGGAGCGACGTGGTGTCGGCCGGCCTCGTCCAGGGCCTCGAAGTCGGCGAGGACGGGAGGGCGCGCTTCCAGTTCGCCCTGCGACCCGATGACCCCAGCGACTTGGTCAAAGACGCCCGCGCGGCGGCCGAGGCGGTCGATGGGATCACCGCCGTGAAGATCAACGTCCAGCTTCCGCAGATGGCTCCGTCGGGTGGTGGAGGCGGAGGACGTCCCGGCCTGAAGCCGGGCTCGGTGCCGGCGCCCACGCCGAAGCCAGGGCTCCTCTCGGAGGTCGACCGAGTCATCGCCGTCTCCTCGGGGAAGGGGGGCGTGGGGAAGTCGATGGTCGCCGCGAACCTCGCCGCGGCCTTCGCAGCGAGTGGGAAGAGGGTCGGCCTCGTCGACGCCGACGTCTACGGCCCCAACATCCCCGTCATGTTCGGCGTTCAGCGCAGGCCGAACGTCGTCGGCGAGAAGGGCTCCGAGATGATCGAGCCGCTCGAATCGCACGGCGTAAAGCTGATGAGCCTCGGCTTTCTTCTCGAGGAGGATCAGCCCGCCATCATGCGAGGTCCGCTGATTTCTGGGATCCTGAAGCAGTTCCTCGAGCAGGTGCAGTGGGGTGAGCTCGACGTCATGGTCGTCGATATGCCGCCCGGGACCGGAGACGCTCAGCTTTCACTGGTGCAGACGATCGACCTGGACGGGGCGGTCATGGTGACCACACCACAGAACGTCGCCACCGGCGATGTGCGGCGTGGTATCAAGATGTTCGAGCGGGTGAACACGCCGGTTCTTGGTATCGTCGAGAACATGAGCGGCTTCTCGTGCCCCGGATGTGGAGAGGTGCACCACATCTTCGGAACCGGCGGTGGGGAAGCCCTCGCTCAGGAGATGTCCGTGCCCTTCCTCGGGCGTGTGCCGTTGGATCCCGCGGTCGTTCAGGCCGGAGACCAGGGCGCACCCACGGTCGTCTCGGCCCCGACGTCGGGCGCGAGCGTGGCGCTCGGCGGGATCGCCGAGCAGGTCGAACGGGCCTTCGGGTAGGTCGGGCGCTCTACGCTCCGTCCAACCACCTGCGGTCGGACGCCGACAGGGAGCTGCCTCCGCGCGCCTTGTCGAACATCTTCACGACGATCCAGCCCACGAATAGAATCGGGGCCACCTTGAAGAGGAGGAACGTCGCCAGCCCGAAGGTGAGGGAGAAGACCACGCCGACGATCCCGAGCACGACACCGGCAACGAGCAGGGTGACGAGCCCGACGGCGAAGAAGGTCAGAAGCGATCCAATCATGATGTGCTCCGGCGTTACCGCGTCCAGACCACGGAAATCGCGCCGAACGCCGCGTCGATATCGATCTCCACGCGTCGTTCTGCGTCATCGAAGTCCGGCGACTCGAAGGTGTCCCCACGTTTGATCAGACCTTCCGAGTCGATCGCGGTGAGAAAGCTGTCCTTCTTCAAGCGTACACCCACGCCCTCCGGGATGCGCAACTCCAGTGCGCCGAGCCCCATGTCGATGCTGACGTAGCCGTCGTCCTGCCAGCTGCCGTCGAGCCCCAGCGTGATCGAACCGACGCCCGCATCGACCTCGATCCGATCCGCATTGAGGTTGCCGAGTCCCATCGCGGTAAACTCTGCGGCTCCAGCCTCGAACGTGGCCGTTCCGATCTCCTCGGAGTTCAGCTCGCTGATCTCGACGTACGACTCCGAGGCGCCCGTGCTCACATCGAGATCGGTGAGCGCGAGTCCTCCGAGATCGATCTCCGCGGAGACCGCACCGAACTCGAGGTCGAGATCCATCGGCACACCGCGTGGAAGCTCGAGCTCCAGTGATCCCGTCCTCCGGGTGTTGATGCTCACGTTGCGGCCGATCGACTCCACACCGAGTCGCAGTCGGTCGCTAGCGAAGTCGGCCACCGGCTCGAACTTCTCCTCGTCGTACTCGAGTTGCATGCGGTAGAGGAGGTCTTCGTCGACCGAACGCACCGTGAAGTGTCCGGCACCGTACTCCACGAACACGCGGAGATCCTCCACCCGTTCGAGCTGCCGGGACATCGTGACCGTCCGCCATTCTTGGCCCTCTGCCACGGCGGGAAGTACGACCAGCGCCGCTACGGCCCCCCACGCCACCTTCCGCATCATCCCTCTCCCCGATTGTCGTTCGTATCCGCCGCGGCGTCCTCGCCGGGCTTCATGTCCATGGCCGCCGCCCATGCAGCGTCCGGGTCGTGCCGTCCGGCGTACTCCCGGCGACGCCCTGCGCGCGTCAGGAGTACAGCCCCAAATCCGATCTGCGCCGCGATCACCAGTAGGATCGTGCCCACGCCGAAGAGCAGCGCGCTGAAGATGCCGAGGACCGGGATGATCGAAATCACGTGTCCGGCAATGAAGAGTCCCGCGAGGCCGAGTAGCCCACCGAAGAGGGTGAAGACCTGGTTCGACTTACGGATCCATCCGGTCCACGGAAGGGTGCTGTCCGCGAGCCACTCGCCTGTGTTGCGGGCCACGGCCACGATCCCGAGTAGCGCCGCGAGCATGGCGGCGATCGGGAAGAGCGGTAGCCACGCGATGGCGACCGGAATCCCGACGATCGAGACGATCAAGGCGAGCGCACCCAGGAGCCACACCGGGACCAGAAGGAAGCTGCCCGCGAAGCCGACGGCCGCAGCGCGACCCGGCGAGCGTCGTGCCGTCTCGGAAATCGCGTCTACGTTCTGACCCGCGAAGGCGATAAAGCCCGCGCCGAGCAGACCGAGGAGGAAGACGGCTACGAGCTTCTCGACGACGCCACCGACACCCCGGATGACCGGGCGGAAGGGGGTCATGATCGAGAAGTCGTCACTCTCGAACCGTGCGACGTCACGCAACTCACGGCGCAGATCCTCACGGACCTCGTCGCGGATTTCGTTGCGAAGTTCGGTCCGCAGCTCCGACTCGGACTCCCGCATGTCCTCGAGCAGGTCGACGATGCCACCGCGCACCTCACCGGACGAGCGTAGCACCCGGGAGTCCGCCATCCGCACCTGGCCACGAACGAGGCCGCCGTCCCGGAGATCGAGCGCCCCGCCCACGAGAACCGCGTCCCCGTCGAGGGTCCCCTCGACCCGGAGCGTGCCCTCGATCACGACGAGCGTTCCCTCGACGGACTCGCCGTCTTCGATCGTCACATCTTCGTCGACGTGCACCTGAACGTCTTCGTCCTCGAGGTCGGCGAGGGCTTCGTCGAGCACGCCCAAGCGACCGAGTGACTGAAGGAGGAACCGCGCCAGCGAAGTCGCGTCGCTTTGAACGACGGCATCGCTCACCGACTCTGACTGCTCGACGCCCAGGGCCCGCTCCAACGCCTGATCGACGCGCATGGCGACCACATCCGAGGACGGTGCCTCCCACGCCTCCAGGACCTCGGCGAGTTCTCCGTTTTCGAGGGACATCGCTTCGACCAGAAGGTCTCTCCACGCTTGGTCGAGTTCGTCACCGCGCTCGAAGGACCCCGCGGACTCGCCGTCGATGAAGGCGACTCCATCGTCGAGGGCGATCGACAGCGTGGTTTGGTCGTCGAAGTGCAGTTCGATCGAAGACCCGGAAGACGACGCCGAGACACTCTTGGTCACGATCGAGCGCAACTGCGCGTCGATCCCGACGGGGAGCGCGAGCGCCGCCATAAGGAGGCAGAGGGCCGCCTTACGAAGCGAGTCGGGCATGTGCATAGCGACCATCAGCCGGTCGTCCAGCGAAAAGGTTCTTATACAGCACCCGCAGCGCGAATGCAGAGATCACCAGGTAGGCTACGACGGCCGAGCCCAGCAGGGCCGGCGAGCCTGTGAGGGCGTCGACGGCGGCTTGTCCGCCGACGGCGCTCGTTGCGTTGGTCACGGTGTTCGCGAGTCCCGATCCCGCCATCGCCACGACGTCCGAGATCTGCCACGCGACGAAGGAGAGCAGCGAACCGAGCGTCACACTCGGATGGGAGAAGACCGCCCACGCGGCGACACCGAAGATCGCCATCGGCGTGACGGCGATGCCTGACAATGCGGCCAGCGCTTCCCGAGGGCGGCCGAGCGTCCGTCGCACGGCCACAGCGGCCTTCGAACGGAGCGGCACAGGCGCCGCTGCCGCCATCATCTGCTCGATGCGGTACGCAGCCATGACCCGCTCGGCGAAGCCGTTGGCGGGCGCGGGCGATTCGAGCCGGTGCAGGTGAACGTGCAGCTGACGCCACGCATGGACTTCCGCCGCGCACGACGTGCACGAGCCGACGTGGGCTCGAACGCGCGCCAGCTTCCGGCTGGGGAGTGCGCCGTCCACGAAGTCCTGGAGGATGTCAGCGGGCGCGCACACGCTGGAGTCGCCCCGGACCAGCCCGGCCAGTCGCTCACGGAGACGGACCGCCCAGGGCTGGCTCGCCGTCGTGTCGACGTGCGCCATGACTTGCTCCGCGAAGCCCTGGCTCGGAGCCAGCCTGGGGAGCGCGTCGAGTTCACGGAAGAGAACCGCCCACTCGTCGACTTCGCGGCTGCACTGCTCAGACGCCGCAAGGTGTGCCTCGATCTGACGAGTGCGCCGCGGTCCGAACGCACCCTCGAGGAAGTCCTGAATCGTCTCCCCGTCGAGGACGTCCTCAGGGGAGCCGGTGAGGCCCGCTTCGATCCGTCCCCGCACACGGGCGGCCAAAGAGACCGGTTCGGGTACGTCGACTTCGGACATCACCCGCTCGGCGAAGCCCTGATGCGGACGGTGGGCCGAAAGTCCGGACAGATCGTCGAAGAGAACTCGCCACCCATCGAGCTCTGCCGAGCACCGCTTGCACGACTCGAGGTGCTCCTCGACGGCGGAACGCTCTCTCTTGGAGAGGTCGCCTTCGAGGAACGCCTGGAGGCGTTCAGCGCTCAGATGTTCGGCTCGATCTCGGGTCACCCCGGGACTCCTTGTTGAATGCATGCCCCACTACGCCTGGAGCTTGCACGAAGTTTCACAAAAACACCCTGATTCGCTGCATCCCTCGCGATGACCACGGGACCGCGTCCCACCTGGGTAAAGTCGATGTTTCGCATCGTCTACGAGGCCAGGTGAGCGAGAGATTTTCGCAGCTCACCGCGGGCCCGATGTAGATACGTTTTCACCGTACCCAACGGCAGGTCCATGATGTCGGCGATCTCGTCGTAGGCGTACCCCTCGACGTGACGAAGCACGATGACGGTGCGGTACTCCTCACGGAGCCCCCCGATCGCGTCTTCGATCTGATTCCCGAGCTCTTTGTGCTCTACGTATTCGGCCGGGTTCTCGTCCCGTGATTCGATGACGACCTGGCTCTGACTGATCTCGTCGGCCGTACGGGCGTGCGGCGATCCGTCGATGGACACGGTGTCGAGCTTCCGCTTGCGCAGATAGTCGATCGTGTGGTTGTTCGCGATCTTCAAGATCCAATTGCTGAACTTGTAGCTCGTCTTGTACGAGCCGATCGCGTTGAACGCCCGAATGAACGCCTCTTGGGCAAGATCCTCCGCCAGCGTGCGGTCCCGGACCATCCGATAGATCAGGGAGAATACCGGCCGTTCGTAGCGCACGAGAAGTTCTCGGAACGCCGACTCTTGGCCCCGCGACGCGTACGTCGCGAGATCCCGATCTTCCAGCGTCGCGTAGTCCACAGCGGCCAGCGGTCGTGTATCCTGCCCAGAGGAGGCGAACCAGCGGGAGGTTCGCGGCAGAGAAGCGGTATCGGTGCTCATCGTGGGCCCTACGGGGGATGTTCGCGCCCGGTTTCGCCCCGTTGAGCCCCTCTCTCGCTTCCCGTTAGCTTCTTTGGCCCGGAGATCGGGCCCACTTCAAGCTACGCGGCCGAGCGACCGCTGTCATGCAAAGCACCCACGATTCGGCGCCCAAGGCCGGGGCCGAGCGAGAGCGTCAGGTCCAGCAGATCTTCTCCGAGATCGCACCGCGGTACGATCTGCTCAACCACGTCCTGAGTCTCAACATCGATCGTTCGTGGCGCCGGAAGGCCATCGACACTCTCGGATGGGTCGACCGGCCGGACGGCCGATATCTCGACGCATGCGCGGGTACGTACGACCTCGCGCTCGAGTTGACGGGACGGTCGGACTTCAAGGGTTCTGTCATCGCGTCCGACTTCGCCCAGCCGATGTTGGCCCAAGGGCTGCCGAAGATAGACCGAGCCCCTGTCCGGCCCGTCTGTGGGGATTCGCTCCAGCTGCCGTTTCCGGACGACAGCTTCGATGGCGCCACCGTCGGCTTCGGCGTTCGGAACCTGGCTCGTTTGGAGCAGGGCCTGGCCGAGTTTCAGCGGGTCCTCAGGCCGGGACGGAAGCTCGTCGTGCTGGAGTTCACGGTGCCGCCGAACCCCGTCCTCCGGGCGGGCTATCATGTCTACTTCCATCACGTCCTCCCGATCGTCGGCCGGGTCGTGTCGGGGCATCCGTGGGCGTACACGTATCTGCCCGAGTCCGTGAAGGAGTTCCCTGGGCCGAAAGAGCTGTCGGCCCTTTTCGACGGGGTCGGCTTCACGGAGACCGGATGGCGGTTGGTGTCCGGCGGGATCGCGGCGATCCACTGGGGCACGGCGGGAGAGGGCGGCCGTACATAGCCCTCCCCTGAGGTCAGCGCCCGCCTTCGATCTCGATCCGTTGCACCGGCCCGAAGCGAGCCAGCTTGTCTTCGATGAGGGCCGCGTCGCCCACCACGACGATCGACATCCGCGAAGGGTCGACCTCGGCGTGGAAGACGTCGAGCACGTCGTCGGGCCGGACCTGCTGCACGCCGGCCCAGAAGCGATTCAGCCAGTCCTCCGGTAGGCCCTGCGCCAGATAGAACATCTGACGAGCCACGACCTGCCCGGGTGAGTCGAAGCTGAAGACGAAGCCGCTCACGAATTGGTCGATCGTGCGCTGGACCTCGTCCGCTGTCGGGGGCTCTTCCGTCAGCTCCTGCATCGTACCGAGCATCACATCGATCGCGTCGGCCGTCCGCTCCGGTCGGGTCCGGGTGGTGGCCGCGATGATCCCTTCGTGACGCGCCGGCGTCGTCCAGAGGGAGGTGGCCGAGTAGGCGAAGCCTTCTTCGGTGCGCACCCGGCTCAGGATCCGAGACGAGAAGCCTCCTCCACCCAGGACGGAGTTTCCGACCATGGCGGCGTAATACCGGGGAGCGTCGGCGAGACGGACGTTGGTGGCGTGCGCCATCACGATGACCGACTGCGCGAGCGGTCGGTCGACGACGAAGACGCCCGGGGCTCGACGGATCGAAGGATCGGGCGCGCGGGGCAGGGGGCGCGAGCACAGAGGCAGTTGCTGTACGAGGGTCTCGAGCAGGGGTTCGATCTCCGATCGATCCAGGCTGCCTGTGACGCCGAGCGTCAGGTTGTCTCGGCAGAAGACGCGCGCGTGTACCTCGTCGAAACGCTCGACCGAGACCCTCGCAGGCTCGAGATCGGCTGGCTCCATCTCCCACCCGACGGGGTGGTCTCCGTAGAGGAGCCGATTCGTTTCGGAGAAGGCGAGTCGCGCCGGGTCGTCGACCCGACGGAGCACGGACTCCAACTGACGGCCGCGCCACGCTTCGATCTCGACGCCGTCGAAGCCGGGGTTGGCCATCATGTCGCCCCAGAGCTCCAGAGCCGCGTCTGCGTTCTCGGCCAGCGTGTTCAACGTCGACGTCACACTGCCCCCCGCGCTCCCGAAGCTCAGCTGCAAGGCCAGTCCTTCGATCGCTTCGTCGACCTCCGACGGAGTTCGTGTCTGTGTGCCCCCGTACCGAAGAAGTGCCGGGAGCCCGGATGCGGCGGCGTAGTGGGACCGGTCGAAGCGCCCGTAGCCGCCACGCAGATACGCATGGACCGTGAGGAGAGGTAGGGCCGGGTCGGGAAGGGCGAGGACCGGCACGCCCCCGACGTCCCACCGCAGCACCTCGGGCTGTTCGAAGTCGATGGGAATCGCCCCGACCGACTCGACCCGCGCGCGGAGATCGGGTTGTTGGGCCGCCACCGGCGCCCCAGGGGCGCCACAGGCGAGCAGGCCGATCCCGAGACCCCACACGAATCGGCGTCGTTTCACCGCCCCGACTCCTCTCGCCCGAGGGTCGCGACCGTCCGATTCGTCGCGGTGAGGTATTCGCTCGCGACCCTGCGCACGGCCTCGGCATCGATGTGGAGGAAGTCCTCCGCGACGCGGAAGGTCTCCCGCCAATCCCCGAAGAGGGACTCGGATTCCGCCAGTTGAAAGGCCAGCCCGAGGTTCGACTGCATCCGTCGGACCGAGCCGGCGGCCACCTGGTTTCGGATCCGCTCGATCTCGGCCTCGGTCGGACCGTCGCGAGCCAGGCGCTCGATCTCCTCGTAGATCGAGGCTTCCAGCTGGGCGGTCGTGGCTGGCGCGACCGGCGTGGCGTCGATCTGGAAGAGGCCGGCGTACAACGAACCGGGCCCCGTCGATGCAAAGACCGACGTCGCGATGCCTTCCTCCGTCACGAGGCGCCGGTGAAGCCGCGAGGTGCGGCCCCCGGTGAGGATCGAAGCGAGGAGCGCGATCGCCGGGCCGTCCGGGTGGGTCGAGGCCGGAATGTGCCACCCGATCCGGAGGAGGGGCTCGGCCTCCCATGTGAGGTGGATACGCCGTTCTTCGCGTTGCTCCGGCTCGACGGTGCTCACGCCCGGAGGGCGATCTCCTGCGGGGATGGCACCCAGATACTCCTCCGACCACCGAGCGACATCCTCGGGGTCGATCGCGCCGACCACGGCGAGCACCGCGTTGCTCGGCCCGTAGAACCGGCGGTAGTAGGCTTCGACCTCGGGTCGGGTGAGCGCCTGAAGGTCGGCCATGGTGCCGACGACCGGCTGACCGTAGGGGTGTTCGCGAAACGCGGTGGCGAGATGTCGCTCGAAGAGGGCTCCGGCCGGGTTCGTGTCGACCCTCATCCGACGCTCTTCCATGACGACCGCCCGTTCGGAGTAGAACTCCCGAAAGACCGGGTTGGCCATTCGGTCTCCTTCGAGCGCGAAGAAGAGCTCGGCCCGCGCGGCCGGCATCTCGACGAAATAGATGGTGGCCTCGTTCGTCGTCATGGCGTTGAGGCCCTGGGCTCCGGCTCGAGTCAGGATCTCGGTGTACTCGTTCGGCACGACCGCCGTGCGGGCTGCATCCTCCAAGCTGTCTCGACGCGCTTCGAGTCGCTCGCGCTCCCCGCCTGATGTCGGTCCGTCATCCGAACGTTCGAGGATCGAGTCCTGCACCGCGTCGATCTCCGCGAAGAGCTGGCGTTCGGCGCGCAGGTCCATCGTCCCGATCGTTTCCGTGCCCTTGAAGAGCATGTGCTCGAGCACATGTGCGATGCCGGTCGACCCGACCGGCTCGTCCACCCCGCCCACACGAAATTGCATCACGAAAGAGACTGTGGGGGCGCCGGGGCGCTCCACGGCGAGCACGCGGAGACCGTTCGAGAGGGTGATCTCCTGCACGTCCACCTGGGCGTGCGCGTTCCCCGCGGTTCCGAGGGTCGCAACTGCCGCGCAGAGGAGGGCTCTGCTCCGGCTAGAACGGAGCCAGCCGCTCACGGTCCGGGCTGGCATGTCGGGCAGAAGAAGGCCGAGCGGTTCGACAGCACGGTACGCTCTACGGCGGCCTCACACCGATGGCACGGCTCCCCCTCTCGTCCGTACACGTGCAGCTGACGGGCGTATTCGCCTTCGCCGCCCTCGGCCGTTCGGTAGTCGCGGATGGTGGTGCCTCCTGCGTCGATCGCTTCCGTCAAGACGTCTCGGACCGACGCGTGCAGGGCGCGCGCGTCCCGGTCGTCGAGGGAACGGGCCTCCCGCAGCGGGTGGATCCCCGCAAGGTAGAGCGCTTCCGCCGCGTAGATGTTCCCCACGCCCGCGATCTTCTTCTGATCGAGGAGCCACGAACGGATGGGGGCCCGTGAACGGGATGTGGCCTCATGGAGGTCGGTCGGGGTGTAGGCGGGGTCGAGCGGCTCGGGGCCCATCGCGGCCGATCTCTCGCTCCAGGCTTGGTCGTCTAGACACTCGACCGTGCCGAACCGCCGCGTGTCGTCGAAGACGAGGATGCCTCCGTCTCGGAAGCGAAAGCGCACCGCGGGGTGCGTGGGGCGGGCCGCTCCGCGAGGAGGCTTCGAGAAGGGGAGGAGCTTCCCGGTCATCCCGAGGTTCACCGCGATGACACGTGCGCCGTCGAGGTGAATGATGACGTTCTTGGCCCGCCGCGCGATCGCCTCGATCCTTCGGCCTCGGACTTTGGGGCCGAACGCCCGCTTCGACACTCGGAGGATGTCGGGCTTGAGGACCTCGGCTCGGTCGATCGTGCGGCCGACGACCGTCGCGCGTAAGCCGCGGACGATCGTCTCCGCCTCAGGTAGCTCGGGCAATCTCCCGCCATCCGATGTCCGATCGGAAGAAGGCGCCATCGAACTCGATGCGCGCGGCCGCGTCGCGGCTTTTCTGCACCGCGGTCGCGAAGTCGTCCGCGACGGCGGTCACGGCTACGACGCGCCCTCCTGCGGTGACGAGTGCGCCGTCCGAATCGGCTGTGCCAGCGTGGAAGACGATGAGGTCGTCGGCGTCGAGGTCGCCCGGAATCGACATCGCGACCCCCTTGTCGTACGAACCCGGGTAGCCGCCCGAGGCGACGACCGTCGTTACGGCGACTCCATCTCTCGATCGAGCTACATGGCTGCGGATCGACCGGCCCTCGGCGACGGCCTGCAGAGGCTCGAGCAGCGACGTCTCGAGGAGTGGGAGGACGACCTGCGCCTCGGGGTCCCCGAAGCGGCAGTTGAACTCCACGACCTTCAGACCAGCGGGCGTCTTCATGATTCCCGCGTAGAGGAAGCCGGTGAAGGGGCAGCCGTCGGCGGCGAGCGCGCGCAACGTCGGCGCGATCACCTGCTCAGCCGCCTCGGCGAGGACGGTCTCGTCGGCGATCGACACGGGCGCGTACGCTCCCATGCCCCCGGTGTTTGGGCCGGTGTCTCCTTCGCCCACCCGCTTGTGATCCTGGGACGGTTGGAGCAGAACGAAATCTCGTCCATCGCAGATGGCGAAGACCGAGACCTCCTCGCCCTCCATGAACTCCTCGATGACGACCTCTCGGCCGGCTTCTCCGAACGACAGGTCTCCCAGCATCGAGTCGATCGCCTCGATCGCGTCCTCGACCGACTCGCAGACGACCGCCCCCTTGCCGGCGGCCAGCCCCGACGCCTTCACGACGATCGGAGCCCCCTCCTGGCGCACCCAATCGACCGCGCCGTCGCGATTGGTGAAGGTCCGATACTCGGCCGTCGGGACCCCGGCGCCGCGCATCAGATCCTTGGCATACGCCTTGGACGATTCGATCCGAGCCGCGTCCCGCGTCGGACCGAAGATGGAGAGCCCCTTCTGGCGGAAACGATCGACGATACCCGCCGCGAGGGGCGCCTCGGGGCCGACGACCGTGAGGTCGATGCGGTGCGCCGCCGCCCAACCGGCGAGCGCTTCGACGTCCGTCGGCGCGATCTCGACGGCTTCACAGTAGGGCGCCATGCCCGGGGTCGGGCGGGTCGCGAAGAATTCGGCGGCCGGAGCGTCTCTACGAAGCTTCCAGAGCAGGGCGTGCTCCCGCCCTCCGTGTCCCACGATCAAGATCCTCATGGCCGGAGTCTACCGGCTCCGGTCCGAAAGAAAAGGGGCGGCCGGACCGAAGTCCGACCGCCCCCAAACCGCGGCTGCGAGCCGGGCCGGTTCGACTACCTTCGGAAGCTCCCGAGGAAGTCCGACCCGGCGCGCTTGGCGGCGTCGGCCATCGTGTCGATGAAGTCCTTCGCGCCCTCGGCGTACGCCGAGGCTGCCTGCTTCAGGTCCTCCTGATACGCCGGGTCGGGCTCGCCTCGGCGGGCGTACTCACCCCGGATGATCCGGTCGTAATCTCCGCTCTCGATCCAGTCCCGAAGTTCGGCGACCCGGAGGACGTGGAACGGGTGCGTCCGACCGAGAAGGTTGAGCACCTTGAAGACTTGGTCTGCCACGTCCCCGCCGTCCCGGTACTCCTCGGCCTGGATGATGAACTCTTGAAGATTCGTCTCTTCGTTCGTTCCGCCACCGGCCATCTTCAGCATCGTGCGCATGACGACTTCGGGGTCCTGGACGCCCAGGAGCCCGGCGCGGTCACACGAGAGCTCCGACTTGCGGCTCCACTCGAGCAGGGCGACGAGCACCGCGCGGGCCGCGAGGCCCACGATCGGGAAGCCCATGCCGGCGAGGTTGATGAGGAGCACGGTCATCGTCTTGTAGAGAACGTGGTCACTCATGATGTGCGCGATCTCGTGGGAGATCACGTACGCGAGCTCGTCGTCCTCCAGAAGCCGGACCGTTCCGGAGTTCAGGATGATGAAGGGCTGCTCCATCCCATACGCGCCGGCGTTGACCATCGGCGTCTGGGACATGAAGAGCGGGTACTCCTCCGGGGCGTCGAGCGTTTTGAGGCAGTCCTGGTAGATCTTGTAGACCTCGGCGAACTGGTTCTCGCTCACACGCACAGCGTCGGCTTGGAAGGCGAGCCGGATCGGCTTCTCCCCGAAGAAGCCGAAGATCTTCTTGAGCACATCGTCGAAGACGGGAATCCGACGGAGGGCCTGCAGTGCGGCCTTGTCTGCGGGGTGCTCCCACGAGTGCGGCGCGATGTCGGTGAGGACGCGCTTCGAGCGAGCGCCTCCCGACCCATCCTGACCGGCGTCTTCGTTCTGGCCTTCGGTGCGATCCTGATCGTCCGCCATCTTCGTTCCTCTGTCGGCTGTTCCCTCGAGCGACCGCTCGGGGGTCCCTCGTGCTGGCGGGCCTTACGACCCCCCGTTCTTCACGGTTTCACTACTCCCATGCCACCCGTCCGGTCCACCACGTGCGCTACCCGAGGACGCGATCGAGGTCCTTCAGGATGTCGTCGATATCCTCGATGCCGACGGAGAATCGGACGAGCCCAGGGGTGATGCCCATCGCAGCCCGACGATCCTCCGGCACCGAGGCGTGGGTCATCAGCGCCGGGACGTTCACCAACGACTCCACGCCGCCGAGGCTCTCCGCGAGTGCGAAGATCTTCAGGTGCTCCGTGAGGGCCTTCGTTCGTTCGAGCGTACCGACGTCGACCGAGACCATTCCGGTGAAGCCGTCCATCTGTCGGTGGGCCAGGTCGAACTGGGGATGGGACTCGAGCCCGGGATAGAGCACTCGGTCGACCTTCGGATGGTCCTCGAGCCACCGCGCGACCGCCAGCCCGTTCTCGTTGTGTCGCTGCATGCGCACGTGGAGCGTCTTGATGCCGCGGAGCGTCAGCCAGCAGTCCATCGGGCCGGGTACCGCACCCGACGACTTCCGGATGAAGTAGAGGTCGTCCGCCAGGCTGGAGTCCCGCACGGCCACGAGGCCTCCGATCACGTCGGAGTGTCCATTCACGTACTTCGTGGAGGAATGGAGCGTGAAGTCGGCGCCGAGCTCGAGCGGTCGCTGGTTGAACGGCGAAGCGAAGGTGTTGTCCACCGAAAGGAGTGCACCGGCTCCGTGGGCGAGCGCTGCGATCTCCGTGATGTCACACAGCTTCATCATCGGGTTCGTCGGCGTCTCGACGTGGATGAGCTTCGTGTTCGGCTGCATGGCCGCGGCCACGGCTTCAGTGTCTTGCGCATCGACGTAGGTGAACTCGATCCCCAGTCGGCTCAGCACGTGATTGAACATCCGCGTGGTACCGCCGTACGTGTTCTCCTCACTGACGACGTGGTCCCCGGCCGAAAGTCGCTTCACGATGGCTTCGATCGCGGCGAGCCCGGACGCGAAGGCGATGCCGTGCGAGCCCGACTCGAGGGCCGCAATGCTCGCCTCGAGTGCTTCGCGGGTGGGGTTGGCCGTTCGGCCGTAGTCGTACGAGCCGTTCCGAGGTTCGCCCACCGCCGGTTGCACGTACGTCGAGGTCTGGAAGATCGGTGTCATGATGGCACCGGTGACCGGTTCGGGCTCGACGCCAGCGTGGATGGCGCGCGTGCCGAACGAGAGGCCCTTCGAAGCCTCGTGATCCATGCGGAACACCCCTTGAGGGAAGTGGGAACGGGTCGGCGGAGAGGGTCGGACCCGGGTGTGCTGCAAAGAATCTAGACGAGCGGCCAAGAGCCTCGCCACGGGGCGCCGAAAACGACTTCGTTGACTGGCCGCACCCGGGATCGCGAAACTTGATTCAGGCGCGCTTCATCCGCCCGAACCGGCCTTCCCCCAGCAGGTTTTTCACGCCCGAGGAGCTCGTGCCGATACACCTTCCTGACGACCTCATGGTCAGCGTCTCCGGGGTTCGTGGACGCGTAGGTGACCCACTGACGCCGGAGCTCATGGCCGGCATCGCCGCCGCTCTCGGCGCGCACCTCAAGGAGATGGAAGACGGGTCGACCGTCGTGCTGGCGCGCGACTCCCGTGTTTCCGGTCCGATGTTCGCGCGAGCCGTGACCTCGGGGCTTCAATCCGTGGGTTGTGACGTCGTCGATCTGGGGGTGGTCCCCACCCCCACATTGTTGATGGCCGTCCGAGATCTCGGAGCCATCGGGGGCATCGGTGTCACCGCCAGCCACAATCCGGCCCAGTGGAACGCGCTCAAGCTCGTGTCGAGCGAGGGCATCTTCCTCGACGCGGATCGGTCGATGGCGTTCCGCACGTACCTCGCCGAGCAGGACCCGCCCCGCGCGGCGTGGGACCGGCTGGGCTCGGTGTCTCACGACGACGGCGCGTGGGGACGACACCTCGAGCGGATTCTGGCGCTTCCTCAGTTGGACATCGACCGCATCCGGGACGCTCGACTGAAGGTGGCCGTCGACTGCGTCCGCGGTGCGGGTGGGCCCGTGATCGCCGAGCTGCTGGACGCGCTCGGGTGCGATGTGACCGCGATCGGGATGGAGCCCGACGGGTGGTTCCCGCGGGACCCCGAGCCGACCGCGGCCAACCTTTCGGACCTGGGTGCCCTCGTCCGAGAGTCCGGGGCCGCGATCGGTCTCGCGATCGATCCGGATGCGGACCGACTCTCCCTGGTCGACGAGGCCGGGCGCCCGATGGGAGAGGACCTGACGCTTGCCCTCGCCGCAGCCGCCGTGCTCCCGACGACCCCGGGACCCGTCGTCACGAACCTCTCGACGAGCCGTGTTGTGGAGGATGTGGCCGAGGCCTTCGGCGTCCCGATGGTCCGTGCGCCCGTCGGGGAGGTGAACGTCGCTCGTCGGATGCAGAAGGAAGGTGCGGCGGTCGGCGGTGAGGGGAACGGAGGTGTGATCCTCCCCGCGCTCCACCACACTCGCGATGCACCCCTCGCGTGTGCCCTGATCTTGCAGCACCTGGCGGTCGAGAACACGACCCCGTCCGAGGCCGCGGGTCGGTGGCCGTCGTACGAGATCGTGAAGGAGAAGGTCTCCTTCCCGAGGGAGGCGCTCCCTCAGGGGTACGAGGCCCTCCGGTCCGACTTGGCGGCGGAGGCCGAGGACGAGTCGGACGGTTTGAGGTTGGAGTGGCCGACCAAGAAGGCGTGGCTGCACGTACGCCCTTCCGGCACGGAACCTGTGGTGCGTTTGATCGCCGAGGCGCCGGAGGCGTCCACCGCAAATGAGCTGGTCCAGCGAGCGGGGTCCCTGCTCGCCGGAGTCGCATAGACTCCCACGACACTGAAACGGAGGAATATCGCCGATGTGCGGTATCGTCGGATACGTCGGACCTAGAGAGGCCACCCCGATCCTGCTCGCAGGCCTGAAGAGGCTGGAGTACCGGGGCTACGACTCGGCCGGTGTGGCCTTGTTGAACGGGAACGGAGTCGAGGTGACCAAACGTCCCGGCAAGATTCGCGTTCTCGAGGAAGCCATCGACGCCGACCCTTCGAGCGCCACCTGCGGCATCGCGCACACGCGTTGGGCGACCCACGGTGTGCCCAACGAGCCGAATGCGCACCCGCACACGTCGAATAGTGGTGAGATCGCACTCGTCCACAACGGGATCATTGAAAACTCTGACGTCATCAAGTCTCAGCTGATGTCTGAGGGGTACGAGTTCGTCTCGGACACGGACACCGAGACGGTCGTGCACCTGATCGACTACCTCTGGCAGGACGGCGAGCCGCTCGAGGACGCCGTGGCCGCGGCACTCCGTCAGGTCGAAGGTGCGTACGGGATCGCCGTGGTCTCCAGCCGCGACCCGAATAAGATCGTGGTCGCCCGGAACGGTAGCCCGCTCCTCATCGGTGTCGGGCAGGACGGCGAAATGCTCGCCGGTTCCGATGCTGCCGCCGTGATCGAGCGGACCCGAGACGTCGTCTATCTGGATGACGGGGACTACGCGGTCCTCACCCCCGACGGGTATCGGACGTACCACCTGGAAGGGCACGAGGTCGACCGCGGGGTTCACGAGGTTACGTGGGACCTCGATTCGATCGAGAAGGGTGGGTACGACCACTTCATGCTCAAGGAGATCTTCGAGCAGCCGTCCTCGATCGCGGACGTGATGCGCGGCCGTCTCCTTCCTGACGATGGGAACGCCCGACTGGGTGGGATCAACAACCACCAATTCGACCTCGGCCGGATCCAACGCATCGTCGTCACGGCGTGCGGGACGTCTTGGCATGCGGGGCTGGTCGGCGAATACATGCTCGAGGAGCTCGCCGGGATCCCGGTCAGCGTCGAGTACGCGTCGGAATTCCGGTACCGCAACCCGGTCCTCGAGGACGGCACACTCACCCTGGCCATCAGTCAGTCGGGTGAGACGGCCGACACCCTCGCGGCCTTGAAGGAAGCGGAGAACCGCGGCCTCAAGACGATGGGCATCGTCAACGCGGTCGGATCGACGATTGCGCGTCAGACCGACTTCGGGATCTACCTCCACGCCGGCCCGGAGATCGGGGTGGCGTCGACGAAGGCCTTCACGAGCCAGCTCGTCGCGCTGTCGCTGTTCACGCTCTTCATGGGGCGTCGTCGCGGGATGTCGGCCACCCAGGGCCACGAAATCGTGCAGCACCTGCAGCTGCTCCCCGACCAGATCGAAGAAGTCCTCAAGCTCAACGCGGAGATCGAGGACCTCGCGCGGAGCTACAAGGACGCAGCGAACTTCCTGTACCTCGGACGCGGTTACCAATTCCCGGTTGCGCTCGAAGGCGCGCTCAAGCTGAAGGAAGTCAGCTACATCCACGCCGAGGGGTATCCGGCCGCCGAAATGAAGCACGGACCGATCGCATTGATCGACGAGGACATGCCCGTCGTCGTGCTCGCACCGCGAGATCCGATCTACCAGAAGGTGGTGTCGAATATCGAAGAGGTGAAAGCACGGGCCGGCAAGATCATCGCCGTCGTCTCCGACGATGCGCCGGAGCTGCAGGGCAAAGTCGATCACATGATCAAGGTCCCGCACACGCTTCCCCACCTCCTCCCGGTCCTGACGACGATCCCGCTTCAGCTCCTGGCCTACCACATCGCCGTGATGCGCGGAGCGGACGTCGATCAGCCGCGAAACCTCGCGAAGTCCGTGACGGTCGAGTAGCCGACTCCGAGCCGAACGGCAGGCGCGTCCATGCGGGTGTTGTTGCAGCGCGTTGCGCGAGCCTCGGTGACGATCGAGGAAGAGGTCGTCGGCGAGGTCGGTCGCGGTCTACTCCTTCTCGTGGGTTTCACCGACGGCGACGATCGGGCGTGTGTCGAGTGGATGGCGGACAAGGTACGCGGCCTTCGCGTCTTTACGGACGACGATGGGAAGATGAACCGATCGGTCGAGGACGTCTCCGGTGGACTCCTCATCGTGAGCCAATTCACGCTCTACGGGAATGCTCGGAAGGGGCGTCGGCCGAGCTTTGTGGGCGCCGCACATCCCGACATCGCGATCCCGCTGTACGAGTCCTTCGTCGACGCCCTGCGCGAGTCGGATCTCGCCGTCGAGACCGGGCGCTTCGGGGCATCCATGCAGGTGGAGCTCGTGAACGACGGCCCGGTGACGCTACTCCTGGAGCGGGAGTCGCCGGCGTGACCCGATTGGTCCTCGCCTCTCAGTCGCCCCGGAGAGCCGACATCCTGAGGCAACTCGGGCTCGACCCCGAGATCGAGCCGGCCCACGTGGACGAGACCATGCTCGAGGGCGAGGCCCCGGCCGCGTACGTCGAACGGCTCGCCCGCAAGAAAGCGGAGGCGGTGGCCGCCGGGCGACCCGAGGCCCTGGTCGTGGGTGGGGACACCGTCGTCGTCGACGGCGCGGACGTCTTGTCGAAGCCTGAGAGCGAAGAGCACGCGGTCAATATGTTGACCCGGCTCTCCGGGAGGGCCCACGACGTCCTCAGCGGCATCGCGGTGACGGTCGACGGCGAGACGTACAGCTCCGTGGTCCGAACGACCGTGCGGATGAGACGGTTCGACGTGCGGATGGCGAGGGCGTACGTGGAAACCGGAGAGCCCATGGACAAGGCCGGCTCGTACGGCATTCAGGGGATCGGAGCGTCGTTGGTCGAGTCGATCGAAGGCGACTACTATGCCGTCGTCGGCTTCCCGGTGGGGGGCTTCATCGACCTCCTCGCCCGAGCGGGGTGGCGGTTCGACGTTCACACGCTCCGCCGGAGCGACGACTAGGGGGAGGCGTGGGAGTCCCGAGCGTACTCGCGATCGACCAGGGAACGACGGGGTCGACCTGTTTGGTGCTCGCCGAGGATGGCCGCATCCTCGGCCACGCGTACTCCGAATTCACGCAGCACTTTCCGCGGCCGGGTTGGGTCGAGCACGACGCGCTCGAGATCGACGAGGTGACCCGCCGCGTGGCCCGCGCGGCTCTCGCGGCCGCCGGAGAGGCCGAGGTCGTCTCCGTCGGCATCACGAACCAACGTGAGACCGTGGTGATCTGGGATCGCGGCACGCTCGAACCGGTGCATCGAGCCATCGTCTGGCAAGACCGCCGAACCGCGGATCTGTGTCAGCGTCTGCGCGCCGGAGGCCACCTCGACGACGTTCGGGCACGGACGGGGCTCGTGCTCGACCCGTACTTCTCCGGCACCAAAGTCTCGTGGCTCCTGGAGTCGAACCCCGAGATCCGAGCGCGGGCCGAGGCAGGAGAGTTGGCGGTCGGGACGATCGATACCTGGTTGATTGCGAGGCTGACCGGTGGGGTCGTGCACGCGACGGATCCGACCAACGCGTCTCGGACCATGCTGTGGAATCTGCGCGATGCCGCGTGGGACCCGCAGATGCTCGGCCTGCTCGGCGTCCCGGAACAGCTCCTCCCCGATGTCCGTGCCAGCTCGGGAGACTTCGGCCTCACGACGGGCGATGCGCTCGGGATCGAGGTGCCGATCGGAGGTGTCGCGGGTGACCAGCAGGCCGCCCTCTTCGGTCAGGGGTGCTGGTCGGCGGGATTGGCGAAGAACACGTACGGCACGGGTGCCTTTTTGCTTCTTCACACGGGGGACGAGGCCGTGCCCTCCCGACACGGGCTCCTGACGACCGCCGCATGCTCCGCGACGGGAGAGTTGGCCTATGCGCTCGAAGGCTCGGTCTTCGTGGCGGGGGCGGCCATTCAGTGGCTTCGGGATGGTCTCGGCCTGCTCGAGGCTGCGCCGGAGTCGGAGGAGATGGCGCGTTCAGTCGACGACACGGCGGGCGTCGTCTTCGTCCCGGCATTCGTCGGGCTCGGGGCTCCGCATTGGCAGGCGGACGTCCGAGGCTCGGTCTTCGGCCTCACGCGAGGTACCACGCGCGAACATCTGGTTCGAGCCGCGCTCGAGTCGATGGCGTACGGGACTGCCGAAGTCCTGGACGCGATGGAGGCCGACTCGGGGGTGAACACCACGGAACTCCGCGTCGACGGGGGCGCATCGCTGAACGATTGGCTAATGCACTTCCAGGCCGACATCATCGATACGCCCGTACGCCGACCTCCGGTCGTCGAGACGACGGCGTTGGGCGCCGCGGGCCTCGCCGGGTTGTCGGCTGGGGTGTGGCCTGACGCCGAGTCCTTCTTGGCTTCTCAGGACGGCGCCGTGCGCTTCGAGCCTCGAATGGAGGCCGAAGAGAGGCGATCTCGACTCGCGGAGTGGGGTAGAGCCGTGCGTGCCGCGATCTCCTACGCGGGTGATCCGGCAGGAAGCCCCGAAGGGTAGGGGATTCCCCGGACTTTTCCGCTCGGCGGACCCGCGGCTAGATTGGCATCAGTTGTAGACTTTTGCGGAGTTCCACACGATGAAGAACGGTCGCTTTATGGTCGGGTTGGTCGGCGTCGCCGCCGTCGTGACCTACCTCATCTGGACCGGCGTCAGCGAGACGATGGTGTACTACGTGACGCCCGTGGAGCTCATGGAGCGAGTCGAAGCCGATCCGTCCTTCCACGAGGTCGGGGTCAAGGTCGGTGGCCAGGTCATCCCCGGCTCGTACGAGCGGGTGGAAGGTGAGCTTCTGCATGTGTTTACGGTCCGGGACCTCGTCGACGAAACCGTCACGTTCAAGGTCGAGTTTCGCGACGCTCTCCCGGACACCTTCACGGACGAGATCGAGGTCGTGATGGACGGGAAGCTCCGCGCGGACGGGGTCTTCGAGGCCACCACACTGCTCACGAAGTGCGGCAGTCGGTACGAAGCGACGCCGGAAGACCTCGCCGCCGAGGGCGTAGTCAGCTATCCCTGATCCCCGCTGAGGCAGCGGTTCACCAATGACTCTCCTAGGCGAGTTCGCGCTCTGGATCGCGCTTCCGGTCACAGCGTGGGGTATGGTCCTCGGGTACGCCGGAGGACGAACACAACGGGGTGACCTGGTCCTTTCGGCCGAGCGTAGCATCTACGCCACGTTCGGGCTTCTCGCGATTGCGTCCGCGGGAGTCACGGCCGCCTTCCTCGGGGACCGCTTCGAGTACTGGTACGTCTCGAACTATTCGAACGCGAACCTCGAGTTCTTCTACAAGGTGACCGGCCTCTGGGCCGGCCAGCGCGGGTCGCTCCTCTTCTGGGCGCTCCTCCTCGCCTTCTTCGCGGTCATCTGCGCCTTCACGAACCGCAATAAGAACCGCGAGTTCATGCCGTACGTGGCGGGCGTACTGCAGACGATCCTCTTCTTTTTCGTCGTCGTGCTGCTCTTTGCTGAGGTCAACCCGTTCGAGCGGGTCGAGCTCAATGGTGTGGCCTTCACGCCCGCCGACGGGCGGGGGCTGAATCCCCAGCTGCAGAGCTACTGGATGACGATCCATCCGCCCACTCTATACCTGGGCTTCACCTCCTTCTCGATCCCCTTCGCCTTTGCGATCGCTGCGCTTCTCAACGGGCGCCTCGACGCACGGTGGATCCAGTTGACGCGTCGATGGATCCTCACGAGCTGGCTCTTCCTGTCGGTCGGGATCGTGATGGGGATGCGTTGGGCGTACGAAGAGCTCGGATGGGGCGGATACTGGTTCTGGGATCCGGTCGAAAACGCCTCGTTACTCCCGTGGCTGACGGCGACCGCCTTCCTGCATTCGATCCAGATCCAAGAAAACCGAGGCATGTTGAAGGTGTGGAACATGTCGTTGGTGCTTCTGACCTTTCTCCTGACGGTCTTCGCGACCTTCCTGACGCGTTCGGGGCTGATCGAGTCGGTGCACTCCTTCGCCACGAATCTCACGATCGCCTACATCTTCCTCGGCTTCATGGGCGCCGTGCTCGCGATCAGCACCCTTCTGATCGTCCACCGGCTTCCTCAGCTCCGGTCCGACAACCAGATCGAGTCCTTCCTCTCGCGTGAGTCCGCGTTCCTCTTCAACAATCTCATGTTGCTGGGCGCGGCCTTCACCGTGATGTGGGGCACGATGTTCCCCCTGATCTCGGAAGGGGTCACGGGGCAGCAGATCTCGGTGGGTCCGCCCTTCTTCAACCGGGTCAACCTCCCGATCGGCCTGATTCTGCTGGCGCTCGTCGGCATCGGGCCTGTGATCGCGTGGCGACGGGCGACGAAGAAGAACTTGCAGAAGAACTTCATGTTCCCGGTCGCCGTGATGTTGGGCACCGGCACCCTCCTGTGGGTTCTCGGCGCGCGCCATGAACTGGCGTTGGTGACGTGGAGTCTGTGTGCGTTCGTCCTGACGGTCATCCTGACCGAGTTCTACAAGGGTACCAAGGCGCGAGCCCGGATCGAGGGCGAAGGCTACGCCCTCGCCTTCGTCCACCTCATCACCCGGAATCGACGTCGTTGGGGCGGCTACATCGTCCACATCGGATTCGTGAGCCTTTGTCTCGCCTTTGCGGGCGCGGCGTACAACACGGATTCGCGCTTCAATCTCCAACCGGGCGAGGAGGTGGAGGTCACCTCCCCGTACGGACACAGCTATCAACTCCGCTACGAGGGGCTGTCGGTGTCCATCGGTCGAGGCCAGCGGAACCTCATCTGGCAGGCGATTGCGACCGTGTCCGTGGCGCGCGATGGAGAGTCGCTCGGGATCCTCACTACGGAGAAGCGGCAGTACGTCAATCGGGGTACCCAACCGATGACCGAGGTCGCGATCCGATCGAACCTGCAGGAGGATCTCTACCTCATCCTGGCCGCCCTCGACGACACCGAGGCTGCGCTGACGAACGATCCAGAGGCCCAAGGCATCGATCTGCAAATCCTCATCAAGCCTCTCGTGATCTGGATTTGGATCGGCTGCCTTCTTCTGACGCTGGGGACGATCATCGCGCTCTGGCCGAACGTCGATCGAAAACGCCGGGACGCGGAACCCAGCGCGGACGTCGAGCCCGCGTTGGCCGGGGCGGACTGAGCACGGCTCGTGACGCTCTACCTCGGCGTAGCGCTGGTCACCGCGGCCGTCGTGCTGTTCTTGATTCACCCGGTCATTCAGGGGATCCACGCGTCGCTCGACCGTGAGGACGATGAACTCACCGAGACCGAGGCCCGGAAGCGGGTCGCGCTCCTGGCGCTTCGAGACGTCGAGTACGACTTCCTCGCCGGAAAGTTGGACGAAGACGACTACCGCACGATGAAGGCGAAGCTCACCGCCGAAGCACTCGCGGCGCTCGCGGCGGACGAGGAAGCGAAAGAGACCGGAGCCATGGGGTCCGCCGAGCTCGAGGCGGAGATCGCGGCGATCCGACGCGGACTGCAAGGGGCCGTCCGTTGCGCGGCGTGTGACTTCTCCAACCCGGCCGGGTCGAAGTTCTGCTCGGCGTGCGGACAGCCGCTCCTCGAAACGGTCGTTTCGTGAGCGACGAGGTCGCCCTACGGGCCCAAGGGCTCGTCCGTGAATATGGCGCCGTCCGCGCGGTGGACGGGGTCGACCTCACCCTTCGGGCCGGAGAGGCCCTCACGATCTTCGGACCGAACGGCGCGGGGAAGTCCACGCTCCTCGGGATGCTCGGCGGCGCGATTCGTCCGACCCGCGGTGAAGTCTCCCTGCGCGGGGAGCCGATCGACGGCGCTACGACGTCGTGGCGCTCGCGGATCGGCATCCTCTCCCATCGCGGCTTCCTGTACGCGCGGATGACGTCCGCCGAGAACCTTCGGTTCTATGGCGAGCTGTTTGCCCTGGATCGGGTCGAGGAGCGTGTGTACGCCGGTCTCGATCGCGTCGGCCTGGCGGATCGGGCGCGCTCCGAGGTCCGAGAACTGTCTCACGGCATGCGGCAGCGACTCTCGCTGGCGCGCGCCCTTCTCCACGATCCGGACATCGTGTTGTTGGACGAGCCATACACGGGACTCGATCCATCGGCCGCCTCTGTGTTGAGGGATGTGCTGAGCGAACTCCGCGACGGCTTGAGGACGGTCGTCGTCGTCACACACAACCTCCGCGAAGGGCTGGCGATGGCCACCCGGGTCGCCATTCAGCGAGGTGGTCGATTCGTGTGGGAGGGGGCGTCCGACGCGTTCGACCCCGTCGACTTCGAGCGGCACTACCACGCGACGATCGAGGAGGCCGCGTGAGTGCCTACCTCCGACAGGTCTTCGCCATCGTGCGAAAGGACATCCTTCTCGAATTCCGATCGAAGGATCGGCTCGTGGCGATGGGGGCATTCGCGATCCTCGCCGCGGCGCTCTTCAACTTCTCGATCGACGTCGCCTCGGTTCGCCCGCGCGACGTGATTGCGGGGCTCGTGTGGATGACGTTGGTCTTCGGTGGCTTGCTCGGTGTCGGCCGGACCTTCCACCTGGAAGCCGAGGACGCGGCGATTCGCGGTCTCCTCACCTCGCCCGCACCGAAAGACGCCGTCTACCTCGCGAAGGTGACGGTGAACTTTGTGCTCGTCTTCGCGTTGTCCGTGGTCGTTCTCGGCGTCTTCGCCCTGTTCTTCGCGGTCGACGTCAACGCGGCGCTTCTGCCGACGGTGCTCGTGCTCGCCTTGGGGTCGCTCGGCTTCGTCGCCTTGTCGACCCTCTTCGCGGCGGTCTCGACCGGTACCTCGATGGGGGAGACGCTGTTGCCGATTCTCGTCTTCCCGCTCCTGGTCCCGATGGTGGTGTTCGGAGCTGGAGCGACCAGCCGCTTGATCGCCGGTCGACCCTTCGCAGAGGTCGCCGGCAACGTTCGCATTCTCGGAGCCTTCGCTTTCGCCGCGCTCGCGGCGGGAGCCGTGCTCTTTCGATACGTGGTGGAGGAGTAATGTCGACCCGAGTCGCGCGCGGGGGCACCGCGCTCACCTTGTTGGGCTTGGCCGGGCTGATCGGACTGTTCTGGCTTTCCTTCTTTTGGGTCTCCACCGAGGTGAACCAGGGGATCGCCCAGCGCATCTTCTATGTCCACGTGCCTGCGGCGTGGACCAGCTTCCTGGCGGTGGGGATCGCGGCCCTGTGCAGCGGCGTGTACCTCTGGCTGCGCGATGACAAGCTGGATCGCGCGGCGCTCGCCGCGGCGGAGGGAGGCTTCGTCTTCGCGACGATCGTCCTCGTCACAGGGCCGCTGTGGGGGAAGATCGCCTGGGGCACATATTGGACGTGGGAGCCGCGGCTCACGCTGACGCTCCTGCTGTGGTTCATCTTCCTCGGGTACTTCATGGTGCGAAACGCCACGGAAGACCCGGAGCGGGGGAAGCGCTTCGCCGCAGTCGTGGCGGTCGTCGGAGCGATCGACATCCCCTTCATCCACGTCAGCGTGCTCTGGTTCCGGTCTCTCCATCCCGAGCCGGTCGTGGCCAGGGTCGATGGGCCGGCGCTGCCGCCGGACATGCTGAGGACGCTCCTCTTCGGTGTCGCTGTGTTCACTGTGCTCTTCTTCGGGCTCTTCCTCATGCGCTACGCCGTCGAAGGGCTGCGCGCTGAGGTCGCCCTTCGCGAACGGAGGTCTGCAACGTGAGGTCCACCATCTTCCGAGCCGTCGGCCTCGCGCTGGCGATGATCGCCGGCGCCACGCCCCTCTTGGCTCAGTCGGCGCAGCTCGGCCAGCAGAGCTTGCGGCCGTATTGGCACGTTTTCGCTGCCTATGCGCTCGTCATCGTCATCGTCGGAGCGTGGGCGTTCTCGATCGGGAAGCGACTGCGAGACGTCGAAAGCCGGCTCGCAGATTGATCCATCGGCGTCTCGCGCTCGCAGTCCTCGTGACGCTGAGCGTCCACGGTGACTCCCTACAGGCGCAGACGCCGACGATGCCGAGCACCGTGCGGTACGGCTCGGGCCTCATCGACATCCCGGTCTCGAGCGTGCTGCCTCATCTCCAGGTCACGGCCACACTCTCGGGCTTCTTCTCACAGCTCGGTCGCCGGGTCCAACTCGACGACGCCGGCAATCCTTCCGGATTCGGTCCTGGTCGAGACGACTTCCTCGCCGACGGCGCGTTTGCGATCGGCCTCTTCGATCGAGCCGAAGCCGGCATCTCTCTCCAGTCGTTCGGGGGTGACGAACAGGGTGGAGCGATGTGGGGGCTTTTCGGCCGTGTTCGGTTGTGGGAGCCCATCGATCAGGGACTCGGGCTCGCGGTCGGGGCCCGCTATCTGACCGGGCCTTCGTTCGGCGATGGCGTCGAATATGCGCCCGGACGGCTCGGCTTTCCGGACGAACGACTTCGCACGAGGTACACGGGCGGCGGGGGGATCGACACCGACTTCTCTCCCTACGTCGTCGCCACCGCCTACTTGAGGGGGTGGGATGGAGGGCGTCTCCCGCCGAACGATATGACGTTCACCTTCGGGTACGGTGGCGGGATGTTCAGCGAGGGCGCGTCTCTCGACTTCTACTCGGATGGCCATGCCAACGGTTGGTTCATGGGCGCGGCCCTCCACGTCGATACGAGTCCCTCATCCCAACTGACCGTCATGGCCGAGCACAACGGCTTCGACGTGAACGTCGGGGCGCACTACGACTGGGAAGGAATCCGTGTCGGGGCGCAGTACCTCGCCGGGAATCACAGCTGGCCGGAAGACGGACACATCGGCGAGTACCAGAAGCCGAAGTGGGGCATCCTCGCGTCCTTTTCGATCTGCCCAGGCTCTCCCGGTCTTCGTTGTCGGCCCCGTGGGATGGCGCGGGTCGAACCGGACACGATCTACATCCCTCCGCCCCCCCCTGACACGGTCGTCGTACGGGTGGGAGAGGCCCCGAGGTTGGAGGGGCAGCCGACCACGCTGTGCCTGTCCACAGGTCGCAACGTCGAGGTGCACGTCACCGCGGCGGGGGACACCCTGGTCGGTCCGATGGGGACGCCGCTACGCCAACTTCGGCCGGTCGTGGACTTCGCAGGTGCGTACGCGGGCTCTGCCTTCTGGTACCAAAACGGCGAGCCGATGACGTTCGAGGGGCAGACATACCAACGATCCGACGAGGTCTTCCCGATCGACTGCGATCAACTTCTCCGGGTCGGTCGGTACGAGGGGGTCCCCGTCTTCGCGGTGTTATCCGCGTCCCGACCCTTCAGCATGCTCTTCGTGCCCGTCACACCGGGCCTCTGGATACGCTACGAGCGGGGGTTCGAGCCCTAGCCCCTCGGCGCGGAGATCAGCGAGCGATCCGCTGCTCGATCACGCGGTTGCTGGCGTTCAAGACGGCTTTCACGGCAGCCGCCGGGAGGTCACGCTCCTGCTCGCAGGGCGCGGCTCCGAGCAGCCGGTGGCTGTCTCCGCCGGACGATCCGTTGATCCGGGTCACGACCACCCACCCGTCGAACGCGCGCACGGCCTTCACCCCCACCACTTCGAGCGTGAGGGGCGCGTCGGAGATCGACTCGGCACTCGACAAGGTCGCGATCAACGCCGCCTGGGACGCGGCTTTGAGCACTCCTTGCTGCGTCTCCAGGCAGCCGACGGTGCCTTCGAATGCTTCACCGTCCCATTCCAGGCGCACCGATACACGGCCCGAACCGTCGGGCATCGTCGAATGCTCGAGCGAGTCGAACCGGAGTCGGGAGCGGACCGTATTCAATGTTTCCATGGGAACCCAATATGGGCCTGGGGGGGCCGCCCCCAAGCTGCGGCGCAGCCTGAGGTTCTGGCAAGTCGAAATGCAATATTCGTGCCTGCGCTCAGCCCGCTCGAAGGGTTTCGGGGAGGTCCTGAACGGTGTCGACATCCGTCTTCGGGGCGAGTTGCGCGGTGCTCAGCCCGGCCGCGGTCGCGCGTTCCAGCGACGTGGCCAAAACGGTCTCTGAACTCCACGGGATGTCATGGAAGAGCTCCGGATGAGGGGCACTCATGCCGACGAGGTAGTAGCCTCCGTCGGTGGCGGGACCGAAGACGACGTCGTGGTCGTCCAACGCCGCGAACGCGGCGTCCACCGTCTCGACGTCGATGTCGGGAAGATCCGTCCCGACGATACACACGCGATCCGCCTCCTCGAGCCGCTCCTCGAAGGCCCCGAGCATCCGCGCGCCCAGGTCGGTACCGCGCTGGGGGCGGACATGCTCTACAGGGACGTCGAGCCATTCCGCGACGCCGCGACAGACGTCGTCGCTCCCCGGATCCACGTAGACCGAGAGGTGCCAGCCTGCCTCGCGGAGGCGGTCGACGGTGGCCTCGGCGAGTGCTCGGTACACCCGGGTGGCTTCCACATCGCCGATGTCGGCGGCCAAACGCGTTTTGACCCGCCCAGGGGTCGGTTCCTTGGCGAAGACGACGACCGAGCGGGTCGGATCGTCGCGGCGCGGAGCATACGCCCGCGCGAGGCTCTCGGGGTTGGCACCGAGACGGAACGAAGCCATCAAGCGGACGTTTCGAGCCAGCGCACGGACCCGACCCTCGGACCGGTACCGCCGACCACTCGTCGGCAGGGGGGCGGCGAGCCGAACGCGACGGCCTACGGCACCGAGTCGATCGACGACCTCCACGTCCTCGAAGAGGGCCCAAGTCGGATACCCACCCGCTCGATCGTACAGCGGGCGGGAGACGACGAGGCCTTGGTCGCCGTAGACCAACCCTAGTAGACGCTCGCGAACGGCTTGGCCCCACTCGATGAACCGGTCCAGCGGATCCGTCCGCCGCATCGCGAAGGCGAAGTGGGCGAAGTGGTCCTCCGGCGCGCGCTCGATGTGCTCGACCAAGGCGAGCGCCGCAGCGTCAGGGAGACGGCAGTCCGCGTGAACGAAGAAGAGCCACCGACCCGTCGCCTCCTCGGCGCCCCGGGCCAGCTGCACGCCTCTACCCGGAGTGGTCCGTACGACGAGAGCACCGCGGCGAGCCGCCACCTCCCGGGTGCCGTCGCCGGATCCACCGTCGGCCACGATCACCTCGATGGGGCCGGACTCCTTCAGACGTTCGAGGTCGTCGAGGAGTACCGGCAGTCTTGCGACCTCGTCGAGCGTCGGGATGACGACGCTCAGGCGGGGTCGTTCCGTCAACGGCTGCGGTCGTTGAGCGTCCAGTCGTAGTCGAAGAAGTCGATGCTGGCGTCCGAGTCGGCCAGCAGGGCGGCTGCGGCCGGCGGAGCGTACGGAGCGAAGAAGTCTCGAAGCCCGTCGATCCCGCCGAAGTCGTCCTTGAACCAGTCGAGGACTTTGTTGAGGCGAAGCGTCGTGCCGTCCACGGCGAAGTGCTCCGGATTCGCGACGAGGTGCGCCACCGCTCGGTCCAGCTGCTCATCGAGGTGCGTCGCCTCGTAGGCCTCGGGCCAGAGGACCGGGCAGCTTCGCGCTGCGCAGTTCACCGCGAAGTGGATGCGCGGCTCCCCCATGGGACGGATGATCTCGTGTTCGATCTCATCCTGGGAGCGTTCCTGGCCGGCGATCCGACAGTGCTTCGTCGTGAAGACGTCCGGAATCTGCCATACCGAATTCGCGGGCCTGCCGGCCACGCCGTTTCGGATGCGCGACAGGATCCGGCCGTCCTTTTGGATCGGGTAGTTCGAGGCGACCAGGTGGAGCATGCATGCGTTGTACGCATTGATCCAAAAGGTCAGTTGCTCGTCCCTCGTCGCGGAGGTGACGGCGTCCATGTCGACGTCGCCCAGCACGTCGAGGTAGGCGTCGAGGGCCGCGGGGTCGTCCGCCAAGCGCTGGTAGTCGACCGATGGTTGATCGACGACCTCGGTGAGGATGGCGGAGAACGCCTCGTGTGTCGGGAGCGCCTGAGCGTGGACGGCCGGTGCGGCGCCCACGAGGAGGAAGACGGCGCCCGCGGCGCCTGGCACACGGACCCCCAGACGCTTGGCGATTGTCGGAAGGAAGGAGAGGAACACGAGGAGCGCTCCGGAGATGAGGACGCGGATCAGAGCCTCTCGAGAGGCCTCCTGCGAGCCGGACAACAGGGCGTCGGCGAACATCGTGTACACCACGGTTCCGGGGAAGATGCCGATCGCGGTGGCCAACGCGTACGTCGACCAACGGATCGAGGTGAGGCCGGAGCCGAAGTTGAGCGCGTTGAAGGGCACGGCAGGAATCAGCCGGAGGGTTAGAAGCCCTTGGAATCCGTGGTTCGTCGTCGCTCGATCCAACGCCTGAAGGCGATCGCCCGCCAAGCGCTCGACGCCGCCGCGGCCTAGGAATCGCGCCACGCCGAACGCCGCGTTCGCCCCGATGTTGGCCGCGATGGTGGTGTAGAGCGTCCCCTGGACGACTCCGAAGATCGCGCCACCCGCTAGCGTCAGAATCGAGCCGGGCATGGCGAGCGCTGTCGCGGTGGCATAGATGGCGATGTAGAGGAGAGGGGCTGCTTCGGACGCTCGAAGCCACTCGATCGCGTCCCCGATACCCTCGCGACTCAACACGTCCCCGAGGGGCGTGAAGGCCGCCGCCAGCGCCCCTGCGACGACGAGCCCCGCCAACCCGGCGAGCCGGACCAGCGAACCACGATCCTTCCTCACTTCAGCCATGAGATCACCTTCTTCAGGACCCGGCCGCCGGTGCCCTCCAAGCGTTGTTTCTGATATTCCGAGGCCGCTCGTTTGACGCCCTCGACCATCGTGGGGTAGGGGAAGATCGTATCGGAAATCTTCGCGAGCGTGATCCCGTGCCGCTTGGCGAGGACCAGCGGCATGAGCAGCTCGCCTGCGTGAGCACCGAGGATCGTTGCTCCGAGGATCCGTCCTCGGGCGTCGGCTGAGATCTTCACGATGCCCTGGGCGACCCCGTCCACGATGGCCCGGTCCAGGTCGTCGAGGCCGTACGTGTACGTCGTGCCCCCTCGCGCCTCGGCTTCGCGCTGCGTCAGTCCGACGTGCGCGACTTCGGGGTCGGTGTACGTGACCCAGGGGACATCGCCGTAGTCCACCGAACTCGACCCTGGCAGCAGGGCGTTCCTCAGCACCGTCTTGGCCATGTAGTCGGCCACATGGGTGAACTGGAGTCCTCCGGTGACGTCACCCGCGGCCCAGATCCCGTTCGCACTGGTGCGCAGCGTCCCGTCGACGACGACGGCCCCGCGTTCGGTGCGCACTCCGGCTCGCTCCAAGTCGAGTCCCTCCGTGGCGGCACGTCGCCCCGTGGCGACGAGGATCTCGTCGGCGGTGAAGTCGGTCCCACCTTCGGTGGTGAGGACCTTCCCGTCGTCCTCCTTCCGTACGGCGGTGACGCCGGCCCCGAGCCGGACGTCGATGCCCTCGGCCCGAAGGATCTCGAGCAATGCCTGAGCGATGTCGGGGTCTTCTTTCGGAAGGATCCGGTCGGCCATCTCGAAGACGGTGACCTTCGCCCCGAGGCGCGACATGACCTGGGCCATCTCCAACCCGATGGGTCCACCGCCGAGCACGGCGACCGAATCGGGCAGGTGTTCGGACTCGAAGAGGGAGTGGTGATCCAGGAATCCCGTCTCCACCAATCCCGGGATCGGGGGCACCGCCGTGCGAGCGCCGGTCGCGATCACGAACCGCTTCGAGCGGAAGCGGCCGACGCCCTCGACATCGACCTCGTTCGGGGAAAGGAATCGCGCGTCACCGAAGTGCACGTCGACCCCCATACCCCGGAAGCGCTCCGGGTCATCGTGGTGCTCCACCACCCCCCGGGCTCTCCTCATCCGTGCCATGACGTCGGCGAAGGCGTGCTTGGGCGCCGCAGCGGTGAGGCCCAGGGACTCCGCTTCCCGCATCGCGTGAGCGAGGCGTGCCGACGCGATCAACGCCTTGGACGGGACACATCCGGTCCAGAGGCAATCGCCGCCGAGCGCCACACGCTCGATGATCGCCGGTTTCACGCCGAGATAGGCGGCGCCCGCGGCCGAGACGAGGCCGGCGGTCCCGCCCCCGATGGCGATGAGATCGTACTCGGTCTGGCTCATATCGTATACGCCTCTGGTGAGCAGAGGTCGGAATCGTCGTGTTCTCCGGGGCAATGCGCCAATCCGGAAACGAGTTCCCCCGAGATCGACCGCGTTCGGACGTTCCCATCCGGGCATTCCGCCTCCGATGGCCTGCGGATAGCTTCGGGCTCCACTCGGGGTGAAACCGAAACACTTTCGCTTTCTCTTCGGGTCCCCTACTTTGTGGCTCGACGACGCCCGGATCGGCCGGGCTCAGGGCCACGGAGGCGAGATGGCGACGGCGGAGATGACCGACAAGAAGGCCAATCAGAAGCAGAAGGCGCTGGATACCGCCCTAACTCAGATCGAACGCTCGTACGGGAAGGGCGCGATCATGCGGATGGGCGAGGACGGGGGACCGACCGCCATCGAAGCGATCCCCACGGGCGCTCTGAATCTGGACGCGGCGATCGGGATCGGCGGCATGCCCCGGGGGCGCATCTCCGAGATCTACGGCCCCGAGTCGTCCGGGAAGACGACGATCTGTCTTCAGGTCATCGCCCACGCCCAGAAGCTCGGCGGCATCGCGGCGTTCATCGACGCCGAGCATGCCTTGGACGTCGGCTACGCTCGTAAACTCGGCGTGGATGTCGACAACCTGCTGGTGTCTCAGCCCGACACGGGCGAACAAGCGCTGGAGATCGCCGAGGTTCTGATTCGCTCCAACGCGATCGACGTGGTCGTGATCGACTCCGTCGCGGCCCTGGTGCCCCGTGCGGAAATCGAAGGGGAGATGGGCGACACCCACGTCGGCCTCCAGGCGCGGCTCATGAGTCAGGCGCTCCGTAAGCTCACCGGTGCCGTGAACCGCTCGCACACGTCCGTGATCTTCACGAACCAGATCCGTGAGAAGGTCGGTGTCATGTTCGGGTCGCCGGAAACGACGTCGGGCGGACGTGCTCTGAAGTTCTACGCATCGGTACGGCTGGATATCCGACGGATCGGAGCCATCAAGGACGGGCAGGACGTCATCGGGAACCGGACCCGCGTGAAGGTCGTGAAGAACAAGTGTGCGCCCCCCTTCCGGCAGGCCGAATTCGACATCCAGTACAACGAGGGTGTGAGTCACAACGCCCTCCTGATCGACCTCGGTGTCGACCACGGCATCGTCGACAAGTCGGGTTCGTGGTTCTCCTACGGCGATCTGCGGCTTGGCCAAGGGAAGGAGAACTCGAAGGCCTTCTTGGTGGACAACCCGGACATCGCCGAAGAGATCGAGTCGAAGCTCCGGCCCGCGCTCGGGTTGCCGGGGGATGAAGGGGCGGAAGCGACCGAAGAGGCGGCAGCGGAGGCGCCTGCCGCGGACTAGTCCGGCCAGAGGGTCAGCCCCTCGAGCACCAGGGCGCCGGACGACAGAATCGTCCGGCGCCCTTATCTTTTCTGCCTTCCTCCCGCTCCGAAGATCCCCGTCGCGGTGCGTTGCCGCGTGGGGCCAACCGCCGTTCAGGCCGCGTTCCGAAGCTCATGAAGACCGCCGACATTCGCTCCCGCTTCCTCGACTTCTTCGGGGAGCGCGGGCACGACGTTCGACCGAGCGCTTCGCTCGTCCCGCAAGACGACCCGACGCTGCTGTTCACGAACGCGGGCATGGTCCCGTTCAAGCGGGTCTTCTTGGGTCAGGAGGACATCGGTACGAAGCGCGCCGCGACGTCGCAGCGGTGCGTGCGGGCCGGAGGGAAGCACAACGACCTCGAAGAGGTGGGCGTCACAACGCGCCACCACACCTTCTTCGAGATGCTCGGTAACTTCTCTTTCGGGGACTACTTCAAGCGGGATGCGGTCCAGTTTGCGTGGGACCTTTTGACGGGGGTGTACGGTCTCGACCCCGAGCGCATGTACGCGACGGTCCACCACTCCGACGACGAAGCTGCCGAGCTGTGGCTCGAGATGATTGGCCTCCCTCCCGAGCGGGTCTACCGCCTGTGGGACAAGGACAACTTCTGGCAGATGGCCGACACCGGCCCGTGCGGCCCGTGTTCGGAGCTGCACTTCGACCTCCGAGAGGACCGGACTCCGGTGACGAGCACCGAGGAGTTCGTCGAGCTGAACGACTCCGGTCGAATCGTCGAGTTGTGGAACCTCGTCTTCATGCAGTTCGATCGAGACGCGGAGGGTACGCTTCACCCGCTTCCGGCACCGTGCGTCGATACGGGCGCCGGTTTGGAGCGGATCGCGGCCGTCCTCCAGGGGGCCGACTCGAACTACCACACGGACGGCTTCCTTCCGCTCCTGGAGCGAGTCGCCGAACTGGTGGGGCGGCCGTACGACCGGGAGGCCGAAGAGAGTGTCTCCTATCGGGTGCTCGCGGATCACGCTCGGGCCGTTGCCTTCCTGCTGGCCGACGGGGTGTACCCGACGAACGAAGGGCGGGGCTATGTGCTGCGCCGAATCCTCCGTCGTGGGGTGCGCCACGCCTGGCTTCTCGGGCGCCGCGAACCCACCCTCGTCGGTGTCGTCGACGAAGTCATCGAAACGATGAAAGGCGTCTACCCAGAGCTCGATGAGCGTCGCGACTCGATCCTCGACGCAGCCCGAGCTGAGGAAGAACGATTCCTGGCCACGATCGAAGGGGGCATGGACCGCTTCGAACAGCTCGCGTCGAGCCCCGGTGGGGAGATCCCCGGGGACGAGGCCTTCAAGCTCTATGACACCTTCGGCTTCCCCATCGATCTGACTCAGCTCATGGCGGAGGAACGAGGGGTGGCCGTCGACGTCGACGGGTTCCAGACGGCGCTCGAGGAGCAGCGAGCTCGATCCCGTGCCGACCGCGCCGCGAGTGGCGTCGGCCAGGGGGGAGACGAGGATGCCCAAGGATGGTCCGGGCGGGCCGACGGCACACAGCGGTTCGTCGGTTATGAGCAGCTCCGAACCGAAACCGACGTGCTCCGTAGCAAGTCGTCCGGGACGGAGATCGGACTGGTGCTTCGCGACAACCCGTTCTACGTCGAGAGCGGCGGTCAGGTCTCGGACGGTGGGACGGTCGAAGGGGACGGGTGGTCGATGTCCGTCGACCGTGTCGTGAAGCTGGGGAGTGAGTCGGCGGTCCTCGGCCGGGTCGACGGCTCGGTGCCTTCGGGGGCGCTCACGGTGACGGCCGAGGTGCCGCGATCGGAGCGCAACGACACGGTCCGCAACCACACGGCAACTCACCTCCTACACGCCGCTCTGCGTTCGGTGTTGGGCGATCACGTCGTACAGCGCGGGTCCCTGGTGGAGCCCGAGCGACTCCGCTTCGACTTCGCCCATACGGCGCCGATGTCGTCCGAGGAGCGCGCCCGGGTCGAAGCGATCGTGAATGAAGGGGTGTGGGCGAATCACCCGGTAGAGATCAGCAGCCGTACGTACGACGAAGCCGTCGCTGCGGGCGCTATGGCGTTGTTCGGCGAGAAATACGCCGACGAGGTGCGCGTCGTCGATATCCCGGGAGTATCGATGGAGCTCTGCGGAGGCACGCACGTTCGGGATACCGGGGACATCGGCCTCTTTCGGATCGTGAGCGAGTCCGGAGTGGCGGCAGGGGTGCGTCGAATCGAAGCCCTGACCGGGCGAGGCGCGTTCGCGCACTTCATGGATCAGGAGCGGACGCTCGACGAAGCTGCGGCCGTGCTCAAGACCCAGCCGCCGACGTTGGCTCGTCGCGCCCAGCAGCTTCTCGATGAGAAGGCGGAGTTGGAGGGCCTTCTGGACGAGTTGCGTCAGGGCGGGGGTGGGGGCGAAGACGTCGTCGCGGAAGAGACCATCGCGCTCGGTGATTCGTCGTCGACCTATCGAGGGGTTCGGATTCGCGCCCGTGACGTCGACGATGCCCGGAAGTGGGGCGACGCCTTTCTCGGCTCGGGCGACAGTGGGGTCGCCGTGCTGGCGGCCGAGATGCCCGGAGACAAGAAGGCGCTCTTGGCCTTCGTGACGGACGATCTCATCACCCACGGCGTACGCGCGGATGCGGTGGTGCGTGCAGTCGCTTCCGTCGTCGGGGGACGTGGTGGTGGGCGACCACACATGGCGCAGGCTGGGGTCGAGGACCCGTCGCGGCTCGAGGAGGCGCTGAAGGCCGGACCTGCGGCCGTCCGTGACCTCCTCGGAGGCGACGGCTAGGCATGCACGTGCGCGCGTGGCTCGATCGGCAGCGCCCGGCTCCGCCCCCGGAGCTGGTTGTGGCCATCGTCCGCGCGCTCGACGACGTCGATCCGACCGACCCGGACGCACTCTCGGACGCGTCGCGCACCCTCCTTTCGGCCGCGCGTGCCAGACCCGGGAGGGTGCGAGAGAGTGCGTTCGATCTGCTCGCCGCGGACGCTCTCATTACCTACGCCTGCATCGCGATGCTCGACGACGAGGATCCCGAAGCGCGTTGGATCGAGCTGATCTCGATCGGAGAGCTCGGGTGATCGTGAAGCAACCGATGTCCCTGGTCGACATTCACAGTCACCTCGTGCCCGGCGTCGACGACGGCGCCAAGCATGTCGCGGGCGTCGTCGCCTCCGTGGAGCGAATGGAGCAGGCGGGGATCCGGAGGATCGTGACCACTCCGCACATTCGGGGCAGCATCACGCACGAACCCGAGCGAGCGGAGACCCGCTTGGCGACCGTGACCGATGCGTATGAGACGGCCAGGGATGCGCTGGCGTCGTCCGTCCCGGAGGTCGAGTACCTGCGCGGCCACGAAGTCCTCGTCGATATCCCGGAGCCCGATTTCTCCGATCCGCGGATCCGGATGGCGGGCACCTCGTTCGTACTCGTGGAATGGCCACGGTTGTCCCTACCCCCGGCCACGAGCCGCGTCCTGCGATGGATTCGGGATCAGGGGTACCGACCGATCGTCGCCCATCCCGAACGCTATCATGGGGTCGCGGATCGCATCCCCCTCCTGCAGGAGTGGCGAGAGGCGGGCGCGTACCTGCAGGTGAACTACGGGTCCTTTGTCGGCCGGTACGGCGCCGAACCACAGCGAGCTGCCTTCCGGATCCTCGAGTTGGGCCTGGCCGATTACCTGGCGTCCGACTTCCACGGTCAGTCGGGCCTCAAGCTCTACAAGCGAGAGGCGTGGGACGTCCTGACCGAACGAGACGGCGCGGAGCTACTCACGACCCTGTGTCGCACGAACCCCACGCGGCTCATCGACGATCTCGAGCCGGTCCCGGTGGTCCCGCTCGCTCCCGCGTCCAAATTGCTCGACCGTATCCGGGCAGTCGTCCGGAGGGGCGATCGCTCGGTCCGGGGATCGTCCGGAGGGTCGTCGTGATCCCCATCGAACGGGTCGGGGATGGCTTGCGTGCGGTCGCCGACCTCGCGAATACCGTGCGTACGACGATGGTCGACGAGATCACCGCGTACGCCCGGCTCGTCGACGAGACGCTGAGCGGGGGGGGCACCCTCTTCTTTTGCGGCAACGGAGGTTCCGCCGCGGACGCGCAACACCTCGCGGCCGAATACGTCGTTCGGCTCGATCGGAAACGAGAGCCCATGCGGGCCCTCGCGCTCACGACGGACACCTCGGTGCTCTCGGCGGCCGGAAACGACTACGGCTTCGACGCCGTCTTCGAGAGGCAGCTCCTCGCCCTCGGGCGTGAGGGTGATCTGCTCGTCCTCCACTCGACCAGCGGAGAGTCCGAGAACCTGGTGCGGGCAGCGCGGGCGGCTCGCGCCCGAGGACTTCGGTCGGTCGGATTGCTCGCCCGAGGGGGTGGCCGGCTCGCGGATCTCGTCGATCTGGCCCTCGTGGTCCCGACCGAGTCGACGTCGAGGGCTCAGGAGATGCATCTGATGATCGGCCATCTCGTGTGCGAGGTGGTCGAGTTCTCGCGGGTTACATCGAGTATGGAGGCTACGCAGTGGGGTTGATCGATCTGAGCGGGAAGACGGCGATCGTCACGGGTGGTTCGCGAGGCGTCGGAGCGGCCACGGCCTTGATGCTCGCGGAGGCAGGCGCCTCCGTCGGGATCGGATACCGCAGTCGTCAGAGCGAAGCGGCGGAGGTCGTCGACGCGTGCCGGGCGCTGGGCGTGGAGGCGTGGGCCGAGGCGGGTGACCTTTCTACGCGTGAGGACGCCGAGCGCCTCTTCGAGACTGCGGCGGCCGACTTCGGCGGAGTCGACATCTTCGTGGGGAACCACGGGATCTGGCCGCCGGTGGATACCGCTCTCGCGGACATGAGCGACGAGCAGTGGCATCGGACGATGGATGCGAACCTCCATTCGATCTTCTATACCTGCCGGCTCGCCGCGCGACACATCCGCGACGACGGTCGAATCGTCCTCGTCAGTTCCACAGCGGCTCAACGAGGTGAGGCGTTCCATGGGGACTACGCCTCGACGAAGGGGGCGATGGTGTCCCTGGTGAAGGGATTGTGTATCGAGCTCGCTCCGCGAGGGATCACGGTCAACTCGGTCGCACCTGGCTGGATCGATACCGAGATGTCGGCGACGGCGTTCGAAGGTGAAGCCCGGGACGCGATCGCATCTTCCATCCCGATCGGCCGCATCGCCACGTCCGAGGACGTCGCCGGCCCGATCGTCTTCCTCTGCAGCGAACTCGGCCGCCACGTGACGGGGGAGATTCTGAACGTCAACGGCGGCGCGGTGCGCGTGGGATGACTCGGGCGCTCCCGGTGCCTCCGGATGCGGTGCACTGGATCACCGAACGGTTGGAGGAGGCGGGCTTCGAGACGTGGACCGTCGGAGGTGCGGTACGAGACGCCCTCCTGGGTACTCCGGGCGGAGATTGGGACCTCGCCACCCGAGCGACCCCGAAGGAGATGCAGCGCCTCTTCCGAAGAACCGTCCCGATCGGAGTGGATCACGGGACGGTCGGGGTCCTGAAGGACGGGACGATGTATGAGGTCACCACCTTCCGAAAAGACGTGGAGACCGACGGACGGCACGCCGTCGTCGCCTTTGCGGATTCGATCGACGACGACCTCTCCCGTCGGGACTTCACGATCAACGCCATCGCGTGGCATGCGTCGAAGCAATCCCTCCACGATCCCTTCGACGGCGCCGCAGACCTCGATCGCGGGATCCTGCGGACCGTGGGGCGTGCGGAAGACCGCTTTCGGGAAGACTATTTGCGCATCCTCCGGGCGTTTCGATTCGCCGGGAAGTATGGGCTCCGAATCGATGCCGCCGCCTGGGCCGCGGCGTGCGACCTCGTCGGTGGACTCCCGGACCTTTCGGCAGAGCGCGTGCGCGAGGAGCTGTTGAAGATCCTCGACGCGGATCCCGACCCGACCGCGGCCCTCCATCACTACCGCGATTCCGGCGCGCTGGCGGTGCTGTACGCCGAACTCCACGAGCGGGGGACGCAGTCCGATGGGGAGGCGTGGTGGGCCGACCGGCTCGCCATCGTCGCCCGTCTGCCTACGGGCCGTCCGATGCTTCGCCTCGCGGCCCTGTTACGCGATGTCGAAGCATCGCGAGCTGCGGCGATGCTCGTGCGGCTGCGGCTCTCAAACCGCGACACCGATTGGGTCGCGCGCGTCGCGGGTGCAGCGCCGATTCCGGCGCTCGATGCCACGAGTACGTCGGTCCGGGTATGGCTGGCTCGGTTTGGGCCGGACCTCTTGAATCCCGTCGTCAGAATCGAGTTGGCCCGCGCGCGCGCTCGCGGGCCCGTGCCCCGCGGCGCCGAGATCGTCGCGGGGTGGCGGCAGGCGAAGGACGTGCTGCGCACCGCGCCGCCGTTGACCGTCTCCGACCTGGCGATCGATGGCCGCGAACTCAAACGTCTAGGGCTCCGACCGGGGCCACTCTTCGGTCGGATTCTTGAGGCGCTCCTCGAGTGGGTGCTCGAAGATCCGGAGCGCAACGACGCGACGGTGCTCGGAACGCGCGCGGTGGCCATCGCCCGCACCTTGGAGGGGGCGTGAGCGGCCTCGACCTCTTCGGCTCTCCGGAGGCGTCCGAGGTCGACTCGGCCGTCGTCGACCCGGGGGCGCCGCTGGCAGCCCGCATGCGCCCGCGGAGCTTGGCCGAGTTCCGGGGTCAGGGACACCTCCTCGGAGAAGGGCGGGCGATCCGAGCGATGCTGGAGTCGGGTCACGTCGGGAGCATGATCCTCTGGGGACCACCGGGAAGTGGGAAGACGACCCTCGCGCGGCTGATCGCGTCTGCGACGGGGATCACCTTCGTGTCGTTCTCCGCGGTGACCGAAGGTGTGGCTCGCGTCCGCGAGATCATCAAGGAGGCCGGTGCTCGGCTCCAGGCGTCCGGTAGAAAGACGATCCTCTTCTGTGACGAGATCCACCGCTTCAACAAGGCTCAGCAAGACGCGTTTCTGCCGCACGTCGAGGCGGGGACGATCATTCTCGTCGGAGCGACGACCGAGAATCCGTCCTTCGAAATCGTTCGCCCACTCCTGTCGCGGGCGCCGGTCTACGTCCTCGAACCTCTGTCGCCCGACGAGATCCGGGGGATCCTCGACGAGGCGTTGGCCGCGGACCGCGGCCTCGGGGAGTCGGAGGTCGTGGCCAGCGACGAATCCCTCGACTTCATCTCGGTCGCCTCGGACGGAGACGCGCGTCGGGCACTCGGTGTGCTGGAGGGGGCGGCGCAATTGGCCAAGGGAGGATCGACGATCGAGCTCCAGACAGCCCGAGAAGCGCTCCAGCACCGCTTCGCCTCGTACGACAAGAGTGGGGAGGAGCACTACAACCTCATCTCAGCCCTCCACAAGGCCGTTCGGGGCAGTGACCCGGATGGGGCGCTCTACTGGCTGGCCCGGATGATCGACGGGGGGGAAGACCCTCTGTACATCGCGCGACGACTCGTCCGGATGGCGTCCGAGGACATCGGGTTGGCCGATCCGGCTGCTCTCGGCATCGTCGTGGCGGCTCGGGACGCATATCACTTCCTCGGCTCTCCTGAGGGAGAGTTGGCGCTCGCGGAGGCCACGCTCTACCTCGCGACGGCTCCGAAGTCCAATCAGGCCTACGGTGCGTGGAAGGCCGCCCTGCGAGCCGCTCGGAATACGCCCGCCGCGCCGGTTCCGCTGCACATCCGCAACGCGCCGACTCAACTCATGAAGGACCTCGGGTACGGCGCCGGCTACGCGTACGATCCCAACGAGCCCGACGGAGTCTCCGACCAGCGTTACCTGCCGGATGCCGTCGCCGGGGAACGCTTCTACGAGCCGGGACGTTTCGGCTTCGAGAAGACCGTGTCCGAGCGATTGGCTTGGTGGGCCGCGCGTCGGACGGAAGCGCGCGAACGCGCCTCGGACGGGCCGACTCCGCACGACGACTAAGGGCCTACTTGGGGCCCAACTTCTGCTGTATCGTTGTGTCGTACCACGAGGTGGGGAAGCGGCCGAAGGCGGCCGGAGGTGAAGGATCCCGACGCAACTGATCGACCTGAAGACCCCCGTGGACCGGGCGGTCCTCGTCGGGGCGCCCGATCGCGCCATGACGCCCGAGTTGGCGCACGAATACCTCGCGGAGTTGGCGCGCTTGACCGACACCGCAGGAGGCGAGGTCGTGGGCACCCTCACGCAACGTGTCGGCTCCCCCCACCCTCGGTTCTACGTGGGGGAGGGGAAGGCGCGGGAGCTGGCCGACCTCGTCGAGTCGGTCGAGGCCAACCTCGTCATCTTCGATGAAGAGCTATCGCCAGCTCAGGGGAAGAACCTCGAGCAGCTTCTCGGCGTTCGGGTCATGGACCGCTCCGAGCTGATTCTCGACATCTTCGCGACCCGAGCTCGATCCAAGGAGGCTCGGATGCAGGTGGAGCTTGCCCAGCTGCAGTACCTCTTGCCGCGCCTCCGCCGGATGTGGAGTCACCTGTCGCGTATCCGAGGCGGGATCGGACTGCGAGGTCCGGGTGAAACCCAGCTCGAGACGGATCGGCGCCTGATCGGGACGCGCATCGGGGACCTCCGCAGGAAGCTGAAGGCGGTGGAGAAGGCCCGTGCCGTGCAAAGGAAGGCTCGGGACGGAGCGTTCAAGGTCTCGCTGGTCGGCTACACCAACGCCGGCAAATCGTCGCTTCTGCGGGCCATGTCGGGGGCGGACGTCTTCGTCGAAGACCGACTCTTCGCCACGCTCGACTCGGCGACGCGGAGCGTCGAGTTGGGGGCGGGCTACGAGGCGCTCCTTACGGATACGGTCGGCTTCATCCGGAAGCTGCCGCACCATCTCGTAGCGTCCTTCCGTTCTACGTTGGAGGAGGCCCGAGAGGCAGATGTGCTCCTCCACGTGATCGATGCCTCTCACGCGGATTGGGAGGAGCAGCGAGCGGTGGTGCTCGACGTGTTGGGCGACCTCGATCTCGAGCGCCGCGACAAAGTTCTGGTCTTCAACAAGACGGACCAGATCACCCACGACGAAGAGAATGCGTTGAAGGCTCGGATCCGAGCGTTGGAGCCGACCCCCGCAGTCTTCGTCTCCGCGCACGAGCCGGACACCCTCGAACGCCTCAGGGAAACGCTGTGCACCCGGGCTAGGAGCCGGTTGGCTACGGTGGTCCTGCACATCCCGGTCTCAGATGGTGAAGCGATCGCGACGGTATACCGGGAGGGCGAGGTCACCGATCGAGCGGACGAGGCGATGACCGTATCACTGACGGCGCGCCTCTCTCCGACCTTGCTCGGGCGAATGCGCGGCCGCGAGGGTGTTCAGGTCGAGGAGGTCGCGTGACGTTGCGCTCCGTGGCGATCGTCGGACCGGGCCGCATGGGTCTGACCCTCGCCCAGGGCTTGTGGGACTCCGGGGTCGTGGGGTCCATCACCGTGTACGGTCGACATCCCGATCCTCCGGGCCATCCCCTCTTCGCTCAAGGGAGCGCGGAGTACGTCTACGGCGCGGCGCCCCTCGACGGAAGAACGGCCGCACTGATCCTCGCGGTCCCCGAGACGACGATTCCGGAAGTGGCTCATGCCTTCGCCGCTCAGGGGCCGGCACCCGAGGGCTGTGCGGCCTTCCATCTCTCGGGCGCGCTCCCCTCGGACGTACTAGAGCCGCTGTATCACGCAGGCTACGCGGTGGGCACGCTGCATCCGCTCCTTGCCGTCACTCATCCGCTGACCGGGGCCGATCGGCTTCCCGGCGCCTCGCTCGCGCTCACCGGCGGACCGATGGCGACGCGCGTGGCCGGGGCCCTCGCCGACGCGATGGGGATGTCTCTGATCGAGGTTCCGGCGGGTCGCCGAGCGCTGTACCACGCCGCCGTCGTGTTGGCGAGCACCACGATCCTTCCGATTCTCGACCAATGCGCACGCCTTCTGGTCCGCGCGGGGGTAGACCACGATCAAGCGGTCGAGTCGCTGCTCCCACTCGTTCGGAGCACGCTGGCGAGTGTCGAGGAGCGAGGTACGGCGGAGTCGCTCCGCGGGCCCGTCGCTCGAGGTGACGTGGAGACGGTATCGCTACACCTCCGTGCACTCGACCCGGAAGACCAACGTTTGTACGCCCTCGTCGGGTCGGAGCTCGTGCGGCTCTCCGAGGGCATGGACCCCGACACCCGGGGTGAACTCGACGATCTCTTCGATCGCTATACACGGCCCGTGCTGTCTGAAGCGGGCGGAGGTGACGGATGAGGCTGTACGTGAACATCGACCATGTCGCGACGGTGCGTCAGGCACGGATGACGGATGAACCCGATCCGGTCCGCGCGGCCGTCCTTGCCGAGTTGGGCGGGGCAGAAGGGATCACCGTCCACCTCCGCGAAGATCGCCGGCACATTCAGGATCGGGACGTCCGGGTCCTCATGGAGACGGCGCGTACGGTCGTGAACCTCGAGCTCGCCGCAACCTCCGAGATCCTCGAATTGGCGTGTGAGTGGCGTCCGTATCAGGCGACCGTGGTTCCCGAGAAGAGAGAGGAGATCACGACTGAAGGCGGGCTTGCGCTGGACGGTGCTCAACTCGAGGCCACGGCGGCGGCCGTGCGTCGGCTCGAGGAGGCGGGTATCCGCACCGCGCTCTTCATCGATCCCGATGAAGAGGCGCTACGCATCTCGCAGGAGATGGGGGTCGACGCGGTCGAGCTGCATACCGGCGAATACGCCAATACCGAAGGCGAGGAGCGAGAGAGTGCCAGCGGGCCCGGCTCGCGCACGCGGCCGATCTCGGGCGATCCCTCGGCCTCGCCGTGCACGCCGGCCACGGCCTGACCTATGAGAACGTCGGACCCGTCGCCGCGATCGAAGCGATCGAGGAGTTGAACATCGGTCACTCCATCGTGTCGCGGGCCGTCTTCACCGGAATGGAAGCCGCGGTGAGGGACATGGCGGCGATCATGCACCGAGCGCGCGGATGAAGCGTTGGGCGAAGGCCCTCATCGGAGTCTCCATTACGGTCGTGGCCCTGTGGTACGTGCTGCGGGACGTGGACTTCCGGGAGGTCCTCGCTCAGGTCGCGACGGGAAACCTCCTGCTCCTCGCGGCATCCGTTTTCGTAGCGACCTTCGGCTTCTTCATCCGAGCGCTACGCTGGAAGGTGCTGCTCGCTCCGGTGGACCCGAATACTCGACTGCGGTCGCGATTCGCCGGCGTCTCGATCGGGTTCATGGTGAACAACGTGCTCCCGGCGCGCCTCGGGGAGGTCGCCCGGGCGTACGCCTTCAGCCGGATGGAAGCGGTGACGGCGCCTGCCGCCTTCGGGAGCCTCGTCGTCGAGCGCTTCATGGATGGGGTCGTCCTTCTTCTCTTCCTCGTCATCCCAGTCTTCACACCCGGCTTCCCGGAGGCCGAAGCGCTCTCGCAGGGGCTAGGGCTCGCCATGTTCAATCTGGCGATCGGACTCGTCCTCGGGATTCTCACCGTCCTCGTGGTGATGGCGGCGCTCCCCAAACAATTCGTCTGGATCGCCGAGCAGGTGACCCGACTGATGCCCGAGGTGATGGCGGGGAAGGTGATGAGTGCCCTGACGGGCATCCTCGACGCCATCGCGATCATGCGCGACCCGAAGCTTCTCGTTCTCGGCTTCGCCTGGACCCTCGCATTCTGGACCTGGCACGGGCTCTCGTTTTGGCTCGGCATGCTCGCCTTCGGGATTGATACCGGCTTCATCTCGGCGATCTTCACCGAAGCCGTGGTCGGTTTTGCGGTCGCCGTGCCCTCGGCCCCCGGTTTCGTCGGGACGTTCCATGCGGGCGCCAGCTTCGCGCTGTCGACGGTCTACGGCGTGAGTGATCCTCAGGCGTTGGCCTTCGCCTTCGCGTACCACTTCGGTGGTTGGATTCCGATCACCGCGATCGGGCTCTGGTACGCCGGCAAGCTCGGCCTCTCGCTCGGCGACATGGGTTCGGGTGGAGGCCCGGATCCGGATGAGTCGGATTCGGCCGACGGTTCGACCGCCCCCGCAGGAGCGTCGTGACCACCGGGCGGGCGTCCACCGCGGCCCCGGCCAAGGTCAACCTCTTCCTTCGGGTTCTGTATCGCCGCCCGGACGGCTTCCGCGAGCTCGAGACGCTCTTCCAGAGTCTCACCCTCGACGACGACGTGGCGCTGACCGTCGGGGTGGATGCCGTTGAGGCTCGGACTCCAGGAACAGCCGGTACAGAGACCTCACGACTCGAGAGGGTGGGCGCGGTATCGGTTCGCGTGACCGGTGGAGACGTTGGTCCAGCCGAGGAGAATCTGGCGGTGCGGGCGGCTCACGCCTTCCTGGACTGCTTCGGTCTCGACGAATCGGTTCACATCGAGCTCACGAAGCGGATCCCCACCGGCGCCGGACTGGGTGGTGGGTCCTCCGACGCTGCGGCAGTGTTGCGTTGCCTTCGAGCGCGGACGGGAGTCGGCTCCGACGAGGAGTTGTGGGAGATCGGGACCGAGCTCGGCTCCGACGTCCCCTTCTTTCTCACACCCACCGCGCTCGCGCTGGGCCGGGGCCGGGGTGAAGAACTCACGCCGCTGCGTCCCCTCACCTCGAGGCCCGTCGTGCTTGCCCTGCCTCCGGTCCACGTCGCGACCGGACCCGCGTACGCGACGCTGTCCGATTCTCGCGATCGCGACGATCCTCACGGCGGTCCGCGAGCCTTGGCGCTTCAAGACTTCGCGTCGTGGGCGAGCATCGACGCCATGGTCGAGAACGATTTCATGGCTCCGGTGGCGGACGCGCATCCGGTGGTAGCGGAGGCACTCGAACGACTCCGCCGCGAACTCTCCGGTCCGGTCCTCCTGTCCGGAAGTGGGGGCGCCTGTTTCGGCCTCGCGGAATCGGCCGACGAGGCGGATCGCGTCGCGTCCGCGCTCTCATCGGAAACGGGATGGACGTTCTCGAGCGTTTCGACCCGGTCCGCCGCTCCCGAGGTGCGCCTCAAGCCTTGAACCCGCTTCCCGGCTTCGACACACTTCGCACGGATCATCGTGACCAACCGAAGGAGCACTTCTCGGCTGCGTCGCGCGTGTGGCCCGTCGTCTAAGGGCAAGACACCGGTCTTTGGAACCGGCGATGATGGTTCGAATCCATCCGGGCCAATGTAGGATCCCGCTTAACCACGCGGGTTGCTGGGGTGGTCACGATGTGGCCTCCAAATCACGTGTAGATTTGCGTGTAGAAACCGAGCCTTTTTGGCCGG
>JBCCEZ010000014.1:0-83043 GCA_039030015.1 Gemmatimonadota bacterium | reverse complement strand
GTCCTCCCCGTGCACCAGCGTCTCCCCGAAGCCACCGACCTCCTCCAACGCGCTCTTCCGGTACGCGCGTAGGTGGTTCGCCACCATGCCGTGCACGAGGAGCTCACGACGCACGTCCACGCCCGACTGATACCGTCGATCGAAGCGTCCGAGTTGTTCGTGATACGACGCCTCGTCGATCGAGCCGTCGACGGCGAGGTCGAAGAAGTCCGAGTACGTGTGGACGAGCTCGGGACGCGCTCGGAGCGGAGCGACTGCACCCTCGATGCCCCCCGGGAGGACGACGTCGTCCGAGTCGACATGGACGATGAACCGCCCGCGGGCGTGACGGGTCACGAGGTTGTGTCCCGCACCGATACCGCGGGACCGCTCGAGACGAATCACCTGGACTCTGGGGTCACCGGTGCCTTCCGCCACCGTGGCCGTCTCATCGTCGGACCCGTCGTCCACGACGATGACCTCGACGGAAGGACCGGACTGATCGAGCACGGACCGAAGCGCGACGCCGATCATCGGCGCCGTGTTGCGAGCCGGCATCGAGATCGTGACCTCGGGGTCGGACGCGGCCGCTTCGCCCCCGGCCGGGGATGCTAGCGCACGCTCCCGGACGCTTCCCAACCAGTCGTCCAACGCTTCCCACGTCGGCGGAGGCAGACGGCCGGCCGACGCTCGTGGATCGGTCACGCCGAGTACCCCAGCGTTCGGAGCAGCGGACCGAGCTCTCGATCGAGGGCGTCGATCGTGTCCGGCCTTAACGTCCGGGCGTAGCCGCCGGGCAGCACCTCCCGACGGCCCTGAACCGCGCCCGGCCTCGGGGCGAAGCTCGCCGAAGCGATCGCCTGGTCGAGCAACACCGCATCGGGAGACCACTCCAAGTGGCGGACGATCCGGTCGAGCCACGTGGTGAAGTCCGCGACCATCTCCTCGTACGTGACGCACAGGACGTGCGGAGCGTCGAGCAAGCCCGAGCCGTACGCCTCGAAGGTGTCTCGCACGTGTGATTCCGTCGCCATGTCGAGGACGAAGTCGTCGAGTTCGATCTGCCGTGTTGCGTCCATCTGACTTCGCACCGCGGCCCGTGCCTTGGCATCGCCAGCGATCGGGTCCCGAGGCTCCCAGCCGTAGTTGTGATGCAGAGAGACCAGCACGTCTCGCGGATCACGCACGACGAGCACCCCGCGATGACGCAACGCGAGTACGTTGGCGCTCGATGTGCGAAAGGGGCCGAAGAAGCACCCCGCGGTGTCGAGCACGTGGTCGGCCCCTCCACGCCCCCCCGCGATCCAGTCCCTGATCTCACCGATCTCGTAGTGGTACGAATCGAGGTCGATCGGGACGAGGCCTTCCCCCTTCGCGAGTTGCCCGAGCGTTCTCGTCACGAAGCGGGATGCGGCCCGCTCCACCGTGTGGAGCACCGCGCTCGGGCGGTCCGCGGCGCCGATCGGTCGTCCAGCGAGAAGATCGATCTCGCTTCGGTACCGGCGTCGCACACTCCAGCCACCGTACAGCCTTCGCATCTCACCCAAGAGCTTCACGAAAGCCCTCGGAGGGAGACGCACCGTACCCGCACGGACGAGGGTCCGACTCGCGCGAGCCGTGGTCCAGCAATCAAGGGCGCTCCGTCTCGTAGGTCTGGCGAACGACGTTCTGTAGGCGGCCCGACGACGGTGCTGCGGTGCCTGGTCCGACGCAATGCACAGACGGCGTACACAACGCCCGGAAAGGCCTCGCACGATGTACCCTACGGGCCCGTTTGGGGGTATGCTCATCGTAGTTGACAACCACCGGAAACCCGCTCATTTCCTTTAGGTTCGAACCTTTTTCCCTCCCCAGTCATGCAGTTCTTTCAAGAGCTGAAAGACCGTCGGCTCTTCCAGATCATCCTGTCTGCCGTGGCGGGCGGATGGGTGCTCCTGGAGGCGGTGGGCTCGTTCATCGAGCAGGGGATCCTGCCCGAGGTCGCGTACCGGGTGGGGCTCGTCTGGTACGCCGCGGCTATCGCGGCCGCGGTGGTCATCGGGTGGAACCACGGAGAGAAGGGTCGACAGAAGGCGACGGTCGGCGAGATCGCCACCCTCGCGCTCCTCTTCGTAGCCTCGATCGGTGGGACGATGTGGACCACCGCCACCTTCCAGCCGGAGGGGGAGGTCGCGGAGGCAGACACGGCTGAGCCGGAGGACATCACACTCCACCGGAGCCGCGTCGTCGTTGCTCCGCTGACCAATGAGACGACCGACCCGACACTCGACGCGCTCGGGCGGATGGGGTCGGACTGGATCACGGAAGGCCTGCACCGAACCGGTGTCGTCGACGTCGTCCCGTCACCGATGGCGATCCAGGCGGCGCGCTACGTCCAGGGGCTCACCGACGAAGCCATGGCGGACGGACGCCTCATCGACCCGCTCCGGGCACTCGCGGAGGAGACCGGTGCCGGCACCGTCGTCTCGGGGAGCTACTACCTGTTCGGCGAAGACGTGCACATCCAGATGCAGATCACCAACGCCTCATCGGGGGCTGCGCTGGATCAGTTGGAGCCGATCATCGTGCCCAGGTCGGAACCGGCCCCCGGCCTCGAACTGCTGCGCAGCCGTGTGATGGGATCACTCGCCCTCAGCCTCGAGGAACGTCTCGAGGGTCACGCAGCGCAGGCCGAGAGCCCACCGGACTACGAGGCCTATCAGGCGTTCAGCCGGGGCATGGACGCGTACACGCGATCGGACTGGGCCGAGTCCGTCTCGTACTTCGAAGACGCACGGATGCTCGACTCGACCTTCGCGCTCCCTCTGCTCTACGAGTCCTTCGGGCGTTCGAATCTCGGCCAAAACGAAGCGGCGGACTCGGTCGTCGACCTCCTAGCGACGTACGCACCCGGGCTCTCTCCCTTCCACCGCGCGTGGGTGCGCCATCTCGAGGCTCAGTTCGACCTCGACCGCCCCGAAGCGCTGGACGCGATCCGCGAGGCGGCAGACATCGCGCCCGGGTCGAAGGCGTCGTACAACGCCGCTTGGCTGGCGGTCATCAACAACCGACCGCGTGAGGCCATCGATTTTCTCGATCGACTCGAGCCCGGACGAGGCCCGATGCGTGGGTGGTTCCACTATTGGAACATCCGCGCCCAGGCGTTGCATGTCCTAGGCGAGTACGCGGAGGAACTCGAAGCGGCCCAGCAGGCACAGCGGAACTTCCCTGAGTTCGCACTCGCTCCGACGATCGAGGCACGGGCGTTGATCGGCCTCGATCGCGTCGACGAAGCGATCGACATCGCACGCAACGCGCCCAACCATCCGGGCACCGATCGCACGCCGGCGTTCGTGATGTCGTCGATCGCCACGTCACTCGAGGGGCACGACTACGTCGAGGAAGAACAAGAGGTTCTCCAGATGGCGCTGGACTGGCTCGAGGGCGAGCTCGCATCCAACGCACAGGAGTACGGTCGACGCAGCCTCCTCGAGAGCAGACAGGCGATCCTCCACCGACTCTCGCGATACGACGAGTCGTACGAGGCGCTCGAGGCTCTGGTCACGGAGTTCGGTGAGCGCGACGTCTACAAGGCCCGACGTGCGGTCCTCTTGGCCTGGTTGGGGCGATGGGACGAGGCACGGGACGCGAGCGCAGCACTCGACGACCTGAACGTCCCCTTCACCCGCCCCTCGTACACACTCCAGCAAGCTCGGATCGCCGCGATCATGGACGACCCGGAGCGCTCGGTGTCGCTGTTCGCCCGGGCGCTGCGGGAAGGCCTCCAGGCCCCGATGTTCCTGGATCGAGACTTCACGAAGGTGAAGGATCACCCGGGCTTCGTCGATCTCATGCGGCCGCGCGGGTAACCGATCCGACGCGAGCTGGACGCGCCAGGACTCGCCCCAGACAGAGGGGCAAAAAAAGACGCGCCTGCTGACGCGAGGTCAGCAGGCGCGAGTCTAAGGCAGCCTAGAACGAAGGGCCGCCACCAGGTCCTTGATACATGATCGTACTCCTGAATCAGGGGGGACCGAGATGAAATATTCGGTTCAAGCTGAAACCGACGCAACCGGTGGGCGGCACTTCGATACGTATCGGAGTCCTTGAGTGGCGAACTTCCTCCTCACCGAGCGTGGGGCAGCCGGGACCATCCTAGAGGCCGAATGGACGGGTCTCGCTACCGGGTCGGAGCTGTCGACCGGCCGCCTCCCCGTCGGCCCGTGGGATGTCCACTGGTCGGTCGGCGCACGAGCCCCACGGTCGACGTGGCAGGAGGGTGACGCGGGGGCACTCGTGATCGGCGACGCCGTCGACGGTGCCCGAGGAAGCTTGGACGCGGAGGCCGTTGCCCGACGTGTCCTCGCCTCGACCGACCCCGAATCGTGGGCGCTCGACGGGTACTTCCTCGCGATCGTCTGCGATGGCGAACGGGCCGTCGTCCTGAGCGACGTGCTCGGCCTCTTCCCGGTGTACCGAGGCACGGGGTCTCCCCTCTACGCGTCCTCGATCCCCCTCGGAGTCGACGGGTCGCTCGACCCACAGGGCCTCGCGGGCCTGCTGGAGTTCCACGGCCCGGTCGGCGGCCGTCTGATCATCCCCGGCGTTCGACGGGTGCGCTCGGGACACGCGCTCGTGCTGACGCCGACGGAGGCCCGCGAGGAGTCGGTCTTCGTGTGGCCTGCCGAGGAAGTCCTGGCGTCGAAGCCCGTCGAGGAGCAGGACGCATTGCTCCACGAAGCCTTCACCCAGGCGCTTGATGCGCAGCTTCCCCCATCGGGGGAGGTTGGGCTGCTCCTCACCGGAGGACGGGATTCGCGCACCTTGGCAGGCCGACTCGCCCAACTCGGGCGAACGGTTCATGCACGCACGGTGGGGCAGCCTGCCGACCACGACGCCACCCTCGCGGCGCGCGTGGCCGAGCGGCTCGAACAGCGGCACAGCATCGCGCCGCTCCCGGAGGACGCCTTCGTCGCCGGGATGGATCGCCATCTGGAGCTCGATCACTTCGGGACGGGCGCCTCACAGTGCTGGTGGCGCGGCGCAGGGACGGCGCTCGACGAACTCCCCGAACGGTCCGTTACGGGCCACGTCCACGACGTAATCGTCGGGGGTATGCTCCGGCCGACCGGTGTGTCGGAGTTCGGGATGGACATCCCGTGGGAATTCGCCCGCCCGTTCGAGCGTCGGTTCGGCGTGTCGGACGGAGTACTCGAGAGCCTGAAGGATCCCGCCGTCGGCGAGGGCGTCGCGTGGGCCGACGAGACGATGCACCACGCCTACCTGGCACTACCCACCGTCCACCGGGTGTGGCGGTGGGTACTCGACCACTTCGTCCGCTTCCAGGTCGGCATGGTGCTCCAACCGATCTCCCGATACACGTGGCCGATCGTACCGGTGCTCGACCGCGCGTTGATCCGGGTGGCTGCGCAGCTGGACAGTCGGCACTTCGGGGCGCGTCAGGGCCAAGATCGTATGCTCCGACGCTACTACCCGGATATGGCCACGATCGCCCACACGGTCGAGAACGCGTCACCCGGTACCCCACTGACGCCGTCGATGGTCGACCAGATGCGCGACCGGCTCTTCGGACGAGCGAGGCGCCCTGGTCCGGTCGCGTGGCGGGGAGATCGGCGCTTCGTGTGGCGGAACACCGACTTCTTCAATCCCGGGTGGTCCGCACTCCGTGAGCGGGCCGAGCCGCTGCGGACGAGACTCCACGACGTCGTCGAACCCGCCGCCCTCGACGCCTACCTGCCCCCGCCGGGTGGCCCTCTGACGCGGGTGGACTTCGCGGCACACCAGGGCCCTAAGCTGCTCGTCGGTCTGGCCCTCTGGCTCGAGCGGTACGGCTAGACGTCCTGTCCTCGGCCCGCGGCCTCGACCCGATCGAGGTGACCCCGCCAGACCGCGGCCTCCACGAAGGAGTTCACCCAACGCTCCGGACCGCTCGTCCGCCGACGGATCCCATGTACGACGGCGCTACGGATCCATCGCCGACGGATCTGCGCCGCCGAGAGTGGATCGCCGGACGACCCGCGTGGGGGATCGGCGAGGAGGCGGGCGTTCTCGCGGATCTGCGTATGCAATCGTTCGAGGGTGACGCGCTCGGGCCCGATGACGTGGTGGAGCTCCGACCCCGCCACCCACCGCCCCTCCAGCCCCCGATCCAGGAGATCGGCGAGGAGGGTGGTCTCTTCACCTCCGGCGACCTGCCCCCCCCGGCGCCCCAGTGCGGGATCGTACGGGACACGTCGCTGCGCGGCCGTTCGGACCGCGTAGTTGGCCCCGAACGGCAAGTAGTCGGCCTGGACCCGCGCGCCCGGCTCGGGGACGTGTCGCTCCGCGAAGAGAGATCCGAACCAACGCCATCCTGCGTCGATCCACGGCGGTGGTGCGGCCTCGAAGTGAACCTCGATCCCGCCACCGAAGAACGCGGCGTCCGGATACGCTCGAATTCCGTCGACCCACGCGGAGAGCCAACCGGCCGAGAGGATGACGTCGTCGTCGATCCAGACGATCGTCCCCCCGCGGGCTTCGTGAACGCCTCGATTTCGAGCATGGGAAAGGCCGAGCTCCGGCTCCGGTACGCAGCGGATCGGCAGATCGGACTCGAAGTCCGCCACGACGTCGGCCGTCCCGTCGTCGGAGCCGTTGTCGACGACGACCACCTCCCACCGGATGCCGTCCGAGGCCTGCGCCGACAGGCTGTCCAGCGTCGCCCGGAGCCGCGCCGATCGATTCCGGGTGCACACGACGACCGACACCTCGATCGCGCCCTCGCTCATGAGGTCGTCGTCGTGGTGACGTCCGAGAGCATCCGATCCGCGTCGGCCAACGATGGGGCGAAGCGAAAGCCCGGAAGTCCGGTCGTCCACGTTTCGATGAAGCTCTCGATCTTCCCGTGTCGGTCCCCGACGATCACGTGAGGGATCCCGAGCATGAGGCCGAGGATGTGTGCGTGCATCCGGTCGGTCACGACGCGGTGACCGTTCGAGAGCAGGGCGACACCCCGACTCAAACGTGTCCGAGCCATCGGCTTGTGGAGCTCTTGCCGGAGGCGGTCCGTACCGGGCCTGATCCACGGCCAGCGGATCCCGAGGTCCCGAAGCCGCCGCTCCGCCCGGATCGGAGGAGCCGATGGCTCGGCGACCCAGTCCACCCCGGTCGTCGCTTCGTCCGACTCCGGGCCGAAGCGCGATTCGTGGTCGTGGCGGATCAACCGAACGGTATCCGTCGTGGCCTCGCCACGATCGAGTAGACCGAGGGCGAAGGCGACGTCCGGGCATAGGATCGGCGCCGCGCCGGGAAACAAACCCTCGACGGTCGCCACACTTCGTGCGTCCCGAATGAACAGAGTCACTCCCGCACGACCGGTAAGGGCCTCCGCCGTCTCCGCCCTCGACTCTTCCCTTCCGAAGTAGACCGATTGGGGAAGCTGGATCACGGGATTGTCCGGAAGTTCTCGGAGGATCCGTAGCCGAATCGCGTGCTCCCGCGGCCAGAGGTCCCCGAAGTTGCCGCCGCCACCGATGACGATCGGCCCGCGTCCGAGCCGTCGTTCGATCGAACGGGGGTCGAAGGTCTCGATGTCGGAGATGACCGTCGGCGCCGGCCAGCCCATCGACTCCAACAACGCGAAGGCGCCGAGCACCATCGCGCTCTCCCCGACGTTTCCGTGGAGAGGGAGCGGCATGAAGCCCCACCGGGAAGGCGGAGGCGGTAGCGCCGCCGCGACCGTCGCGCGCAGACGAGCCTGAAGCTCGTTGAGGCCCTCTTCCGCGGGCCATCGGCTCCTCACGCGATCCACCCCGCCCGTACCCGCGCCTGCAGAAGGCGCGATACGGTGCGAAGCCCCGGCGTCCTCGAAAAGAACGCCGCCGCCGACAGGGCACGCTCCCGTCGCTGCGTGCGAAGCATCGCGCGCCGAGCAGCCCGCGCGAGGTCCGGCCGACCCTGCGCCATGCCCTGTTGCTCGAGGTCACTGAACTCGCGGACGTCCCACGACTCGGCGACGTGCACGCGGGTCAGCTCCTCGAGGGACACGTAGTCCGGGAAGGTGGGAGCGCGCTCCAGAGCACCCCACAAATCCAAGAGCGCCATCGTCCGCAGACACTTCGAGCACCGGCCGCAGTTGAGATCGGTTCCGGAGCGCCAACACACCCGGAGGATCGAGAGCGCGTCCTCGTCTTCGGCGATGCGCCGCACCTTTTGCCATCGCGTCGCATCGGCGCCGTGGTGCTCGACACGAGTCCGAGAGCTGCCGAGGTGCGCGTCCGTCTCCACGTGAGAGCCCCACGGGTGAGGGTCCCGCTCACCGCCCGTCGCGGCGATCAAGAGCCGATCGTACCGGGGCGCGAGAACGAGCCCCGCGGCGATCAACGCACTCCCGTGTGCGACTTCCCCCCACGGCACGCGACCGGTCGCCGCCTCCCGATAGTTGGTTCGGATGGGCACGACTCGGGCTCCCCACGACGCAGCCCACGGAGTGAACCGATCGATCATGCGCTCGAAGGCCGGACCCTCCGAGAGCGGGATGTCGAAGCCGTGCACCGTCACGAGATCACGCAACGCACCCGCTCGGTCTCGGTGTGCGAGGGCGGTCCACAAGGAGTCGACCCCGCCACTGAAGAAGGCGGCCCTGCGTTCGTCGGTCCCCGACCCGATCGGCGCGTCCGTAGCCCGGGCCAGGGGGGGCGCGTCGACGTCGACCGCACCACGGCCCCCGTACCATCGGGACCAGATCTCTGTCACCGAGGCGATTCCCTTCGCGACCCGGTCGTCCACCGGCGCATCGAGCCGAAGCCCCCGCCCCGTGTGGAACGCCAAGGGCGCCAGTGCGACGGCCCATGGGGTCCCCGTGGGGTCGACGTCGTCCAATCCGCCTGCCCCTTCGAACCACAACTCCTCGCCCGGGTCACCGGGCGTCGGGCTGTACCGCACCGTCACACGCCAACCCGCGGAGGGGCCGTCGACGGATGTCACCACGGGTGCAGAGACTCGGATCATTCTGGGAGAAGCGCTCCGCGAGAGTCGGCTCGACGGGTTCGCAGGTCGCGGCGAACTATGGCCGTGAGCGCGGGTCACGAGCCATCGTTCAAACATGAATGGCCGCACAGGCGGTCGCCACCTCCACGGAGCTTCGATGCTGCCGGACCACCCGAGCGTGATCTACTTGGGACGAAACCTCCATGTGGGCGGGGCGGAGCGGGTCTTCGTGCAGTATCTCAACCACGCAGAGACGCTCGACCCGATCGGGGCACTCCTCGACGCGTCCGGCCCGCTCGCCGACGAGTTGAGCGACGGACGCGCGATCTACGATCTCGCCCTCGGCTCCGCGCCGATGGCACCCGGGCGAGGCCAGGCCACAGGGGCGGCAGTGCGCGCCGCTCAGTGGCGGATCCTGGTGGAGGCATGGCACCTCCGCGACGTCGTTCGAGCGACGGGCGCCTCCCTCGTCAGCTCATTCCTCCTGCGAGCCCACATCGTGGCGTATCTCACGAAGAGGCTCTGGTGTCCCGACCTCCAGCTCGTCTTCAACGTCCACTCGATGATGATCCAGTCGGAGCGCTACCTCTTCCCAGACCCGGTATCGCGGCGGATCATGCGCGACTTCGTCCGGCACGTCTTTCCGACGGCGGGTGCAGTCATCACCGTCGCCGATGGGGTCGCCGACGAGCTCCGCGCACACGCTCCCCTACGGGAAGAGCGACTGCACGTCATCCCGAACGCCATCGACGCCGAGCACATTCGCCGGCAGTCCACGAAGGGGCCGACGGTGGACGACGGAGGCCGCCCGGTCGTCGTGGGCGTTGGACGGATGGAGCGCCTCAAGGGCTTCGATCTCCTCCTCGAGGCCGTCGCGCGCATGGACCCACGGGCCCGTCCGACGGTCGTCCTCGTGGGGGACGGACCGGAGAAGACCGAGCTCGAACAGCTCGGGGCTCGCCTTGGGCTCTCCGATCGACTGCACATGGTCGGCCAGGTGCAGAATCCATGGGGATACATGGCCCAAGCGACCGTCGTGGCCGTGCCTTCCCGCACGGAGGCGTTCCCGAATGTCATCGGCGAGGCGCTCGCGCTCGGCGTACCCGTCGTGGCGGCCGACTGCGCACCGGGCGTGCGCGAGTACCTGCACGGCGGCGCGTGCGGCGTCCTCGTCCCCCCCGACGACGCGCCGGCACTCGGGGCGGCGCTCAGCCGCCTATTCGGCGATCCGGACCGCCGAGGCGCCCTCCGGGACACCGGGTTGTCTCGGGTGGCCGAGCTCTCCGTCGGGCGCACGGTCCGCGCCTACGAAGACGTGCTCCTCGGTGCCGTCCATGGCTAGGGTCGTCACCGTGTACAACACGGCGCGGCGCATCGCCGATATCGGCGACATGTCGTACATCCGTTGGTTCAAGATCTCGGAGGAGCTCGCGGCGCTCGGCCACCACGTGGACATGGCGACGGCCGAGTACAAGTGGAGGCTCCGAAGGCCCGTCGTCCCCATGGGGCCACGCTTGCGCAGGGTCCCACTCTCTAGCGTCCGATGGGGACAGTACGACGTCGTGAAGGTGCTCTTCCACCAGGGCTTCGAGACGCTCCGCCGGTACGGCGGATCCGAACACCCCTTCCTCATCACGAAGCTCGGGTCGGTCGTCGCAGACGAAGACCGCGACGGCATCCTCTTCTACGGCCGGATCCGCGAGCGGCTCTTCCGAACCCAGCGGGCGGTGGCGGCGGCCAGTCGCTATGTGACGGTGCTCACGGACCCTGCCGAAGCGTTGTGGCGAGAGATGCACGATAAACCGGCCGAGATTCTCCTCGTTCCCGGGGCCGCTCCCACCGACATCCCACCGCCCGGTCCCGACCCGTTCCCGGCCCAAGAGGGCCTCCGGTGCATCTTCGCCGGCAACATCTACAACCGCGCGACTCAGCCCGAGGCGAATCGGGTATTGGTCCGCAAGCTCAACGAGCTCGGGCGACTCCTCGGGGAACGCGGGGGCCGGCTCTATCTGCTGGGGAGCGGGCGCGTCACCGACCTGGATCCGCAGTACGTGCATCACCTGGGGAGCGTGTCCTTCGAGGAGTCGTGGTCGTACCTGCACCACGCCGACGTCGGGGTGCTCCTGTCCGCGGGCATCTTCATGCACAACAACGAGAGCACGAAGATCTACCACTACCTCAGAGCCGGCCTCCCGATGGTCTCTGAAACCGGCTTCCCGAACGACGGTGTCGTGCTCGCGTCTGGGCACGGGACGGTCGTCCCCACGGACGACCTCGAGGCGATGGCCGACGCGGCCGTCGCGGGGCCAGGCGGAGACCCCGACGAAGCCCGCGACTTCATCCTCCGTGAACACACGTGGAGCGCGCGCGCCCAGACGTACCACGAGCTGCTCGTGCGGCACTTCGGCCCCGTCACCCCACCCATGCGGCCGGACGGGCCTTGAACGGACCTTTGGACTTGAAGCATCCGTTGGCGGTACCGTGTAGGTAGGAAGAACCATCACATAACCGTCCCCCCGGTCCGCTGATCCTTTGAGCGCTGAGCCTACATACAGCGACGCGTCGCCTCGTCGCGTCCGTCAGCTCCGTGCCGGTGACCACGTCGTGGTCATCGGTGGCGGGCCGGCCGGACTGACGGCCGCGTACCGGCTGAGGCAGCTGGGGATCGACGTGACCGTGCTCGAAGGCACGTCGGCGCTCGGGGGTATTTCGCAGACCGCAGAGTATCGCGGATATCGGTTCGACATCGGGGGTCATCGCTTCTTCACCAAGATCGAACCCGTCCAGGACCTCTGGGAGGAGATCCTCGGAGACGAGTTCATCTCGGTACCACGACTCTCGCGAATCCACTACCAGGGGCGCTTCTTCGACTATCCCCTCAAACCCGCGAGCGCACTCCTGGGGCTGGGGCTCATCGATTCACTCCGGATCGTGGCCAGCTACGCCAAGTGGCACATCTGGCCCTACCCGGACGAAGAGAATTTCGAGCAGTGGGTCACGAATCGGTTCGGTCGCCGTCTGTACGAGATCTTCTTCAAGACGTACACGGAGAAGGTCTGGGGACTGCCGTGCACGGAGATCAGAGCAGAGTGGGCGGCGCAGCGCATCAAAGGACTGTCCCTGCCCCGCGCCATCCTCTTCTCCGCGGCCCTCAACCACCGCCCGGCCAAAGTGAAGTCACTGATCAACGAGTTTCGCTACCCACGCCTCGGGCCGGGTCAGATGTGGGAGACGTGCGCCGCTCGAATCGAGGAAATGGGTGGCGAGGTCCTTCTCCATCACACCGCCGAGGAGATCACGCTCGAGGACGGTGAGGTGACGTCAGTGCGAGCCCGGACGCCCGACGGCGTCCGAACCTTCGAGGCCGATCACGTGATCTCGACGATGCCACTCAGCGCGCTCGCGAAGTCGCTGTCCCCGGTGCCTTCTGCTGCGCTCCGAGAGAGCGCCGCCGGACTGAGGTACCGAGATTTCATCGTCGTAGCCCTCATCCTCGACGCCGACGATCTCTTCCCGGACAACTGGCTCTACGTCCACACGCCCGGACTGAAGGTCGGTCGGATTCAGAACTTCAAGAACTGGAGCCCGGCGATGGTCCCGGACGAGGGTCGCACCTGTCTGGGCATGGAGTACTTCTGTTTCGAAGGCGACGGCATGTGGGCCGCCGACGATCAGGATCTCATCGACCTCGCCAAGAAGGAGCTCGGGGAGATCGGGGTGGCGCGCGGGGCGAACATCGTCGACGGCACCGTGATCCGAATGCCGAAGGCATACCCGATCTACGACTTCGATTACGCGGAGTGTGTTCGCGAGATCCGCGCGCACCTCGACCCGATACCGAACCTGCACACCGTCGGCAGGAACGGCATGCACAAGTACAACAACGCCGATCACTCGATGCTGACGGCGCTCATGGCGCTGTGGAACATGCAGGGTGAGGCGCACGACATCTGGGCTGTGAACACCGACTTCGAGTACCTCGAGGAGCAGCGTCTGCCCAAGGGTCCGAGGGTCTTCGAACAACGGGAACTCGTGCCCACGGGGTAGGTGGCCGTTGAGCCTCACCGTCGTCGTTCCGGTTCACAACGGGATCACAACCCTACCGCGGTGTGTCGCCGCGCTCGAGGCCTCGACCCTGCCCGAGGGTCGGTGGGACCTCGTCATTGTCGACGACGGGAGCACGGATGACTCGGCTGCGTGGGCGAGGGAGCATGGCTTGGAGGTGCGCCAGGTCGCCGATGGGCCGCTCGGGCCGGCCGCGGCGCGGAACCTCGGAGCGCGTGGCTCCACCCGAGACGTCGTCGTCTTCGTCGATGCGGACGTCTGTGTATCGCCGCAGACCCTCGAGCGATTCGCGTCCCTCTTCGAGGAACGGCCCGAACTGGGGGCCGCGTTCGGGGCGTACGATGATCAGCCCGAGCATACGGGTTTCGTGTCTCAGTACCGGAACCTCTACCACCGCTACGTCCACCTTCACGGCGCTGGGCCGGCGGAGACCTTCTGGGCCGGGTGCGGCGCGGTGCGACGTTCCGCCTTCGAGGCGTCCGGCGGCTTCGACGAGATACGATTCCCCCGACCGCAGATCGAGGACATCGAGCTCGGATACCGCCTCCGCGCATCGGGATGGCCGATCGAATTGGACCCCGAGCTCGAGTGCCGACACCTGAAGGCGTGGACACTCGGCGGCGTGGTGACGACCGACTTCCGCGACCGCGGCGTCCCGTGGATGGCCCTGCTCCTCGGCGGTAACCACCCTCCGAGCCTGAACATCGATCGAGCGGAGCGGATCAAAACCGTCGCGGTCGGCGCAACACTCCTCGCACTCCCTTGGGCGGCCTGGATCAGGTCGGCCCTTCCCCTCCTCGTCGGGCTGCTCGTACTCCTGGCGGTGACCGCGTCGAACGCCGGTCTATACCGCTGGTTCGCGCGACGCCGCGGGAGCGGCTTCGCTCTCGGCGTCGTGCCCCTGAACACCCTCTACTACGCAACGAGCTTCATGGCTGCGGTCTTCGGCACCGTCGTGTACGTCGGCGGGCGGCTGTCGGGGCGACGGCCGCGGCCCTAGTCCGTGCCCGAGTCGGCTCGTTCGTACACCCGCACCCACGCGGGCTCCGCCGTTCCACGTTCGTAGCGGGGGAGTCGGACCTCCATCGCCAGAGCGAAATCGGCCCGACGGTCGGTGGTGGCGGGTGGAGCCCACCCTCCGCCGGACAAGACGACGAGGACGTCCGGAAGAGGGTCCGTCGCCTCGACCTCCCGATAGACGTGGCTCGTGCCGAGCATCACCGTCGCGGCCCCGTCGACGCCGATCATCGTGCCCGGCGTGTACTCCCGTTCGAGGTGTGAGGCGACGTCCGCGAGCGCGCGGCTGCCGGGAGCGTGGCGCGCGACGCCGAAGCCGAGCCAACACACGCCGAGCCCGACCACGAAGCTTCGGACGACGACGGTCAGGCGCTCTCGTTCGCCGCCGATCCTGGACCATACGAGTGGCGTCGCCCCGCCCGCCGCGACGAGGGTCAGTGTCGTGCCGAGGAGGGCACCGTCGTCCACCCGCCAGAAACGTCCCCACGGGTAGGGGCCGGCGATGGCTCGCCACGCCAGAAGGGCGAAGAGTCCCCACCCCGCGAGCATCGCCGCTCGGGAGGAGTCGGCCCCGAACCGCGTGACCGCACTGAGCACGCCGAAGGCTCCGAGCACGAGAAGGACATGCCAGCGAACACGGTCCGCGTCGACCCCGAGGCTGGACACGAGGGGCACGAGCCACGCGGCCACCGTGATCGCGGCGGGAAGAACGAGGAGCGCCCTCCCGAACCGACTGGGCTCGGCAACCTCGTCTCGGTCCGCCTCTGCCGCGGCCGCGGACCCGCTTGCGAGTGCGACGATCAAGGGGAGGTGGAGGTGGACGACCCAACGATCCGGGAAGTAGTCGAGCACGGCCCAGGCGCCGAGGATCGCGGCAGCCCACACGATCGCGCCACGGAAGACGCGCTCCGACTCGGAGAGCCTCGCCCGCGAGCGGAGCGGGAGCAGCACCATCCCGGCCGTCCACACCCCGATCAAGAGCAGATTCACGGCCGACGGGTCTCCCCGAGAGATGCCGCGCCCGCTCGCATACAGGACGGAAAGCACCTCGGACACCGGGTTCAGTGCGATGAAGCCGAGGAGCTGTTGGGCCACGGCGCCGCCCCGTCCGCCACCCGACGAGGCGACCACGGCGACAACGACGGCCCCTCCGATCGGGGCGCAAAACGCCGCACCGTGTCGCACGATCGAGTGCGGCGAACCGCGGTGCATCGCGACGAGCGATACGAAGATCCCGACGACCGCGGGGGCAGTCGTCGCCTTCGTGGCGAGAGAACAGAGCGCGAGTACGCCGGCGAAGAAGGCTGCCCGGTTCGACTCCGGATGCCGCACGAGCACGATGAAGGCACTCAGCTGCCAGAGCAGCGCCATCATCTCCGGGATCGCCACCCCGCTGAAGTAGACCAGCGCGGGGTCGACGGCGGCGAGTCCGACGGCCATCGCCACCGACCACAGGGGCACCCTCCCCCTCAGGCCGATCGCGAGGAGGACGAGGATAGCCGAACCCGCGATGAGACTCGGGAGTCGGGCCGATACGACGCCGACACCGAAGACTGCGAAGAAGGCGGCGGAGACGGCGTGCCACATCGGGCCGAGGGCGAGGTGGACGGTCGCGACGCTGCTGATCCCGTCGAGCGAACCGAAGAGCGACCACGCCCGAGCGGCCTCTGCCCAGCGCCCCTCGTCCTGAACCCAGCCGATCCAACTCCGATGGACCGGGTCATCGGCCAGCGACACCGCTCGCGCGACGATGCCGACCAGCACGGCCCCGGCGACGAAGCGGTCCGCCCGAACGGAGGTCGCGCCTACGTCGCTCAAGGCGCGTCCGGTAGTCGTTGTCGATGCAGCTCATAGAGGGCGGCGTACGTCCCGCCCAAGCCGAGGAGCTGGTCGTGGGAGCCATCCTCGATCACCCGACCTTCCGAGAGCACGACGATCCGGTCGGCCATCGCGATTGTGCTGAAACGGTGCGAAACGATCAGCGCCGTGCGACCCGCGGCCAGCTGCTTGAAGCGGGTGAAGAGCTCGTACTCGGCCCGCGGATCGAGGTTGGCCGTCGGCTCGTCGAGGATGATGAGCGAACTCTCGCGAGCCAGCCCACGCGCGAGGGCGAGCTGCTGCCACTGTCCACCCGACAGCGACACCGTTCCGAAAAGCCGCCCGAGCACCGTGTCGAAGCCGTCGGGCAGCGCTTCGGCGATCGAGTCCACACCGGCCCGTCCGGCGATCTCCCGTACCTCGTCGGGCCGACTCAGAAGCTGTCGCCAATCTCCGAACGCGATGTTGTCGGTGACCGTGCCTTCGTACCGGCCGAAGCGCTGGAAGATGAAGCTCACGTGCTCGTGCAGGTCGCCGGGGTCGATGTCCCTCAGGTCGACACCCTGCCATCGGATCGTGCCCGCCGCAGGCGGATAGAGACCCGCGATGAGCTTGGCCAGCGTCGTCTTCCCCGCCCCGTTCTCTCCGACCAACGCCACGGTCTCGCCCGGACGCATCTCGAAGGAGACACCATCCAAGACCGCCGTCCCGTTCGGGTAGGCAAAGCTCACGTCTTCAACGGAGACGCGGGCACTGCCGGGGACGGGTCGGAACGTCTCCGCTCCGTGTTCGAGAGCCGGAGCCGTGTCGAGAAACTCTCGGAGATCGGCGACGAAGAGGCTGTGCTCCAGCGCAGTCGAAACGGATCGAATGGCCTGATCGACCGACGACCTCAGACGAGCCGCGGCTCCGGTAAAGATCGCCAGATCCCCGATCGTCCCGGTCCCGTTCAGCACGTCCAGGGTGACCAGCGCGAAGAGTCCGTACAGCCCGAGCGAGAGCAGGATCGTCGCGATCGAGCTCCCGAAGAAGTCCTGCCGGTGTAGTGAGCCGTCCCGACGACGGAAGCCGTCGAGCAGCCCGCGGTATCGATCGACGAGGAGCGGTCCGAGATCGAGGAGGCGGGTCTCCGACGCGGAGTACGGCCCGAGCGCGAGGTCCGAGTAGTACCAGGACCACCGCGCCCGCGTCACCCGTTCGTGCTGTTCGAGGTACCGACGCGTACCCAGCCGCCATTGGAAGAAGAGGAAGGGCACCGCCACGAGCGGGACCACGACCGCGACCAGGGGCTCAATCGCGATGAGCACACCGAAGAGGGAGACGGCCTGGAGTCCCATCGTCACCGCGACGCGGAGCTCTTTCACGAGGAGCGCCACGCGCGTGCCCGGATTGGCACGAGCCCGATCGATGAGGTCCCGCTTCGCCGGATCCTCGATGTAGGTCAGGCTCATCTTGCTCGCGTGCTCGAGCACGTCGACCGAGATCCGGAGGTCGAGGTCGTCGCGTAGCCGCGCGGACAGGTACCGCTCCCCGAACCAGCTGAGCCCCTCGAGCAGCGCCAAGAGGAAGATGGCGACGACGAGTCCGAGCACGGCCGCCTCATCGGCACCGACTCCAGGCTCCGCCACTGCGTCGATGAGCGCCTTGAGCGTCAGCGCCAACGCTGCGGGCAGAAGACCGCGCACCAACATGCTGACGGCCAGGCCCGAGAGCAGCATCCGACTCTCCTCCCACGCACGGCCCAGGGCCCATGCGCCGTTGGACAGCTGTGCGCCGAGCTCCTCTCGGAGCCGGCGGCCGGGTGCTTCGCTCACTACGTCACGGCCTCCTCGGAAGGTCCAGTGCGGGGTGCACGTCCTTCCAAGATCGCGAAGCGACCGGCCGTCCGCAGTAGTGGAGTGCGGAGTCCGACCCCCTACATCAAGAGCCGGGCTCGTCCGTCGTCGGCGCCGTTGTCCGTGCTGCCAGCCAGGCCAGTACCTCGTCGGCCACCGGCCGCATGTCCCGGGGCGTGTGGCCGAAGGGCATCCCGACCAAGCGCTTCTCGGGCTCGGCGCTCCCCCACGCCTCGAAGTATCGACGCTGTGCCGTCGCGAACGGGAAGAGGAAGTCCAGCTCGCCGCCGATCATGAGGAGCGGCCGGTCGGCGTGCGGAAGGTAGTGTCTCGGCTCTACCGCATCGTCGAGCCTCGCCCGACCCAGTCCGCCCGACAGCACGACGACCGAGCCGATTCTCGGCTCCGCCGCCGCGACGAGTGGGGCCAACGCCGCCCCCTGGCTGAAGCCGTAGTAGGTGATCGGGCCGTCGAGGTCGTCTCTCGATTCGATGTAGTCGAGGGCTCGCCGGACATCCTTCACCCGCTCGACGACTCGATCGCGAAGTCCGATCGGGCCACTGATCGGAGCCCGGCGCTCGTACGTCCCCTTGTACACCGGGTACACCACGGCGTAGTCGCCCCGCGCGAGGAAGTCGAACCAGTACGTCCGAGCGGAGGCCGCGTGCGGAAGTAGCGTCGCATCCGCGCCCGGGTGCACCACGACGGGCTCGAACGGAGGAGAGCCGTGCCGCGGCATGTACACGACCGCACCCATTCGCTCGTCGCCGTATGCGGCGTCGAAGCTGACGAACTCTCGGCGCCACATCGGATGTCCGTCGGCCGTACTGTCGACACGTGCCTCGAGAGGCGTCGCGTCGTAGCCGAACCGGTCGATCCGGTCCTCCAACGAAGCAGCCGGCACTGCGGGCGCCTCCAACGCGGCACGACGTCGGACCAGTGGCTCCCGGGACTCGTGCGTCGCGCCTTCGAGCACTCGCGCGCACCGGAAGCCGTTGTGATCGGATCGGTCGAAGGGGTCCGACACGTCGGTCGACATGAACTGGTACGCCGGAGTGTCCCACGCCCCGCCGAGAATCGCGTGCCCGCCGTCCACTTCATTCGCGACCCACTCGCGCACGTTACCCGCAAGATCGTGATGGCCGTACGGCCCGATCGCGCCCGCCTCGCCCACAGCGATAGGTCCTACGCGGGAGAAGTTGGCCAGGGTCAGGATGTCCGAGTAGCCGGCAAAGCCACCCGCGGCGAACCAGTGAGACGCCGTCGGAAGCTCCTTCCCCACCCACGCGCAGTACGCAGCCGCCTCGAACCAGCTCACGCCGCGCACCGGATGGCGATCCCGGCCGCTCGGCCACGTTCCGCCCGACCAGGTGGACGGGCCGGGTAGGCCCGATCGATCGACAAACCCCGAGAGCCCGGGCAGCCGATCGTCCGGGCTGGTCGACGCGGTGTGGACCGTCCGATACCCGCCTCCGCGCACGAAGTGGTCGTACTCGACGTTCGTGACTTCGTACCGATCCATCCAATACGGCTGCAGACGGGCACGAACGGGGGCGCCGGGATTGAGCGCGTCTCCGGAGACGTAGGCCATATCGGTGGGCCCGTTCTCGCTCGGTAGATCGAAGGTGATGTCGCTCCGGAACGCCACGTCGAAACCGGCGCGCTCGACCGGACGGTGCCCCGGGCGCTCGATGCGCCATCGGAGATACGCGGCGGGTAGCGGGACGTCGACGAGCGGGGTCGTACCGAGCGTCACCCACGGTCGATCGGGGTGCGCGTAGTCCTGGACCGACACGGTGGCGTGGCCCGCATTCGTGCGGATCGTCACCGGGGTGGTGATTTGCTCCCACAAGGCGTCGAACTCGTCGTCGCCCGCGAGCCAGGGACGGAGCCGTCGACCGCGTTCGTACGCCTCGACGGCGTCGCCGCGGGCCACATCGGCTCGGAAGTGGGCGAAGCCCTCCGTCCACGCCTGATGCGCGAGGAGGCGCGGCCGTGCGACTCCGACGAGGCCGACTCCGAGAAGCACGGCACCGGCTGCGGCGGCCAGAAGTGGACGGAGCGATCGCCTCGGGAGAGCGGAACGGTTTCGGGCGGGCGCGTGGACCTGGGCCGCAGCCGCACTCGCTTCCCGACTCGGAGGTCGGAGCCGCGGGCCGATCCGAGGCTCGTCGCTCGCCGTGAGCAGCTCGGTCGTCTTGGCTGCGGGGGCGAGCTCGAGGTGTCGGAGACGACCTTCGTGCGTACGGTACACGGCGTGCGCCGCGCCGCGATCTCCGCGTGCCAGCAGTGCGACGATCAGGCGTTGTACCGGCTCCTCGTCGTACGGGGCCACGGCGACGGCCTTCTCCAGCCAACGGATCGCGTCGGCGGAGGCTCCTTCCTCTTCGGCCCGGGCCGCGAGATCGGCCGCGCCGGCGAGCGCGGTGCGGCGGTACGTCCGTTCCACGCCATCTCGCCACGCATCGAATTCGCTCGCCCCATGCAGGTGAAAGCCCGGCATGAAGTCACCTCGGTAGAGGTCGAGCGCTGCGTCGGTCGCCCCTCGATCCACCGCCCTCTCGAAGTCGACCGCGTCCGTCCGCACGATCGCGGGATCCACGCGCAGCATCTCGTCGCCCTCGGCGTCGATCGCTCCAGGGGGCAACGCACGCCGCAGCTGGTAGACCACGTTGCGGAGCGCGGCCCGTGCCCGTTTGTGATCGAGGTCCGGCCAGAACATCCCGACGACCCGGTCGCGGCGCACGAAGCCCTCCCTCGACTCCACGGCGAGGAAGACGAGCACGCCGAGAGACTTCGGCTGACGAAGCACCCGAGCCACACCGGTGTCCGGCCCGTGGAGGTCCAAACGGCCCAACGTCGTCAGGCGCACCCCTGTCTCCCGTGTCTCCCGCCGCTCCGCCACCTCGTCCTCCCTTCGCAGCCATGCCGGATTCCGTTGTCGTGCAGGGAGATACGAGCGAGCCCACCGCGGATGACGCCCAGCGGACGGTGAGCGGACGCGCGCGGGCGTACGTGAGCCTCCAGGGCCACGGAGCCCGCTTCACACACATCGGCGCGAGGTGAAGTCGCGCCGGAATGGAGGACTCTATGACATTCGGATACACACGACGCTCCACTGCGTCACATCGCGCGCGGCCGCACAGGCGACTCGGCCTGTCCGCGATCGCGATCGCCGTGGCGTTCACGGGCTGTCAGGACCCGATTCTCCCGACCGAGGTGACGACGCCCCAGGCGTCGCTCGTCGCGGCGGCGCCGGCCGGTCAATTCGTCGAGGTCGGCGAGGCCGAGGCGTTCGGCCGCTTCCTCGGTCGCGACTACGTGCGGATCACCGGTCGATTCGAGGGCACGACGAGCGCAGGAGAGTACCGGGTCCCCTTCGAGATCGTCGTCCCCGAGCACGCGCACGACGGAAACGGGACCGTGCTGATCGAGCCGCCCCACTTCGCCCAACGTTTCTCCGGCCGGGACGACTACCTCGGGCAGGACTTCCTCTTCAACCGGGGGTACCGGTGGGCGAGCGTCGGATGGTCGACCTTCGCCCAGAGCGTCTTGGATCCCGAGGCCACGGATGTGGAGATCCCGGGCGGGCAGGACGACGAGATCGTGGTGCAATTCGTGAACGCTCTGAAGCACTCCCACGAGGGTGCACAGCTGCTCGGGAAAGCTCATCGCTTCTACGGCTTCGGCTTCTCTCAGACGAGCTGGCTCATGCATCGGCTGCTCCGCTCCGAGCACGGCCCGGGCCTCTTCGACTTCACGATGCTCGCCGCCACGTGGTGGCAGGGCGGCGGCTTCCAGGGCGAGTACACGCCCGTGACCGGAGTCGGAAAGGTCATGATCGTGCAAGCCGAGGCCGATCTCGTCATCTCGGACGGTCGTGTACTTCGGGCCGCCGCTGACCGACCGAGCACGTACCGCGTGTATGAAGTCGCGGGGGCCGCGCACATCCCCGACATCCCCGAGAACTACGACAACCCCGTCTTCGGCCCGGGCATCGAGGGTACGAATCCGGTGGACTGGTCGATCATCGCACGCGCGGCGTTCGTCGCAGGGGACCGTTGGCACCGGTGGCACCGAAGCCCGACCGCGAGCGTCTTCCTCGACGACGACACGTCGGGAGACCCGGATCCGGTCTACGGCTTCCCGACTCAGATCGCCCGGAACGCAGATACAAACGCGCTCGGCGGTGTGCGCCTTCCCGAGGTCGAGCTCGGTGTGTGGCGCGCCCAGGCTGCGGACCCGAACGCGCAGGTCGGATTCCTGACCGGAGCGTTCGAAGACATCTCGTGCACGCCCGCGGCGGACGGGAGCGTCCGATTCCCCAGGCGCGGGACGTACCTACGCGATGTCGTCCGTCAGGTGCGTGAGCTCCGTCGGGACCGACTCATGCTCCACAAGGACGCGATCGAAGCCATCGCCTACGCCTTCGCCTCCGACATCGGGCGACGGGGGTCCTGCCCCACGCCGTAGTCAGTGAGCGATCCTCTGCCCGAGGTCCTCGATCGAGGAGGGCCTCGGGCTTCGAGGACGGGTTACGCGCCCGAGAGGATCGCTTCGGCGGTCCGTGCTGCGGCCGAGAGCGCTCCTTCGATGTGCCCGGGGAAGTCACGAGATGTCTCGGTCGACGACCAGTGGAGGCGCCCCTCCCACGTCGGGGTTTGGAAGACCGGATGGCCATACGTCTCGTACGACTGGAGTGACACCGCTCCGGGCGGGGTCGTGAAGCGTTCCATGCGCCAGTCTGTGATGGCGACGTCGACGGGCTCGGGGGCGTCCGCGCCGAAGAGCTCGGTGAGCTGCCGCCGTACGGCGTCCTCCGAGACCGTCGGGGCTTGGGGATGGAGTGGCGGCGCGAATCCGAAGAGCGCGGCCGGGTCTCCGGCCGGGCCGCTCATGTCGTGCATCTCCCGCATCGGCCCTGCATGACTCATCACCGCGCCGGCCAGCCCCCTCTCCCTCCAGAACGGGGTCGCGTACCGGATCACGACCTTCGTCATCGACCCCATCCAGACAGGGACCTGGCCTGCAATCGCCCGGGTCGATTCCGGGAGGGGGGGATCGAAGTCCAGAGCGTGCACGGCCAGAACCGGCGGCAGCGCGACCACAACGTGTCGCCCCTCGATCGATCCGAACGAACCCTCGACCGAGAGGAGCCCATCGACGGCTCGGATCGCGGACACGACATGCTCGAGGCGCACCGTGCCTTCGTCGAGACATTCCGCGAGCGCTTCGGCCAGGCGCTGGGTGCCCGCGGAGAGTCGCCACGCGGGTCCATCGATCGGATTCCCCGCGATTCGTTGGACAACACCGGGGATCTGGTACAAGGCGTCGCCGGCCAGATGTTGCGCATGGGTCGCCAAGCCGAACTCCTCGACCAGGGCGACCACCCGGGGTTCGTTCGCCCAGAACCACGTTGCGCCTAGGTCGACCCCCGCGTCTCCGAGGGGCACGGAACGCAGCCGCCCGCCGACCCGGTCACGAGCTTCGAGCACGACGACGTCGACGCCCGCCGCTTGAAGCGTTCGGGCCGTGGCGAGACCGCTCACGCCGGCACCGATCACCACGGTATGTGCGGTTGGAGTCATTCGGGGCGCGGAACGGATCGAGGGGATTCGGTCGCGGAAGCTAGCAGGCCCCGTCCCCGTTCGGGCGCCGGACTGTCAGGATCCCGGCGGACGAGACGTTGCATGGGTGCATCCTGGACCCGACCCATAGCGAGCCGACCCATGTCCGCAGCACGACTCGGTGCGCTGCTGGCCTCCATGACGCTGGCCGCCTCCGCATGTGACAGCAGTCACCTCTTCGATCCCGCGCTTCCACAAGGAATCGACGGGACGGCGTTGATCGGTCCGCAGTGTCCGGTGCAGTCACAGGCGAATCCGTGTCCGGACCTTCCCCACCAAGCGTGGATCGACGTCCTCGACGCCGACCTCGACTTCGTCGTGCGCATTCGCTCGGAGACGGACGGCACCTTCCGCGTCGGCTTGGAGCCGGGGAGCTACGTCTTGAGTCCGGAGGGAGGGACTCCCTTCCCGGCCGTGAGCGCGCAGGACGTCACGGTGCTCGAAGAGGAGTTCACGGATGTCGTGGTGCGCTTCGATACGGGAATTCGGTAGCGACCTACCTCAGCTCGTCGAACGTCGCGTTCTGAATCGCGTACATCCGCCAGTCTTCGTGGTCGAAGTGCCACCACTCGGCCTCGTACACGGAGAATCCGGCCTCCTCCATCGCGTTGCGAAGGAGATTCCGAAGCCAGCGCTGTCGAGATGTGCCACCGAGGTAGTCGGGGAACGAGCGGGGTGAGAACTCGTCGTAGCCGCCAACCATGTCGACCGGCTCCCCGGTCCTGACGTCGTACATCGTCAAATCGATCGCGGCGCCGCGGTTGTGCCGAGAACCGTTGGCCGGATTCGCCACGAAGAGCTTCTGTTCCTCCGGAGTCGCATCCCAGAAAGTCTTGGTGACGTACCACGGTCGGTACCCGTCGTGGAGGAGGAGACCGTACCCGTACTCGGTGAGCGCCCGGTGCGCCTCGAGGACGCCTTCCGCGGCCGGCCGCTGCAGGAAGATCCGCGCCTCGTCGTAGAAGACCGACGACATGAAGTTGTTGGTCGTAGCGTACCGCACGTCCAGCTTGATGCCCGGATCCAGCGTCGCGACTTCCACCAAGTCGGACGGTCTGAATTCACCCTCTTCCTGAAGGGGATCGGCGGCGAGTGCCTCCGCGCGCAGCTCGCGGACCGGGCGCACAGGGTTGATCCGGAAGGTCCGCCCGGCCTCGGTCCCGACCTCGCGCCGATCGAAGCGCACCGAAGCCGCTTCGACCGAGGTCGCTCGTCCCGCGCCGTCCCGCTCGAAGACCAGCCGTTCGTCGTGATACAGGCCCCAATCGGGGAAGGCAAAGACGTCCTGCGAAATCTCCTCGAGCGGGTAGAGGAAGAACCACTCGATCAGGGCATGGAGCTGGCCCTCCCGCTCCAGGATGTAGAGGACGTTGTGGTCCCATCCGTACTCACCGATCAACCCCTCCCATCGAGCGGGAGCGGCTGGCGGCAGTCCTCCGTCCGCACGCCGGGCGAGCCGAACGGGCGAGTCACCGAGCCGCACCAGGTCCGAGCCCTCTCGGAGCATGCGAAGCCCGAACGAGACCCGATCGTCGACGATGAGCGTGTCCCCCCGGCTCCGCACCTCCATCACGGCCCCACCCCGCGCGGGGATCGCGTAGAGGCGGCCGCCCCGGTCGTCCAACTCCACCGCCGCGTCGCCCGTCCCGTACCAGCCTTCGAGCTCGCGGGAGAGCTCGGGATCGATCGGATCGGTTCCGAGCATCACGTCCATGGGGAGAGGGGATCCACTCCGAGCCGCCAACATCATCTGGAGCGCGGCGTCTGCGATTCGCCCCACGACCGTGTTCGTCCCGTCCACCGCAGAGACGACGGCCACTCCCAACCCCTCGTCCGGGAGCATGGAGAGCTGGGTGGAAAAGCCGTAGATCGCTCCGCCGTGCCCGAGGTGGCGGTGCCCGTCCATCTCGCTCACGCGGAAGCCGAATCCATACCCGGTCGTCGCGCCGGCCTCGGCGAATTGTGGTTCGAACATCGACTCCAGCGTTTCGGCCGCGAGGACCCGCTGTCCGTCCTCCCCGACTCCACCGCGGAAAGCCGCACTCATGAAGCGCGACAGGTCGAGGACGGTCGAATACATGCTCCCGGCCGGCGCCATGCCGAGCTCGAAGGTCGGTGCGGGAAAGAGCGCCCGGTCGAAGCCCCACATCCATGCATCGGCGAGGTCGTTCACGATCTCGACTTCCGGCTCGAAGGCGCTCCGTGTCATGCCGAGCGGTTGAAGTACGGCCTCCTTCACGTACTCGGCGAAGGGCCGTCCCTGCGTCGTCTCGAGGGCATACCCCACGACGGCGATCCCCGCATTGGAGTACTTCGTCCGCGTCGTGGGCGGATAGATCTGCGGCGTGAGGTCCATGCTACGAACCGTGGTCGCCAGGTCGGTACCGGTGTCGTCGAAGTAGTGGCCGGCAGGTGGTTCGCGGATGATCCCCGCGCGGTGGGCCATCAGCTGCCGTAGCGTGATCGGCGTCCCCGAGTCGTTCGTCGGATTGAAGTCGGGGACGTACTCCTGCACCGGCGCATCGATGTCCATCTCGCCGGCTTCGAGGAGCTGCATCACGGCAATGTCCGTGAACATCTTCGAGACCGATCCCACCCGGTACACGGTCTCGGCCGTCGCGGGAACGCCGTTGGATTGCTCGCCGAATCCGCTCGCCCACACCACGTCGTCCCCGTCCACGAGAGCAATGGAGACGGCTTCGAGTCCCTTCTCCTCACGCTCGCGCTCGATCATCGCCTCGAGCTGTGCCGCGACCTGGGTGTAGTCGCCGGGCGCCGAAGCGGGGCCGTCCCCGCTCGTGGCGTCGCCGCAGGCGGCGATCACTCCTAGAAGGGCGAAGGAGACACACCACCCAGCCGCGCGAAGTGGGCGTCGGATCAGGGTACGGAGTGGGGTACGCACGGGACCTCCGAGGCAGAGCGAGACGCGGGGGCGCACGCTAAGCGCCGGATGGATCCGCGTCTACTCGGTCGGGGTCCCCCTCGCGAGCCGACGAACAGGGTCGTGGTACCCGAGGCTCAGCGGCCGTCGCCCTCTATGACGAACATCCGGCCGGTCAACGTGTCACGATATACCGTCCCGACCGACCGATACTGGCCGGCGCTCTCGATCTCACTCTGCGTGACGTTCTCGGGTCGGGTGTCGATGGCATCGAGCTCCTGCGCGTTCCGGAGGGACTCGAGAACGGCGGCTCGCTCTTCCTCAGGAAGCTGAAGGAGGTCGGCGAGGTCGAGCGAGAGGAAGACGGCAATCAAAAGGCCACAGGCGAAGACGAGCATCAGGTCGACAAGGTTCGCGAGCCCGGTTAACGGATCGTCGTCGTGCTCCCGGGAGAACCGACCGGTACCGAGCACTCGGCGAGGTCTGCGACGCAGGCGCGGCCCCTTGTTCACGTTGAGCCCTTCGCGCGAAGTCCATCGCCGGACTCGCCGTCCCCTACCCCGTCGTTCGCCGCGGCGCCCGGAAGCGACTCCTCCCACTGCTCCGCTAGCGAGTCCAACTCAGACTCGTACCAACGCCGGCGCACGCGAGAAAGGACGAAGGCCACGACGCCGACAACCAGCCCCAACACCGTCGTGTCGAACGCCACGGTCAACGCGCTGGCGAGGACCGAGACATCGCCTCGCTGGAGACCGGAAAGCCCTGGCCCCAAGGGGATCAACGTACCGGCGAGGCCGAGGGCCGGGCCGAGGCGAGCGAGAATGTCGGTGCGCTCCAGCCGCCGAGCGAAGCCGGCTTCCGTGTCAGCCAGCAATCGGTGCGCCTCGGCGAGGTCGCCCGGGTGGTCCGCGGCGGCGGCGCTCCCGAGGCGCCCGCCCCTTCGAGACCACGCTTCACGTAGGAAGACGCCGCACTCGTACGTCAGGTAGACGGTCGACAAGAAGAGCGTCAGCAGCACCGGCCCGAGAAGCGCCTGCACGAAGCCGTGCAGGATGGGAAGAAGCGATGCCGTCATCGATGACCTCGTCCGCGCAGCACCCCGGTACCGAACGCCGCGAGCAGGAGGGCCAGGAGAAGCCCGAGGGCGACGTTCCGCGGCGTATTCGTCGGTGCGGACTCTTCGGGGGTCGGCGTGACCTCAGTCACCACGGCAGAGGGCTCACCTGCCGACGGATCGGTCACATCACCGTCCGCAGTCTCGTCCACCGGCCCATCGGTGTCGGCCCACGCGAAGCGTGCCTCGTCGAGCGCCTCTCGGAAGCTGTCCTGGAGCTCCGGTGTCATCCGAGCCTCGGCATACTCCATCACGTCGGTGTTCCCGCAGAGATGCGTCGAGCACGCGACGCCGATCTCGTTGACCAGTGTACCGAGTCGGTCGGCGATCTGCGCGAGCTCTTCCTCCGTCGCCCCCCAAAAGCCCCGCTCGGCAGCCGTCATGAGGATCGCCAGCACATTCTGGAGCGCGTAGCCTCGATCCCCAGCGTCGAACCACTCCTCGAGTCCAAGGCCGTACCGGTCCTCGACGTAGACGTCCTGGATCTCCGTCCACATCCAATCGCGTACGATGTCCGGGTTCGTGACCTGCCAGCCCCAAAGGAACTCGACGAACTTGTTCGAGATGGTTCGGGCACCGTCGTACCCCTCGTCCATCTGCCCCTCGATCCACTCCGGGTTGTAGTACCGCGCTCTCAGCTCTCGGCCGAGGAAGGTCTGGAGCCGCTCGACGCTCACGTTGTTCGGATCGGTAGACTGGAGGATGAAGCTCTTCGGGGCCGTGCCGGTCACGGCTTCCACAGCCATCGACAAGCCACCGAAGTAGTCGAAAAAGTCGTCGTTGTCCGCGACCCCGTAGAGGTTCGACGACCGCGAGTGGAAGGCGGCTTCCGTGCCCTCGAGCTTACGCTCCAGACCGTCGGCCGCCATTGGGTCCCCCCACACCTCACCGCCGTATGCGTACTGCATGTTCCGGAGGTAGTGACCGGAGAGCTCACCGCGGTCGTCCCACGTCCACGGTTGCCCAATCAGGTAGTTCAAGCCGGCTCCATAGTCGCCGACCGACGGTCCGAAGATCCTCGCCTGGGCGACTCGACCCGCCCGCTCCCGCTGCGCGTCTCTCACGGTAGCGCCACTCGCCGTCACCTCGTCGAGTCGTTCGCTCACTTCGGCCAACCAATGTCCCGCCACGTGGTTTTCAGCCAGGGACTCCGTGCCCCAAGACTCCGCAGGGATGTCGAAGAGCGCCGCGCGAAGAGCCGGGGCCAAACCCGGCTGCTCAGTGAGGATCGTCCGAGCAGATCCCGCGATCGCGAGTCGCGTACCCTGGTCCAGCAGATGGAGTACCGGGGAAAAGATGTCCCGGAAGAGACCCGACGTGATCATCGTCACGTCGACCCTCGGTCGGCCGAGTTCGCGGAGCGGAATCCGCTCGAGGCGCTCGACCTTCCCTCGGACGTCCCACACCGCTCGGAGCCCCAGCAGTTGGAGCACGAAACCTACGGTGGCGCCCTCATCGCGCGTTGTTTCGACAGCCCATAGGACCGCGCTGACCCGCTCGGGTGTGTGGTTCGGGTCGTCGTTCTCGCGCCGCAGCCGTTCCAGACTCTGATCCGCCATCGCGTTCCCGAGGCGCATCGCGAGAGAAGTCGGGACGAGCGTCGCGTCCAACGCGTGGAAGTTCCGGCCGGTAGGAAGTACGCTCGGGGTGCGAATCGGGTCGTTCCCACTTCCCGGCTCCACCCGTTCACCGGCGAGCGCCCGGAGAAGGCTCTCCCCCTCGGCTTCCGTGCTCGCGTGGATGGCCGCGACGTTCGCGGCCGTCGCCTCGGCCAGCCCCTGAGCTCGATTCGGAGCGTCGGCCGAGACCTGGAAGCCCGCCATGGACTCCGCGAGCATGTTGGCCTCTTCCTCGGACCAACGGCGCGCAAACGTGTGAAGCCCGAAGGGCATCATCGTCTCTCGAAACGCGCCGGTCTCGTGACCGACCTCGTGCACAAGGAGGTCAGGTCCCATTTGCGTCACCGGCAGGCCGCCGTTCTCCGCCTCCATCTCCTCCCTGAGGTCGGCAAGCTCCGGTCGCCCCAAGATCTCGAGGATCTCCTCGACGATGGCGCTCCTTCGCTCCGGCGCCTCCTGGGCGTAGTAGCCGTCGTGGAGTTGATGGAGGGCGAGGAGGTCTCCGTAGAGCTCGGTCGTCTTGATCGGAGGCGTGAGGTGATCGATGAGCGCGGCGAGCCCACGACGCTTGGCCTGAAGACCCTCCCCAACCCCATCCACGGTGTAGAGGTAGATGGACGGCATCCCCTGCAGCACCGCTACCGGGTGATCCCACGCAGAGAGTCCGACCTGTTTGCGGGGAAGCCATTCGTACGACGAGTGACGTCCGACGTGCACAACGGCGTCCGCGCCGAACTCGTGGGAGAGGTAGGCGTACACGGCGAGGTACTGGTGCGGCGGCGCGACCAGCGTACTCGAGTGCACCTTCTCCGGATCCGCAGCGAATCCGCGCTCCGGCTGAGGCCCGAGGAAGACGTTGCCACCCTGCACTCCAGGCACCACGAGGTAGTCCTGCCCCGCTCGAGTCACACGCATAACGTTGCCCGGCGGCGGGCCCCACCCGCTCAGCGCCTCGATCCCGAGATCCAGGAAGCGCCGCTTCGCCTCGAGTAGACCATTGAGCGGGGCTCCCTCGTCGAGGACCTGCCTGGCCTCCCGCTCTACTTCCGCCAACACATCGGGTCCCGTACGCATCTCTGGGGCGAAGGGGCTGAAGGCGTCGAAGAAGCTCTCCATCTGCGCGAAGACGAGGTCGATTTCTCCCTCGATGATCTCATGCACGATCCGCTCGGTCTCCTCCGAGCGATTCGCATGCGCACCACTGACGATGTACTCCTCGAGGATCGCCTGAAGGTATCCGAGCGGCCCGTCTTCGATCTCGACCTGCACGAGTTCGGGGAGGGCACGGAACCACGTCTCGTACTGCTCCGCGGGCACAAGCACGGCACCGCTCGCGACGAGCGAGTCGAGCATCCCCGCGCCATACATCCCTGCGTTGACCCCCCGACGGACCAACTGAGCTGCCAGAGAGTCCGGCTCCCACGGCCACCGCTCCTCAGACCAGTCCCCCAGGTCGTACCCATTGTCGCGAAGGAGCTCGAGGATCCGGACCGACGACCCGATCACGTTCAGGTTGTCGGCGCCGATGTTTTGACGCCCGGGAGGGTGGTTGTAGTAGATGAAGGCGACGCGGCGGTCTTCGTTCTCCGTCCGTCGGAGATTGACCCAACGTGCGGTGCGCTCCGCGAGCATCTCGACCTGCTCAGGAATCGGCGCGTACAACGCACGGCGGGCCCCCGTCAGTTCGTCCAACTCGTCCGTCGACTCGGCCGCAACGACGGTTGGTTCGATGACGGCCTGCAGCTCGGGAAGGGCGACCTGGTGGTAGACGCTCGCCCACGGAATGCCCTCCGCTGAAAGTCTCCACTCAAGCGGGCTGAAGTCCGTCATCCGGATGGCACGAAAGACGGGGACCCCCCACGAAGCCAGAAGCGAGTCCGCAGCCTCCCGCCCCCCCGCGCCGCCCAGCAAGAAGGTCTGCAAGCTGATCACGGCGTCGACCTCCGGCTCACCGGTGGGGCCGCCCGCAAAGTGCTCCATCATCGCATCGGCGGTTCTCTCGCCCCACTCCGCGATCACCGGGCGCGGTCGAATGCCGTGACGAGAGAGGGCAGCTGCGATGCTGTCGAGGATCACCGACTCGCTGTTGAGAGCATACGAATCGAAGTCGATGATCCCGACGACGGGTGCGTCATCACCGAAGTCGGGGAGGCCGTCGAGGGCGTACAACTCGTCGAGCGCCTCCGATTCGGGCAACGACGATGACGCGAGGGCGACACTCTCACCCTCCGCCTCCGCCGCGGCGAGGAAGTCCAGGAGCCGGGTGGCGGCCTCCTCTCCCTTGGCGTCCAGTAGAAGGTCCGCGTGCTCCCACGCTTTCAGTTCGGGCCCAGCGACCCCAATCGAGTCGACACCATCCGCGAGCCTTCGGAAAAAGTCGTCGTCGCGGTCGGCGAGGTGGCGCTGGCCATCCGATCCCGTGGTTTCGCGAAGCAGCGACGGCTCAGAGCTGAAGAACCAGAGGGGCCCAGGTCGCGCGTCAACCGGGGGCATCGCCTCGGTCAGCTTCTCGGCCACCTCCTCGTACGCAAGCCGGATCACGGCCCGATCCGCCTCCTCGAGCCAGGCGCGCACGGTGTCTACCGGCGCGTCGACGACCTGCCGCGTGGTACGGATGATCCACCGAGTCTCGGGAAGGTCGTCCGCCACCTCGCGCTCGTGCACGCTATGCGCAGCTTGCACGAAGCGGTTCACGCCCGACGGTGAATCGATGATGAGCGTCGTTCCGCCCTCCGAGGAGCATCCACTCAGCGCGAGCGCCGCGACGACAAGTCGGAGACCCGCGGGTCGGGAAGCGCGAGGGCGTCGAATCCCTTCAAGGCCGGTGAGGAAGTGCACGAGATTCCGTCCTGTACCGAGACGGAAGGGGCACCGATCCTGTCGCGGCCACGAAGGGCCACGCCTCGAAACCCGCCCCTCCCGCGAGGGTGTTCTGGGTAACGGCGACGGAACCCGTCTCCTGGCTCGAGGCAGCACCGCTCGCCTTCCCGGGAATCACCCCCAGTGGCCGTTGAGCGGGCCGAACCAGCGCGACGCGCGCGTCGTGCTTGGCCTCCTACAGTGGCGGGGCCGCGCCGGATTTGGACCGGCTTCCGTAGCCCCATCGCCTTTCTTCGCGGCGGATGATAGACCGACATGGTCGGAACCAGCAACCCGTCGTCGGACCGAGACGCGTCGAGGAGATGCGGCGAGCATCGAATCTGCCTAGGCGCGACGTGGTGGTCCCTCGAGAAGCAAGAACCCAGATTCTCGGCGGGGCGAGAACGCCGCCCTCCATCCTCGATTCGGAGCCACGCCGCTCACCCCCACGATGATCCGTCCCGAAATCCCAAAGGGCCACTGCCCCTCGGTGTACGTCCCCGCTCAAAGACCCCGACAAGACATCGACCACCCAAAGGCAGAGTCCAAGCGGGTGGTCGAACGACTGATGACGATCGTCGAGGAGCACCGTCGTGAGGCTCGTCCGCTCGGGGTCGAGCTCGACACGAAAGACATTTCGGCGATCATCGACGCGCTACGTGATCACGCCCGGGGCGGCGCGGGGGCCCCTGTCTCCGGCGCCCGTGACGAAATCCACAGCTACTGCCTCGATCGACTCTTCGAGGAGCTCGTCGAGGAACCGAGCAACATCTTCTTCACGACGGTGACCGGTCCAGACTCGATCCGCTACGAGGCGATGAACGTCCCGTTCTGGATCCGGTGCCTCAACCTCATGGAAACCACCTACGCCGAGGAGTGAGAGGCTACCTCCAGATCGGGGCCGCTTCGATCATCGCCGTCCACTCGGCCTCGAGCTGAGCCAGCGACTTCCCCGTCGCGTCCTCGAGCGTGACGCCGTGGTAGATCCGAAAGTACGTGTCGAGCCCGTAGCCCTCGATGAGGAACTGGGTGAACGCGCCCTCCTGGAGGTAGGCGAGCTGCCGCCCGATCCGCGTCTCCGACGAGCCTCGAGTTTCCTCGGTGATCGCGAGCGGAATCAGCCCTCCGTTGATCTCCGCGGCGCGTGCCGTCGCGATGTAGAGATCCTCGCCGAAGTCCGGATAGTTCGGTGTGGGACCAAACCGGTGCTGGAGGTAGACCGCGATGCCATCGTCGTAGAAGCGATCGCGGTTCTCTCGGTTGTAACTCGCCGCGAGCACGTGGGTCAGCTCGTGAATGATCCCGATATCGACCCGAGCGTCTTCTACCTCTCGAACGATGTTCAGCACACGGGCCTCGGGGAGGGCGATGTTGCTGCCGAACTGGTAGGGCGAGAACTGGTCGGGATCGATCACGACGCCGAGCGCCGTCTCGTACGGCGGGCCCTCGTACTCGTCGCTTTGAGCAAGGAACGCGCGAACGATCTCCAGTGATGCCTCGACCCGCTCAGCGACGAGTCGAACACCCTCGATCGGCACATGCTCCGCCCGATAGTGGACGGTGAACTCACCGTGGGCGTACGTGGAGTACTCCTCGTCGGAGGACTCTTCGTCCTGCGCCGATAGCGAAGCGGGCACAAGGAAGGCGATCGCGATGGCGGCGAACATCAGGGTGGACTGCACGGGGAGGCTCCTCGACTAGGCCCATCGATCAGCGCGCAGCTCATGGCGGGCTGCGGCGGGATCCCTAGAGTAGTCGGGGAGGAGGACGACAGCCTTGAACGAAACGGCACCGCGTATCGACGCTCGTCTCCTCCGGCTGTAGTTTCGCGGCCCCTCGAAGCGCGCCGCGCCGCAGCCGTTTCTGAGGTTCCCGACCACCGCACGCCCTACGTGGAGTCTCGTGCCATGAAGTCGCTCGTCTCGACCCTCCTGCTCGCCCTCTTCGTCGTCGCACTCCCGGCCGCGCTTCAGGCTCAGGAGAGTACGCTCGCCGACACCCGGATCTCCGGGCTATCTCTCCGAGGAATCGGACCCGCCACCAACAGCGGCCGAGTCTCGGACATCGACATCCACCCGCATGACGAGAACGTCTGGTACGTCGCCGTCGGGTCGGGTGGTGTCTGGAAAACGACGAACAACGGCACGACGTTCGAGCCGATCTTCGACGACCAGGCGTCGTATTCGATCGGCGACGTGACGATCGACCCGAGCACGCCGTCGACCGTCTGGGTCGGGACCGGCGAGAACGTCGGAGGTCGCCACGTCGGCTTCGGCGACGGGATTTACAAGAGCACGGACGACGGGCGCACTTGGACGAACATGGGGTTGGGCGGGACCAACCACCTCTCCACGATCATCGTCCACCCGGAGAACTCCGACGTGGTGTGGGTAGCCGCCCAGGGACCCCTATGGAGCCCCGGCGGTGAGCGCGGTCTCTACAAGACGACCGACGGCGGGGAGAGCTGGCGGAAGGTCCTCGGAGAAGGCGAGTGGACCGGCGTCACCGACATCGTGATCGACCCGCGGAACCCGGACGTCCTGATCGCAGCGACATGGGACCGGCACCGCACGGTCGCGGCCTACTTCGGCGGTGGACCGGGCAGCGGACTTCACAAGTCGGAGGACGGCGGCGAGACGTGGACGCAGCTGACCACGGGCCTGCCCGGCGGTCCGCTCGGCAAGATCGGGCTCGCGATCTCCCCCCAGAATCCCGACCGGGTCTACGCGGCCATCGAAACGATCCGCGCCGAAGGTGGTGTGTGGATGTCCGAGAACCGAGGCGAGTCGTGGCGGAAGATGTCCGACGCGGTCTCCGGCGGAACGGGCCCCCACTACTACCAGGAGCTCTACGCCTCGCCGCACCAGGAAGGTCGACTCTACCTGGTGAACAACTATACGCTCGTCTCGGACAATCACGGGGCCGACTTCGCCCGGATGAATGTTCAGGACAAGCACGTCGACGATCACGCGATCGCGTTCAAGAAGAGCAACCCGGAGTACGTCCTGATCGGATCGGACGGCGGCCTCTACGAGACGTTCGATCTGACCGAGACGTGGCGCTACGTCCGCAATCTTCCGGTGATGCAGTACTACAAGATCTCGGTCGATGACAGCCGCCCCTTCTACAACGTTTATGGGGGCATGCAGGACAACGGGTCGAACGGGGGACCGTCGCGGACGACCTTCGATCACGGCATCCGTAACGCCGACTGGTTCGCGACGCTCGGCGCCGACGGACACGACTCGGCAACGGAGCCGGGCAACCCCAACATCATCTACGCCGAAACGCAGCAGGGCGGCCTACACCGCGTCGACCTGACGACGCGAGATCAGGTCTTCATCCAGCCCCAGGCGCGGGAAGGTGAGCCGTTCGAGCGCTTCAACTGGGACGCTCCCATCGAGGTCAGCCCGCACAGCCCCACCCGGATCTACTTCGCCTCGTACCGCGTGTGGAGGACCGACGACCGCGGGGATTCGTGGACGCCGATCTCCGGCGACCTGACCCGGAGCCAGGAGCGGATCGAGATCGAGCACATGGGCCGCGTGCAGAGCTGGGACAACGCATGGGATGTCGGCGCCATGTCGAACTACAACACGATCACCTCACTCGGTGAATCGCCGGTCGAGGAAGGCGTCATCTACGCGGGCACGGACGATGGTCTCCTCTGGGTCACCGAGGACACCGGGGACAACTGGCGCCAGATCGAAGTCGGGGACCTCCCCGGCGTCCCGGCCACCGCGTTCGTGAACGACATCAAGGCCGACATGTTCGACGCGAACACCGTCTACGTCGCTCTCGACAACCACAAGTACGGAGACTTCACTCCATACCTGGTGAAGAGCACGGACCGCGGTCAGAGCTGGACGTCGATCACGGGCGACCTGCCGGCGCGTCACCTCGTCTGGCGGATGGTGCAGGATCACGTCGAGCCGAACCTCCTCTTCGCGGGCACGGAGTTCGGACTCTTCGTGACGGTGGACGGGGGTGCGCAGTGGGTGAAGATCCCCGGCGCGCCGACGATCTCCTTCCGTGACGTCGACATCCAGCGGGACCACGAGGACGTCGTCGGGGGCACCTTCGGCCGCGGCATCTACATCCTGGACGACTACACGCCGCTGCGTGCGATGACGTCGGAGCGGCTCGCTGGTGAAGGAGCGCTCTTCGATACGAGGACCGCCTTCCAGTTCATCGAGGACAACGTCTCGTATGACCAAGGAGACGGCGACTACCAGGCGTCGAACCCGCCGTACGGAGCGGTCTTCACCTATCACCTGCGTGACGGCTATCGGTCGCTCGAAGCCGAGCGGCAGGCCCGCGAGCGAGCCATCCCGGACGGACAGGACATCCCCTTCCCAGGGTACGACGCGATCGAGGCTGAGATGCGTGAGCAAGGGCCGAGCGTACACGTCGTCGTGCGTGCGATGGACGGCACGGTGATCAACCGCGTGAGTGGTCCGACCTCCGCGGGTGTACACCGGGTCAACTGGGAGCTGGATTATGCCTCCAACGGCATGATCAACCCCGGCGGCGGCGGTGGTGGCGGAGGCTTCAACGTTCGGCCCGGCAGCTACACGGCGGAGCTCGTCAAAGTCGAAGCAGGAGCCGTGACCGTCCTCGACGGTCCGGTCCAGTTTGCAGTCGCGGCGCTCGAAGAAGGAGCACTGCCCCGCGTGTCGGACGCGGTTATCGAGACCTTCCGCGGCGAGGTCGAGGCGTTCCAAATGGACCTCACCGAGGCCGGCAACTCGCTCTCCGAGTCGATCGACATGATCGAGGCGCTGCAGACGTCGCTGAGCCGAGCCGACAACCCAGACGCTGCGCTGCACCAGCGTCTGTACGATACCCGCCAAGCACTCCTCGACCTCCGGGAGCAGATGCAGGGGAGCGAGGCGCGCGGCGAGATCGGTGAGCGCAGCCCGCCCACTCCAGGCAGCCGACTCGGTCTCGGCTTCCGCGGCCTCAACAGCACGTACGGGCCGACCCAACTCCATCGCCAAACCGTCGCCGCAGGCCGCGCTGAGCTCGGGCCGATCGCGGCGGAGATCGAACGTATGGCGGGCGTGGTCGATGGACTCCATGACGAGGTCATGGCGACCGGGGCCCCGTCGGTGAGGCGCAGTGGGGGGTGAGCGTCGAGAACATCTTCGGGTTCGAGCAGAGTTACGCGACTGAGCTCGAGGGCTTCTACGTCCCGTGGCAGGGCGCTTCGGTGCCCGAGCCACGGGTCGTGCAGCTCAATCACCCGCTCGCGGCCGAGCTCGGTCTCGACGCCGACGTCTTGGCCAGCGACGACGGCGCGAGACTCTTGGCCGGCATGGATCCCCCGGCAGGCACGACCCCACTGGCTCAGGCGTACGCGGGGCATCAGTTCGGCAACTTCGTACCCCAGCTCGGGGACGGCCGCGCGCTCCTCCTGGGCGAGCTGATCGACCGAGCCGGCGCGCGCTGGGACCTCCAGCTCAAGGGGTCCGGCCGGACACCCTTCTCCCGCGGAGGAGACGGCAAAGCCGGCCTGGGGCCGGTGCTGCGCGAGTATCTGATGAGCGAGGCGATGCACGCGCTCGGGGTGCCGACGACACGGGCGCTCGCGGCCATCACGACGGGTGAGGAGGTGCGGCGCCCCCAAAGCGTCGAGCCCGGGGCGATCATCGCGCGGGTGGCCTCGAGCCATATCCGGGTGGGCACCTTTCAGTTCTTCGCTGCACGCGGCGAGAGCGAGCGGGTGCGCCTCCTCGCGGAGTACACGATCGCTCGACACTTCCCGGACCTCGTGGATGCGGACGACCGATACCTGCGGCTGCTCGGCGCGGTACGGGATCGCCAGGCCGCGCTCGTCGCCCACTGGATGTCGATCGGCTTCGTGCACGGGGTCATGAACACCGACAACACGACGGTCGCCGGGGAGACGATCGACTACGGGCCCTGCGCGTTCATGGACGGGTACGACCTGGGGACCGTATTCAGCTCGATCGATCGACACGGCCGGTACGCGTACGGCAATCAGCCCGCCATCGCTCAGTGGAATCTCGCGCGGCTCGCCGAGACGCTGCTTCCTCTCATCGAACCGGACGACGAGGAGCGCGCCATCGAGTTGGCGACGACCGAGGTCGACGCCTATGCCGGCATCTATCTCGAGCGCTGGCTCGAGCGCGTTCGGGCCAAGCTAGGTTTGCTCGAGGCGCTGCCTGGCGACGAGGAGCTGATCCGTGAGCTCTTCGGCGTATTGGAAGGGAAGGACGTGGACTTCACGGCCTTCTTCCGGCGGCTCTCCAGCGCCGCGCGAGGCGATCGTACCCCCGTGCGTATGCTCTTCCGAGAGAAGGGCGAGATCGACGGTTGGATGGATCGCTGGCTCACCCGACTCGAGGGAGAGGGCGGCGACGCCGCGTCGCGGGCGGACGCCATGGACCGCGTGAACCCGCTGTACATCCCTCGGAATCACAACGTTCAGGCGGCCCTCGACGCGGCCATCGACGGCGAACTCGAACCGTTTCGCCGCCTCCTCACCGTACTCGCTCGCCCCTTCGAGGAGCGTGATGGTTTGGGAGCGTTTACCGAGCGCGCCCCGGACAGCTTCGGATCGTACACGACCTTCTGCGGGACGTAATTCGAGCCCACGGCGGCACGGGACGGCGAGGGAGGAGGGGATGACAACGAGAGACACGCAGACGAAGCGCAACGCGGGCGGCAATCCGTACATCCCGAAGGGAGACGGCGACGAATCCGTGCAGGCGTACATCGACGCCATGCCCGGCTGGCATCAGGGGACGGGTCAATGGATCGATCGGCTCGTCGAAGAGCACGTGCCGGAGGTGCGCAAGGCAGTGCGATGGAACACGCCGTTCTACGGCCTGGCGGGCCGAGGGTGGTTCCTCGCGTTCTACTGCTACGCCCACTACGTGCAGGTCACCTTCTTCAAGGGTGTGCAGCTCGATCCGCTCCCGCCCAAAGCGTCGAAGCAGGACCACGTCCGCTACCTCGCCATCACGGAGGACCGCGACCTGTCGGAGGACCAGCTCGTGAGCTGGATCCAGCAGGCCGCGGCCCTACCGGGTGAGGATGTCTTCTAGCTCACCTACGAGATCAGTCGCCCGTCGCTCGTGAGCACGATCGCCGGCAGCCCCAACTGCTCCACCGCCGCGTTGAAGCGTTGTAGCTCGTTGGCCAGGATGGACTGGTATCGCCCGCGGATCGCAGTCCAGTCGGCATTCAGATCGTCGAAGCGCCGGTACGCGGCCGACGTGGGCCGGCCCTCTCGGCCACCCGAGATGTAGCCATCCACCCCGGTCACGTAGTTGTAGAGCTCGACGAGCTGGTTATCGAGCTGCGGCGGGAAGCGGATCGGATCCTGACCGGACCGGTTGTTCGTCTGCATGAGCTCCTCATGCACGACGCGCGCGTTCTCCGACAGTGTATCCGCCAGCGGTTGCAGGCCCGCGGCCTGATTCGCGATCACCGCCGTGGCCATCACCTGCTCCACCTGTTCGCGCACGCTGATCAACGTCTCGATCGCACCCGTCACCTGGTCGATCGAGTCCCGGATCGCGAGCCCGACACTCAACTGCTCGACGTACTCCGCTTGGCTGACCTCCGGAATACGGGGGTCCGCCCGCACGTCCATCGACGATTCCCCGACCACAGTGCCGCCGACCGTCAGGCGCAGCCCGTACGTGCCCGGAGGCGCCTTGATGCCTCCCGTGTACCCCCAGATCACCGCGTCATCGGAGATCCTCGGGCCGGGATAGAAGAGGTCCCAGGAGACGCGGTTGAGCCCAGCCTCCCGGGTGATCGTTCCTGTGCGGAAGTCGGCCGCGGACGCGGAGTCGCTCGAGAAGCCTCGAACGACCGAGCCTCGAGCATCCAACACCTCGAGGGTCACCGACTCGGCCTCCCCTTCGAGCCAGTAGTGGATCAGCCCGCCCTGTGGCTGGGCGTCGGGCGAGAGCTCGGCGAGACCACCCGCTGACCCGCCGTTGTTGACCCGGTAGGCGGGCCGAGGACGGAAGAGGTGTGCGGCATTCCCGGTCGCGCCGGACGCGATCTCCCGCAGCGGGCTCATGTCGTCGAGCACGTAGAAGGAGCGGCCCTGGGTCGAGATGATGAGATCGTCGTGGGCCACCCGCATACCGGTAACCGGCGTAATGGGGAGGTCCTGCTGGAGCGACTGCCAGACCCCGCCTCCATTGAACGAGACGAAGAGGCCGAACTCGGTGCCGGCAAAGACGAGGTCCTCATGCGCCGGATCCTCTCGTACCGTGCGCACGGGGTAGTCGTCGGGGATCCCATCCGTGATCTGCGTCCACGACGCCCCCCAGTCGTCCGTACGGAAGACGTAGGGACGGAAGTCGTCCAGTCGGTACGCCTGGACCGCCACGTAGGCTCGGCCCGGCGCATGCATCGAGAGATCGATCTCGTCGACCGTGCCGAGGTCCGGCATACCCGGCGGCGTGATCTCCGTCCACGTCGCGCCGTCGTCTCGGGTGATGTGCAGGCGCCCATCGTCCGACCCCGCCCAAATCTCGGTCGGGTCGGTCGGAGACTCCGCGATCGAGAAGACGACCCCAAAGATCTCGACGCCGGTGACATCCGCATTGATCGGGCCGCCCGACTGATCCTGGTGGGCCGGGTTGTTCGTGGAGAGGTCCGGCGAGATCGACTCCCACGTGTCCCCACCGTCACGCGAGCGGTTCACGAACTGGGAGCCGTGGTAGACGGTCTCCGAATCGTGTGCCGACACGAGCATCGGAGAGACCCACTGGAAGCGGTGCACGAGATCGCGCGTCGCGATACCGAGCTGGAGCTGCGGGTAGAGGTTCACGTTCTCGACCTGGTCACGCTCCAGATCGTACCGGTCGATCACGCCCCCGTAGCAGCCGGCGTACACGATGTGCGGTCGGTCCGGATCCAGCGCGACCGGCCCCGTCTCGCATCCACCGACGTTCATCCAGTGCTCTTTCGGGTAGAGCGTGTTGCTCGAGGACCACGCCGGGACGGAGATCGTCGTGTTGTCCTGCTGCGCCCCGTACAGGCGGTAGGGGAAGCCGTTGTCGACGATGACGTCGTAGAGCTCGGCCGTAGGCTGGTTGAAGTACGTCGACCAGGTGACGCCACCGTTCACCGTGACCTGACTACCGCCATCGTTGGCGACGACCATCCGCTCCGGGTCGTCCGGGTGGATCCACAGATCGTGGACGTCCCCGTGAGGGACCGGGATCGAGGTGAAGGTCACGCCGGCGTCGACCGACCGGTACAACGCGGTGTTCAGTGCGTAGACCGTGTTCGGATCCTGCGGGTCCGCCTGGACGTGGGTGTAGTACCAGGCGCGCTGACGCAGGTTGTTCTCCGAGTTGGTCCGCGTCCACGTCACGCCCCCGTCGTCCGAGCGGTAGACACCGCCCGCCGGCTCCGCCTCGATGATCGCCCACACGCGGTCCGAGTTCGCGGGAGAGACGGTGACGCCGACCTTGCCGACGACTCCGGTCGGCAACCCGCCTTCGAGCTTCATCCACGTGTCGCCGCCGTCGCTCGATTTGTAGACCCCGCCCTCTTCGGCTCCGGAGATCATCGCCCACGGCTTCCGCTCGCCTCGCCACATGCCGGCGTACAGTTCGCGTGGGTTCACCGGGTTCATCGTGAGATCGGACGCACCCGTCGAGTCGTTCAGCGCGAGGATGTGCTCCCAACTCTCCCCCCCGTCACTCGAGCGGAAGATGCCTCGTTCGGGGTTCTTCCCGAACGGATGACCGAGCGCCGCCACATACACGAGGTCCTCGTCCCGGGGATGCACCTCGATCCGGCCGATCTGCCCCGCCTCCGGGAGTCCCATGAAGCGCCACGTCCGCCCGGCGTCGAGCGACTTCCAGACGCCGCGGCCCGTGGACGTATTGCCACGGATGTCCATCGATCCCGTGCCGGCGTAGATCACGTTCTCGTCCGACGCGGCCACGGCGACGGCCCCGATCGACCCGCCGAAGTAGTCGTCCGAGATCGGGTCCCATGTCACGCCGTTGTCGTTCGTCAGCCACATCCCTCCGCCGGTCGTGCCCTGGATCCACTTGTCCTGGTCGGACAGGAAGCCGGCCGCCGCCGTCGAGCGGCCGCCGCGATACGGTCCGACCATCCGATACGAGAGGTCCTTGAGGGCGAGCGCATCGACCACTTGGGCGTGGCCAGCGTCCGGTAGACCGAAGGCCGCGAGGGTGGCGACGAGCGCGAATCGAGTCAGGTACTTCGTCATGGGTCGAGGCTCCGCGAGCGCGGGATTCGTAGCGTGGGCCGGCAGGGTAAGGCCGGCCGCTGCGCCTCGTCCAGATCAGTCGCCCGCTAACTCCCCCGCGATCGCATCGCCTGCGATCCGGTGCCCCACCCAGAAGCTCCCGAACTCCCCATAGACCGACGTCACCTCATCGTAGCGCATCTCCGTGACGAGGTCCTTGAAGTGGATCGGATCTCCGGAGAAGAGCGTCACCGCCCACTCCCAATCGTCGAGACCGACGGAGCCGGAGATGATTTGGGACACCTTGCCGGCGTAGCCCCGGCCGGTCTTGCCGTGCTCCTGCATCAGGCGAGCACGCTCGGCGAGGGTCTGGGTGTACCAGTTCTGTTCGACGCTACGCCGCTTGTTCATCGGGTAGAAGCAGATGTACGGCATCGTGTCCGGCTGACGCGGGTAGAGGCGCCGGAGACTGTACTCCGTCTGCTTCTGCTCTTCGAGAAAGGCGTCGACGCGCTCCCCCCACTCGTCCGTCCCCAACTCGACGCCGTCGGCCTGCGCCCGCTTCACGAGCCCGAGCGTGTGCCCGTACAAGCCGAGTTCGACGACCGAGACGTAGTCACCCGTAATCACGAGATCCTGGCTGCTTCCGTGGAGACGTAGTTCGCGCTCGACGTCGCCGAGCTCTTCGAGGGTCGGGCGCAGGTGCACGATCATGTAGTCCGTGCCCCCACCGACGACGCGGTAGAGCGCGCTCCACCCCGAGTCGCCGAGGTCCGACCAGTCGGCCAGGAGTCCCGAGAGCTGGCCTAGTCGCTCCGCTCGCGCCGCGACGTCTTCGTCGTCCTCCGGAGTCGGGAGATCGACGAACTGGGTGAGCATGTACCAGCCGTGGAGCGCGAGAGGGGGTACGAGGGTGTCGCTCATCGAGAAGTACGAGGTCGTGGGGGAGTGACGGCCCGTCGGCGGGGACGCCGATGAAGATCGGGCACCCATCGTCCGATGTCATCCGTATTTGGGACTACGTGAAGCCCACTCAGGCGCCGACACTAGTCAGAGAGAGGATCTCCCCCGTGTCCGTACACACCTCTGACACCTCGCCGCATGTCGCTGATCTCCGCGCTCGATCCGAAAGAGATGGTTCGTCAGGCCCCGAATCTCGGATCTCCGCCCGCCGTCTATCAGCGCTTGGTCGAGGTGCTCGCCGATCCGAGGGCCGGATCCCACGAGGTCGCCGCGATTATCGGCCAGGACACGTCGCTGACGGCGCGGCTCCTTCGTCTCGCCAACAGCGCGTACTTCCCCTTCACGCGACCGGTCGACTCGGTCCACCAGGCCGTCTCGATGATCGGCGCGACCCACGTGCGTGACATCGCCCTCGCGACGTCCGTCACGAGCGTCTTCCGCGCGGTCCCACCCGACCTGATCAGCATCGACGAGTTTTGGCGCCACAGCGTCGCCGTGGGAATTGGCGCACGACTGCTCGCGGAGATGCGTCGAGAGTCGAACCTCGAGCGCCACTTCGTTGCAGGGATGCTGCACGATGTCGGGCGGCTGGTCTTCTACCTCCAGGCCCCGGACGACGCGCGCATCATCCTGCGCCACGCCAAGAACCACGAATGCCTGCTCCACGACGCCGAGATGGAGTTGGTCGGCTTCGACCACGGGGAGGTCGGGGGTGAACTCATGCGTCAGTGGAATCTGCCCGCGAGCCTCATCGACAGCGTCACGTACCACCACCGTCCGGCCGAATCGGGAGAGCACATCGTCGATGCGTGCACCATCCATCTGGCCGATCTGATCGCGAACGCACTCAAGCTCGGTCGAAGCGGCGAACGGATGGTGCCACCGCGGTGGATCGGCGTCTGGGACGCCCTCTCGCTCGATCCCGCCGAGCTCCCCGACCTCATGACGTCGATCGGTGAGGAGTTCGAGCAGGTCATCGGCGCATTCGGCTTCGGAGACGGCTGAAGGGCTCACTTGCTCCACCGGGCGCACGACGGGAAGTTGCGCTTCGGTTCAAGCTCGACACTCCGCCGGAGCCTCCATGAACGCCCGACTGCGCCCTTCAGCCGTACTCTTCGCCCTCCTCGCTCTCGCCTTTGCGGTCCGTCCGGCGCCGGTCGAGGCCACGTGGTCGATCATCGCGGTGGACACCGCGTCCGGCGTCGTCGTCATCGCCTCGGCCACTTGTGTGAGCGCGGAAGGTCTGCGAACCCGCGGTGGTCTCATGAGCATCCAGGCGGTGATCGTGCCGGGCGTTGGCGTGGCGGCAGCTCAAGCCGGTGTGGACGGTACGCGCGCAAACCAGACGCTGATCTTCGAACAGCTCCAGGCGGGCACCGATCCGGACGACATCATCGAGATGCTCTCCGAGGATCCGAACTTCGAGCGTAGACAGTTCGGGATCGTCGACCTGCAGGGTCGGATGGCGGGCTTCTCGGGCAGTCGGAACGGCTTCGCCTCCCTCGCGGTCCAGACCGAGGTGCGCGACGAGAACATCTACTTCGCCGTACAGGGCAACATCCTCGAGAACCACGACGTCGTGCTCGACGCGGTCGAAGCGATGCTGGCCGACGACGGCACCGTCGTCGATCGCGTCATGGCCGGGATGGAGGCCGCGGCGCGGGCCGGAGGCGATGCGCGTTGCAGCTGCCGCTCTCAGCCCGTCCCGGAGACCGAAGCCGGATGCCGGCACCGGACGGCCCACGTCGCGTACATCGCGGCCGCCCTGCCGGAGGATCCGATCGGCGAAGGGCACAGCGATGGCGAGTATAGCCTCTTCATCGATGTCGACGACGAGAACACCGCCGCGACCGAAAGTGCGAGCCCCGTCGCGACGCTCCGGATCCGCTACGACGCGTGGAAGGCCGGCGGCGGATTGGGACGGCTCGGATTAGACCATCAGTGACGTCGATCGCCGCCCGACCATGACCTCCCTGACCTTCCGACCGGCGTGGCGCTCGTATTGGACGTCAGGAGTGGGGTTGATGGGCGTGTACGCTCTCTGGCTCGTACAACGCCAGCTCTTCGACGGAGTCACCGCCGCCATCGGGATCCCCGCAGAGCTCTCAGCCATCGGACTGCTCCTCGGTGCGGCCCCCATTCTGACCGCCGTCGCCATCGACCGCTTCACGAAGTCGTACGAGCTCGTGGGGAATCACACGTTGCGCGGAACGAGTGGGTTCATCGCCCGCCAACAGCGACAGCTGGAGCTTTCGCCTCAGGTACACCTCGACCTCGAACAGTCCGTCGCGGGTCGCCTGTTGGGGTTCGGCACGCTGACCTTCTGGACCGGCGACGACCGGAGTCGGATGGTCTGGAAGAACGTGGCGAACCCGACAGCAGTCATGGGCCTCGTCGATTCGATGCGCCGGGGCAGCGGAGGAGTCCGGGATACCCAGCCCGCGGCCGGCGAAGCGGGATTCTCCACCGGACTAGCCGGTGTCCCGGCCGCGCCACCGCCGACTCCCGAGGAGACCGCCGCCCAAATCCTCCGCGAAGCCAAGAAGACGAAGAGCACCCACTTCGGTCCGGTCACCGCTCCTGCCGGCGCCGAGCCCGCGCGGTACGACACGCCGTTCGGCACCTATGTCGACCACAAGGATGGGACGGTCTCCCACGTCGAAAGCAACCTGCGGATGATCCGCGCGCCGTGGGGCATGCAGTGGGAGGGTGACCGCTTCCACGGTGTGCCAGTCCAACTCACGTGGCCGGAGGCCGTAGGGCTGTTCGGCCGCGGCTCCGACGTCGGATACGACGTGGGGGGCACCATGGCGATGTTCGGCGAAGCAAAGCGGCAGGCCTCGGCCTACGCCCACGGCTACGAGGTCGGTCGTTGCCGCGTACACTTCGCTGGACGCGTGGATTGGCGCCTGCCTACGGCCGACGAACTCGGGCGACTGTCCGCCTCACTACAGTGCTTCATCTCGGAGACCCGACACCACCGCACGGACGAAGAGTTCGGCTGGGATTGGAGGGGTGAGAAGAACTGGTCGTTGGTGCAGCTGCTTTATCCCGAGCTCTTTCCCGGCCCGCAGCTTTGGTCGGCGACGGGGCTCGGCGGTGGGCTGGCGTGGGCGTACGACGGGAGCTTCCCCGTCGGTGACCACGAGACTGCGCACCAAAGAGCTGTGGTCTTCGTACGCAACGAAGCCATCGAGTAAGGGCAGTGGGCGAGGCTCGGGCGCGCGACGTCGTTCGTGAAGAGCCGGCCCGGGCCCCGTTTGCACTCCGCGGGTTCCCGTTGGAGACTTCGCTGACGTGAGACCCGTCCGCACCCTACGGACGAACCGTTCCAGCTCCACAACGGACTGACCTCGCATGACCGACATCGACCGCTCTGCCTCCCGCGTAGCCGCTGCGACACTCGCGGCCCTCGTCGCGTTCGCCCCACTCGCCCTCGACGCACAGACCGTCCCGCCCGAGACCGACCTCCGCATCTACGACATCATCGAGGCCTCGTCGCCCGATCGGATCGAAGCGGACATCCGGGCGCTCGCAGGATTCGGGACACGCAACACGCTGTCCGACACGACATCGGCCACCCAGGGCATCGGGGCCGCGCGTCGGTGGATCAAGGCCGAGATGGATCAGATCTCCGCCGATTGCGGTGGGTGCATGGAGGTCTTCTATCAGGAGCGAGTCTTCCGGCCCGCGGACGTCCGACGGCTGTCTCAGCCCGTGAACGTGGTCAATGTCGTCGGGGTCATTCGCGGCACCGTGCATCCGGATCGCTACGTGATCATGAGCGGGGACATCGACTCCCGCGCGTCGAACACGATGGACGGCGAGACCGGTGCCCCCGGGGCGAACGACAATGCATCGGGCATGGCGGGCGTGATCGAAGCGGCCCGCGTCCTCACCCAGTACGAATTCCCCACGAGCGTCGTCCTTGTCGGCCTGTCGGGTGAGGAGCAGGGACTCTGGGGCGGCCAGCACATGGCCCAGGTCGCCAACGACGAGGGGTGGGACATCGTCGGTGTGCTGAACAACGACATGATCGGCAACATCGAGGGCATCAACGGCGTCATCGAGAACAACACCTTCCGGGTCTTCTCCGAGCCCTTCCCGATCACGGCGCCCGAAGAGGAGCTGCGTCGGTATCGGATCTTCGGCGGCGAGGTCGATGGTCCCTCCCGGCAGATCGCGCGTTACGTCGCCCGCATCACGGACCGGTACTTCACGAATCTGGACGCGATCATGATCTACCGACTCGACCGCTTCGGGCGCGGCGGCCACCACCGGCCGTTCAACGACGCCGGCTTCCCGGCCGTGCGCATCATGGAGACGAACGAGCAGTACGAGCGCCAACACCAAGACATCCGCGTCGAAGACGGAATCGAATACGGCGACGTGATCGAAGGCGTCGACTTCGACTTCGCTTCCCGACTCACCGCCGTGAACGCGACGGTACTCGCCTCACTCGCGTGGGCTCCGCCGCAGCCGGAAAACGTCGCCATCGGGGGCGCTGTGCGACCGTCGACCACGCTCCGCTGGGACGCGGTCGACGACCCGAACTTGGCGGGCTACAAGATCTACTGGCGGGACACCACGTCCCCACAATGGACGCACTCCCGATACGTCGGGAACGTGACGGCGTTCACCCTCGAGAACATGGTGATCGACAACTACCTCTTCGGGGTGGCAACGGTCGGCGTGAGTGGGCACGAGAGTCTGGTCGTCTTCCCGTCGTCGAGCTTCCGGTAGGGGAGATCGACTCAGGGTCGCCGACTGCCCGCGCCCCGCGCGGTCCCATCCCGCAACGGGACGGCCGTCAGCGCCTACGCGCCTCGCGGAGGATGACGTCGCGGCGAGCCAGGAGCGCGCGGATCTGACCCCGGTTCAGTAGCCCGTCCATCGCCTCTTCGAGGGTGTCCTGATCGAGGGCGCTCAGCGCGGACTCGGTTCGCGTCGTCAAAAGCACTTCCGAGACTCGATCACCGAGTCGCCGTTCGTCGTCGAAGGCATCGCCGTGACCGGTGATGTAGAGGTTCCACAGACTCCGACGCCACAGGACGTTGTCCTCGGACCGGCCGCGGTTGTACGTGAGGAAGTCGAAGATCGACATCAGGTCGAACTGTGGGTCGATCGCGCAGAAGCCTCCGATCCCCATCTGGTTGGCGATCCGCTGCGACTCGGTGACCGCGTCCCCATACCACAGCTGTAGCGCACCCTTCTTCCCGTCGACGCGGCGGCTCACGGTCGGCGGCACCATGTCGAAGCCCAGGAGCTCGTCGAGGACGTACGCGGCCTGCTCCAACTCACCCGCGTCGTCCCGGTAGAAGAGGGCGTCGACCTCGTGCCCCTCGTGGCTGATGCGCACCTGCCACGGACCGCGCCGCGACTCCTCGAGAACCGTGACCTCACCCTCGTTCAACGCGTTCAAGGCCGCAGCGCGGTTGAACGGTCCCGCGATCGGCTGGCCGCCGGTCGACGGCGCGGCCCACTCGCCGGACTGCAGGTCGAACACCGTCGTCTCACCGTCCTCGATGATCAGCGCTGCCGGCCGACCGTCGTAGTACGAGACGAGCATGCCGGTATCCATCATGATCAGACGGCCGTCGAAGAGACTGTGGGCGCGGCGGTCGAGGGTCGGGGTGTGCCCCACGACGACCCGCTCCGCACCCAACCGATCGAGCGCCGCGTGGAGCACCGGCCCCTCGAGGATCGGCTTGCAGTACACCGAACCCCGGTACCACATCGGTCCGTCGCCGCCCAAGAAGGCGGACTCGTCGATCTCGATGAAGTGCTCGAGGGCGTTCATGCGCTCCGCGTTCATCGACGTTCCGGAGTCTTCCGCGAGCTCGAGCGCCTCGTCGGCCATTCCGGCCGGGTCCTGGAAGCCGTACGGCGCCAGGTGCCCTTCGTCGACGAGCATCTCCCACGTGGCCACGTACGCGTTGAGGTCCGCCGACACGCGCTCGTTCACCTCGGCCAGCGACATCTCCGAGATGAGCTCCGGAAGACCGGCGTGCACGTAGGCGGTGTTGTTGATGACGATGATCGTGGGCAGATCGAGGAGCCAACTGCCGTACGTCCCGTCCGAGGCGAAACCGGCCCGAAGGCCGAAGTAGCCGTGTGGGAATGCGCTGTCGAAGGCGGCTCGCGCCCCCTCCGAGTCCGGGGAACCCCCGAGTGCGTCGGCGCGGAACCACGCGTACCCCGCCTCTCGCATCTCCTCCGTCTCGTCCGGAGCGAAGGCGTCGTACTCCCCTTCGGAGACGTAGCGGAGGTCGCCCGTGAGGACCAACTCCTCGTGGTTACCGAGGATCACATGCACCCGCCCCCCTGCCTCGACCGCCTGCCCCTCGAGCCGCATGAGCAGATCCATCGCCTGGCGCGAAGCCGGGCCCCGATCGAGGAGATCGCCGAGGCTGACCAGGTGGGTCTCGCCACCGATCCAGTGGAGGTTCTCGTCGACCACCTCCGTCGCCTTGAGGAGCTGCACGAACTCGTCGAAGGCGCCGTGGACGTCCGGGATCACCACCTGCCGCTCGACGCCCTCCCACCGCCACTGCTCTTGAGCAGCCGCGGAATCAGCCGAAGACAGAGCGGCCACCGCGAGCACACCATACAGGCGTGCGCGAGCGCCGTGCGCGTGGAGCTTCATTGCGGGGATGTGTGGGGGGAAGCGGGGGACTTCCTGGATCCAACTTGGGGAGTGTACCCCGCAGCGCTAGGGATGGGTCGCATGAGGTCGCATCGACGCGACCTCTCCCCCGCTCAGCGCATCAGCATCAGCGGCGAAAGTCGGACGATGCGGAGTAGAGGTGGAAGGAGCGCGATCGTGATCGCGACTGCGGTGATCGAGAAAGACGCGAACCACAGAGATGGTGCCCCGAGCGACCACTCGATTCCCGGTGGAGTCCACACCCGACCAAGGGCTGCGCTGGCCAATACCCCGCCGATCGTCGCCGCGGTGGCCATGCCCGCGACGCTTAATGCGAGCGGCGCCACGACTCGCGGAGCGTCGGCGCCCAAGGCTTTCTGCACCGCGAGCGCTCTCGTCGCCGAGTGTGCGATGAAGGCGACGACAACGAGGATGCCGGCTGCGGCTTGAACGACGGCCCACGCAGAGAGGAGCGAGAGAATGACGAACGCCATACGCAAACTCGCCGCCTCGATCGCGAGCTGAGGTTCGAGCAGCTCCGGCTGTTCCGCCGTGATTCTCGGATTCACACTCCGAGTGGCCGCCTCGATCGCGGTCCGGATCCCCGCCCCGCCCTGGTCGGACCGTACCAATAGATGGCGTTGCTGGAGACGGGCCTGATGCTGGCGATCACTGAAGTACGCATCGTGGCGACCCGACACGCCGCCGTCGTTCATCCGCCCTCCCATCAGCGCGTTTTCCGCGATGCCGACGACGGTCCACGGACCGGGAGCATCGGCATCGATCTCGAAGTGTTGGAGCGACCGCCCGATCGCGTCCTCTCCGGGCCAGAGTGTCTCCGCGAACGCCTGACTCACCACCACCTCTCCGGACGACGCGGGGTCGAGATCGCCGCCGAGGTACCGACCGGATCGCAGTCGGACGCCGAGCCGTTCCAGCCCCTCGCGGGACGCCTGGTGGTAGCGCGCCGTCGTCGCCTCTGTGACCGAGCTCGCGGGTGCAGCCGCATCGACGAAGTTCCGTCCTCCCCCGGTGTAGCCCGGGAGGGACGGGCCCCACAACACGGCATCGCGTAGCCCTGGCTGTTCCTCGACCGCCACGAGGAGATCCTCGAGAACCCGACCCGCCTCGCCCGCGTCCTCCACCTCGGGGGGCAGATCGACGCGACTCGACCAGTAGCCCTCGGTGTGGAATCCCGGGTCGACGCCGATGATGTCTCGGAAGCCTCTCTGAACGACCAGCCCGGGCACGACGATCGACATCGATGCCGCGATCGTGAGAAAGACGAAGACCGAGCGCGATGTCGAGAGATACCCGAGGCCCGTCGCGGCCTGCTCCCGCGTCGCTCCGAAGAAGCCCGCGGTCTCGCGGCCGTGAACGAGGAGCAGGACCAGCGTCGCCGCGCACCACATCAGTACGGCGACCTCGGCACACACGCCCAAGTCGAACACGGTGAAGTCGAGGCGCGTGTAGAGCGGGAGCACATCGCCCGCGTTCCGGAAGACCAGGGAACGGAGTCCCTCGGCGAGGGCGAGTCCGGCCACGAGCGAGATGGCGGACGAGAGCGCCAACGCTTTGAGCAGAGGGGTGAGCGCGCCCCAGCGAGACGCTCCGAGCGCTCGACGGATCGCCGTGTCCGGACCGCGGACCGACCCCTGCAGGACCGTGAGGACCGAGACGTTGAGGATGGTGAGACCGAGGAGGAGCGCCGCGACCATCGTGACCGCGCGCAGCACGGCAGAGGCGGAGCCGAGCAGACGACCCGTCGCGGATTCGACGCGCGCGCCGAAGCGAGCGAACGACTCGGGGTCGGAGTCGGCCATGCGCGTGTGGAGGCCAGCCAGCTCCACGTTCGCCTCTTCCACCGACACACCGGGGGCCAGGCGACCGAAGGCTCGAAATCGACGGAAGCCGCGATCTTCGAGTGAACGGCCCAACTTCAGTTCGGCGCTCGGAAGCGGGAACCAGAGCGCGTTGTCCACGAAGGCGTCCGCCCAGTCCTCATACTCGGGGTCCATCACCCCGACGACTTCCCACGGCTGGTCGTCGATCCGGAGCACGCGGCCCACGACGTCCTCACCTCCGCCGAGCTCCTCCATCCAGAAGCGATGGCTCACGACCACACTCCGCCGCGGAGCGCCGAGCACACTCTCGTCCGCGGTGAAGAGTCGACCCGCCGACGGTGTCGCACCCGTCAGCTCGAGGTAGCCGCGGGAGACGAAGGCGCCCTGGACCCGCTGTGCCCCATCCCCCCGGTCGTAGAAGAAGGACTGGAAGTGGCGGGCCGCTGCGATTGCTTCGACCGACTGCAACCCCTCGCCCCACGACTCGATCGTCGGAATCGAGGTGATGACCTGTCGACCCGGATCGCGGTCGAGGGTCTCCCAGAGGAGGACGAGGCGATCGGGCTCTGGGAACGGGAGCGAGCCGAAGAGGACGACACGGACCGCTGGGGAGACGACGCCCGCTGCCGCGACCCCGATCGTACCGAGGAGCGCCGTCTGAATCAGGAACCTGCGCGCCTTGCCCATCCCGCCCGTCCGCGAAGAAGCCTACTCGAACCCGGACGTTGGACGGTGGGGGTCCGGCGTTTCTTCCCGTCAGCTCCCTTCGGCGTACTCCACGACGCGAAGGTTCCGCCAGCGCACCTTGATGCCACCACCGTCATGGATCTGCAGCGCGATGTGGCCCGTCGCCTCTCCGATCTGCTCGTCGGTCAGATCGATCATCTCGGTTCCATTCAGCCACGTCGTCACTCGGGGCCCGACGACCCGGATGCGCATCGTATTCCACTCGCCCATCCGAAGCGCGCTGTCTCGGTCGGCCGGTGGCTGCACGAGCCAGCCCCGGCCATACGACTCGTAGATGCCTCCGGTGAAGAGGCCCGGTGGGGCGACCTCAGCCTGCCAGCCGCTGATGATGACCCCATCCAACGAGGAGCGGAAAAAGACCCCGCTGTTTCCGTCGGCCTCCTGGAGGAAGTCGAGCGTGAGCTCGAAATCTCGGTACTGAGCGTTCGTGCGGAGGTAGCCGTACGCGGCGTCCGGCCCGCTCTCGCACACGAGCTCACCGCCCTCGACGTACCAGAGCTCCGTGCCGTGGACCGTCCAGCCGTCCAGGTCGACCCCGTTGAAGATCGAGACCGCCTCCTGTGCGCCTCCGGGGGCCGCTCCGAAGAGGAGCAGGAGGCTCGCCGCGAGGACGAAGCGGCTCGATCTCCTCCGTCGGTCCGCGTGACCGAGCCTCACTGGATCGGCCGAATCTTGATGTTGCGATACCACACGGGCGTCCCGTGGTCCTGGAGTCCAATCGACCCACTCGGAGCTCGCCCGTAGAGGGCCGAGTCGAATTTGCTCGCCTCGACCAACGACTCCCACTCGTCCGAGTAGTAGTCGTACGCGACCGTCTGCTCCCCGTTGAGCCAGTGCTCGACCCGAGTCCCCTCGACGACGATCCGAGCGGTGTTCCACTCGCCGAGGTCGCGCGTTGGCCGTGTGGTCGCCTCGTGGAGGTCGTAGTTGTCTCCCGTGCGATGGGTACGTCCGTCGTCTGTGCCCGGAGCGAAGTACGCCGTGTCGTCGAGCACCTGGAACTCCGGCGCGACCTCCCACAACGCCGCGCCCTCCTGTTCGGCGACGCGATAGAAGACCCCGCTGTTCGTCGCCGGGCCGAGCTTGAAGTCGAAGACGAGCTCGAAGTCGGCGTAGGCGTCGACGGTGACGATGTCCCCGCCATCCATGTCGCCCGTCGTGGAGAGGCCGACCAACTCTCCGTTCTCGACCATCCACCCGCCCGAGGGGAAGTCGTCTCGACCGTACCCCTTCCACCCGGAGGTCGAGACGCCGTCGAAGAGGAGTTTCCACCCCGCGGCCTGCTCTTCCGCGGTGAGGCTGTTGTGTGCCACTACGTCGGCCGGTGCTTCGGGTTGAGGCTCCTCCGACTCGGTCGCGCAAGCGGCGGCCCCAATCAGCGCGAGCCCAAAGGCGATCCCGAGGCGCCTCACGACACCACCTCCATCGCTTCCGGATCCCACGACACCACCTTCTTGTCGAAGTACGAGTCGTTGCACGCGAGCGCGGGCGCGGCGGCTCGCAGCCCGAAGACCGCGTCTTCGGCCACCGGTGTGCCCTCTCGCACTCCTTGGAAGAAGTTCGCGAAGTGGTCGTAGTGCGCGCCCCAGTAGTCGTCCTCGGCCACATAAACACTCTCGGCCGGAGGCAGCATCGATGCCCGTGACGCCATGACCTCACCCATCTCGTCCGTCTTCATCTCGAGGAAGGCGTCGGTTGGGCTCACGACCTTGTTCTTCCGGAGCACGACCTCGGTCCACGTCACATCCATCGCACCCTCGGAGCCGACGAGGCGGAGGAAGGTGCTCCCCGAGGTGCCGTCGACGAAGTTCACGCGGAGCGAGAGGTTGAACGCCGGGTGCGTCTCGGCGGCGGGGTAGTCGAACATGCCGAGAAGTACGTCGGGCACCTCGCGACCGTCCTTCCAGTAGCGAAGCCCACCCTGCGCCATGATCGTCTGCGGACCGTGCGACGAGGCGACGAAGTGCAGGCTCGAGAAGAGGTGCACGAAGAGGTCGCCGGAGACCCCGGTGCCGTAATCTCGGTAGTTCCGCCACCGGAAGATGCGGAGTGGGTCGTACGCTCTCCTCGGCGCAGAGCCGAGGAACATGTCCCAATCGACCGTCTCCTCGGATTCGTCCGCCGGGATCTCGTACTGCCACGCACCGATCGGGTCGTTTCGTGCCCAGAATCCCTCGGCGTAGTTGAGCTCCCCGATCGCTCCCTCTTCTAACAGCCGCTTCGCCTGCTCGTTGCCGAGCGAGCTCATGCCCTGACTTCCGACCTGGAAGGTCAGGCCCGTCTCCTCCTGGGCCGCGACGAGCTCCGCTCCTTCCCCGATGCTGTGGACCATCGGTTTTTCGCAGTAGACCGCCTTCCCCGCCCGAAGCGCGTCGACCGAGATCTGTTTGTGCCAGTGGTCCGGCGTGCCGACGATGACCGCGTCGATGTCGTCTCGGGCGAGCAGCTCCCGGTAGTCCCGCGTCGTGACGAGGTCCGATCCGTAGCGCTCCCGCGCCGCCTGGAGTCGCCCCTCGTAGCAGTCGGCCGCCGCCACGAGCTTCACGCCCGGGACACGCAGGGCCGTGTTGACGTCCGCCATGCCCATGCCGCCCGCCCCGATGACGGCGAGCTGGATCTGATCGTTGGCTGACTGATGCCGACGAGCCGTCATAGTGTGACGTTCACGCTGCGTATGCGCCGAGAGCGCGACCGGCATCGCCCCCGCGGCGAGGGCACCCGACGCGAGGCTGCCGAAGAAACGACGGCGAGAGAGGGAGGATCCGGACTTCTTCATAAGGTCGGTCCTGCGGGGTGGAGTGCGAGGCGAGATCCGCTCGTCGAGCGGGCGGATAGAATGCGAGCCGTGGCTGGACGTCGCTAGCGCGAAGTGGCCGTCACCACTTGCAACCGTATGCCCCGAGCGGCCTGTTGTCGGAAGGAACCACACAGGAGTGACCCGCGATGAAGTCCTCGTACGCCGCCACCTTCGCTGTCGCCGCCCTCGCCCTCCTGCTCGCCGTCCCAGTGAGTGCTCAGGAGCGCTACGACGTCGTCATCCGCAACGGCCGGGTCATGGACCCGGAGACCGGTCTCGATGCGGTCCGCAACGTCGGTATCAATGGGCAGACCATCGTCGCCATAAGTGATGATGAGCTCGAGGGCGAGCGGATCATCGACGCCGAAGGGCTCGTCGTCGCCCCCGGCTTCATCGACCTACACGCGCACGGCCAGACGAACCGTGCGAACGAATTCCAGGCTCGGGACGGAGTCACGACCGCGCTCGAGCTCGAGAGCGGCGTGCCATCCCTGGCCGGCTATCTGGGCGGGCGTTCTGGCGACGCCATCATCAACTACGGCGCCACCGTGAACCTCGGGACGTCGCGGGTCTCCGTCATGCCGCAGTTCGCGACCCTGGCCGCCGAGGCCCAAGAGATCGCCACCTCGGAAGACGAAGAGGATCAGGCTCGGCTACGGGAGCTCGAGTGGGAGCTGATGGCCGGCAACTATGAGAACCTCCCGAAAGACCTGTACCCGGAGCTGCACGATCGCATTCGCCAAGGCATGGCCGAGGGCGCACTCGGGATCGGGATGGCGCATCAGTATTACCCGGGCGCGAGCCACGACGAGATCTTCCGCGTCTTCGAACTGGCGGGTGCTGAAGACTTCCCCATCTACACCCACGTCCGATCGATGGGGATCCAAGCCGTCCAGGAGGTGCTCGCCAACGCGATGGCGACCGACGCCCCGCTGCACATCGTGCACTTGAACAGCTCGTCGCTCGGCGACATCGGGACGAACCTCGCGCTCGTGAAGGGCGCCCAAGAGGCCGGCGTCGATGTGACGACCGAGGTCTATCCATACACGGCCGCGTCGACGTCCCTCCAGTCCGCGATCTTCGACGACGGCTTCCGTGAGCGGCTGGGCATCGACTACTCCGACATCCAGTGGCAGGACACCGGCGAGCGCCTCACCGAGGAGACCTTCCACTCGTACCGCGAGCAGGGCGGCGTCGTGATCATTCACATGATGCGCGAGGAGTGGATCCAGGCCGCACTCGAGGCCGACCACGTCATGGTCGCCTCCGATGGCATGCCGTACGCCGCAGGCGCCCACCCGCGGAGCGCCGGCACCTTCTCCCGTTTCCTCGGCCGCTACGTCCGCGACATGGGCACCGTCTCCCTGATGAACGGACTGAGGAAGATCACGCTCATGCCAGCACAGCGGCTCGAGGCGATCTCCGCACAAGCTGCCCGTAAGGGGCGGGTGCAGATCGGCGCGGACGCGGATCTCACGATCTTCGATCCGAACCGGATCCTCGACACCGCCACCTTCGAGGACGACCTGTCCTTCTCGATCGGCGTCGAGCACGTGCTCGTGAACGGGGTGCTCGTGGTGCGGGATGGGGAGAATGTGGAGGGTGCGCGGCCGGGTCAGGCCGTAGTGGGGAGGCGGACGGTCTTTTAGGGAATCGGCCTGCGACCGCACCAACCAGGTGCGGCCGCAGTCCGTGTCCGGCTACTCCACGCCGGCCGGTACCCGCGACCGCTGGCTCAGCCAGAGCAAAGTGGGCGACGCGACGAAGATCGAAGACAGCGTCCCTACGGCGATCCCGAAACTCATCACGAGGGCCAGCGGCCGGATCGTCGCACCCCCGAGCGTCGCCAGGAGCAGGGCCGCGACCAGCGTCGTCCCGGTCGTGAGCATCGTGCGCGGCAACGTCTGACCGATCGAGCGGTTCAGTACGTCTCGCAACGGCGAACCCGGCGATGCGCGTCGGTTCTCCCGGACCCGGTCGAAGATCACGATCGTGTCGTTGAGCGAATAGCCGATCACCGTCAGGACCCCTGCGACGGTGATCAGACTCACCTCGATGTCGAGCCACCTCATGAAGGCCAGCGTGGCGAGAATGTCGTGCGCCGTCGTCACCACCGCGGCGAGTCCGAGCCGTCGATCGAAGCGAGCCGCCAGGTACGCGAGCGTAGAGAGGAAAGACAGCCCGATCGCAGCGCCGGCGCGCTGCTGGAGCTCTCCACCCACTTGGGGATTCACCGCTTCACCCCTACGGACTTCGTACCCACCGACGCCGAACTCTCCGTCGAGAGTGGCGCGGGCATGCTCGAGGACGTCGCTCGTCGACACGTCGGGGAGGTCGCCCGTGGGCCGCGTCCGGATCAGGAAGTCGCGCTCGGATCCGTAGCTCTGGACCGCCGACGCGTCCAGTGCGCCCGCGGTGAGCGCAGCACGGACGTCATCGCTCGAAACCACCTCGTCCGTCTGGATGTGGAGGAGTGTCCCCCCGGTGAAGTCGATCCCGTAGCTCATCCCCTGGAACGCATACATGAGCAGACCCACGGCGATGAACGCACCGGATGCCGAGAGCACCCACCGACGGGCACCCATGAAGTCGACGGACGCGCTCGCCAGTGATCCGATCTTCCAGAACTTCGGCCCCGTGACCCGTCCTCTCTTGCTCAGCCAAACGGTGAAGAAGGTCCGTGTCACGAAGACCGCGGCGAACATCGATGCACAGATCCCGATGAGCAGTGTGACCGCAAAGCCCTTCACCGAGTCGGTCCCGACCCGATAGAGAATCAAGGCGGTCAGCGCGGTCGTCACGTTCGAATCCACAATCGCGCTCAGCGCGTTGCGAAAGCCGCGATCCACCGCAGCCCGCACGGTTCGGGCGCCGTTCTGCTCCTCCCGGATCCGTTCGAAGATCAGGACGTTCGCGTCGACCGCCATTCCGATGGCCACTGCAAATCCGGCGATGCCGGGCAGCGTCAACGTGAAGCCAAGCGCCGCGAGCCCCCCCAACGACAAGAGCAGATAGAGTCCGAGGGCGCACACCGCGAGGAGTCCTGACATTCGGTAGTAGAGGACCATGGCCAGCATCACGAAGCCGACCGCCAGCACCGAGGTGCGGAGACCCGCCGCGATCGAGTCCGCCCCTAGCGATGGCCCCACGGTGCTCTGCTCGACGACATGCAGCGGAGCGGGCAGCGCTCCGGCGCGAAGCACGAGCGCGAGGTCCCCCGCCTCCTGCATGGTTCGGTTCGGGAGCTCGATGCTGCCGATCGACCGGATGCGTTCTCGGATCATGGCCGGAGCACCTTGGACCCGACCATCGAGCACGATCGCGAGGTAGCCGCCGATGTTGCGACCCGTGGCATCAGCGAAGGCTCGTCCTCCTCGGTTGTCCAGCTCGAACCGGACTTGGGGCTGAGACGTCATCGGGTCGTGTCCAGCCGTCGCGCCTTCGAGATCCTCACCCGTAATGACGGGATCGGCGTCGACTACATAGAAGGGGCGCCACACCTCCCCGAACCGATCGTCCGACTCTGCACCCCATCGCACTTCGGTATCGGAGGGCAGGATCCGGCGAGGCGCCGACGCCAGCGCCTCCTCGATCTCGTCCGAGCGACGATCGGGTACCATGTACTCGCCCGGCATGCTGCCGCGGACGAGGAGGCCTGATTCTCCGATCGAGGCCTCCAGGAAGCGAGCGAGCGGATCGAACCGGTCCTGGTCGTCGACGAGTCGGAACTCCAAGAACGCCGTCTGTTGCACGATATCGCGAGCGCGCACCGGGTCGCGTTCGCCGGGTAGTTCGACGATCAGCCGACAGCCCGCGGCGACCTGCACGATCGGAGCCGCTGTGCCGAACTCGCTGATCCGGTTGCGGATGACGCGCGCCGCACCCTCGATGGCATCCGCGCAGTCGTCGACCGCAGGCTGAGACGGGTCCAACTCCAAGGCGAGGTGGACGCCCCCGCTCAGGTCCAGCCCGAGATCGATGGGAATCCGACGGACAGAGTGCTCGGTGACCTGGCCGGTCGCGGGGTCCAAGGCGCGCTCCGTGACGGTGCGCGGCAGGAGGGAAACCAGGCTGGCGATCGCCAGCACCGTGATGAGGATGATGCGTGATCGGGTAGTCTTCATGACCGTGTCGTAGTCCTAGCAGGAACGAGTTGACGAGCGAACCGGCCCCACCTGCAGTCAGGTGGCGCGGGCGCTCAGGGTTTGTCGTTTTGTGCTGGGTCTACGCGGGCGGTGCCCGGGCGTCCGGGAGGACCCAACTCGTGGCCGTTGGGCCGACATGGGTCGGCGCGCGGTTGGGTGCCGCGGAGTCTGCTACCGCTCGTGGGGCGTGCGGAGCCGCCGATCGGATCCCCGCGGGGAGCTGAACTCCGAAGACTGCCCTGGTCCAAGACTGCTCGCGAGGTGCGGCGCCGTGGGTTGGAGCCTCCACCTGGGGGGCGACGCTCGTCGGGGCTGAGCCCAGGCGGACAAGCTCGGCCGCACCCGCCTCGGGCGGGACGGCGAGGAGGAGTCCGAGGACTCCGAGCCAGGTGAGGGCTAGGCGGGGCATGAGGGTGGTACAGCGGAGGGGTGTGGAGGTTCGCCGAGCAACCTGACCGGGGCGTGGCCGCCCACAGCTACCCAGTCTCACCCGCCGGACACCGCGCCTCTCGCTCCACGAAGTGACTCGGTGGGACCTCACTCAGCTCTGCCGGGGAAATGCCCGGCCGAGTTTGCGCATACGCCCACACGAGGCAGTACCCCAGCGTGTACCCGGCCCAACCGGGGACCTCACCGCCGTAGTAGGGGCCGCCGAACATATACGTCCGGAGAAACGATCGAGGCTCGTCGTCGAGGTGAGCGAGGATCTTCTCCCAAGCCGGAGCGATCTGATCCGGACGGAGGGCGTCCGCCGATGGGTGAATGCGATCGGGGTAGAGCCTCGCCGCGAAGTTGTGCGCGAGCCCCTCTCGGATGAGGACATGGAGCCCCGTGGGGGCCGGCCGCTGGGTCGCCAGGTGGTGGTACTCGTGAGCCACGGTGACCTCGAGGTCCGCTAACCAGTCCGGGTTCATCGACGGCGCCACCACCAGGAAGATGGTCTTGGGCACAAAGGCGGCGCCGGAGATTCCCTTCATTCGTTCAAGCGTGGGATCCGAGGGTCGGCCGGAGAGCCCTAGACAGACCACCACACCGTCGAAGGGCAGCGCGGACCGGGCCAGCGCCATCGCCCTCCGTACGGCCGAGATCACCTCCTCCTCTTCCCAGAGGCTCCGGTTTGCTCGTCGCCACTCCGGGTCGTCCTCGGGGTCGAGCGCGAACTGGTAGGCTCTCGCCGGGCACACGGGGTCCCGAGTGGAGACGCCCGTGCTCAGGATCAGCCGACCCGCGGCGGCGTCGTCCGGATCGAGCGGTACGACCTCCTGGGCTCCCGCGGGCTGCCCAGCTGCCGACACCAGTACCACGAGGCATCCGACCGTCCACACGATCCCCCGCCCTCTTCGCATCATCGTTCCGCCTCCCTGTCACTCCATATAGGGCCTCACCCTATAGTGCGAAACCCTCCTTCGGCAAGGTGCCACATGAGCAAGGGACGGGATCCTCGAGTCCTTTGACATGCGGACGACGACCACGGACCATGCGTGAGCCCTCCGCTCCCCGCATTGCTCGGCGACCTGATGCACCTCGAATCCCACCCCGCTCGGTCCTGCCGGGCACGACAGACGCACGTGTCATGACGTGGACGTGGTGGGGGGTGCCGGGCGTGGTGGTCCTGCCGATCTCGCTCGGGCTCGCACTCTTCCTCGCTCGGACGTTGAGCGTCGGACAGGTCAACCGCCGGCTCGCCACCGTGCTCGTTCTCGAAGGCCTCTCCGCCTCGCTCACACTCGGCTTCCTCTTCTACCTGCCCGACCCGAACCATGTCCGCGTCGCCGTCGCGCTCGGCATGTGCGCCTGGACGGCACTCCAATTCCAGTACCTGAGCTTCCTCGGCGTCGCCGTGGACACACCCCTGGTTCGGCCGTTCAGTACCGCGTTCGGGAGGCGCACGCTCTCCGTGATGAGCGTCCTCGGCGGCGTGCTGATCCTCCTGAACCCGCAGTTCATCGTCGGCGAGTTGTACGACCCTGGCTGGGCGCCGTGGAACTTCCAGCTCACGCCGATGGGCAGTGCCATCGTGGCCTCGTACGCGGCGATGAGCTTCTTCGGCCTGATCGCCGCGTTGTCCGCCTTCCTGCGAGCGGACCGAGGATCTTCGGCGCGCAACCAGGCGCTGTGGTTCATGATCGCGTTCGGGTTTCGAGACGCGTTCATGGCGGTCTTGCTGGGGGCGTACCCGATCCTCCGTCCTGTCCCCTTTTGGGGCGACCTGGTCTACAACCCGATCCAGGCGTTGGTCTACCTGATCTACCAGTGCCTCTTGGCGTACGCCGTCCTCAACAACCAGCTCTTCGATCTCGATCTGAAGATCAAGTTCGCGCTCGAGAAGACGACGCTGGGCGCGCTCATCGGCGGCGGCTTCTTTGTCGGGAGCGAGTTGCTGGAAGGCCTCGTTCCGATCGATAGCACGATTCTCGGGCTCATCGTGGCCGCAGTGATCGTCGCCTTCCTTCGACCGGTCGAACGGGTCGTATCAAATGCACTCGGTCGACTCCTGTCCGGTGTCGAAGACTCTCCTCAATACAGGGAGTCACGGAAGCTCCGGGTCTACCGCGGGGCCCTGGAAGGGGCCGTGGACGACGGAGTCATCCACGAGCAGGAGCGCGCGGTGCTCGATGTGCTTCGGGAGCAGCTGGAGATCACAACCGCCGAGGCTCAGCGCCTCGAAGACGACATCGTCGGTCGAGGCGGCTGCGTGCAGGGCCAGGTTTGACTTTGGCCCGAGCACGCGCCCATTCTCATGCGCTGCCCGACTGGCAGCCGGTGAGGGAGGGAGGCGGAGATCTCGTTCTAGCGGGATCCCGCCTTTTTTGTGCCCCTCGACCGGCTCCCTGCTCCATAGGCGGCCGCACCAACGCCGACCGCGGTGTTGGGCACCGCTCATGGGAGCGCTATGAACCCGCGACAGCTGATGCGTACCGCCCGCTATTCGAGGGGCTGGAAGCGGGGACCTACCGCGATCGAAAGCACTCAAGTGGCGATCCAGCGGGAGGGGCAGACGATCCCCGCCACCTTCGTCCGACCCGTGGGGACGAGTCGACGTCTCCCCACGTGGATCGCCATCGGAGGGGTGTCGCTCAAGGGGCGGTTCCACCCTCAACTCGTTCGCTTCACTGAAGCTCTCGCCTCGAGCGGGGCCGGCGTCCTCGTCCCCGGACTCCCGGAGTGGCGTCGACTCTCCGTGTGCCCTCGCGTCATCCTCCCGACGGTCCGGGCCTCCGTCGACTACCTGAATACCCGTCCAGATGTGAGACCCGACGGCTACGGGGTGATCGGCTTCTCGTTCGGCGCCGTGGGGGCAGCGCTCGCGGCCTCTGACGAACAGGTCGTCGATCATGTGCGCGGCGCTGTCGTCTTCGGCGGCTACTGCTGCCTGGGACGTACGGTGGGCTGTATGGTGACCGGCGATCATGAGTGGAACGACGACCGCCACCGACTGCAGCCTGACCCGTACGGCCGGTGGGTCATCGCGAGCAACTTCCTCACCCAGGTGCCGGGCTACGAAGATGCCGACGACGTGGCGGACGCCATGCGGCAGCTCGCGACCGAAGCCAGCTCGAAGAGAGTCTCGGCGTGGGAGCCCTATCACGATCCCATGATCACCGCGCTTCGGGAAAGGGTCGCGCCCGAGCGTCGCCAACTCTTCGATATCCTCGCGACGCCGAGCACCGAGCCGCGCCCTGATCGCGAGGAGAGCGCGGCGTTCGCCAAGGCTTTGGCGGACACCTGCTGCGAGGCAGAGCCCCAACTCGATCCCCTCGGAAGCGTCGCGGATGTCCGCGTGCCGACACAGGTGATCCATGGACGGGGAGATCGCCTGATCCCGTTCACGGAAGCCATGCGGCTCATGGAGCGAGTGCCGTCGACGCATCAACGAGGGGTGACTGTCACCGGGCTGTTCAACCACAGCAAGGACCACGTGCCGTCTAGCCCTGTCGAACACGCCTACGAGGTCGCACTTCTCCTCCGAGCGCTTCATCGACTCGTCAATACAATCTGACGGGGCGGTGGGCTCGCTCCCTCGCCGACTGGGTTCAAGGCTCACGTTGCCATCGCGTCTTGGCACGCCACTTGAAGTGGATCCCCCTGCGCTCGCCCGGCCACATCCGGCGCGAGGCGAGCGGATCACGGGTGCCGACCGCTGGTCGGGTCGAGGGCTTCAGGGGGACCGATGATGAAGGGGAGTTGGAGAGCTGTCGTTGCGATCGGGTGGGTCGGGCTAGGCTGTGTGGGTGAGGAGGATGCGACGCCGCAGGTCGCAGCGACCGACCCATACGCCGCGGTCGGAGAGATCGAGCAGAGGATCGGCGGACGCATCGGGACGGCGATCGTCTCGGAGGACGGCGAGGTGCTGGCCGCGTACCGAGGCGATGAGCGTTTCGCCATGTGCTCGACCTTCAAGCTCGCGCTCAGCGCGGCGGTGCTCGAGCACGTCGAAGACGGCACGATGACCCTCGACGACGCCCTGCCCTTCGGCGAGACCGACCTCCTCAGCTACGCCCCGGTGGCCCGAGAGCACATCGACGCCGGACAGATGACCATCGGCCAGGCAGCCGAGGGGACCGTGACACTCTCGGACAATACCGCAGCGAATCTGCTCCTCGCCGAGATCGGTGGCCCCGAAGGACTGACCGCCTTCTTCCGCAGCCATGGGGATGACGTCTCTCGGCTCGACCGAATCGAACCCGAGCTCAACGAGAACGCCCCTGGTGATGAGCGAGACACGACGAGCCCAATCGCGATGGCTGCCCTGATCCAACGGCTGACGTTCACCGACGCCCTCGCCGCCGAGAGTCGCGAGCAGTTGGCCGCGTGGGCCGTGGCCAACCAGACCGGAGACCGGCGCATCCGGGCCGGGATCCCCGACGGCTGGCGGGTCGGCGACAAGACGGGAAGCTGCGGGACCGCGTTCAACGATGTCGGGATCGTATGGCCGCCGAGTGGGCCGGCGTTCGTGTTATCCGCCTACATCGATCGGCCGACCGCCGAAGCGAGCGAGGCCGATGCGGCGATCGCCGAGATCGCACAGTTGGCCGTGCAGCTGATCTCCGAACACGATCAGCGTTAGAGGGCGTGCCGGAGAGTCAGCGGTAACGGCGCCCCTCCCAGTCGATCCAACCACCTTCGCGCCGCCCGTCCGGATCGTGATGCGTCCAGTGCAGCACGCCGCCGCGGTCGTTCCACTCGTACTGACCGTGCACGGTGACCGGGTCATCCACCGCCAAGGGCACCCGTTCGGCTAGATCGATGTTGTGCGCCACGAGGAGCGTCTGGTCCGACTCCAATCGGACGATGAAACGCTGGTGTCGAGAGCCCTCGTTGTCGTCGGCGAGAACCGCGTCGACGACGCCCGACACCACGACCATCTCTCCACTGCTTCGGCTCTCGAAGAGCTCGGCGACCCTCGACTCCCCGTCACCCTCGATCCCTGGTGACGCGGCGGGCGACCAGGGGCGACTGAGGACGAAGATCGCGACGAAGAGCGCCAATGCGACGACCTTCGACTTTTCCCTCACTCCTGGACGCGCTGCGTCACGACGAAGCGGGTCCCATCCGGGCTCACGTCGTACTCGGGGTTGTAGGACGTCATCATGTTGTCTGCCCCCATTCCGACCTGCGCACCCGTGAAGACCATGGTGGGGTCTGCAAAGGTGAAGCCTCCCTCGTCGGTGAAGCCCGCGACCATCAGATCGTTGCCCTGCCAGAAGAAGAGCTCGTCGTCGCTCCACTTCGGCCACGTCCCGCCGTTGGCCGACACCTTCCAGCGCGCATCCGAAGCCGGGAAGGTCGTCACGTAGACCTCCATCTGGCCGTCCTGGTCCGACTGGTACGCGATGAACCGACCGTCACGAGAGAGCCGGGCCAGCGCCTGGATCCCGTCGTCGCCGACCACGACGTCCGTCTCGCCCGTCGCGACGTCGATCGACCAGAGGTCGCGCGCCTGCGTCTCCGGGTTGTTCGTGTGGAAGACGAGCGTCGAGGCATCGGGCGTCCAGGAGGGATACCACTTGTGCATGCCCTCGCTCACGATGAGCGGCTCGTCTGCGCCTGTCCCGTCCGCGGCGCGGATGAAGAGGTTCGAGACGCCCTCGGGGTCCTGGATCGAGTAGGCGATCCGCGACCCGTCCGGGGACCAGATCATGTGCCGCTCGAAGCCTTCGTTCGACGTGAGCCTCGCCCCTTCCGCGCCCTCCAGGATGTAGAGGTAGTCCGTCTGGCCCTCGACCTCGCGACCACGGACGGCGATCCGCTCGCCATCTGGAGAGATCGAGGGATCGAGGATCGAGTTCATGCGAGGGCCGATCTCTTCGAGTACGGATCCCGAGCGGTCGACCCACGCGAGCTGCTGATTCGCAGTGGGATCGACCTCTGCGACGGCGGGCGCGGCTTCTTCGGGAGCGTCCGCTCCGCAGGCTACGAGCCCGAGGGCGAGGACGGTCGTGGCGAGGCGCGCGATCGGGGTCGGCTTCATGGTCTCTCTCTCGATGAACGGCGAGGGGAGCGGCAAGATCGAGCCCGGCCCGTTATCTCGCCACTCCCCCGCTAGAGACCTGTTATCCGGGACTGCCTACCGCCCGCGGCTCCGACGACGACGGCGATCATCGTCGTCCGCGCGTTCCTTGTACCGGTCCTCCCACTCGTCGTCCCAGTCTTCGCGGCGATCCTCCCAGTCGTCGTACCGGTCGTCCCAGTAGTCCTCCCAATCACCGTCGTCCCAGTCGCCTCGCCATCCGTCGTATGGGGCATAGCGATGGCCATCGCGAATCAGGCGACGAAGTCGTTTGTGTTCGCGCTTGAGGTACTTCCGCTCGTCCTTGAGCCAATCGACGTAGTCGTCGAGCTGCCGCTCACTCCAACCGAAGCGGTACCAGGCTTCGTCCTCGTCCATACGGCGGAACGTCCGGTACTCGACCTCGACCCAGTGGAGGTAGCGCTCCAGTTCGACGAAGGTCATGCCCGGCTCGTAGCGGCGCGGCTGGTGCACCTCGACGACCCTCCCACGCGGGGCGCGGTGGCGCACGACCGACACGTGAGGCCGGCGACCGATCGCGACGTCAAGGGCGATCGGACCCTCGCGCAGAATCACGCGCCCAGAGATCTGGGCGGTGGCGTTGCGCGCGTCCATCGCGAGCGTGGCCAGGAGTACGAGTCCCATCTTCAGCAATCGCGCGGTCATAGCGCTCCCCCTGTGGTTCAGGTACGCCCGTTTGGCTGGGCGATCCACAGGGTCAGGGTGCAACGGGTGTGCCGAGGGGGGTGAGGGACAGCCTGGGCAACTAGGCCGTTGTTATGCAACGCTTTAGGTCGACACTCGCCCGATGGAGCTCGCTCCGCATCGTCCAAGAAAGGGGACAAGCGAGGAGGTCACTACCAACCTCCGTTGACGTCGCACTTCCGATATAGTAATCTTTGGTTACTTAATCATCGGTGATGATATACGGCGTGGGGGTGGTGATGGGGCACGAGACGGTGGGCGAGTTTGAACATCTCGTCCTACTCGCGATCCTCCGGCTCAGTGACGAGGCGTACGGGGCCTCGGTCTTCGAGGAGCTGACCGGCCACACGAACCGGCCGATCCTGCGGCCTGCAGTCTACAATTCCCTGCGTCGACTCGAGGCGAAGGGGCTGGTGCGGTCGGAACTCGGTGACCCGACCCCGGAGCGTGGCGGTCGGGCGAAGCGGTTCGTGCAATTGACCGCCGGGGGCATGTCCGTACTCCACGATTCGAGGCGCACTCTCCTGAGCCTGTGGGACGGTGTGGCCACGGAGATCGACGGGGCGACGGAGGGCTGATGGCTCCAGCGAGTCGGCAGCCGCCCCGCCCTGCGGTGTGGCTCGCATCGCGGCTTCTTCCGCGTTGGGAGCGCGAGGAGATCCTGGGTGATCTGCACGAAGCCTTCACCGTGCGCGCCGCCCAGTCGCAGGTACGCGCACGCCTTTGGTACTGGGGTCAGGTCGGCCTCTTCGCGGGGCAGGGCCTGGTGGACCGCGTCCGCGATCCGATCGGCGAGCGACGTCGGTGGTTAGAAGAATCGGTTGGGAGAGACCCCATCAGGCGGGGTCGTGAAGAACGGGGATGGGAGGTGACGACGATGGCGGCTGGACTGGTGCAGGCTACACGTAGGCTCGCAAAGGACTGGAGATTCTCGGCGTCGATGACGCTCATCCTGGGCGTGGGGATCGGGGCCGGGCTCATAGGCTGGTCCGTGCTCGACCGAGTGCTGATGCAACCCCTTCCGTATGAGGACGCCGACCGCCTCGGTCTGGTCCGCGTCGACTTGGGTCAGATTCAGAACCACCCGGGATTGGCCCAGGCCGAAGTAGCGGACATGCGCGCGCTCGACGGTGCGTTCGTCGGCGCGGAAGCCGCTCGGGCCGAGTTCACGGCGACGTTGGAGCGCGGCGAGGGATACGAACCGGTGCTGGCCTCAGGAGTCTCGACCGGCATGCTCGACCTACTCGGGGTCGCGCCCGTGCTCGGGCGAAGCTTCGGACCGAGAGATGACGAAGACCTCGACGGAGAGGTCATCCTCGTCAGCCACGCCTTCTGGCAAAGCCACCTCGGGGGCGCGCCCGACGCGGTCGGCCAAACGCTGAACCTGAACGGACGCCCGCGTCCGGTGGTCGGGGTACTCCCGGAAGACTTCGCACTGCACCTCGGGGCTGGCGGCAACGTCTCGGCTGACGTCCAGGTCTGGTTCGTGCAGTCGATCGACCCGACGGCCCGGAACTTCTGGGGCTACCGCACGGTGGTCCGCTTGGCGGAGGGTCGAACCTTCGAGCAGGTGAACGAAGCACTCGAGGGGCTGGCCACCCGACTCCTCGCCGAGGACCCGGACGCCTACGGTGACGCCGACCTGCGCTTCGTCGTACACGACCTCCACGCGGACCTCACCGCGGGAGTCCGCCCGGCGATCAACGCCGCGCTCGCAAGCATCGTCTTGCTCCTACTCGTGGCCTTCGCCAACTCCGCGTCGCTCATGCTCGGACGCCAACGCGCCCGAGAGATGGATCTCGCCGTGCGCAGCGCGTTGGGCGCGGGTCGGAGCCGCCTGGTCGGTACCGTCCTGGGAGAGGGGCTCATCCTCGCGCTCGCCGCCGGGCTGCTGGGTGGAGTGCTCGCCTCGTGGGCGGTGTACGCGCTACGCGCTCTCGACCCACCGGGCATCCCACGTTGGTCGGACCTCGGGGTGGACTGGTCGTTCCTCGTCGCCGCGCTCGGGCTCGCGGCGCTCGGCTTCATCGCCAGTGGCTTCTACCCCGCGTGGCGAGCATCCGGAGCCAGCGGGTGGAAGCTCATTCGGGGAGAAACATCCACCCGCGGCACCTCGTCGGCCACGCTTCGCAGCACGCTCGTGGGCGTCCAGCTCGCGCTCGCCGTCGTTCTCATCTTCAGTGCGCTCGTCTTGGGCAGGAGCACGGCACGACTGGCGGCTGTCGATCTCGGCTACGAGCCGGAGCAGGCACTCACGATGGCCGTGCCCATCGATGGCGGACAGTTCGACTCCCCGTCCGACGAAGGCGTTTTCCTGCGCCAGCTGACCGAGCGAATCGAAGCGATCCCCGGAGTGACGAGCGCAGGTGCCGTCTCTCACGTCCCCCTGTACGGCTACGCTCCGACCGACGCGTTCTCCGGGATCGATGTCGATTCACTCAACTGGGAGAACAAGCTCGCCAACTACTTCTCGACGGTCCCCGGCTATCTCGAAACGATCGGGGTCGAGTTCCGAACCGGACGTGACCTGCTGAACGAGGACCTCGAGGAACGACGCCCGGTCGCGGTCGTCGATGCGTCGCTGGCGGAAACGCTCTTCCCCGGCGAGAACGCCGTCGGGCGGGTCTTCAAGGCCGGTTGGGGACTGCCCGACCTCGAGATCGTCGGCGTCATTCGTCACCCTCGCGTCATGGACGCGCGATCCGAAGTGCGACCCCAGGTATACGTGCCGGCCACGCTCTTCCGGTGGCGCCCCCTCTACTACGTCGTCCGCCACGACGGTGACGGCGTGGGGCTGGGCGAAGCAGTTCGCGCCGAGGCCGACGCCGCGGGCACCGGGCGCGCGGTCTACGACGTCCGCCCGCTCGATGGGTACCTGGCCGACGCCACCAGCGCTCTCCGCCTCACCCTGACACTCATCACCGTGCTCGCCGGCCTTACCGCGGTACTCGCGGCCTTCGGCCTCTTCAGTGTCATGATGTACGTGGCGTACCGCGCCCGCCGGGCGTCGGCCATCCGGAGCGCACTCGGAGCAACACGCGGAGAGCTGCTCCGGCATCATCTGAGCGGCGGCACCCGCATCTTGCTGGGTGCGATCCCGGTGGGACTCCTCCTCGCGGTGGTCGGAGCTCGCTTGCTGCAGACGATCGTCTACGACGTCTCGACGTATGACGCGGTCAGCCTCCTCGTGGCGGCGGTGGTGGCCGCCGGAGTCGGCGTTGTCGCGACGTGGCTGCCAGCGCAGTCCGCGGCGAGCGCGGATCCCATGGAGACGCTGCGCGCGGAGGGGTAGCCGAGGGGAGTTCGCGGGGGAGTCTCGTTGATGCTAATCATCCCGCATGAACTCCACTCTCTCGTTGCTCTTCTGGGGCGCTCTCCTCGGCGCGCTGCTCTACGTCGGTGCCCAGAGCGTCGGCCCAGCCCCCGCGCTGGGGCCCTTCTTGGATCCCGTGAACGGCGTCTGGGGCGTCGCCTATTCGGCCGAGTTCGACGCCGAGTCGATGGCCCACATCCCCGGACTCGACGGGGACGTCGAGGTCGTGTATGACGACCGGCGGGTGCCGCACATCTTCGCCACGACGATCCCCGACGCGCAGCGCGCGCTCGGGTACGTCGTCGCGCGGGACAGGCTCTTCGAACTCGAAATCCAGACGCGTGCCACGATGGGCACGCTCACGGAGATCGCCGGTCCGGCCGCGATCGGCGTGGACCGGCGTTCGCGCGAATTGGGGCTCGCCTGGGCGGCGCGCCGTGACTTCGAGCAACTGGTCACGGAGATGCCGGACCTCGTGCAAGCGCTCGAGGCCTACGCGGACGGGGTAAACGCCTACATCGATTCGCTCGACCCGGCGGACTACCCTCTCGAATACCACCTGACCAGCGCGACTCCGCTTCGCTGGGAGCCGATCCACACGCTCTACCTGCTGAAGCGTATGGGGCAGACGCTCGCTTACAACGGGACCGAAGCCCGAAAGGCATGGATCGCGTCGCGCGTGGGTCGCGAAGCCGCGGATGCGCTGATCCCCGTGAACTCGCCGATCCAGGAGCCGATCGTCCCTTTTGAAGGGGAGCGGACCCTCGCTTCGCGCGTTCCCGATCCCGGAGAGCCCGACCCGGACGCCGCGATCCAACTCGCGACGATGACCGCCTTCTTCGGCCCGGGCGACTACGGTCGCGACCCGGACGGACCGATCGTCGGGAGCAACAACTGGGCGGTGGGGCCCAGTCGATCGGCGACGGGCAACGCAGTGCTGAGCGGAGACCCACACCTCGGACTGACCCTCCCCAGCATCTGGTACGAGGCGCACACGGTCGTTCCGGGCGAACTGGACACGTACGGCGTCACGCTGGCCGGGACGCCCACCATCATCATCGGGTTCAACCGGGACGTCGCCTGGACGTTCACGAACACGGGCGCCGACGTGCTCGACCTGTATCGGGAACGCCTGGACGACCCTGACGCCCCCACCTCGTACATGCTGGATGGCGAATGGCGCCCTCTCGACCTACGCGTCGAGGAGTACCTCGGGCCAGACGGCGACGTCATCGCCACGGACACGATCCGACACACGCACCGCGGCCCGATCCACTCCTTGAACGGAGTCCCGATGTCGATGCGATGGACCGTGCTGGATGGCCAGGGCGAGGTCCCGGCGCTGCTCCAGGCGAACCGTGCGACATCGGTGGATGAATGGCTCGACATCATGAGCGACAACTGGTACGCCCCGACCCAGAATGGTTTGGTCGCGGACCGCACGGGCTCGATCGCGATCCAGAGCGCGGGGGCCTACCCCATTCGGCCGGAAGCAACGCAGGGCGACTGGTACTTCGACGGAACCACCAAAGCGTCCGACTGGTCCGGACGGCTGGTCGACGTGCCTCGTGCCGTGGATCCCGAGCAGGGGTACCTCGCGTCCGCGAATCAACAGCCTATCGATCCCGGAGCGAGTGATGCGTATCTCGGGTCGGACTGGCCGTCGCCGTGGCGAGCGTTGACGATCAATCGACTCCTTCGGTCGAAGACCGATCACACCGCCGCGGACCTCGAGGCGTATCACACCCACCCGCGCAGTGCCCGCGCAGACGGCTTCCTGGGTCGGATCCTCGACATTGCGGACGGGCTCGAATCAGAGGGTCGCCTGGAGCCCGGGGCCACCGAGGCCGTGTCCCTACTTCGTGAGTGGAACCTCGAGTACACACCCGACAATACGCGGGCCACGCTCTTTGAGTCCGTGTTCGAAGAGCTACATGGTTCCTTGTGGGACGAACTCGAGGACGACGAGGGCAACCGGCGGGCTACGCCGTCCAGCGCCATCACGTGGATGCTCTTCGATCAGCCGGATTCTCCGTGGTGGGACGATCTCGATTCAGAGATGGTGGAAGATCGGAACGCACTCGTCGCCCGATCGTTGGCACGTGGATTGGCGGACCTGCGAGCAGAACGAGGCCCGGAAGCGGATGGCGGGTGGGCGTGGGGCGCGGTCAGCCCGATCAACATCGACCACCTGCTCGGCCTCCCCGCGCTCGGACGGCGAGGTATCCCGATCACCGGAGGAAACGGCCTCTTGAGCCCGACCGCCGGCGGCGGGACCCACGGCGCGAGCTGGCGTATGGTCGTGGAGTTGGGCGAGGAGGTCGTAGCGCGAGGTACGTATCCCGGCGGTCAGTCCGGAAACCCGGTCAGCTCCAGCTACACGGATCGACTCGAGCACTGGGCCGCGGGAGAGCTCGAAGACCTGCGCTTTCCACGATCGGCCGACGAGCTCCGGTCCGGGGACCACGCACGCTCCGTCCTCCGACTCACGGGAGGTGAGCGATGATCCCCGCCATCGCGGTTTGCACCGTGCTGATGGCCGCGAGCACTCCGTGGGTGGGGTGGCTGGCGGTGCCCCTGATCGGCTGCGCGAGCGCTCTGGTCGTCTCGCTGGACAGGCCGGCGCTCACGGGCTTTGCGTCTGGAGCACTGGCATGGGGGGTCCTCTTGCTCTGGGGCGGCACCCAGGGCCCTGTGGGCGAGCTCGCCGGTGTGTTGGGTGGCGTCCTCGGGATCCCCAGTGCGGCGGTCTTCGGGGTCACGCTCCTCTTCCCGGCGATGCTCGGGGCGGCGGCGGGAGGGTTCGGGGGCGCCACCCGCCGACTCGTCAGCGGTAGAGGCTCGGCTTCGGGTCGCGACTTCGCGGAGGAGAACGTCCCGGAGACTCCGTAGGCCGGGCCTCAGAGTCCCGGTTGGCGCGTTGCCGTGGCCCGTCCGAAGAGGTTCTCGACCTCGAGCTCGTTCCCGTCCGCCGAGAGCGTCACGGTGTCCACTAGGCGCCAGGTGACAACGAACGTCCCATCGGAATCCGTCGTCCACTGACCGTTCAGGCCCGCCCCAGACGCACCCCCATCGGCACTGAACTCCAGCAACACGCCGTCCTGGCGACGCCACGAACCGGTCAAACCCGCGCCTCCTGCGGCGCGCGCCCCTGTGAACTCGATGCCGGCGACGCCGGTCCCCGTGAAGCTGCGCCCGTCTGCTGCGATGCGGATCCGATCCACAATCGGCCACTCGATGCGATACACCCCAGCTTCTGCATCCACCCTCCAGCGACCCTGCGCGGGCCCGTTGGTCGCCGTCCCTCCGTCGGCGATCGATATCTGAGCGCCGTTCGACCACAGCCAGCGCCCGATCAGCGCCCGCTCGTCGAAGCCTGTGTCGACTGTCTCGGCCGGGCGTTCCCCCTCTGCCGGGGGCGGGTCAACCCGGCTTGGAGCGGCGGGAGGCGGAGCATTCGTTGCGGCGGCTCCGGGCCGCGTGCTCTGAGTCGCGGCCGCACTTGTGGGCGTTGCGGGATCGGCGGGAGGTTCGTCCGTCGCGGTCGTTTCCGGACACGATTGACTCTGAGTGTAGGGCAAGAGCCGTTCGTATTCCGGGTGCGCTTGCGCCTCCGACATCCACATCAGGGTTTCGTAGTCGCCTCGCACGAGCAACGCGGAAGCTTCGTCCGCCAGCGCGAAATCCAACACCGCCGGCACGGTCGTGTGGTCACCGAGCCGGAGGCGAATATGCCCCACGCCGTCCTGGAGTGTCAGGACGATCTCGCCGTTCGAATATGTCCACCGGTTCCTCGGATCGTAGTGGAAGACCGGCCAGAACAACGGGCTCAGGCCCACGACACCGTCCTCCCGCAGGTACATCGCCCCCTGAAACGAGCCACCCCTCAGCGTGCCGAATTCCTGATCCGTCCAGTTGCGAGGCTTCTCGACCGGCGTAGAGCTGGAAAAGGCGATTCGCCACATCGTGCCTCGATACTCCTCGGCGGCGAGCCGCGCGAGGAAGGCGGGAATCCCCGAGTCCGGGCCCGCATAGCAGTAGCTCAGCAATGGGATCGGATCTTGCGGGACGGACGGGGCCGTCGGCTCACGCCAAAACGCCATCTGCTCCGGCGTCGGCTTCTCGAAGTCCAGGTTCCGCTCAAGCACGCCCTCCGGCTGAAGCTCGACTCCGAAGTCGGCCATCGCGTCCCGATGCGCACGGCATTCGTCCAGGGGCAACTCCTGCCGCTGCAACTCAAAGCACGCTCTGAAGAGGCGAGTGTACTCGCCCGAGAGGTACCGATCGTACGTCCGGCGGCCGCGCAATGACTCCCAGTACGCAAGCAGGTCGCCCTGCACCGACGACACTCGCTGGTACACGACAACGTCGTCGCCGTCGACCCAATAGAGGCGATCCCCCGAGTACGCGATGATCTCCGACTCCGGCCTCTCAGTGTCGCCCCGGTCGTTCCGCCTCGTGAGCGACACGCTGACTTCGGTGAGCGTCCCGTCGCCCTCAGTGATCGCGTCGGTGAAGATCACCAGGCTCAACTCCATGTCCTCTCTGAGCGACTGCACGAGCGAGGCACTCAGCTCCGCTGCGCCTGCCCGCAGCGCCGCCTCGTCGAGGTCGAGCCGAGCGCCGAGGCGAGCGGCCTGAACCTCCCCGAGTCGATCCGAGAGGGTCGCCAGGTCCTGCCCCTCGAGCGTTTCTCTCATGCTCGCCGCGGCTTCGGCCACGTCTGTTCGACTCCGGAAGAGGCGCATCTCCATCATCGCGAGCGCCCTTCCCATGAAGGCGTTCCCATCGACGAAGCCGATGACATCCCTCACGCCGCTCTCGTCCGGCCCGATCCACGGTCCCGCTAGCTCGGACGTCAAGCGCGCAACCTCCGCCGCCGACGGAACTGCTCGTCCATCTTCGCGCTCCCCCGGCGAGGCCTGACCGGCCACCGCGGTCGGAAGGAAGACCATTGCAACCACCAGCCACCAGCGCTTCGGACTCATTCCGTGCCTCCCCGGCGCCACCCAGCGGGGGTGGCTGCCTTCATCAGGTGCTGCGTCAACAATTCCCGCGTGACGATCCATAGGAAGGGGGGCGAGGGATGGGAAGGTGGGTGGGGGGCTCATGCACCGGCACCTAGTGAACGCCGTCTGCGGCAGACCGTGGGCGGCCCCTCTGGGCCCGACGGCCGCTAGTCCAGTTCCCGGATCTGCACGTTGCGGAATCTCACGACGCCGGCAGCGTATTGCAGCCCGATGGGACCTTCGCTGAGCTGGTCGTCAGTCGCGTCGACGAGCTGCGTCCCGTTCAACGTGATGATGACCCGGTTGCCTTCGGCTCGGATCTCGTAGGTGTTCCACTGCCCTCCCACATTGATGACGGCGCTGGGAGCAGCGATGTGGACGAGGCCACCGGTCCGATACGTCTGATCGGCGCGCGTATCGAAGATGTTCGCTTCGTAGCACGTCCGGTCCGTTAGACGCTCCGGATCCGCGCATCGCATGTAGATCCCGCTGTTCGCGGGCTCGTCCACCCAAAACTCGATGCGCAACTCGTAGTCGCTGTAGGACTCCGCGGATACGAGAAAGCCGGCACCGCTGTCCGCGGTCACAGCCCCGTCACCGAGTTCCCAGTTCGCGTCTCCAACGGCAGTCCAACCATCGAGGCTGGACCCGTCAAAGAGGGTGATCCACTCCTGAGCGCTCGTCGGAGACGGGAGGACCGCGCCGGCGAAGGCGAGCATCAGAACGGTGGTGGAACGTCGATTCATGGGGCGGCCGCCTTGGTTTAGCATGAGCTCGGAGGGGATACTGCGTCCCGCCACGGGCTGGTGCCAGTCAAAAGCGACACGGCGCCGTGTGCCGTGCCAACAGGCAGCCGATGTCGTTCGGTCCCCGCGTTCCAACCTTCCGCCCCGAATTGTCGTCTATCATACTATGTGATCCGACAATTCATCTGAGTGAGGCTGGCGCAACCAGCCCCCCACCCCGCCGGAATACCGACATGGCCCAACCCCGCGCCGACCTCCTCCAGGGCAGCCTCGACCTCCTCATCCTGAAAACGCTCGCTGTCGAGCCGATGCATGGGTGGGGCGTGTCGAAACAGATCCAGCTGCTCAGCCGCGGCACGCTCGAGGTCAATCAGGGATCGCTCTACCCCGCCCTCTACCGACTCCGTGATCGTGGCCTGATCGAGTCGGAGTGGGGCGTGGCCGAGAACGGGCGACGCGTAAAGGTCTACGAGCTGACGAAGAAGGGACGCGCCGCACTCCGGACGGAGCAGGAGGGTTGGCGCCTCTTCGCGGACGCCGTGGATCTGATCCTCTCGACGGCCGAGGAGGGTGCACGATGAGCTGGTGGACCTGGACCCGGCGTCGGCTCCGCGTGCTCTTCGACAAGGAGTCGCTCGAGCACGAGATGGACGAGGAGATGCGATTCCATCTCGAGATGGAGATCCGACAGCACGTCGCAGCGGGGGTCGATCCGAAGGAAGCCCGGAGGCGCGCCCTCGTGGCCTTCGGCGGTGTGGAGCGACACAAGGAGGAGGCACGCGACGTGCGAGGCGCGCGGATCCTCGACGACCTCGTGCAGGATACCCGCATCGCGCTACGGTCCTTCGCCAAGCAGCCGGGCTTCGTCGTCACCGCGGTCGCGACCCTCGGGATCGGCATCGGCGGTAGCGTAGCGATGTTCGGCGTCCTGGAAGCCTCGCTCTTCCAAAGCCTCCCGTATCCGGACTCCGAGGAGCTCGTGCTCGGCCGAGTCACGCGGTCCGGGCAAAGCGGATGGGTGGTGTCCGGGAGGGACTGGATCGACTATCGCGCGGAAGCAGATGCGTTTGCCAGCCTCGCCGCGGTCACGCCCTTCGACATTAGCCACACGGCACAGGGCGTCGGCGATGCCCACCGGGTCCGGGCGATGTACGTATCACCCGAGATCTTCGCGACCCTGGGGGTCACCCCACTCATCGGGCGCGACTTCGTCCCCGAGGACGGGCACGCGGGGGCCGAGCCTACCGCGATGCTCGACCATGCGTACTGGGAGCGTTGGCACGGCTCCGATCCGGAACTGATCGGGCAGGCCCTTTCGATCAACGGCCTACCGGTGAGGGTCGCCGGAGTGTTGCCGCCGGACTTCCGGGTCTTGAAGGACGTCGACGTCTACCCTGTCTTCCATGAGGACGAGCGATGGGCGACGGCTCGGCAGTTTCACAACTTCCTTCTCATCGGCCGCCTCGGTCCCGGCGGCACCGTCGGTGGGGCCCAAGCCGAGGTCGATGGGATCTCAGGGCGGTTGGCCGAGGCGTACCCCAGGACGAACGAAGACAAGGGGCTGGAGCTGACGCCGCTCCGCGAGGCCCTCATCGAGGACTACCGAACCGTGCTGGGCATGCTCGTGGCGGCCGTGGCTCTCGTCCTCTTGATCGCATGTGCGAACGTGGCGGGGCTCCTTCTGGCGAGGGGGAACGCTCGCGCGGCTGAGCTCTCGGTCCGATCGGTGATGGGCGCCGGCCGTGGCCGCCTGGGACGCCAGCTGCTCACCGAAAACGCGATTCTGGCCCTCGGCGCTGGCGCCGTGGGAATCGCGCTCGCGACGTGGCTTCAGCGGGGGATCGTCGCCTTCGTATCGATGGATCAACTAGGCCCCATCCAACCGGGCCTCTCCGCATCGACGCTGGCGTTCGGATGTGCCCTCTGCTTCCTGACCGTGCTCGGCTTCGGCGCGATCCCGGCGTGGCGCGTCGCACGGGTTGGGAACTCGATCGCCCTCCGCGGAGGGACTCGGGCGACCTCGGACCGATCGTCCACCGCCTTCCGACGGGCCCTCGTTATCGGGCAAGTCGCTCTGACCGTCGTCCTTCTGGCCGGCAGCGGGCTTTTGGTTCGGAGCTTCACTGCGTTGAGAGCCGTGGACCCCGGCTTCGACACCGAGCGACTGCTCACCGCAGAAGTCACGATTCCGAACGACGCCTATCCGGATGACGTGGCCACGACCCGCTTCTTCGCCGAGCTGATCGATCGACTCGAGGTGTCGCCCGCCGTCTCGGATGTGGGGCTCGCTACCCTACTCCCGATCCGAGACCCAGGGAACGACGTGTCGGTGTCGACCCCCGACGCGTACGGACTGGGCGGAGAGCCTACCGCGTTCCAGCGGTCGGTGTGGCCAGGCTACTTCGACGCGATGGGCATCCAGATCCTCGCCGGCCGGGACGTGGAGCGGACCGACACTCCCGGCGCGACTTCAGTCATCGTCCTGAGCGAGCAGGCCGCATCCTCCGTTTTCGGGGACGACGACCCGATCGGCCGCACCGTCGCCGTCGATGTCGGCCGGGACGAGCCGGAGCTCCGGGAGGTCGTCGGCATCGTGTCCGACATCGTGACCTCGAACCTCGAGTGGGGCGTCTCGGGCGCGATGTACTACCCGTTCCACCAACGGCCCTCGCGCTCCATGCGGCTGGCTGTACGCAGCTCTGACGCCGAGGCCACGATCGCGAGCATCGTTCGCGAAGAACTGCGCGCCCTCGACCCCGGCGTACCCCTCTCCGCGATCGCCACGATGGACGACGTGATCTCCGGATCGGTCGCCGACCGCAAAGCGGTCATGACCGTGATCGGCCTCTTCTCCTCGGTTGCGGTGCTCTTGGCTCTGGTCGGCCTCTACGGCGTGCTCGCCTACCAGGTAACCCGGCGGAGACGAGAGATCGGGGTCCGAATCGCACTGGGAGCGCAACGCGATCAGGTCGCGCGCGGCGTGCTCCGATCGGGACTGCGTTTGGCCGGCATCGGCCTGGCCGTTGGGGTGGTGGCGGCCGTTGGCGCGACGACGTTGATGCAGAGCTGGCTGTACGAGGTCGGGTCGCTGGACCCAATCACTTACCTGGGCGTTGCGGTGTTCGTGTTCGCGGTCACGTCGGTCGCGTGTTTCGTGCCGGCTCGGCGGGCCACTCGGGTCGATCCGGTGATGGCGTTCCGTGGGGAATGAGGAGTCCGGGACGCCCTAGCCCCTCCGTTTTCCGTACCGTCGACGTCTTGGTCGAGACGACTTGGCGGACGCCTCGTCACCAGATCCGCCTTGCCCTGCACTCTTCTTCCGCGATGACTTCCTCGACCGGCCACCCCCACGCGTACGCTCACCCCTCGCTGGCGCTCCCGTGGCCTCCGGCGTGGCTTCGTAGGCGAAACCTTCCAGCTGGGCTCGCTCGATCTTCCGGCCTACCGCTCGCTCGATGTTGACGAAGTCGCCCATCTCCTCCGGCGACACCAGCGTAAAGGCCTGCCCTGTCTTCTCGGCGCGGGCCGTCCGCCCGACACGGTGGATGTAATCCTCTGCGACATTCGGGACATCGAAGTTCACCACGTGGCCGAGCGCGTCGATGTCGATGCCTCGCGCGGCGATGTCCGTAGCGACCAGGACGCGGAACTCTCCGCGCTTGAAGCCCGCGAGAGCCTTGGTTCGTTGCGACTGGGATCGGTTGCCGTGGATCCGCTCGGCGCTGATCCCCTTCCGGTTCAGGAGCTTTGCCAATCGATTCGCGCGATGCTTCGTGCGCGTGAAGACCAGAGCCTCGTGCACGCCGTCGCCGCGCAGGAGATCGACCAACAAGGTGGCCTTGAGACTCGCCGGCACCGGATAGGCCACCTGAGTCACTCCCTTCGCAGGCGCGGCCTTTCGTTGCAACGCAACCTTCGCCGGCCGGTCGAGGATCTCCCGTGTCAGCTTCTCGATGGCTGGGGGCATCGTGGCGCTGAAGAAGAGGGTCTGCTCGGGCTTCGGCACGTGCTTCAAGATGCGCCGAATGTCCGGCAGAAAGCCCATGTCCAGCATCCGGTCGGCTTCGTCCAGCACGAGACACTCGAGACCATCGAGGCGCGCGTAGTCGTGTTGGAAGTGATCGAGGAGGCGGCCTGGCGTGGCGACCATCACGTCGACCCCCCGGCGGAACGCCTTCTCCTGGGGCCCCATCTTCACACCACCGAACACGGCCGCAGCCGTAAGACCGGAGTGGCTCGCGAGTGCGTTGGCCTCTTCGGCGATCTGAAGCGCGAGTTCCCGGGTCGGGGCCAACACCAGCGCTCGGGTATGGCCGCGTGGCTGGCCGATGATGCGGTGCAGCACCGGGAGGAGGAATGCGGCGGTCTTGCCGCTCCCCGTGGCCGCACACGCGAGGAGGTCTCGCCCCTCCAGCGCGTGGGGGATGGCTTGGGTCTGAATGGGTGTGGGATGGGCAAAGCCCAAGGAGGCGACCCCTTCGAGAAGGGTCGGATGCAACTTCAGTGTGGCGAACGCCAAGATGTGGTCCAGATGGGAGGCGCCCTGCAGGCCGGCCGTCCAAAACGTGGCGGCTCGAGTAGGCGGGCGCAGAATCAGGTGTGAGTGCCGGCCCCTGGAACCAGGGGCTCTGGGCTCAGACTCACCTGTGCAAGGTAGTGGAACGTCGCTCGAGCACCTACATCGGTCGTACCCCACGGATGGCGCACGGGCGCAACGGTCCGGCCCCTGCCGACGAGATCCGCCGGCTCAACCCGGAGCCGGCGCCAGCACCACCATGACGATCAGCCGTGCGTCGCTCGTGTTGCGGATCCCGTGCGGCACATCCTCCGGAGCCACCAGCATCACGCCCGCCTCCATCGGCTCCTCACGGTCCTCGAGCAGGAAGAGGCCTTCCCCTTCGAGGACGTGGTAGACCTTGTCCATCCCTTCGTGCGCGTGGAGGCGATGCTCTTGGCCCGGCTCGAAAGCGTTGAGGCCGATCATCACGCGGTCGGATCGGAAGATGGTCGCCTTCCCCATTTTCTCGGAGTTGAAGACAGCGAGGCTCTCGGGGCGGATGGGGGTGGGGTGGTTCATGACGTATGGGCGCGGCCAGAGGGTATGGGGCTATCAGTGCGTGTACGTAGGATAGGAGGTCATCGCGATCGGCGGGCTTCCTATCACCGCGTTCGTTCACTCAGCCCACCAGCAAGAGGGGCGCGAGGCATGGGTACAGGGGAGTCACGGGGTCCAGGAGGCTGGCGCTGGTACGGGGTCGAGCGCCCACCGTTCGCCGATGAGCCGGGGCCAGGAGAGGAGTCGGTGTGGGACTACCCTCGGCCGCCTCGTCTCGAGGTGGACCCGCGTCGGGTTTTGGTCAAAATCGGAGAGACGGTGATCGCCGACACCACCCGGGCCGTGCGGATCCTGGAGACGGCCAGCCCCCCGACCTTCTATCTGCCACGGGCCGACGTGAACACGGAACTCCTCCACGCGGTCGGCGGACAGTCGTACTGCGAGTGGAAGGGGAGCGCGGCGTACTGGCGCGTTCGCACTCCGGAGGGTGAGCAGGTCGAGCAAGCGGCTTGGAGTTATCCGCAGCCGTCGCACGCGTTCGAGATGATCCGGGACCACGTCAGCTTCTATCCCGGGCGCGTGGAGTGCTTTGTCGACGATGAGCGGGTTCGACCCCAGGCGGGCGGCTTCTACGGGGGTTGGATCACCGATGAGGTGGTCGGCCCGTTCAAGGGAGATCCCGGCGCGGGCGGCTGGTAGTCCAGCCAGCGCGGCCCCGACCCGATGGGGCGTCAGAAGATGAAGGTGTGCGTGTACTTCAGCGTGAGGGTCCGCGCGTTCTCGAAGGGGAGCGTCGGCACACCGAGGATCTCTCGCTCCAGGTTCAACCCCTCGTTCCACACCAACCAGAGATCCTGTCCTTCTCGGAAGTTGTAGCGGAAACGGGTGTTCGTGCTGAGTAGGTCGTTGAGCGAGTTGTATTGCACGAACGCGTCGATGGAGAACTTCGTGTCTACGGCCCCGCGCGCGGTCAGGCGGAGCAGGTTCGAATCGAAGTCCTGCCCACGATCAGCGAAGCGGATCCGGTTCCACTCCCACCCGCCTCGGAGCTCCAAGTGCTCGTTGGCGCTCCAGCTCAGGTCGGTGCTCACACCCACCCGTCGTCCGTCGAAGAACTCTCCGCCGGTCAGCGTCACGTTGGGTCGCACCGTCCACCCGCGCGGCGCCCAGAAGTCCACCGCACCCTCCGTGAACCAGTACGCGCGCGCTGGAATCGATGCGTCCGGGGAGAGCTCGAACTCGGTCAGCACGTCCTCGTACTGCGTATTCGACGAGATCTTGACCGTCGTCCCCGGCTTGGTTTCCAGCTGGATGAACGGGTTGATCTGCGCCGTCTCGAAGGCCCGCTCGATGCCGAGCTGTTCGTCCCCGTTGCGCGCCCACGCGTTGGTCTGGGCTCCAATCCAGAAGCGACGGAAGGCCGAGGCTTCGCCGGGGAACCACTGGTAGTTCCAATCGCTCTGGCCGCGAACGAAGTCGGCCCGTGATTCGAACCCCACGCCCGGTACGTATCCCGCTCCGGAGTACGTGAAAGCGTGCTGGTAGCTCAAGCCTCCGAGGCGCCGGCGCGTCCAATCGAAGACGATGCGCGCGGCGTCGAAGCCACCCGGAGTAGCGTCCAGGAGCGGGTCTCCCCCCTGGAAGGTCTGGAGCCACTTGAGCGTGAGGTACTCGTCTCCTGCGACGCGGAAGAGCCCATCGGTCCCGTACGTGACGTTGAACCGCCCATCGACGTCCACACGCGAAGTCGACATCGCTCCGACGAATGAGTTCTCGTTCAACACGCGCCTCTTGAGGCGCAGCACGCCGAAGTTCGCCGACGCGGTCGTCTCGTTCTCGGCCGTCTGCATGTTGATCAGGCCGACGTCCCACGTCCCGATCCGGCCGACGAGGCGGGCGCCTCCATAGATCGGAAGCGGCTGGCCCGTGCTACTCAGGCCAATGCGACGGGAGTAGAAGAGAGTGCCTCGGTCGGCCCCGGTGTCGAAGCCGAAGATCCCGGCGCGCTCCTGGAAGAACGGCCGCTTCTCGTCGAAGAAGAGCGAGAACCGTGTGAGGTTGATCTGCTGCTGGTCCGCCTCGACCGCCGCGAAGTCCGTATTCACGGTGAGATCCAGCGTGAGATTCGGGGTCGGATTGAGCTTGATGTCGCCACCGATCTCATACTGCTCGGACTCGGCGTAGCCCCACCGGTCGGCGGCTTCGTTCAGCTGCGCCGAACGAGAGGCGCCGGTGAGGCCGTACGGCATCACATAGACGGGATTGCGCGGCTCGATGTCTTCGAGGCGGACGTCCTGCCACGCAGAGATCTGCGTGTAGGGGAAGTCCTGCGGAATCGCCGGGTACGTCCATCGCGAGCCGAGCGCTGGCTCGTAGGCGTAGGCCATCATCCCCATCACGACCGAACCGTCCTCACCACTCTCGAAGCGAAGTGATGAAAACGGGATGCGCATCTCACCGAACCACCCCTGATCGGTGACCTGAGTCTGCAGGTCCCAAAACGCATTCCAAGAGTTGTTCCTCGGCCCTCCTGCCCCGCCACCTCCGCCGCCCTCGGCGCC
>JBCCEZ010000013.1:0-83363 GCA_039030015.1 Gemmatimonadota bacterium | reverse complement strand
GTCCTGTTCGGGTTTTGAGAAGGCGTCGATCAATGCGGAGGAAGCGTTGCCGTGGCCGGCGAGGAGTTTGAGTTGGAGTTGGCGATTGGCGACGCCGGTGTTGGTGAAGGCGGGGCAGTCGCCGGCGGCTGGAGATACCTCGGAGAAGGTGGCGCGCGCTCCGCGCGCGCGTCGTCCCGAGCACGGATCGGTCGCGGGGGCGGCTCTCCCTCCCGGACGACAGATGTCGACAGGCTCGAGGGCGCCTGGCCGACCGGGCACTCGCCTGCGCAGGTGCAGGGCGCGGTGTCGGTCGGCTCAGGCGCGTGCTCGTGTGACTCGTGCTGGGCGGCGTGAGACTCCATGTGCGCCGCATGATGGGCCTCGTGCCCATCGTGCGCCGCCGGTCCGGCGTGCATCGCGTGGCCGCCTTCGTGCCCCACGTGGTGGGGGCACAACAGCCCAAAGGTGTCCGGTGCGAAGGAGGGGAGGATGACGCACGCCACCATCGCATGTGCCCACCGCCGCCTACCCTTCCGCCCGAATCGCCTCATGAGTGGAATCTGGCTCAGAGGCCGTGGATGATCCACCCGAGCAGCAGCGTGATCCGTGGACCGCCTCGTGCGAAGGCGACCGCGATGTTGGCCGGTACCCGGACTTGCCCGACCGGAGCGGTGGCTCCCGCGGCCACGACCATCGAGGTTGTCGCGGCGATCGGGTCGCGGATCGTCTGACCCTCGTGGACGCTGAGGCTCGGGCCGGCGCCGACCTCGAAGCCGCTGGGTAGACGATACCCGGCCAACCACGTGAGCGAGCCTGTCACGGAGCCGTCCTCCCAGCCCCCGACCAGGAAGACCCATTCGAGCAGGGCCTGCCCTCCGGTCTGGCTGGCCGCGATCTGGGTCTCGAATTGCCACCCGAACTGGCTCATCACCGGCGCGGAGCCGGCGGAGCGACGGGCTTCGGCGACGGCCCCCGTAAAGGTGGTCATGCCGAAGCGAGGGCCGGAGAGCTTGAGGTGACGCATCGTCGGTGGTCCGAGCGTCGGTGTGGCCTGCGCGTGGATGAGCGCGGGCAGGAGGGCCAAGACCGCGAAGATGATCAGGGCGGCGATCAGGACTCGCTCGAGAACGGTTCTGCTCATGGGACTGCTCCGTGGATGTGAGGCACACGGAGAAGCTCGGGGTCGAGGTGTGTCGCGGACTCTACGTCAACGTGACGATTCTGCCGCGGGAAATGACGTACGTAGGGGTGGCCCCGGCGGTCCTACGTAGTGCTCAGCGACCCGGCGGGAGGGCTTCGGGAGTGGAGCTCGGTTGCACGGTGTTCGCATCGATCGCGCTCCGCGCTTCGTCCACGACTCGCTCGAACAACGTCGCGATCTGGCGGACTCGACTCCGGACCTGCGCTCGATACAGCCAGCGGCCGCCGATGTAGCTCATCGCGAGGATGCCGATGGGTGCCGCGGTTGCGAGTGCCACCGATCCCAAGGCCATCCCGATCGGTGTGCCGACGCCGAGCCCGGCTCCGAGGCCCAAGCCCGCGGTCATGCCGGACAGCGTGCCCACCGCCATCTGGGTGAGGTTCTCTTCCAGGCGGATGTTCGTTTCACCGTCCCGCGACGCCACCGTGATCTGGATCGTGCGCATCTTGCTCGCGGTTTCGGCTCTCCACGTGAGCGTGCGACCGAGCAGGCTCGGTTGACCGTGCTCGCGCGAGTGCGTCTGGATCGTGCTGACGATGCGCTCGAAGCCCGAATCCGCGAACTCGCCGCGGAGGGTCATCTCTCGGACGAGCAACATCTCGTCCCCGACCACCTTGGTCCAAAACGAGGTGTCGGTCACGCCGGCGTCGATTTCGACCGCCGCCCGTCTCAAGAACTTCGGGTCGATGCCCGCCTCGACCGCGATCTCTTCGAGTTCGGACAGCGTGACTCCCGCGGCCGGCGCGCTCGGCTCCTGATGCTGCAGCTCGGTCGCGCGCTGCAGGATCTGGCCGATCTCCTTCTCGCCGTAGACTCGGGGGAGGTTGCCGGGCTCGTTCATCGGGCAGTTCGGGTGCGGTGGAGCGCGGGGATCGGTACAGTAACCGGCCCTTCTACGTAGCCTGGGCCCTCGTTCTTCGGTTGGATCGAACCGCGGGGAGCCGAAGCTAGCGTCCCTCCGGAGGCATTTCCATGAGCAGCACGCAGAGCGCTTCGAATCACGCCAAGATGGTTCCGATGTACCACTACATGACCTTCGCACTCATCGGGATTCCCGCGATGTACTTCCTCGCGATGGCCATCAGGAGCTTCTCGATGGCCGCGTTGATGACCGCGATGATGTCCGTGGGGGTCGTCTTCGGCGTCTTGTACGGGCGCATCTTCCCGCTCGGGGTGCAGGACCGGGTCATTCGGCTCGAGGAACGCCTTCGACTCGCGCAGCACCTTCCCGAAGATCTTCGGAGTCGCATCGAAGAGATCTCGACCGAGCATTTGATCGGGCTTCGTTTCGCTCCGGACGAAGAGCTCGAGGGGCTGACGCGGCGCATCCTCGACGGTGAGTTCGACAAGCGGAAGGGCGTGAAAGAGGCCATCCAGCAGTGGCGACCCGACCACCAGAGGATCTGAAGCCCGGCGTCGTCCTGCTCCACGGCTTCACCGGCTCGGCCGGGTCCTGGGCCGAGGAGCATCGGGCGCCTTTCGAGCGGGCTGGCCACGCGGTCGTGACGCCCGATCTCCCGGGTCACGGCCGTCGAGGTCTAGATCGCGGGGATGCGTGCACGCTCGACGAGGCGATGGACGTGGTGCGTGCGGCCATCCACCGGGCGGGGGAGGAAGGACCGGACAAGCCCTGGCTCCTCGGGTACTCGATGGGCGGCCGAATCGCGCTTCACGCGGTGGTACAATGCTCCGAATCGATCGCGGGCCTCGTGCTCGAGTCGGCGTCGCCAGGCCTCGCCGACGCAATCGATCGGGAAACGCGCCGGATGTCTGACGCTGCGCTCGCGGAACGCCTGGAGCGAGACGGGCTCGGGCCGTTCGTCACCTTCTGGGAGTCGCTAGCGCTTTTCGCCACTCAGCGGAGCGCGGACGCGCGCCGTCTCGACGCACAGCGGGCGCAGAGGCTCGCGTCGGACCCCGAGGGTTGGGCGGCTGCGCTTCGCGGGTTGGGCACAGGTCGACTGCCGTCCCTGTGGGATTCACTCGAGGACGTCGCCGTTCCGACGCTCGTTCTCGTTGGGCAGCAGGACTCCAAATTCGTCGAGATCGGGGCCCGGATGTCGGAGCGCGTGCCGGGAGCGGAGATGACGGTCATCGACGGGGTCGGGCACAACGTTCATCTCGAGGCTCCGGGGCCTTGGAGCGGGGCGATCCTCGACTTCATCGAAGCGCGAGCTCGCCCCCTGTCGTAGGGCCCGGGCCCCACGCCCCGGCGGGCTCTGCTCGGCCCCGCATCGCGAGCGGGTCCGTTGACGGTGCCTTTCTTCACGATATGTTGAATGCCAACATAGGTGGAGGATGACGTGGCTCGAAAAGCGCTGCCGGTCGGTACGGTGATGGTGTTGCATGCGATGGCCCGCGGGCACGGGTACGGCTTCGATCTGTTGGAGCAGACGGGGCTCACCAGCGGCACGGTCTATCCAGCCCTCGATCGGCTCGAGCGGCTCGGTCTGGCTCGCTCGCGTTGGGAAGACGCGGAGGTCGCACATCGCGAGAAGCGCCCTCCGCGGAAGTACTTCGAGATCACCACCGGGGGGAAGGAGGTGCTCGTCGAGGCGTTGCAGCGCTACAAGGCGTTGGCGCCGCTGACCATCGACGGCGTCCTCTATCCCTCGGACGCGGAGCCCGCTTGACGCGCCCCCGCCCATTCGTCGGCGCGGTGCTGCGGTGGTCGGCACGTCTCGTACCGCGGTACCGCCGAACGGAATGGCGTCGGCAGTGGGAGGCGGAGATCGCGTACCTCGACCGGCACGCGGACGGGGCGCGCACACTTCGGGTCGCCATGGGCGCCATCCGGCACGCATGGGCCACCAGGGTAGAGGAGATGACGATGCGGGGATGGAGTGCGGGTGTGCGGACCACGATGCGAGGTGTGCTGCGGCGGCCAGGCTTTTCGGCTTTGGCGGTGGCGACGCTCGCGGTCGGGATCGGGACCGCCACGGCGATTTTCAGTCTAGGCGAAGCGATGGTGCTCCGTGCGGTCCCGTATCCGGATGGGGAACGGCTGGTCGGGATGTTCAGCGCGAACGCTCGGACAGGGTTCTCGAGCTTCGCCGTGTCGTATCCGGACTTCGAGGATGTCGTGCTCGAATCCGGGCTCTTCGACGCGGGCTCCTTCTACTTGGAGGTCGACCAGGACATCGCAGGCGGGGCCGAACCCCAACGGGTTCGCGTGGCCCGAGTGCACCGGGAGTACTTCCAGACGCTGCGCGCTCGCTTCACACTGGGGCGGGCCTTCGGAGACGATGACCACGAGGCCGCCTCGGAGCCTACCGTAGTCATCGACGAGCGATTGTGGCGCAGTCGGTTCGGGGCTGACTCCACACTCCTCGGGCAGTCGATCCGAGTCGACGGCTTCCCGCACACGGTCGTCGGCGTCCTCGAGGCCGGGCAGGGCTGGCCGAGTCGCGCGACGGTGTGGACTCCGCTCCAATGGGGCTCTTCGGTGCCGGAATACGCGGCCGAGCGCTCCAATCACACGTGGCAGGTGATCGGTCGTCTACGAGAGGGTCCTTCGGTCGGTGAGGCGTCGGGTCAGGTGCGGGAGATGGCTCGGGCGATCTACGCGGGCGAGGACATCGACGAGCGAGACATCGGCACCGAGGCATTTCTCTTGTCGCTGAGGACCTCCGCCGGTGGTGAGAGCGCCACCCCGATCTTTTTGACCCTCGGCGTTGCCGTCACGCTCGTCCTGCTGATTGCCTGCATGAACGCGGGTGGTCTCTTGCTGACCCGGGCCCTCGGGAGAGCGAGGGAGCTCTCTCTTCGCGCGGCTCTCGGCGCGGGGCGTGTTCGGCTCGTTGGTACGCTGATGGCGGAGACGATGGTGTTGGCCCTGCTCGGCGGAACCGCCGGTGTAGGGCTCGGGCACGTCGCCCTCCGCTCCGCGCTCGCGGCTGCGCCTCCGGAGGTCGCGGCGGCCGCCGACGTCCAGCTCAATCCGACGGTACTCGGGGCCGCGCTCGCGGTGAGTCTCGTCGCCGCTCTCGGAGCCGGGCTCCTTCCGGCGTTGCGCGCCACCCGGGGCGCGTTGGCGGAGTCGCTCAAGGATGGGTCCGGTGGGGCCGGAACCGGGAGGGGCACCATGCGGGTGCGTCAGTTCCTCGTGACGAGTGAGATCGCGTTCTCGGTCGCGCTCCTCGTGGTGGCCGGCATGACGGTTCGTGGCTTTCAGCGACAGCTGTCGAGCGACCCGGGCTTCGCCGCCGACCCCATTGCGTCGTTCACCCTCAAGCTCCCTGCGGCGCGCTTCGAGAGTGCCGCGACGATCGACGGCTTCCTCGACCGGGCCGTGGAAGAGCTGCAACGATCGCCTCTGATCGAAGACGTCGCGACGATCTCCCGTCTCCCGCTCGGAGGTGCCGGGGCGTCCCTCTTCCGAAGCTTCGTCGAGGACGGGATGCCGGAGCCCCCCGACGGGGTCGAGTACGGTGCCCTGTGGATCGAAGTCGATCCCGGGACCTTCCGAACGCTCGGAGCTTCTCCGATCGAAGGTCGGGACGTCACCCGAGACGACGGTCCGGATTCGCCGCCGGTCGCCGTCGTCAACGAACGGATGGCGCGCCGCATGGCTCCCGACGGGACACTCGTTGGGCGGCGGATTCGCTCGTTCTACGACGAGAATGTGAACCGAACGGTCGTGGGCGTGGTGCCCGACCTGCAATTCAATGGAGTCTCACGAGCCCAGCGGCAGCCGATCGTGTTCGTTCCACGTGAGCAGGCCGCCCGACGCGAGATGGCGTTCCTCGTGCGCGCCGTGGACGCCCCAGATCAGCTGTTGCCGGAGATCCGCCGGATCATGACGGGGCTCGACGGCGATATCGCGCTCTCCGACCTCCAGACGCTCCGCGATTCACACGCGGCGGATCTGGCCGGCATTCGGTTCTTCACGTCGCTCTTCGGGGCGTTCGGTGTGTTGGCTCTCATCCTCGCCGTCAGCGGCGTGTACGGCCTGGTCTCCTACTCGGTCTCCCTTCGCACCCGGGAGGTCGGACTGCGCATGGCGATCGGGGCGACGGCCACGGACGTGCGCGTCGGAGTGCTTCGCGAGAGCGCCGGCGTGGCGCTTCTCGGGCTCGGCGTGGGGACCGGGCTCGCGTGGGCGGGTGGGCGCGTGATCGCGGCCGGCCTGGACGGGATCGCACTGATGCAGGCGACGACGTTCGTCGGTGTGTTGACCGTGCTAGGGCTCGCCGTGCTGGCTGCGACGTGGGTGCCCGCGGGACGTGCGACGCGGGTGGACCCGATGACGGCGTTGCGGAGTGAGTAGTCAGCGCCCCGCGCCTGTCCCCACTCCGATCCCCCAGCTGTTCGCGATGCTCACACCGATGCGCACGTGCCCGTGCTCGCGCACGATCAGCCAACCTCCGAAGCGTCCGTCCGCGATGGGGAGGAGGCCGGGATAGAGGTTCAGCACGAACCGTCGGTGCTCGGTTTCCGAGACGAGGACGCTCGCTAGGAGTGTTCCTCCGCGATCGAGGAAGACGCCGGCACCGAGGGCCAGGTTCGGCGTTTCTTCCCCGGTGAGCGGGTCGATGTTCTGAATGCGGCCTTCGCCTCCGGCCGCGATCGAGACGTCGTACCCGTCGTCCCGGTGGAACGTCAGCCCGGGCGTGAACGCTAGGCCGCCCCGCGCGAACAGGGACACTCGTTCCGTCCACAGCGGCACTTTCACGATGAAGTTGTTCCCGCTGTTGACCAGCTCTCCATCGACGGTGAGCGCGGCTTGTGAGGACCAGATGTTCGCCCGCAGCGTGCCGGAGAAGAAGCGGGCCACCCCGTCGATCGAGAAGATCACGATCCCGAGGGGGTCGAAGAAGAGGAGGTCGGCGCCGGTTGCCGCGGTGCCCTCGATGAAGCCGGGGTGTGCGTACATCTCGTTGATCACGGCGGCCCCCATCGTGATGAGGCCGGCCGTGAACGCCGGGGCCGGCATCCCATTCACCCGGCCCCACTCCGCCAAGCGACGGTACGTCATGCCGCCCTCGACGAAGTGCCCGAAATAGTTCGGCGCCCACTTCCACTCGCGCCACGAAAAGGAGAGGGGAAAGACCTCGTCCCCGATGAAGCGTCGCCATCCCCCGTACCGTTCGACGTGGTCGGGCAGCTCCGTCACCGAACTCCAGACGTGCCGACCGGCATAGGGGTAGTCGAAGATGTATCGGTTTCGGTTGTTGAACTGGGCGACGGCGTAGCCCTTGTTGAGGAGCACGTCGAGCGGCCCGGCGACCGCGTCCGTCCCGAACGGCCGACCGTGGTAGAAGAAGAACGACGATCGTTCGTCGGGCGCGATCCGGGAGCTGTCCGGGTGGGCGAGTTGAGCCTCGACCGTCGACGCGCCGGGTGCGAACACCGCGGCGACCACGCCGACCCAGACGGCCCAACCGATCCGCAGGCGTGGCGCGCGGCCTCCGCGGGGCCGAGCCGCACGACGGTGTCCGAGTGGCATGGGGAGATTGGGCCGGGTCGTCATGCCGGAAAACATCGGCGAACGAAGCGGAGTGGGAAGCCCGGGGGTTATCGTTCCCCCATGACCCACACCCCCCAGACCCTCGCGAGTGAGCCGGTTTCGGCTCGAGATCGCACGATCATCTATCTCGCGGTCCTGATCGCACTCTTCCTCGCGGCACTCGACCAGACGATCGTGGCGACCGCGCTGCCGCGCATGGTCGAGGATCTGGAAGGGATCGAGCGATACGCATGGGTGGCGACGGCCTACCTGCTCGCTTCGACTGCGCTCGCACTCGTCTACGGCAAGCTGGCCGACAGCTACCCTCGGAAACACGTCACCCTCGGTGCGGTCGGTCTCTTCCTCACGGGGTCCTTCCTCTGCGGCCTCGCGGGCGAGTTCGGTCGTCTCCCGATCCTCGGGGACGGCATGACGCAGCTCATCCTGTTCAGGGGACTCCAGGGTGCAGGAGGGGGCGGCATCTTTGCGATGACCTTCATCGTGATTGCCGACTTGTATACGCCTGCGGAGCGGGGGAAGTACCAAGGTTTCGTGGGGGCCGTCTTCGGGATCGCCTCGGTCTTGGGGCCGTTGCTCGGTGGACTCCTCACCGACCACGCCGGCGGGATCGTGCCCGGCGTCGAAGGGTGGCGATGGGTCTTCTACGTGAATATGCCGATCGGTGGCCTCGCGCTCTGGTTCATTCTCCGCCGGATGCCGCGGTTGGATCCACCCGACGTCGGAGCGCGCCCCGACCTCGTCAGTGGGGCGCTGCTGTTGGGCGGCCTAATCCCGCTGATCCTCGCCTTGCAGATCGACAAGCGCCGGTACCCTTGGCTTCCCGGACTCGGGTCGGCGGACGTCGGCTTCCTCGCGGGGTGGACGACGATCGGCTTCTTCGTGATCGGGGTCCTGACCCTGCTCGCCTTCGTGCGTCGCAGCCGTGCGTCCGCGAGTCCGATCCTCGACTTCTCGCTCTTCGAGAACGACGTATTCCGCACGGCCAACTTCGCGACGTTCTTCTTCGGCGCGTCGTTCATGTCGATCACGATCTTTCTGCCCCTCTTCCTCGTGAACGTGCTCGGCGTCTCCGCCACCCGCGCTGGCGCCGCCTTGATCCCCTTCTCCCTCGGCCTCGTGCTCACCGCGACCCTCGCGGGACAGTTCGTGGCGCGGATCGGGTATCGCGGTCAGCTCCTCGGGGGCGCTGCCGTCTTCTTCGTCGCGGTCGTGTTGCTCGCCACGATGGGGCCGAACGTCGGCTACGGTCGGGTCACCGTGTACATGATCCTGGCCGGATTGGGAATCGGACCCGCGATGCCTCTCTTCACCCTCGCAGTCCAGAATGCCGTCGACGTCCGCTTCATCGGTCAAGCCACGAGCGCCTCGCAGTTCTTCCGGCAGACGGGCGCGACCGTCGGCGCGGCGTTGATGGGAAGCGTCTTAGGGACGACGCTGGCTGTTTCGTTTGCTGCGATCGACCTCCCGATCGAAGTGTCCGGACCGGAAATCTCTTCCGCCGAGTCGTTCGTTGCGACCGGCGGCGCAGACCTTCCAGAAGAGATTCGCACCTCGTTTCTGACGCTCGCCGATGCCGTGTCGGACGAGCGAGTCGCCAACGAGCTCCGGGCCGAAGGGGAACGCCGGGCTCTCGAGGCGTCGCGGGCAGTTCGTCGGGCCTTTACGGACGCCACCAATCGGATCTATTGGCTCTCCGCCTTCCTCGTCCTCCTGGCGGGCGGGTTCACCATGCGGGTCCCCGAGTTGCCACTGCGCACAACCCACGACCGTGAGGTGGCGTCCAAGTCTGGGGAGGGTTGAGGCCTCGGGTGACGAAAAAGCTGGCCAGATTCTTGCCTCGACAGCAGCTTGAGACAGCGTAGGATCGCGACTCAACGGGGGGTCGGACGATGGTGAAAAAGCTTCTGATGTTCGCGTTTCTGTTGCTCGCCGTCGGCATGGCGATTCCGCAGTCGCGAGCCGAGATCGCGTCGTGGGGCACGCCGATCACCGACGGCATCGGTGAGCGTTTGGTGCCTCGCCGGATCGAAGTCATGGCCGACATGCTCGACGTCCGTCTGAGTCGGGCAGAGGGCCTGCCGGACAACTTCGAAGGCTGGCTTCGCCGCGACTACACGAGCTCCCCGCTCGACCCATGGGGCAACATGTACTACCTGGTCCGGGGGCGTCGTGACTACACGGTCGGGTCCATGGGGCCGGATGGCATTCAGGGGAACGAGGACGATCTCTCGATCACCCGCGCGATGCCGGACTCCCGGCGCCGGTAAGCAGCGGTCAGCCGAGCGGCGTCACCTCGAGCTTCGAGATATGCAGGTTCAGGCGGTGGTTCACCCGGAACCCGAACACGCCATCCACCGGGACTTCGCTACGCGATAGCGTCGCGACGGGATCACCGTTCACCGAGAAGACAACCTCCTCGCCCCTCGCCTCGACGGTGAGGGTGTTCCGAGCGGAGGCGTCGTCACCGCGGTCGGCGTAACCCACGATCGACTCGTGCGCCGTCCACGGGCGGACTGTGGGGGCGTCGGACCCTTCGCGACGCTTGATGATGTACTCGCCGCCGTCGCGCAGCAGGAAGTACGTGTACTCCTGTCCCGAGCTCTCGAGTCCTCGGCCCCCCAGAAAGATGCCGAAGGCCTCACGCCGCCCCTCGGGGTCGAAGAGGAACACCTCCATCTCGGCGCGGAAGTCACCCGAGGCCGTGTTGGCCGGTTCCCAGAAGATGCCCGCGGGGCCCGTCGTCACATGCCACCCTGGCGGCATGTCCACGAACATCTCGACATCCGCCTCCGTAGCGCCGTCGCGATCGAAGCGGGTGAGCCATCCGTCGGGTCGTTCGAGGTCTTGAGCGGCCAGCGGCGATGCGACGAGCAAAACGGCGAGCGGAGCGAGGATTCGGCGCATGAGTCGGCGGGTTCGAGACGGGACGCAAGAAAGACGCGTCAACGTCGGGTGACGCCGGCACCGGTGTCAAACCGGGTCTCGACTTGCGACGCGCGTCGCACTTCCGCTGATTCCGGGGTCTGTTCGACGCTACAGCTTCCCTTTCCGTGACCGACCAAGATCCCCAAACCGGCACGTCTGTGCCGACGACGGTCAGCGACACCTCCGCGAACGCACGACGTTTCGGAGACGACGAGGTGCGAAAGATCCTCGAAGCGGCGGCCGATCTTCAGGAACGTTCCTCCGCTCGGGGAACGGGATCCGCGCGCGGTCTGACGATCCAGGAGCTGCGACAAGTCGCGGCGGAGGCCGGGATCGATCCACACTTCGTCGATATCGCGGCGACGGACATCGACGCGCCGATGGAGAAGGGGGACGGGTCGATCATCGGTGGTCCGGATCGATGGCACTTCCGCACGACTCTTCCCGGCGAGATCGACGACGACGACCGCGACCGCATCCTGCTCGCTCTCCGCGGACTCATGGGGCACCGGGGGGTGCATGAGGAAGTCTACGGGCGGATGGAGTGGAGCATGAACGACGGGATGGGGCCGACAACCATCGGCGTCGTCTCGCGGGATGGTACCACAGAGGTCGACATGACCGTGAATCGCTCGGGTGAGGCCGGTCTCCTCCACGGGCTTGGCGTGCCGCTCGGGGGTCTCTTGATCGGCGCCGTGACCGCGGCGTCCACTGGGATCTCCGGTCCCATCGTGGTCCCGGTCATGGGCTTGGCCGCGGGCGGTGTCTTTGTGGCGACACGACTGATGTGGCGAAAGCGGTCCCAATACTGGGACCGGAAGCTCCGCAAGACGATGCAGCGGATCTCCTCGATCGTGCAGGAATCCACACGCATGCCGTCTGCCGATGCCCCGGCCCAGATTCCTCCGCCGCAAGAGGATGCCTGAGCTTCCCGAGATCACGGCCTACGTCGAGGCTTTCGAGCGGACGATCGTCGGCCGCCCGCTCGAGAAGATCCGGGTGCGTTCGCCGTCCCTGCTTCGCACGTGGGATCCGCCGTTATCGGCGGCTCAGGGCCGAGAGGTGTCCGCGATCGAGCGGATCGGGAAGCGGGTCGTCTGGGTGCTCGAGGATGAGCTGTTTCTCGTCTTTCACCTCATGATCACCGGACGGTTCAAGTGGGCGAAGGTCGGCGCGCCGGTCCCGAAGAAGCGAGCGCACGGAGCGTTCGACTTCGCCAACGGAACGGTACTGCTCACCGAACAGTCGACGAAGAAGCGGGCGTCCCTTCATGTCATCCAGGGGAGGGCGGGGCTGGGAGCGGTCGATCCCGGTGGGCTCGAAGTGCTCGAAGGCGCGCTCGAGGACTTCGCGGAAGCACTGACCCGGAAGAACCGAACGCTCAAGAGAGCGCTCACGGACCCGAGGGTGTTCAGCGGCATAGGCAACGCGCACTCCGACGAGATCCTTCTCTACGCCGGCCTGTCTCCCTTGCGGCGCACGGACCAGCTGTCGCGCGACGAGATCGAGCGTCTGTACGAGGTCACCCGGCGTTCGCTCGCCCAGTGGGTCGAACGACTTCGGGAGGAGTACGGCACCGCCTTTCCCACCAAGATCACGGCGTTCCACCCGGCGATGGCGGCGCACGGGAAGTACGGGGAGCCGTGTCCGGTGTGCGCCTCACCGATTCAGCGCATCAAGTACGCCGATCGCGAGACGAACTACTGCCCCACCTGCCAGACCGGCGGGAAGGTACTCGCGGACCGAGGGATGTCGCGACTGCTCGGAGACGACTGGCCGCGCACCCTCGAGGAGTTGGAAGAGCTCTACGAGCGGTAGGAGGCGAGCGCGGGGCTATCCGCGCACGACCCAGCAGCCCACGGGCTCATCGAGCTCCTCCGTCGACTGGGGACCCAAACGATCCAGCGTGACCCGTGTGCCGAAGTGTCCAGCGACGGGGTCACTGATCACGATTTGGCCGGCCGAGGCCACGCCCTCGAGCATGGCGGCCACGGCGAGCGCCTCCCCGAACATCTCCCCGGTCCTGGACTTCCGGACCTGGCCCGTATGAATCCCGGAGCACAACGGGACCTCGGGCAGGTTCAGACGAGCAGCCTGAATGTGAAACCTCGACTGCAGGGTTCGCGCGGCGTCGAGCGCGTCCTCTGGCGTCGCGAACTCGATCCACAGCTCGTCCGGAATCGAGTCGAGGACGCGGCCGTTCTGCGTCACGGCGAGGGAGCTTCCCGTGTCCCGTAGCACGGAACGGAGCGTCACGACCTTTCTCGGTTCGGCCGGTCGGAAGGCCCATTCCGATGCGAGGTCCGATCGAAGGAGCGTCACCTCGTGCGTCGGGATCGTGAAGTTGTTGGCGAAACAGTCGAGGCACCACGCCTCGAGGTTGTTCGGATCGTCACCGGCCTTTTCCGAGTGCCAGAAGATCTTCCACTGGTCGCCCCGGAGACCGCGCTTACAACGGGCTCCGCGCCGATGATGCCGACAGGCCGAGCCCTGGCATTCGCATCGGTTGTCGGCGCGCTGTCGCACGCGCTCGCGAAGTTCGTCGGTGATCTTGAACACGGTTTGCCCTCTGGCCTCACGTCGTCGTCGTTGCCGTGTTTCCCTTGGGGGGTGCTTTCACATTAAAAGATCCACCCCTCCGCATAAAAGACCTTTTTCACCGGTTGGACGCCCTGTTGACATCGTATCGAAACGGTATATCGTACGATATACTTAACGACCTATTGAACGGTCGTTCGAGCGACATTGTGTACGTTGGGTCGAGCGAGTCTCGGACCCGAACATCGACGAAGGAGTATGGGATGATGGGTTGTGGGACTGGCCGGAGGAGACACGGCATGGATTTCGAGTGGATTTTCGACTGGGACATGGGCATGGGGCCGCGACGGAAGCGTCCGCGCCGGCGGGGCCCGCGCCGGCGCGTCTTCCGGCAGGGTGAGGTGCGGTTGGCCCTCCTCTCCCTCCTCGAGGACGAGCCCGCGCACGGGTACGAGCTGATGAAGCGCCTCGAGGACCGGTCGGGTGGGCTCTACCGCGCATCGGCGGGAACAGTCTACCCGGTCCTCCAGCAGCTCGAGGACGAAGGACTCGTCCGGATTGCGGAGGAAGAGGGCAAGAAGGTGTATCACCTCACTGAAGAGGGCCGCGAAGAGCTGCTCGTACATGCGGACGACATCGAGTCGATCTGGAAGAGGGCACACGGTTGGAAGGACTGGGGCGCCAACATGGGACCCGAAACGGCGGAGATCTGGGGGAGCTGGGGACGACTGTCCAAGGCCGCGTTCCGCGCGGCTGCGTCCAGCGACTTCGAGCAGACGGACCGGATCCGCGAGATCCTGGATCGCGCCCGAAAGGAGATCGAGAAGCTGTAGTCCCGCCGACTTCGCCCCAGTAGGTTGGTGGACCCAACCAACCCGTCCGGGGGGGATCGCTGAACGACGTCGGCACGCAGGCACAACTGTCTCGGGTGGAGTACCGCGCGCCCGGTGGGGCCGCGGCCTTTCCCTTCACCGTGCCGTCGATCGCATCGCTGACCGAGCTCGACTTCGATGCACCGGTCACCGTGCTCGTCGGAGAGAACGGGACCGGGAAGTCGACCTTCCTCGAAGCGCTGGCGATCGCTGCGGGCCTGCCGGCGGTAGGCTCGCAGCGACCGAGCGCAGACCCAACGCTCGAGGCCCAGCGACGCTTGAGCCGACACCTCCGTCTAAGCTGGCGCGGTCGTAGCCACCGGGGCTTCTTCCTGCGCGCCGAGGACTTCTTCGGCTTCCAAAAACAGCTGTCGGTGCAGAGAGCGGAGCACGAACGGGAGCTCGCCCGAATCGACGTCGAGATGGCCGGATCGTCCGACTATGCGCGACGGCTCGCCAAGGGCCCTCACTACGCCTCGATCGGTGCCTTGGTCTCTACCTACGGGGAGAATCCGGATGCCCACTCCCATGGAGAGGCCTTCCTGAATCTCTTCGTGCAGCGCTTGTCGCCGAAGGGACTCTTCCTCCTCGACGAGCCGGAGGCCGCGTTGTCTCCGCAGAGCCAGCTGGGTCTCTTGGCGATGATCCGCGATGCGCTCGAGACGGGCGCGCAGTTCATCATCGCCACGCATTCTCCGATCCTCATGGCGACACCCGGGGCGCACATCCTCTCGTTCGACGAGATTCCCGTGCGCGGAGTGAGGTACGACGAACTCGAGTCGGTCGCGCTCGTTCGTGACTTCCTACAAGCGCCCGAGCGGTATCTTCGCCGCATTTGGAGCGACGCATGAGCGACGCCCGATCGGCTGATCGCCCGGTGTCCGATGCCGAAGCCGGCTTCGAGGTGGGCGAGGACTTCCAGCGGTTCAGTCAGAAGAACGACATCTACGCGCGGGCCTTTTGGGACGAGACCGTCCGCAGTGATCGCACGGATCTCTTCTTCGAGACGTACCGGACTCCGCTCAAGACGTGGAAGAAGGTCGAGGGCTTTCGCCAGAAGGACTACGCGCTGCGGAACGCGTCGTGGCACCTCCCCGACATCTTCGCGGAGCTGAAGGAGGGCGAAGATCGCCGCGAGGGCTTCCTCGATCCCTTCACCGTGCTCCGGGACGGGCCCGACGATCGCGTTCCGGTCGAGTCCCCGACCGAGATGAGTCGGGAGATCAAACACATCGCGCGACTGTTCGGGGCAGACCTCGTCGGGGTGACGGAGTACGACGAGCGTTGGGTTTATACCCACGCGTACTCGAGGCTCGCCGAGCAGGAGAAGCCTCAAGAGCTCCCGACCGATCTGCCTCACGTGATCGTCATCGTTCAGAAGATGGACCGAGGGCTGATCGAGACCGTTCCGTCCGCGCTCAGCGGAACCGCAACCGGGATCGGCTACGGTCACGACACGATGGTGCTCCTCGGCCTCACCCAGTACGTGCGCAACCTGGGATACCGAGCCGTGGCGACGATGAACGACACGGCGTTGGCGATTCCGTACGCGATCAAGGCCGGTTTGGGCGAGTACGGTCGACACGGGCTGCTCATCACCGAGGAGTTCGGCCCGCGGGTTCGGATCGGGAAGATCTTCACCGACCTACCGCTGGCCCACGATCGACCCAAGACCTTCGGAGTGCGGGAGTTCTGTGAAGTGTGCCGTCGATGCTCGAACGCGTGCCCGGTGAAGGCGATCCCCGATGGGCCGCCCAGCACCGAGGTGTACAACCGATCGAACATCCAGGGGGTACGGAAGTGGACGGTCGACGCCGAGCCCTGCTTCCGCTTCTGGTCCAACCAGAACTCGGACTGCTCGATCTGCGTCCGGGTCTGCCCGTACAATCGCGACTTCTCTTCCGTCTGGGCTCGAGCGTGGCGTTGGTTGGCGGGTGGCCCGTTCCGCCGACTCGCGCTTCGGCTCGCAGACGTCTTTGCACCGGGTGACCGGGTGAGCCCGGCGGCGTGGTGGAGCAGGGGGTCTCGTGGCTGACCAACAACGCACGACCGGACCGCTGACGGCGATGCCGTCGGGCGAGGCAGCGAGCCAAGGGCACGGCTTCGGGACGGCGCCGGTCTTCCTGGCGAGTATCAGCACGATCCTCGGGGCCGTGATGTTCCTGCGCTTCGGCTACGCCGTAGGGCACACGGGGCTCCTCGGCGGCATGCTGATCATTCTGCTCGGTCACATGGTCACGGTGCCGACGGCGCTCGCCATCGCGGAGATCGCGACGAACCGGCGTGTGGAAGGTGGGGGCGAGTACTTCATCATCTCGCGTTCCTTCGGGAGCTCGATCGGTGGCGCGATCGGAATCAGCCTGTACCTGTCCCAGGCGATCTCCGTGGCCTTCTACATGATCGCCTTCGCCGAGGCCTTCCAGCCGTTGGCGGGCTGGTTCGAGTCCATGGCGGGCTTCGGCTTCGACCCCCGGATGGTCTCTCTTCCGGCCACCCTCCTTCTGATCGGGGTGGTGCTGAAGAAGGGAGCGGACCTCGGTGTGAAGGCCCTCTGGGTCGTCGCGAGTGTGCTCGGTGTGTCCCTCGCGATGTTCTTCCTGGGCAGCGCCCCGGACGGGATACGCCCAGAGTCGGTGAGCGTCTTTTCCGACTTGGGGGGCGCGGATCCGTTCATGCTCGTCTTCGCCATCGTCTTCCCCGCCTTTACGGGCATGACGGCGGGCGTCGGCCTATCGGGGGATCTGGCCGAGCCGCGAAAGTCGATCCCGCTGGGCATCATGTCGGCCACACTCGGCGGCATGATCGTCTACGTCTTCGTCGTGATGAAGTTGGCGACGAGCGCGGATGCCCAGACGCTTCGGGACAACTACCTTGTCATGAGCGACATCGCCGTGTGGGGACCGATCATTCCGATCGGTCTCGCGTGTGCCACGATCTCGTCGGCGATCGGTTCGATCCTCGTGGCACCCCGCACGCTTCAAGCGTTGGGCGCCGACGAAATCGTACCCCGCCCCCGCTGGAACAGCTTCGTCGCTGCCGGCGTCGGTGACGCGAACGAGCCGCGGAACGCGACGCTGGTGACGTCGGCCATCGCGGTGACGTTCGTCATTCTGGGCAACGTCGACTTGGTCGCGCGGATCGTCTCGATGTTCTTCATGGTGACGTACGGTGCCTTGTGTGCGATCTCGTTCCTGGAGCACTTCGCGGCTCGACCGTCCTACCGACCCAGCTTCCGCTCGAAGTGGTACCTGAGCCTCCTCGGCGCGGTGATGTGCCTGGTCCTCATGCTCCAGATGGACCTGCTCTTCGCCGTCGGGGCGATCGCGCTGATGGCGATTCTTTACTCGATCATTCGGCGGAGCAGAGGGTCTGACGACCTGGGCCAGATCTTCCAGGGCGTTATGACGCAGGCGACGCGGTACCTGCAGATTCGGCTGCAGAAGATGCCGCCCGACGACTGGCGACCGAGCGTGATCATGATCACGCCGCGCACCTTCGACCGATCGGCCCCGGTTCAGTTACTGGAGTGGCTCTGCAATCGCTACGGCTTCGGGACCTACTTCCACCACATCGAGGGGCGTCTCGTCCACGAGAACTTCGAGGAGAGCCAAGAGGTTCGGGAGCGGCTCATCCAGGCGATGAGTCAGCGTCGCGGTGCGATCTACATGGATGCGATGATCAGTCCGTCCATGACGTCGGCGCTCGCACAGAGCCTCCAGATGCCGGGTGTCTCCGGCATGGCGAACAACACCCTCCTGCTCGAGTTCGGTCGACACGATCCGCCGGAGGTGCTCGACGAAGTGGTGAGCGGGATGCTGATGGCCGGCGTGCCCCGGATGAACCGATTGGTGCTCCGCCACGGCGAGAACTTCTTCGGGACGCGGAAGAGCATCCACGTGTGGCTGACGTGGAACGATGCGAAGAACGCCAACTTGATGATTCTCCTCTCGTACATCCTCCTCGGTCACCGGGACTGGGCCGGAGCGGAGGTCAGCCTCTTCGCGGCGTATCCGCGGAAAGAGGTGAAGGAGCGAGCCGAAGAGATCCACGAGATGATCTCCGAGGGCCGCCTGCTGATCAGCGAGAAGAACGTACTCGTGATCCCGACCGACGATCAGATCGACTTCGAGCGTCTCGTGGAGGCTCGATCGTCGATGGCCGACCTCGTCATCGTAGGCTTCACCGACGTGCGCCTACGACAGCGCGGGAAGGATCAGTTCCTCCGCTTCCCCGAACTGCGCGATACGCTCTTCGTCTCCGCGGAAGAGACGATCTTCATCGAGTAGTCAGGGCGCTCCGCCCATCGCGCGGGCCAACGCATCGGCATCGTCGTCGGAGGGCAGGCCCCAGCCGTTCGAGTAGCCGAAGACCTGATCGAGCGGACGAGAGCCGTACTGGCCGTCGAGGATTTCCATGTGCTTCGCGGTCAGGAGGCCTGGATGGCTTTCGCCGCACGCATGGCTGAGGCGCGTGAGCTCCTTCCGCAGTGTGATCACATAGTTCGCCAGTCGGGCGGCCTTGTCGGTCGGATCGAGGCCGCGGACGAGCCACGGTGTCTGCGTCGCCACACCGGTCGGGCAGTGGCCTGTGTGGCAGCGCTGGGCCTGGATGCATCCGATCGCCATCATCGCCTCGCGACCCACGGCGATGAGATCCACACCCAAGCAGAAGGACATGAGCGCGGTCTCGGGAAAGCCGAGCTTCCCGGCGCCGACCCACGTCACGTTCTGATGGACCCCGCGTTCGGCGAAGATCGTGTACACGCGGCTGAACCCGACCTTGAAGGGCAGCGCAACGTGGTCGGCGAAGGCGAACGGCGCCGCCCCGGTACCGCCCTCACCTCCGTCGATCGCGATGAAGTCGACGCCTCGGTCTTCGGCGGCCATCCGATCTGCGAGGTCCGACCAGAATCCCAGCAACCCGACCGCGGATTTGATCCCGACCGGAACGCCCGTGGCATCAGCCAAGCCTTCGACAAAGTCGAGCATCTCGTCGACGTTCGTGAACTCGCGATGTCCCGAGGGGCTGATCACCGTTTCCCCTTGGGGCACGCCTCGTATGCGTGAGATCTCGGCGGTGACCTTCTCCCCGGGGAGCACGCCGCCGAGTCCGGGTTTGGCTCCCTGGCTGAGCTTGATCTCGATCGCCTTCACGCCGTGTTCTTCCACCTTGCGGACGCACTCGTCGAGGTCGAAGCGCCCATCCGGTGCGCGGGCTCCGAAGTACCCCGTACCCAGCTGCCACATCAGATCGCCGCCGTGTAGGTGATGCGGCGATATGCCACCCTCACCGGTGTTGTGGAGGCATCCGCACAGCTTCGCACCACGGTTCAACGCTTCGACGGCCGCCGACGACAGAGAGCCGAAGCTCATCCCCGAGATGTAGACCGCCGACTCCGGTCGAAACGCGTGTTTCCTTCCTCGGTGCCCGCCCAGCACCTTCGCCGACGGCAGCGGATAGTTCGGATCGGGTTCCGCCTCCTCTGGGCGCCCCAGAGTGTCGTGCTTGATGATCAGGTAGTTCGAGGCGTTCTCCTGATCGTCGTCGGTCCCGAAGCCGGAGTAGTTGTTCTGCTTCTTCGCCGAGGCGTACACCCACGTCCGCTGATCTCGGGAGAACGGTAGCTCCTCATTGTTCGACGTGACGATGTACTGCCGAAGCTCGGGCCCGATCGCCTCGAGGATGTACCGGAAGTGCCCGATGATCGGGAAGTTCCGAAGAATCGCGTGCTTCTTCTGCGTCACGTCGTACAGGGCGACGAGCGCGAGGAAGCCGAGCAGCCCGTAGATCCAGATCACGCCACGCCTCGTGTCGGGGGGAATGCTTCGCCGATCGAAGCTAGGCGTTCTCCTCCACCCTACGGAAGCATTTCACACCCGCAGTACCGACGCCCCGGCACGACTCAACCGGGGAGGAACACCTGGCTTCTAATCTTCCAGTGTCGGCCACGTTGCACGTAGACGGTAATCAGCGTGCCCCTCTCCGTCGTGCCGGCTTGTGCGCCATGCTGGATTCCGAGCATGTAATTGCCGAAGACCTGGGACATGCCGCCGCTCGCGTCGAAGTCCAACATGAAGGCTTCGATGTGACCGTGGTCCGGCAGGACTTCGGTGAAGTAGGCGCGGATCTCGTCACGTCCCCGCCGAAGTTCGCCGTCCGGGGGAATGAGTAGCGCCTCCTCCCAGTAGAGCTCGGAGAGTTCGTCCACCTGATCGGTGGCCCACGTTTCACCCCAGTCGGCGTAGAGGTCGTTGATGCGGTCCAGTACCTCAGCGACGTACTCGGCTCGGACGGAACCGATATCGATCTGCTGGTATCCAGGCGCCTGGGCTTCGACGACGCCGGCTTGCGGGCCGGCGAGTAAGCCACCGACGAGCACGGCGGCGAGAGAAAAGCGGAGCATGCGACGGTAGTTGGAGGCGTCCGGTAGCTTCGTACGGTGGGACGACTCGCGAGGTTACTACCTTCCGCCAGATGTGCCAGGGGTCAGCTGCCCGGCCGTCTCCCGGGCGCGTCCCATAGGGGGAAGTTCACCCCCAAGGACACCGTGTTCGGTTGCAGTGTCGTGTCCTGGAGGAAGGTCCATCGGATCAGCGCTTCGAGCTCGACCCGACCGAGCACCGTCTTGCCGCCCGCGCCGACGTTGTACCCGAAGTACCTCGTCCGCCCGACCGTCCCCAGGCCGAAGACCGAGTCCCGCCACCCCAGTCCCGCCGTGAGCAGGATCCCGCCTCGAACCCCGCCCGGCACGTACGCGACGTCGAGGTTGTACTGCCGATCGTCCTGTCCGTTGATGATCACCTGATCGAGATTCGGGTTCAGCTCGATCGTCCCATCGCGGAGGACGGGGATTCGGACACTCAGGCCTACGGTCTGACCGCGAACCTCCTGATCGTACCCGAAGCGCGCCCCGATCGAGACGGGAGCCCACGGTGCGCTCTCTTGCGTCGTCGCCCGCCCGCGGCGGGTTTGAGCCTCCAAGACGCTGGGCGCCAGCAGGAATGCGATGGCCAGCGTGGTGAAGAGTGCTCGCACGGCTGATGCTCCTTCGAGTCCGAATCCACGGTTCCGTCTCTTGAGACGAACCGTACGGCTCGGCTCACACACCGATCATCGTACGAACACGTGCGCCTCGCTCCAACCGTGACGATGTCGGTCAGTCGACGTGCGGGGGGCGATGGAGAAGCACAGGCACGTGGGCGCCTCGGACCACTTTGTCGGTCGCGCTTCCCAACACCCAGCGACGGAGACCGGTGTGGCCGTGCGTTGCCATGGCCACGAGTTCCGCACCCACCGCCTCCGCCTCCGAAAGGATCCCCCGGCCGGGCTGTGCGTCGACGCATACGGACGTCGTGACGCGGAGTCCGCGGCGCCGCATCCGATCCGCGTGTCGCTCCAGGTATTCGGCCGCGCAGCGCTTCGATTCGTCGACGACGGATTGGCTGATGGTCGCGGTTTGGGGCAGGTAGGGAGACGTCAGGTCGACGGGATAGGAGACGACCCGGGTGAGGTGATAGGCGGAGTCGAAGAGCTCGCCGAAGGCGGTCGCGTGTTGCAGCGCTTCCTCCGAGAGCTCGGATCCGTCGAGCGGGATCAGAAGGGTCTCGAAGTCGTGACCGAAGTGGGTCACAGGGGTGTCGTCCCCGACAGGACGGACCAAGAGGGTCGGCACCGGCGTGGATCTCGAGAAGCGATCCGCCACCGATCCGAGCCAGGCCCGGCTGACCGCACCGCGGCCGTGGGTCGCCATGACCACGAGGTCTATGCGCTCGTTTCGGGCGACGCTGGCGATCGTGTCGGCCGCTTCGCCGTGAACGACGATGTAGTCGATGTCGGCGTTCGTGAGAGGATCGATCCGTTCGACGATGTCTTCGAGGGTCTGCCGTGCACCCGTCTGGGCCCTCTCTTCCCACTCCGGGAAGGCGAATTCCGTCACCCCCTCGATCACCGTAACCAGCGTCAGGGTGGCCTCGGTTCGGCGAGACAGCTCGAGCGCCAAGGGCAGAGCCGCTTCCGAGAAGCTGGACCCGTCGTATGGGACCAAGATGCTCCGAATCATGACTTCCTCCGCTTGCCCGTCCCTCGCGGGATTGTTTTCCTCGGTCATATTGATGCGTCCACGCTGCCGCCCGTGCTGTCGGGATGTTGCGTCGGCTTCGTGTGGGGAAAACCGCCACGGGGAGCCGCGATCCGCTCGGCGGGGCTCAACGAACCACCTGCGTGCTCTCGATCCGGGACTACAAGGCGATCCTCGACGCGGCGCCAGACGGCGTGCTGGTCGTGGGATCGCGTGGCCTCATCCTCGAGGCCAACCCGAAAGCGGCTCAGCTCTTCGGGTGGACGCAGGCGGAACTCGTCGGGCGAAGTGTCGAGGAGCTGATTCCTCCGACGGCTCGAGAGCGGCATGTGAACCATCGAGAGCGATTCGGCACACAGCCTCACGATCGCCCGATGGGCGCCGGCCTACAGCTGGAGGGCTGGCGACAGGACGGCTCGACCTTTCCCGTCGAGGTCAGCTTGAGCCCCTGGATCCGCGACGACGACTCCGCGACGGTCATCTGTTCGATCCGGGACGTCAGCTCGGTGCGTAGGCTTCAGAGCTTCTCGGACAGGGCCTTGCTGGCGAGTGAGGAGGAGAGGCTGCGCATCGCGCAGGAACTGCACGACGACACGGCACAGCGCCTGGCGGCGCTCATTCTCGAAGTGGGCGCGATGGCTAGAGAGAACGACCCGGAGCAACGCGCGACCCTCTTCGACTCGGTCCGTGGACACCTCGTCGAGGCGACGGACGGAGTTCGTCGCCTCGCGCGCGGACTCCGTCCGCCCGAACTCGAAGAGTTGGGGCTGGCTCACGCGTTGGCGGCCTATGCGCGGTCGATGCACGAGCGAGGCAAGTTCGAGGTCGTGTTGGACGTCGAGTCCGCGGACGGGTTGGACGACCGCCGTGCTCTGGCGATCTACAGGATCCTGCAGGAAGCCATCAGCAACGCGCGCCGGCATGCGGGGGTGGACCGCGTGTCGCTCAGCCTCCGCAGAGAATCCGGTTGGCTTCTGGCCGCGATCGAGGACGAAGGAGCAGGGTTCGACGTCGGGGTTTCCCGACACGATCAGGAGGGGTTGGGGCTACTGGGCATGCGGGAGCGCGCCGCGATGATCGATGCCCGACTGACGATCGACAGCGCTGTGGGTCGTGGCACGACCGTGCGCCTCCAGGTACCGATTCCGGAGCAGATGACGATATGAAGACGATCCGCATCCTCCTCGTCGACGACCACGCCATGTTCCGGGCCGGGATCCGCGCCCTCATCGAGGCGGAGCCACGGTTGGAGGTCGTGGGTGAGGCGGCGAGCGGGGACGAAGCGGTCGACCGCGTGCGGGAGCTCAAACCCGACGTCGTGGTGATGGATCTGTCCATGCCGGGTTCGAACGGGCTCGAGGCGACGCGGCGCATTCGGGCACTCGGTGTCGAGACGAACATCTTGGTGCTCACGGTGCACGCCGAGGAGGAGTACCTCGTGCCCGTCGTCGAGGCGGGAGCCAGCGGATACCTGACGAAGACCTCCGCCGACACGGACCTGCTGGAAGCGATCCGCATGGTCGCACGGGGACAGGTGTACCTTCCGCCTAAGGCGGCAACCCTCCTTCTTCGTCGCTACCAGCAAGCGGAGGGAGACACCGGTCCAGGCCTCGACGATCTCTCTGCGCGAGAGCAGGAGGTGCTCGGCCTCACGGCGGAGGGGTATTCGTCGCGGGAGATCGGAGAGAAGCTCTTCATCAGCCCCAAGACGGTAGATACGTATCGGGCCCGCATCATGCAGAAGCTCGGGCTGAGCCACCGGAGTGAGGTCGTCCGCTTCGCCCTCCGTGTGGGCCTGCTTACGGAACTCTGAGCCCCGCCGTGTGTGAAGGGGCCGCCGTCGCTCGACGTTAGCCGGACTTCCGCTGAGCCTCTTCCGCTTTCTCGTTGAGCGCCCGCTTCACCGCGTCGAGGAGAAGCGCGGGGTCGATGGGCTTCGTCAGCGTCCAACGCGCGCCGAGCTGTTCGGCCATGTGGAGCTGGAACGGTCCCGTGCCCGATACGGCCACGACAGCCGGTGGGTCGGTGAACTCACGCAGAATCGTGATGAGCTCGAAGCCGTGAACATCCGGCATTTGTAGGTCCGTCACCACGACGTCGACGGTGTCGTCCAGGTAGAGTCGCAGGGCGTCCTCGCCAGAAATCGCGACCTCCGTCTGGTACCCCGCACGAGCCAGGATCCCCTGCATGAGCAGGAGGTCCATCTCTTCGTCGTCGACGATCAGAATTCTCGGCACGATATCTCCTCTGTGGGCGTCGGCCATGGTCACCCTTCGGTGACACGCGTCCCCCCACTTCCACCGTAATGCTGTACTCCCTGCACGTACAACGATTATCGGTCGGTGGCTTCGAGATGATTAGGTGACACGCGATGACTAGACGGGAGCGACGAGCTCCCGAGCCGCCGACAAAAGGTCGTCCAGCTTGAAGGGGCGACGGAGCGTCGCCACGCGGCCGTCCAGCCGCCACGGACCGAAGAACGGCACCGTCACGTCCTCCGGGTTCCGGACCGCGATGACGGCGATACCCGGGTGGTCGAGGCACACGGTCTCCACCGGCTCCCGCTCCTGCGCGGCGGTGGCGTCGAGGACGAGTAGATCCACCTCGCGCTCCTTCGCGACTGCTCTGGCCGCGGTGCAGTCGTGGACGGAGACCACGTCGTATCCCTCCCGTGCGAACAGCTCGCCGAGCACGCTCCCCAGTGCCTCCTGGTCTTCTACGAGGACGACGAGCGGCTGCCTGGGCACGGGTGGTCTCCTGCGACTACCGCGGGTCGACTTCGGCGAAGACCGCGGCTTCGCCGTCGTGGGTGAACGAGAGCACCTGGTACGGTTCAGGGTTCCGCCCCTCCATCCCCGGAGATCCGATCGGCATGCCCGGAACGGCGATCCCGGCCACCTCGGGGCGCTCCGCGAGCAGCCGCGCGACGTGCTCGGCCGGTACGTGTCCTTCGACGACGTAGCCGTCGACCAGCGCGGTATGGCAGGAGGACATCTGAGGAGGCACGCCGCCGTCCATCTTGACCGTCATCAGGTCCCGTACGTCGCGCGCGTCGACGGTGAAGCCCGCCTGCCGCATGTGCTCGATCCACCCGTTGCAGCACCCGCACGTGGGTGTCTTGTAGACGAGGACGGTCGGGAGGGAAGGATCGGGCACCACCGCTTCGGAGGCGGCGTCAGCCGTCGCCTCGGCATTCGAACAGGCGGCCACGAGGACTACGGCTGCGGCGAGCGATAACGAGCGTACCATGAACTTTGTCCTTCCACGTAGGCGTCGAACCAAACATAGTGGCCTGGCCCGCGGCGGCCAGCCGTCGAAACAGAGACTTTTCCCAAGACGTACGGTGCCGTGCCCCGGAGGTGTCGTTGCACCGACGCGCTCGAGCCCAAGGAGAGCGAGATGGAGTGGGAATTCATCGCACCGATGATCATGATGGTCGTGCTCACGCTAACGGTCGGTGGCGTCATGGTCCTGCGTCCCATCGCCAAGCGCGTCGGGGATCTCCTGGAGATGTATGCCCGGGAGCGTCAGGCGGGGCTAGAGAGCGACCTCCACCAAGTGCGCGACCTCTTGGAGACGATGGACGCTCGCCTTCGGCTCATGGAGGATCGGCAGGACTTCACCGAGCGACTCCTGTCGAGTGGTGAGCGGCCCGCGGACGGAAACGACGCGCGGGGTGACCGACCGGGCTGATCAGGCCCGCGCGGTCTAACGGTCGGCGATCGGCCGATCCGCGGAGCGTGCGAGCAGCTCGTCGAGCTCCGCGCGAGCGTACCAACGGCCCGACGCCATAACCCCGAGCGGTTGACGGAGGAGCGTCAGTTCAGCCCTCGGATCTCCGGCTACGAGGATCAAATCGGCGCGAACGCCCGGTTCGACGGTTCCGAAGGCGTCCGGAGCACCCAACACCTCGACCGAGAATGCGCCGGCGTTCACCGTCGCGGTTCGGAGCGCCTCTTCGACCGACAGCCCGGCCCCGACGAGTTCTTCGAGTTCGTCGTGGAGGGAGAATCCGGGAACGAGGCCGGGAATGGGTGCATCGGTCCCGGCGAGTAGCGGCACGCCGGCAGCCGCGAGCGCCGACACGATCGGGTCGTGGAAGGTGTTCATCGCTTCGATCCGCACCCGGCCACGCTCTCGCCGGGCGGAGTACGTCGTCGAGGTCGACCACTCGCGTTTGAGCGAGGGCGGTAACCACGCGGCCTCCGGTCGACTCAGGCGGGCCTCGAGGCCCGCCGGCCGTGCCCACTGTTCGGAGATCGCCTGGAAGGTCGTCATCGTCGGCGTGACCCAGACGTCGGCCTGGGCGATGCGTCGCGCGAGCTCGGGAAGCCGTTCGGCGTTCAGGTCGGCGAGGTGCGTGTAGATGAGCTCCTCGGCGTGCACGACGCCCTGCTGGCCGTGCTCGAGCACCGCGTCGAACGGGAGGTTTCGAGGCGCGTGCCCGACGACCGGCATGCCCGCGGATCGACCGGCATCCACGAGAGCGATGTACGCCGCCTCGGGGATACGCCCATGGATCTTGAGGAGGTCGTACCCCTCGCTGAGGTGCTCTTCGACCACTCTGTGCGCGTCGGCGACCGAGCGAACGTTCAGTTCGGTCAGGAAGGGGCCCGCGGTCACGATGTTCGGCCCGGCGACCTCGCCGCTGCGGATGCGCTCCCGTAGCGCGATGTGACGGGGGTCACCCTGGAGGTTGAAGACGGTCGTGACGCCATTGGCCAGGAAGAGCGCCAGCACGTCTTCCCGAGCGTCCGGCAGATGCACGTGCGCGTCGGTGAGGCCCGGCATGAGGAGGCGCCCATCCCCCTCGATGACTCTCGCTTCGGCCGGCACGTTCACGGCGCCCGCCGCGCCGACTTCCGTCACCACGCCGTGCTCGACGAGCACGGTCTGATTCGGGAGTACACCGACGCCGGTCATCGGCAGCACGCGCACGTCCACGAAGGCGGTGACCTGCGTCGAGACGTCCGAGGTCACCGAGCCGCCCGCGTCGGCCTCCATCGGCAGGTCCGGTTCCGGGCGCTCCTGACTCCCGTGCACGAAGAGCGTCGCCAGGGTGCCCGCAACAAAGCACATACCGATGACGTCTTTGCGCGCTGGGCGGTTCAAAAGGGGAGCGACTCCGTGCGTGGACCCGGGAGCGGGCGTGTGCTCGGAATATACAACGACCAGACGGCCGCCCGAGATTCAGCTAGCCGATCGAGTCCAGTGCGGCCGCCCGCTCGTTGGCGCGATCGCGCGCCTGCATCGCGTTGCCCACCCCGTTGGCTCCGGGGATCGGTAGATCGGCGACGATGCTGTCCTTTTGGGCACGCGTGAGCGTATCCGCGGCGCTCGTCGCCTCGGGATCGCCCTGGCACGCAGCGATGGCGGCACAGATCGACAGGCACAGGAGTGTCTTCTTCATACGTCCACACTTGCCGACGGGACCGCCGAGATCAAGTTCCGCGAATGACCGACTCTCTCCCCGACTCATCGGACGGATCCGAAGGGAAGCCGCGGCGGCGTCTTGGCCTGGGCAGCTGGATTCTCGTCGGGATGATCGGCGGATCCGTATTGGGTGCATTCGTCGGCCCCGAGATCACCGTCGTTCAGCCGCTGGGCGATCTCTTCATCCGCCTCCTCGTGCTGGCGGCGGTCCCACTCGTCTTCGTGAACCTCTTGGCCGGCCTGACGGCTCTCGAGGACGTGCGCTCCTTCGGCCGCGTCGCGGCGAAGATCATGAGCTACTACGTCTCGACTGACGTGCTCGCGCTCGCGCTCGGAATCGCGGCGATGGTCGTCCTCCGTCCGGGCGAAGGGATGCAGCTGACGGAGTCGTTCGATCCTGCGGCCGTCGGGTCCGTGCCGTCCCTGCCCGACGTGCTACTCGGGATGATTCCGACGAACGCGGTACAGGCGTTCGCGGAGGGCAATGTCGTGCACGTGGTCGTCATCGCGATCATGCTCGGAGTAGCGACGTTGGCTCTTCCTGCCGAGCCGCGTCGCCGACTAGGAACGGCGTACGCCGACCTCGCGGCTCTGATGCGACGGCTCGTGGATCTCATCCTCTGGACTGCGCCGATCGGGATCGGGGCGCTCATGGCCGTCACGGTGGGGCTTTACGGGGGAGCGCTCCTCGGCCCGCTGACCCGTTTCATCCTGGGTGTGTACCTGGCCCAGGGAATCGTATTCCTCGGCTACATGGCGGTGCTGAAGTTCGCGGCCGGCGTCTCTCCGCTGAGCTTCTTGAGTCGGACCGGGAAGGTGTGGGCGACCACCGTCTCCACCACGTCGAGCCTCGCGTCCCTCACCGTGTCTCTCGAGTGCGCCGAACGCCTTCGACTGCCGCGGTCGCTCTACACCTTCACGCTTCCGCTCGGAGCTCAGCTCAACAAGGACGGCACCTCGGTCATGCTCGGTGCGGTCTTCATGTTCACGGCCCAGGCGGCGGGAGTGGCGTTCGCCCCGTCCGCCTTTCTCTCGATCCTCCTCGTCGGGCTCTTACTGTCCGAGGGGTCGGGCGGGATTCCGGGGGGTGGCTTCGTGATCGCGCTGATTTTCGTCCAAGCCTTCAATCTTCCCATCGAGGTGGCCGCGATCGTCGGCGGTATCTACCGTCTCGTGGACATGGGCAACACCACCATCAACGTCATGGGTGACCTCGTCGGCACCTCGCTGATCACCCGCTTCGAGGCACGAACGTGAACGCAGACATACGCTCTCTTTTCCCGGGCGCGACGCAGCAGACCTATTTGAACATCGCTGCGAAAGGGCTCGTCCCGACCACGGTCCGCGACGTCGTCGCTTCGTACCTCGACGAGACGGTCGTGGGGACGATGGACAAGGATGCACGTCGAGCACAGGTGGACGAGACGCGGAGCCGGCTCGCCACCTTGATCGGTGCACACCCCGACGAAGTCGCGATCACGAAGAATGTCTCGGAGGGCCTCAACCTCTTCGCGGCGAGTGTGCAGTGGCAGGCGGGGGACAATGTCGTCGTGTGTCCCGAGCTGGAGCACCCGAACAACATCTACCTCTGGTACAACCTCGAACGCAGACACCGGGTCGAAGTCCGGGCCGTGGCCCCCGAAGATGGCCGGATGCCGATCGACGGGATGACCGCTGCGATGGACGAGCGCACCCGTATCGTGACCTTCCCGACGATCTCGTTTGCGCCGGGCTTCCGAACGGAGATCGCGCCGATCGTTGCTCGAGCGCGAGAGGTCGGGGCGCTCACCTTGGCGGATGGGGCCCAGTCGATCGGAGCCGCGCACACCGATGTGCACGCCTTGGGGATCGACGCTCTGGCCGTGGCGGCGCAAAAGTGCCTGCTCTCGTTGTACGGCTACGGCTTTCTGTACGTCCGACGCGAGGTCGCCGAATCGCTCGTCCCGATCCATGTCGCTCGCTACGGGGTGCATCTGGATGCCCACGAGACCGCCTATTCGGATGAACCTCTCGAGTACGCGGTAGCCGCTCGGCGCTTCGACCTCGGCAACTACAACTATCTCGCCACCGCCGCGACACACGCGGCGCTGGGCTTCATCGCCGATGTCGGCGTCCCCGCGATCGAACGTCACGTGCGTGGGCTGGCCGCCCAACTTGCGAGCGGATTGCTCGAGATGGGGCTTCCGGTCGTGGGCGGAGCGCCGGGCGACCATCTCGCTCACATCGTTTCGAGCGGTCGACTCGGTGGAGGCCGTCACTACACGGCGGACGACCCCGAGGTGAACGAGCTCCACGGGAGACTTCGGGAGGCCGGCGTCACGCTCGCGCTCCGGTCGGGGATCCTGCGGTTCTCCTTCGGCGTCTACAACGACGAGTCCGACGTCGGACGGGTGCTCGACGTCATTCGGGCCTGGCAGGGGGCGAGGAGTCGAGTCGCATGACGTCGTGCGATCGACAAGAACGGCGGAGGCTTCGCTCCGGCGCCGTCACGGTCGGCTTGCTCGTCGGCCTGGTTGGGGTGTCACCCGCGGCGGCGCAGGTCACGACGTGGCAGTCGTCGTTGGACGACTTCGGCGCTCAGCTCGCCTCCGATGTGGTGAATGACGATGCGGGGGGGATCGCCGCTGGAGTCGTCGTAGACGGGGATCTCGTCTGGGCGGAGGCGTGGGGGTGGGCGGACCGAGATCGCGACATCCCCATGACGCCTGCAGCGATCTCGAGAACGGGGTCGATCTCGAAGACGGTGACCGCGGTGCTCCTGATGGCGCTCGTAGATCGAGGCGTCGTCGGCCTCGATGACCCGGTGCGCGACGCCTTCCCCGAAGTGGAGGGGTTGGCGGACGCCCGCCCGGGCGCCGCTGCGATCACGTACCGACACCTCGCCAGCCACACCGCCGGCCTCGTGCGTGAGCCCGACTGGCGCGGATCGGTCGTCGGACCGATCGAGCTGTGGGAGGAGCGAATTCTCGAGTCGATCCCGCTCACGGCGTACGACTCGGTGCCGGGTGCGCGGTATCAGTACTCGAACATCGGCTACGGCGTGCTCGGCTTGGCGCTGTCACGGGCCGCCGGGCGACCGTTCATGGAGTTGGTGGACGAAGTGATCTTCGAGCCACTCGGGATGACCGGCTCGGACTTCATCGTCGTAGGGGCGGAGCTCGAGCCTCGACTCGCTCGAGGGTATTCCCTACGGGACGGTGTGGTGAGTGGCGAGCAACCCGCTCGCGAGCACGCCGGCCGTGGCTACAAGGTGCCGAACGGCGGGGTGTATTCGACGGTGGCCGACCTCGGGCGATTCCTCGGCGCGCTCGCCGGGGTGCCCGGGCTGCGCATTCTCTCGGAGGAGAGCCGCCAGCGCGTGCTCACCGTCCAGACGCCGGAGTCCGATGAGCGTGGCTACGGCCTGGGCGTACAGCTCGTCCCCGTCGGTGACCGACTCGCTGCGGCTCACGGTGGGAGCGTGGCCGGGTACAACGCCTACATGGTCGTCGAGCCGCACTCCGGAATCGGCGTCATTCTGCTGCGGAACTACACCGGCGGCTCGACGAATCTCGGCGGCGTGTCGCGCGAGCTGCTGAGCGCGTTGGTCGCTACTGGGGCTCGCTAGAGTCTGGCTCGCCGGACACGAGCACGGCGGACCCGTGGAGGGGTACCGCGAACGCGGCCACGACCCACGCCTGCACGATCGGGTCGACGAGGGTGAAGGGCACGAACGCGAGCGTCCAGAAGCCCGTCGCGAAGAGGGCGTAGCGCCGCAGTAGCCCCTCGTCCGTATCTGCGGTCGCGAGGAGCAGGTTCACGGCCCCTGCGAACAGGTACAGCAAGCCCAATCCCACACTGAAGAGCCGAAACTGGCTCCACAGGGTCGGACGCATCGGGTCGAGCGATCGGGCCTGTCGCATCGCGTTGGCGGCGAATTCGAGGAGGCCGATCATCCCGTTCTCCAGGACGAGACGCCAGACGTGCCACCCCATCTGAGTGAGCCCCGCAAGGATCAGCCAGGCGCCCGCGAGTCGAAGCCAGCTCCGTGCGTCACGAAGCACCGTGATCAATCTCCTCTGACTCGGCCGACCAGTGTGCAATCCGTTCGGCCAGCTGGAATACGGAGAGGGGCGCCGAGCCTTCGGCTTTGTTGTTGGCGATCACGAACGCCTGGCGCTCGGCGATCACCGCGTCGAGGACGGCGCGTGCGATCGTCTCACGCGACTGTGGGTCCTCGTCGACGATTCGATCGAAGGGTGCGTACCGCTCGCGGGCCGCTTCATATCGGAATCCCCCGTGGAGCATCCATCGCACGACGAGCGCAGGCTGGTAGAACGGGGAGACGATGCGTAGCTGGTCGGCCAGCGAGGTCATCGAGGGGTGCACGTTGTAGCAATGCGCCACGTCGAGGCCGTCCAGCAGCTCGGCGTATCGCTCGGTCAGGAGGGCCGGCGTCCGCAGCTCGACGGCGTAGGTCGGGCCATCGGGGAGGTCGCCGAGGAAGCGGTGTAGGCGGTCGACGAAGCGGTCCGGGCCGCCGACCAACGAAGCCGGCATCGGGGAGAATTGGAAGAGCAGGGGGCCGGCCTTTCGGCCCAGGCCCTCGACCATGGGACCGACGACCTCCTCGGCCGCGTACGCTGCGTCGAGGAAGTGTGGGTTCGCCTGCCGGACGCCGTACCCTTCGGGCTGGTGAGGCGAGGTGACGAGACGGTCTGCCTTCACCAGGAAGCGGAACGACCCCGGAACCTGAGCGGCATACGCGCGGAAGTCCCGAGCGCTGATCGGGCGGTAGTACGTGCGGTCGATGCCGACGGTTCGTAGGAGCGGATGCCCGGCGTACGCCTCGAGGCCTCGCTGGGACAGAACCTTCTGCGGCGCTTCACGATCGTAGACCAGTCCGTGCCATCCGGGGAAGGTCCACGACGATGTGCCGAGGCGAACTCCGCGCGGCAGCCGACTCGCCGCCGCGGCGAGCCGCGGTGAGATCTCCGCAGCCCGCACATCGTCGGGGGACAGCGACGGGTCGTCGGGAAAGAGGCCAAGCTGGAAGTCCATCCGACACGGCTAGCAGAAGGGGCCTCAGTGGGCAACGCTACCTATTTGTCAAATACATAAGTCGTTTATATAGTTGGCGAGAATTTCGCCGACCCTCGCGTTCGAGGTGCCTCGTGACACCATTGACTCCGCTCACCTTCGACATCCTGCTCGCCTTGGCCGACGAGGATCGACACGGCTATGGGATCATCAAGGAGATCGAAGATCGGTCGAGGGCCGACGCCGCGCCGAGCACCGGAGCGATGTACCTGGCGCTCAAGAGAATGCAGGGCGAAGGACTTCTCGAGCTCTCGGACCGAGTCGACCCGGCCGATGCCCGTCGACGCTACTACCGGCTGACCGAGATGGGGCGCATTCACGCCGAACTCGAGTCTCGCCGGCTCGAGTCGCTCGTCGTGGCCGCTCGTTCCAAGCGCCTGCTCACCGAGGGAGCGGGGTGATCGTTCGGATCGTTGGATGGATCCTGGCTCTGCTCCCTGAGGCGGAGCGAAGTCAGATCCGAGACGAGGCGCTCTCTGTCGTACGCCAGAGGGCGACGGAGCCGAGGGCAGGCCCGCGACGGGCGATGTTCGCGGGGGGAGAGATGTGGGGTGCACTCAGGCTCGTGGCCGGGGCACATATCGATCGATGGAATGGGACGACGACGAGGGGAGAGGCGAGGATGATCGAGACGACGAGACAAGACGTGCGCTTCGCGTGGCGCACGCTCCGCAGGAACCCCGGCTTCGCGTTGTCCGCCATAGGGGTGTTGGCACTCGGAATTGGAGCGAATGCGGCCATCTTCACGGCGGCAAACGCATTCTTCTTCAGTCCGTTGCCGTTCGAAGACTCCGGCCGGCTCGTGACCGTGTTCGAGACGAATCCCGACTTCGGTTGGGAGGACGCGACGGCGGCTCCGGCCAACTTGCTCGACTGGCGAGAAGAAGTAGGTGCGTTTGCCGACGTGTCCGGGTACAGCGAGTTCACGAGCCAGATCACGACCTTCCAAGCAGACGGACCTGTTGTTGTCGGGGGCTCGATGGTGCTCGGCAACTTCTTCGATGTGCTCGGCGTTGCGCCTGTCATGGGCCGCGGCTTCACGATGGACGAGACGTGGCAAGGCAACGGAGATGTCGTCGTCATCAGTCACGCCTTGTGGCTGGACTACTTCGGTGCCGACCCTGACGTGGTCGGGAAGACGATCGAGTTCAACGGCGGGCCTCAAGAGGTCGTCGGTGTTATGCCGCAGGGCTTTCACTTCCCGACCGCGGATACTCAGCTGTGGTTTACGAATCGTTGGGACCCGGCGGCCCGGACCCAGGTCTGGTTCCGGCGGGCGCACATCGTGCGTGCGTTCGCCAGACTCGAGCCCGAAGTCTCGCACGAGACCGCTCAAGCTCAGCTGGAAGTCGTGATGGATCGACTCGAGGAAGCCTACCCCGGCACGAATACCCGCATGGGCGCGGGCATCATGCCGATGCGCGACTTCTTGGTCCGAGGGGTGCGGACCCAGATCCTCGTCCTCCTGGGTGCCGTTGGGCTGCTCCTCGTCCTCGCGTGTGCGAACGTCGCCAACCTCATGCTGGTTCGTGCGAACGATCGGACGCGGGAGATCGCGCTTCGCCGCGCCATCGGGGCGGGGCGAGGTCGAATCGTGCGCCAGCTGCTCGTGGAGAGTGCCCTGATCGCGGGCGTTGGGTCCGTCCTCGGGTTGGTCCTCGGTTCCGCGGGGGTGCGACTGCTGACCGCCAGCCAACCGCTGGGCATCGAAGGCGCGACCGCGTTGGCCTTGGACGGCCGTGTGCTCGCCTTCACCGCCGCGATCGGACTCTCGGCCGGACTCTTCTTCGGGATCGTCCCCGCCATCCGCCTCACCTCCGACGACGTCGACCCGACGTTGCGCGATGGTGGACGCGGCAACAGTGGTGGACGGGGCGGACTCCGCACGGTCCGCGCGCTCGTGGCCACCGAGATCGCGCTGGCACTCGTGCTCACCCTCGGCGCGGGCCTGATGATCCGCACCTTCGCCGAGATGCGCAGCGTCGACCCGGGATTCTCCCCGGAGGGCTTGGTGGCGGTTCAGTTCACCGTGCCCTCGACCCGCTATCAGAATCGCGACGAGGTGCTCGCCTTCTACAACGAGATGATCGAGTCGCTCGAGGCCCGTCCGGGGATCGTGAGTGCGGGCACCGTGGGTCAGCTGCCCCTCGCAGGCACGAGCTGGTCGAGTCAACTGAAGGCCGACACGTGGGGACCGGATCGGGTCGGCTACGAAGTCCTGCACCGACGGGCGGATGCCGACTACTTCGAGACCGTGGAGACCCCCCTCCTGCGAGGGCGACTCTTCGACGGTCGAGACGGTCCCGAGGATCCGCTGGTGATCGTCATCAACGAAGCCGCGGCGGAACAGTACTTTCCGGGGGAAGACCCCGTTGGGCAACGCGTGGCGTACGACCGGGAGCCCACTCCGGAGTCCAACTGGTACGAGATCATCGGGATCGTCGGGAACCAGCATCAGGAGAGTCCGAAGGTCGAGCCGCGGGCGGAAGTCTTCGAGAATCGCGACCAGGACTGGGGGCGCTCTAGTTGGGTCGTCGTGCGGGGCGGTGGGGAGGTCGATGGCCTGGTCCCGCAGATCCGCGAAGTCTTGGGCGAGATGGACTCCATGATTCCGATTGCGCGCACCCGAGTACTCCGGGACGTCTGGCGCACGTCGATGGCGCGCGAGGAGTTCCTACTCCAGCTCCTTTCCGTCTTCGGTGCGGTGGCGTTGGCCCTCGCTTCGGTCGGCGTCTACGGGGTGACGGCCCAAGCTGCTCGGCGGCGGACACAAGAGATCGGCATCCGGATGGCGTTGGGTGCGGCGAAAGAAGACGTCGTGAGGATGATGATCCGGCAGGGTGCCGCGGTTGTCGCCGTCGGGCTGGTCGTGGGGGTCGCGCTGACGATGCTCACCACGACCGCGCTCGCTTCGGTGCTCGATCCGATGCTCTTCGGCGTCCGGCCCACCGATCCCGCAACGCTGGTCACGGTCGTGGCTCTGCTGAGCGGGCTCGCTGTTCTCGCCAGCTACCTTCCGGCCCGGCGTGCGGCTGTTGTGGACCCCGTGTCGTCGCTCCGCGCCGAGTAGTCGCAGATCGTACGGTTCATCGCGGCGGGCCGGGGCTTGTCTCTCGGCCCGCCGCGTCGTGATCGTTCGGCGTCGAGTCGAGGCGGAACGGAGCGTTCCATGGAGGTCCAAATCTTCGGCGTGAAGAATCACGCCGACGTCCGGAAGGCGGAGCGCTTCTTCAAGGAGCGCCGGATTCGGGTCCACTTCATGGACTTCAAGCAGCGCAAGCCGTCCAAGGGTGAGCTCAAGCGCTTCTTCCAGAAGTTCGGCGAAGAAGCGCTCATCGATCGCGAAGCGAAGCGATTCCACGCCCTCGGATTGCAGACGGCCTACTACGGGGACGATCGCTGGCTCGAGATCGCATGCGAGGAGCCGATGATCCTTCGCCAGCCTCTCGTGCGGAGCGGGAACCGACTCAGCGTGGGGCATCGAGAAGACGAGTGGAAGGCGTGGCTCGAGGGCTGAGCGAGCCCTCCGAGCACCCCTCGGCCACCGACAGCCCCCAAGACCCAACGCACTTGCGGGGCCGCGGCTCCACCCTATACTAAACCAAATGGTTTAGCATTGGAGTTGCGGTGGTCGCCCTCGCAGAAGAACGACTCGACAAGACCTTCGGTGCGCTGGCGCATCCGATTCGTCGCGCCATCCTCGGGCGACTCGCCCAAGGGGGGAGCGCTTCGGTGTCGGATCTCGCCGAGCCGTTCGATGTCTCGCTCATGGCGGTGTCGAAACACGTCCGCGTGATGGAGGACGCGGGTCTGTTGGTCCGAGAGCGCGACGGTCGTGTGCAGCGCTGTTCGTTCGACCCGAGGGCGTTCGACGTCGCGAGTGAGTGGATCGAACGGCATCGAGCGTTCTGGACTCAACAGCTCGACGCCTTGGCCTCCTATCTCGAGGCCGCGACCCCAGAGCGCCCTGAAGACTCGCAACTCGTCGACGAACGACTAGGAGATGAACGATGACGGTGGAGAGTGTGGCAGCGTTGCAGATTACGAGGGTGGTGAAGGCCGACCCGCAGACCGTGTGGAATGCGTGGACCCAACCCGAGCACATGAAAGCGTGGTCGTGTCCTGCGCCGGGCGGCCTCGCCGAGGTGACCGCCGACCTGCGCGTCGGCGGCGGGTTCACGATGCGGATGGTCGTTGACGGCAACGAGCACAACGCGTTCGGGACGTATCGCGAGATCGACGAGCCCAATCGACTTGTCTACACGTGGGATTGGCGGGAGGAAGAGGCCGCCATGGGCGACACCGTCGTGACGGTGGAGTTCAAGGCAGTCGACGGGGGCACCGAGGTTACGCTCGTGCACGACGGTTTCCCGGTAGACGAGGCGCGAGCCGGTCACGACGAGGGGTGGGGACTGTGCCTCGATTTGCTCGAGGCGCACCTGCGGTGAGACCGGGGCCTCGGTTCCGTCCTAGTGCGGGACCGGGGCCGCTCCTGGCGCTCGGAGCCAACGCTCGAACCAGGCCTCGAGTCTCTGGTACATGTCGACCCGGTTCATCGGATTCCGAAAGCCGTGGGGTTCGCCGGGGTACGAGTGCGACCCGAAGGTCTTCCCCTCACGTTCGAGAATCTCGACCGCGAGTTCGAACTGACGGAAGGGCGCACGTACGTCTTCCTCGCCGTGCATGGTGAGCACGGGCGTTTCGATGTGCTCGACCCGAGCCAGGGTGTTGCTGATCGCGTAGACCTCGGGCCGCTCGTCGGGCGAGCCGCCGTGTCCCGTCTTGATGAAGATCTTCCCGAGCCTGTCGGCGTTCGTATAGGCGTCTCCGAAGTCGTAGATGCCGGCCATCGGAACTGCGGCGTCGAACGCATCCGGGACGCGGGCGATCGCGGCCATACTGGTGATCCCGCCGTAGCTGTACCCGTAGATCCCCACCTTCCCGTTCGACCACGGCTGCGCGCGGACGAAGTCCGCGGCGGCTGCCGCGTCGCGGGCCTGACCGTTCGCCCAATCCTGGACTCCGAGGTCCTGGAAGGGTCGTCCGAAGCCCGAGCCTCCACGGTAGTTCACCGCCAGAACGACATAGCCGCGTTGGGCGAGGAGCTGTTCCGTCGTGTTGAGGCTGTGGAGGTACGAATTCGTGCCGCCCCCGTGGACCTGGACGAGCGTCGGCCAGGGCGTCGACGGATCGAAGCCCGGCGGGAGGTACAAGAATCCCTGGATGTACAAGCCGTCCCACGAGCGGTAGGAGATCTCCTCGGGCTCGACGAGCCCCTCCCACTCTGTCGAAAAGTGCGTGAGTCGACGGACGGAGCCTCCGATCGCGTCGAGATAATCGATTTCGGTACCCCGGGTGGGGGTGGACCGGACGAAGACGAAACCCGACGCCTGAGCGTTCGCGTGATAGCCGCGGAAGTGACCGCCCATATTCGTCATGCGGGTCGCGACCCCCCCGTCGGCGGGAACGCGCCACAGCTCCATGCGGCCGCGTTCCATATAGGGGAAGTACAGTTCGGCGCCGTCGGCGCTCCAGAAGGTGCCGAGGTTGTGAAGCCAGTCGGTAGCGTGGACCTGCATCGGTACGACGCGCTCGTCCCGAGTCGCGGGGTCGAGCACGTAGAGGTAGGCCAGGTCTTCGTACCAATACTCGTACTTCGACGTCCCGAGGAGAGCGATGTGGCGTCCGTCCGGAGACCAGACGGGGGTCGACGACGCCATCAAGGTCGAACTGATCTGACGTTCCTCGCCGCTTCCCACGTCGACGACCCAGATGTCGTCTTCCCAGTAGTCCGTCCGATTCGAGTAGTAGGCGATCTGCGTGCCGTCCGGCGACCAGGCCGGGGCGAAGCGGAAGTCATCGTGGGCCATGCCCCCGTCGGTGAGCTGGCGCGGCGATGACGAGCCGTCGACCGGAGCCACCCAGATGTCCTGACTCCCCGATCGGCCCGAGTAGAAGGCGACCGCGCTTCCGTCGGGCGAAGGACGAGCGGCTCGTTCGTCCGCCGAGTCGTCGGTGACGCGCGCGACGCCCGGCCCCGGGCTCTCCAGCTCGTGTGGTCCAAGTGCGGGATCGACGATCCACAGATCTCGCCGGGCGGAGATGAGGAGCCGTCCGTCAGGGAGCCACGCAGGAGAGGAGGCTCCAGCGGCGACCAGTTCGGCTTCCCCGCCTTCGACGCCGACCACGAAGACTCCGCCCTGGTCGGGTGCGGTGGCGGTGACGGCTACCTGCGTTCCGTCGGGGGAGAGGGCAGCCTGACGCGCCCCGGTCGATTGGGTGAAGACGTTCTCCCACGTGAGCGGGAGTGTCTCCTGGGCCGCGAGGGGTACGGTCGCGCCTGCGACGAGAAGAGCGCACCCGAGGATGGTCGTATGGGGAGCAGTCATCAGTGCTCGTCGGGCGGGTGAAGGAGCGTTGAAAAGGACTCGTCCACTCCGTTCATCAGGAGATCGGTCGGCCCTTGGGCTGGAGCTTCACCGACCAGAGCCCGGAGTTCGTGTCGCTGAAGAAGACGTGGCCCTTGAAGGGCTGGGCACCCCAGACCATCGTCGCGTTCGGCGTATAGCCGGCCGGGGAAGCCGACTTGAAGACCGCGATCTCACGGCCTTGCGTGTAGAGGTTCCCCATGAGTTCCCCGCTCACGTCGACGACCCGCAGCCCGCCCTCGTAATAGGCCTGGTAGAGCTTGTCATCCTCGACCCACATGTTGTGCGTGCCGAACTCGGGGACCTCGTACCGCGCGACCATCTCGGGGTTCTCGGGGTCGGTGAAGTCGACGATCTGGATGTAGCCCCGCGTCACCAGCGGAATCCCTCCGGTGCCGGTCTCGGGATCGTACCGCTGTGCGTACGACCCCATCGAGCGGGGGTACCCCGCCCAGGCCAGACCCGTCCGGGTCATGATCTCGTCCCCGAGAAAGAGGTAGGTCTTCCCGGTCGACTCGGAGAAGTAGGGGAAGGCCGCGTGCGTCGCGCCCGACGGTGTCGGAAACGCCGTGACGAAGACGGGGTTTTCGGGTGACCCGCCCCAACGCCCGTTCCCCACGTCGACGACCACGACGCCGGTGCCCCATTCGGACGAATAGGCGATCCCGTCGTTCACCCACACGTCGTGGACGCGGCTGTTGGGGTGGTTGTACTCGGAGACGTAGCGGGGGGCGTAGATGTCCGTCATGTCGATGATGACGTACTTGTCCCCGTCGGAGAGCGCGTAGAGGTAGTCGTCCGTAGCGAAGACGTTGTGCACGCCGCCGGTGATGCCGTCTTCGTAGACCGAGGCCACCACCGGGTCGGACGGGGTCGACATATCGACGATCACGAGCCCGTTGCGACGATTCGTCGCACCCTCGCGAGAGAGGACGGCGTAGCGCCCGTCGGGTGACGCCTTCACATCGTTCACGATGCGCGCGTCGACCTGAATGGAGTCGATCTTCGTGATGGCGGCCGGATTCGTGACGTCATAGAAGAAGGCGAAGCCGCCCGAGACCTTCGAACCCGTGATCACGTAGTCCCGGCCATCCATCCCCTCCAAGGCCCACAGGTCCGTCGTACGGTACCAGTCCTCCGCACCATGCCCGACGACTTCGAGCTCCTGGACTGCGTCGCGAGGTAGTGCACGAAACGCGTGACGCGCCGACTGGCTACCGACCGTCGCCACCACGGTGTGGATCCCGGGCACGTCGGCGACGTAGGCGCCACGGTCGTTCATCTGGCCTGGTGCGGGTACGCCGAGCATGCCTTCGGTCGCGGTGTAGCTGTGGCTCCACGAGACCGGGATGTCGTCCCGCGCGGCTCCGGAGGCGTCGCGCACGGTCGCTTGGAAGTGGATGACGTCTCCCGTTCGAGCCTCGGTCGGCGCGTCGTGGAGTTCCACGGAGACGGCCGGGAGTGCAGCGACGTCGAACTCGAGGCTCGTCTCACGCCCTCCGAACGCCGCCCGTATGGTCACCGTCCCTGGCGCGATGCCGGTGACATTCCCGAAGGGATCCACCGAAGCAATGGCCGGGTCGGACGACTGCCAGACGACGGCGGGATCGGGCCGGTGGGTCCCGTCCGCGTGGAGCGCACGGACGGGGTGGGGACGTGTCGTGCCGACGAAGAGCGCGGACCCGGAGACCTCGACGATGACTCGATCGATCGCCGGCCAATCGACGGTGACGGGTACGGTGACCGTCACCGGGGTCGCACCGGGGCCGACCACGAGCGTCGCGACGATCTCGTAGCTCCCTTGGGCCAGGCCCCGGACTGTACCGTCCCCGACGGCCACGGCGTTCCGTGGGCCGATGATGCGGATCGGTGCGTCGACGCTGCTCCCCGACGCGTCGACCGCCGTCACGGTGAAGGGGACTTCGCTTCCCACGGCCACGGTGACCTCATCCGTACTGGGCACGAGGCGGTCGACGCGCTCGGCGGCATCCTGTGCGAGCAAGGGCAGAGGCGCCGCCACCGCGGCGAGCAGGATGACGAGGAGTCGAGCGTAGCGGCGGTTCTTCATGAGTCCCTCGGGCGGCTTCGGTGGCCCGGGGGACGGCGCTTCGTCAGTTCCCCGGCAGGATGTCCAGTGACGCTTCCGCGACGATGGCAATCTGGTGGCCCATTGGATGTACGGCGAGCCGCGACATGGAAATGTTCAACTCGGAGAAGTCCGCGACCTCCAGCCACTCGCCATCCCCCTCCGGATCGAAGGCGTACAGCCACGCCCCGTCCGCCATCAGGAGGGTCCCGTCCGGCGTCCACGCGTGGAAGTCCCCGTCGGCCACGGCGGGCGCGTACACCTCGGGGGAGGCGTCCGGGTCGGCACCGTCGATCCGCATGATGTCGGAGCTTCCGTCGTCGTGGCGCTGCACGTAACTGACGTCCGTCGTCCCGGGGACGACGTGAATCGATCGACCGATGTTCTCGGTGATGACGACGGTTTCACCGCCGGCCGTGCTGCCTCGCTGCAACGTCGGAGGGCTACCCAGAACGAACATGAGGTAGACGTCGTCGGTGGGCTGCGCGTAGTACCCCACCGGCGCGACGTCCGCGAAGACCGGCCGCTCGTCTCCTTCGTCACGGGGCAGGTACCACAGCCGTTGCGTCGAATCGGCTTCAACGCGGATCACCGTGACCCCGCTGCCATCCATCGTGAACGCGGCCGAGTATTCGCTCTCCGGAGCGGTCGAGGTGACCGGACTCACCGTCCTCGCCCCCAAGTCGTAGCGCCAGATGTCCGCCTGGCCGCTCTGGGGGTCGTTGACCGTGTAGAGCAGACCGGATCCGTCGGGGGTGAAGGCCGGTTGATTGTCGTAGTCGGGGCGCTGCGTGACGTTCGTCGGTTGACCGACCTCGATGGTTCCGTCGGTGGCACGCGTCATCGAGGCGAGGAGGACGTCGGTGTCCCGTGGAGCCACCCACTCGACCTCCGCCGGTGCTTCTTCGGCGACGTCGGGCTCTTCGCTCGCGTCCCCTCCGCATCCGACCGCCACCGCGGCGAGGATCAGGCCCGTGACGGTTCGGACGACTCTCATGGTTACCTCATCCCTGCAAGGAAGCGATCAACGATGCACAGCTTCCCGGGGCACCGCCGCTGCCGAGGACGAGGCTCAAGAAACGGGGGAGGAAGCCCTCCAGCTCCTGACCGCCCGAGCCGAGCACTCCGCTCTCGGCCAGGTCGAACAGCTGCTGCTCACCGGGGGTGCGCACGATGGTGCGTTCCGCCCGACGGCGCCACTCGTCGTATGTCTCGTCGGGGCCGAAGACCATCTTATGCAGGTTGATGCAGGGCCCCAGCATGTTGAAGGTGGCGAAGTACTCCCAGCGGAGGCCGCGCAACGCATCCTCGTTCTCGACGAGCTCGGGCACACCCTGGAGAAGCGCTCGGGCGTCCTCCGGAATCAGCCCGGCGCGCGCCTTCTTCGCGGCGCCGAGGGCGCCTTCTCGAGCCCATGCCAACGCCTCGGCGTCCGCCGCCTGGCCGCGTCCCTGGTAGAAGCCCTCGAGGCCATCGGCGCCCATGCGCGTCAGTTCGACCCCGACCAAGTTGTCCAGGAGGGTCGGCCCCTGGTCGATCAGGAGGAATCCGGTGGAGATCAGCTCGCGGAGTGTCTGCTCCGCTTCGGCGGTGCGTCCTTCCGACGCGGCGACGGCGGCCATGGCGACCCGAGCGAGTCCGGCCGTCCGGAAGGCTTGGAAACGAGGCCAGGGCAGCTCTTGGAAGGTCAGCGAGTCGGGGAAGGGGATCTGGAGTCGACCGCTGGCCACGTCGGCCAACTCCGCCTGGGCCAACAGCGCGAACTCGTCTTGTGCCGGATGTGTGGCCGCCTGACGTAGCGCCGCCTGCTCGTCCCCGGAGAACGACGTCATCGGACGGCTCATCAGGTCGGCGGCGACCGCCTCGGAAAACGGATCTGGGAAGTTCGGCGAGGGGAACCACGGCTCGGCGTACGCCGTCGTCGGGCGGGCCTCGCCCACTTCCGCGGCGCCCGTGTACCCGACCCATGCGACGTTCTGGAGTGCCTGGCCGGCGGCGGTGGGGGTGATGGCCGGATCCTTGTCGACTTCGAAGCGACGGAGCACCTCGGCGCCACCGGCCATCTCTTGGACCGCGAGGAAGGTCGGCACCGCGATCTCCGCGAGAATCGGCCCGATGGCCGTTGTGACCGCCACCGTCGCGACCGGGCCGAAGCCCAGCAGGAAGAGGAGGAACACTCCGACGCCTGCGGCCTTGAACCGCCCGGCCTCGCCCCGCTTCCCGGCGCCGAGTGCGATCGTGGTCCCCGCTTCATCCAACCGTTGGTTCCACGCCTCGGATTCGGTGTGGATGCGGTTGGCTCCCTCTTGGGCGTTCCACTCCGTCTGAAGGGCGCGCACCGTCGTGTTCTGAGCGACGATGAAGAACGCACCCACCACCGTCATCAGGCCGGTCGGCCCCATCGTGATCAACCAGATCCCGGACGGTGTCACGAACTCTCGCGCCGCCAAGAGGATCGCCACGCCGAAGCCGAAGAGCAGCCACAGGGCGGCGGCGAGCAGAAGCACCGCACCCCGGTAACGAGCCCGCACCACGGACTCCTGGTGCGCCTCGTCGAGCGAGAAGAAGTGCCGCTTGCCCTGGATCAAGAAACCGGTGTCGCGGCCCGAGTCGCAGGCGACCTCGAGGATGGTGTACAGGCCGTAGCCGAGGTCGGCCGCAGCGGTCGCGATCCTCGTGGTCGTCCAGAGCTGCCAGAGGGCGAAGACGACGAGCACGGCGCCGATACCGGCGATGCCCATGCCGAGCTCCCAGTTGTCTTCGAACGGACCCAGGCTATAGAAGGGTTGTTCGACGGCCAGGGCCCACAGCAGCGGAAGGACGAGGATGAGGCTCCCGGTCCAGGCCAGCCCGATCACGCGCCAGAGCGAGCCTTGGAGTCGCTCGACACCCGGCGGCGGCCAGGAGAGCGGGGGAGCGTTCGTCGGGATCTTCCGAGGAGCGTCGTCGTTGCTCATCACACGATCCATGAACGGGTCAGGGGGACGTGGTCCCGCGAGGGGCGCGGGCGCTGGAGCCAAGATAGTACCCGGCGCCCACAACGCCCGGACTTTTTTCGGCCGCGTCACAGCACCGCGCAGCCGTTCGTCTCTGATTCCGGAAGGCTCGAGCACCCCAATGGGCGAGGAACGATGACGAGGAGCATGGGCATCCGTGGCCTGAGAACCCTCCTGATCGCGGTCGCGGCGGCCAGCTGGGCCGCGTGTCTACCGACGAGTCCCGAGGACGATCTCGCGGACGAAGTCGCCTTTTATCGGCAGCTGTGGGAGAGTTCTGCCCCTGCGTCGTACTCCTTTGCGCTCCGCCACACGTGCTTCTGTGGGATCCCCGTTCTCGAACCCGTCCGCGTGACGGTGGGACCGTCGGGCATCGTCTCCCAGGTGTTCGTGAGCACGAACGAACCAGTCGGCGCGGAGCTGTCCGAAGTGTGGCCCGACGTTGACGGCCTCTTCTCGGTGCTCGAGGATGCGCTCGAGCGGGACGCGGAGCGCATCGACGTCACGTGGAATACGGCGATGGGGTACCCGGCGGAGATCTATATCGATTTCTCCGAGAACATCTCCGACGAAGAGCAGGGGTATATCGTCGTCGAGGCACCGGCGGCTACGGGGCAACGCTGAGCCTCCCTCGACTCGTCGGATAGGCAGGATCGCTCGGGCGAGGAGACGAGGTGCAGCAAGCGGTAGGACTGACCGGACTACAACTGTCGATCCTGGACGTGCTCTGGGAACGCGGAGAGGCGACGACCCAGGATGTGTGGGCCGTTCTCTCGGCCGCGCGACCGCTCGCGCTCACCACCGTCGCGACGATCATGTCGCGTTTGGAGCGCAAGGAGATCCTGACTCACCGGCGTGAGGGCCGTCAGTACGTCTACCGCGCCGTCGTCACTCGCTCCGAGGTTCGCCGCTCCAAGGTGCGCGAACTGACAGAGAACCTCTTCGGTGGCGACCCCGCCGCTCTGGTGAACCATCTGGTCCGGGCCGACGACGTCGACCAGGACGAATTGCGAAGGATCCGGGAAATGCTGGACGCGGCGGTCGTCGAAGATCAGGGCGAGGGCACGTGACCGACTTCGTCACCTCGACGACCACCTGGTTGCTGACCTACCTGGCGCACAGCGCGTTCTTGCTCACGGCCGCTTGGGTGCTCGACCGATTCCTCCGTCTCGAGCCTACGCCACGTGACCTACTCTGGAAGGCGGCGGCGTTCGGGGGGTGGCTCACCGCGAGCGTGGCGGTCTTCACGAGTGGCCCCGGGGACATCGAACGGATTCTGAGCACCGAGACCGTGCGTTCGGTGTGGGTCGACGCCAGCGGCTCGGCGACGCTCGCCGTCGCGGAGCCGGACGAGGGGCCCGCACCTTCGATCCGAATCCGAGGCAGTGACGATCACCTCCATCTCCGCGCGACCGGGCCGGCGGTCCTCCTTGGGGTCGACGACCCGCCGGAGCACGTCGTCACCGATCTGACGCCAATCCGGGCCCGCATCGTCGAAGCCTCGGGAGCCTGCGCTCAGACGATGAATGCGGGCACGGCGACACCCGAGCAGCTCGTGCAACAGATGCATGACGTGTGCGGCCTTCCGGTCGATTGGACCGAGGTCTTGGGCGTCGCCCTCTTTTTGCTCTGGCTGATCGGTGTCGGGGGGCTCGGAGTCCGCACCGCGCTCGAACTTTCGGCGCTGCGGCGCATGGCGGGGGACGCGACGCCAGCGAATGCTCGCATGCAGGCGATGCTGGGGGGCCTGGTGGAGCAGCGAGGTACGGGACGGGCCGACGGATCGACCGTGTGGACGAGTTCCGGGGTTGCCGCCCCGTGTGTGCTCCCCGGGAAGCGAATCGTCGTCCCGACGCGGTGTGAGGCCGAACTCAGCGATGCCGAACTTCGTGCCGTGCTCGGCCACGAGCTGGCGCACGTCGCCCGCTCCGATCTCGGGTGGAGCGTGCTCGTTCGGATGGTGTCGCGGCTCGGGTGGATTCAGCCCCTCAACCTCCTAGCCTCGGCTCGCTCGAGAGAAGCGACGGAGCACGCCTGCGACGACTGGGCGCTGGCCCGGACAGGAGAGAGCTACGGGCTCGCATCCTCGATCGCGCGCGTCGCGGAGTGGTTGACCCCGGACGAGCCTCTCCCGGCCGTCTACGTCGTCGGAGGTGGCCGACGCCCGCTGGAGCGGCGCGTCGATCGAATCCTGAGGCGGTCGCCCCCGCGGAGCGAATCTCGTTGGCTCGGTCCCCTCCTCGCACTCGTACTCGTGGGCCCCGCGCTCCTGCTTCCGGCGGTCCGCCCGCCGGAGCGGATCACCGCGGTCTTCTCCCTTGAAGGCGACGCCTTCGTCACCGACTCGATCCGAGTCGATCGCGAAGCGGGGAGCGAAGGGCCTGTTCGGCGCGTAGTGATCCACCGGCGCGCCCAGAGATAGAGTCGAGCGGAGCGGACGCGCGGCACCTTCGGTCGACGCGCATCGGTCCTATATTTCGCCGTCGCCCCGACGGTGGGCGTTCGCCCACCCACGGATCGAGAGGGTCGTGCCAGAGCCACGAGGCCACCGCCTTGCGACGGTCACCATTCCCGCGCCGGATCTGCGCCCCGAGTCGTTCCTTCGGCACGCCGAGGGTGAGGCCCGAGGCTTCTGGGCCCGCGGAGAACGTTGGGTCGCGCACCGCGGTATCGCGGCCGAGGTGTCCGACGTGCCGGGCGAAGGCGCCGATCGGTTCTCCGAGGTAGGGCGGCTCGCGAAGGCTCTCGCCACCGAGCCCATCTTGGCCGAAGGGGCCACGCGCGCGCCTCGCGTTCGCTTCTACGGGGGCTTCTCGTTTCGGTCCGACCACCGCGTGGGCGGCGTGTGGTCCGACTTCCCGGCCTGCCTCTTCCACCTGCCGGAATTCGAGCTGGAAGGGGACGGCTCGGGGGACGCATGGCTGCGTGTGAGAGCCCTCGTCCCGGTGGACGATACCGGGCCTGATCCCTTCGTAGGCCTCCGTCGGCGAGCGGAGGGGCTCCGCGCCGAGTTGGTGTCGCTCGGCGACTTCGCCCCGCCGGGTGGTGCACGGGCTGGTCGGACGATCGAATCGGAGCGGTCCGGGTGGGAGGACGCGGTGGACGCGTCGCTGGGCGCAATCCGGTCCGGCTCCATCTCGAAGGCCGTGCTCGCGCGCACCCTGGACGTTGAGGTCGAGGGCGCCGTCGACGCGGTCGAGGTCGCCGAACGGCTCTGGGAGGTGAACCGGGGGAGCCACGTCTTCATGTTCGAGCCCGTCCCCGGGTCTGCACTCGTCGGGGCTGCGCCGGAGACGGTCGCGACCCTGCGCGACGGTGTCTTCCACGCCACCGCGGTCGCGGGGTCGATCCGTCGTGGAGACTCGCCGAGGGAGCAGGCGGAGTTGGCGGCTCAACTCCTCGCGAGTGACAAGGACCGGGCCGAACAGCGCATCGCTCTCGACGATATGTTGGCACGGCTCGAGACCGTCGCTCATCGGATCCGCACCGATCCGCAGCCGCACGTCCTGACCCTCGCCCGAATCCAGCACCTCGAGACGGAGATCCGCGCCAGCGTCCCCGCCGGTGTCGGCGTGCTGGACTTGCTGCGACTGCTCCACCCGACGCCGGCCGTGTGCGGCCTCCCTCGGGATGCCGCGATGAGCTTCCTCACAGAAGAGGAGCCGTTCGAACGGGGGTGGTACGCGGGACCCGTGGGTTGGTTCGACGGGGATGGAAATGGGGTCTTCGCCCCGGCACTTCGCACCGGTGTGTCCACGGGTTCGGGCTGGCGACTCTTCGCCGGTGCAGGGATCGTCGACGGTTCCGTGCCCGCGCTCGAGTGGGAAGAGACCGGGATCAAGTTCCAGCCGATGCTCGAAGCCCTCCGCGCGTGCGGCGTGCGCTTCGTGGACGGAGCGGAGGCCGCACCCGAGGCATGACCCGACCGGCCACGAACACGGTGTGGGCTCGCGCGATCATCGACGAGCTGGCGCGTTGCGGACTGAAGGACGTCATCGTCGCGCCGGGGTCTCGCTCGACTCCGCTCGTCATGGCCGCCGACCGCGATCCTCGCGTGCGGGTTCGGCTGCACCTCGACGAGCGATCCGCCGCCTTCTTCGCCCTGGGCCTAGGACAAGCAGGGCGACCCGCCGCGGTCGTGACGACCTCGGGGACCGCCGTGGCTAACCTCCTGCCGGCCGTCGTCGAAGCGTGTCAGGCGTCCGTCCCTTTGATCGCGCTGACCGCCGATCGCCCGCCGCGGCTCCGCGGGTCCGATGCGAACCAGGCGATCGAGCAGCGGGGCATCTTCGGGGTCTACCCGCGCGAGAGTCACGAGCTCTCGCTCCCGGACACCGACCCGAAGTCGCTCGAGCACCTGCGCTCCTTGACCTGTCGGGTGTGGGGTGCGGCCACCGGCCGCGATCCCGGGCCGGTCCATCTCAACGTGCCGTTCGAGAAGCCGCTGGAGCCGATCGAGCCCAGCCCGAACGACGAAGGCTCCGGTGGGGCGGGGTGGACGGGTCGACCGGATGGAGCACCATGGACGGAGGCGCGCGCGAGTCGAGCCGTGGCGGACGAGGAGTCGCTGGCCGAGCTGGAAGCACTCCTCGCCGGAGAGCGGCCCGTACTCGTCGCGGGGCCGACGCCGGACCCGGAGCGACTGGGGCCTGCGGCCGTCGCGTTGGCTCGTCGATTCGGATGCCCCCTCCTCGCGGACCCGTTGTCAGGCGCACGATTCCTACCGGGCGCCGAGGGTGCAGCCATCGCGGGGTACGATCTCGCGCTGGGGGACGGCACGATCCGAGGGGAACTCCAACCGACCGCCGTCGTGCGCCTCGGGCGGTCCCCGGTGTCGGCCAACCTTCAGCGATGGCTCTTCGATCACGCGGGCCGTCCTCAGGTCGTCGTCGACGACGGTCGTCGGTTCAAGGACCACGGCGCGACGGCTCATCGGTACTGCGCGGCGGACGCAGCCGCGACGTTGAACGCCCTACTCGGCCGAGTCGGTAGCGGGGCACCCGACGTAGCGTCTCCCTCTCCCTGGCTTACCCGATGGCTCGCACTCGATGAGGGGGTCCGCGAGGCAACCTCGTCGATTCCCGAGACGTGCGAAGGGGCCGTCGCGGCGGAGGCGCACGCCGCGCTTCCGGACCACGGCACGCTCTTCGTCTCGAACTCGATGCCGATCCGCGATATCGACGCCTTTGCGCATCCCTCGGATCGACCACTCCGGATCCGCGCCAATCGCGGCGCCTCCGGCATCGACGGAGTCGTCTCCACGGCGTTCGGCGTTGCGGCGGCGGTAGGTCCGACGGTCTGCTTGATCGGGGACGTGGCGTTCTTCCACGACCTCAACGGCTTGTTGTGGTCTCGTGAGCCGGACGCCCCGGTCGTCTTCGTCGTCGTAGACAACGACGGGGGCGGCATCTTCCGCATCCTACCGATCGCCGATCACGAGCCGGCGTTCACGACCTACTTCGCTACCCCGCACGGCATCGACTTCGAGTCGGCGGCCGCGGTGCACGGGATCCCGTTCGAGGAGGCCCGGCCCGCGGAAGTCGGTGAGCGCGTGAAGGCGATGCTCGCTGGAGGGAGCACGGCCGTGCTCCACGTGCGCACCGACCAGAAGGCGAACCACGTTGCGCGTACGGCGATGGCCCGCGACGTCGTGGAGCGCGTGCGCCGATCGCTGTGACCGATTGCCGAATACGAACGAACCTCGACACGCGAACCTCATGATCCGTCTCCGATCCCTCGCGAGCCCCCGCGCTGGCCTGGCGTTGGTCGCCGCATGCGGATTGGCTGCGTGTGGCCTGAACGCCGCGCTCTACGCGCCCGGCCCCGCCGAATTCGACGTGCAGGCACCCGACTCCTTCCTGGTCGACGTGAAAACGAGCGAAGGCACCTTCACTGTGAAGATGCGCAGGCACTGGTCTCCGGCCGGAGTCGATCGGGTATGGCACCTCATGGATCAGAACTTCTACGCGGGGGCCAAGATCTATCGGGTGGTCGACGGCTTCGTCGCGCAGTGGGGGTATACGGGGGAGCCGGTTCTCGACTCCATCTGGCGCGATCACCCGGTCGTCGATGAGCCGACGGTCGGGAGCAACACACGGGGCGTCATCTCTTTCGCCCGAGGTGGGCCCGAGACCCGCTCGTATCAACTCTTCGTGAACCTCGTCGACAACGCGCGCCTGGATGATGCCGAATCCGGCGGAGTCGTGGGGTATCCGCCGGTCGGCGAGATCGAACGGGGCCTCGAGGTCATCGATGGCTTCTACGGTGCGTACGCCGAGCGTACCCCGCGCCAGGACTCGATCCGTGCACTGGGCAACGACTATCTCAGGCGTGAGTACCCGCAGCTCGATTCCATCATCGAGACGCGGATCACGGGCTTCTGGGGGGATCCGTCGTAGGCGGCCACCCGATCGGCCCGGCTCGGGCGTGGCTCATGGCCGCGAGGCCGAAGACGCTGACGGCCGCGGCCGCTCCGGTCTTGGCCGGCACGGGTCTCGCCGCGTTCCACGGTGTTCTCGCGTGGCTACCCGCCTGCGCGGCGCTCGTGGGCGCCCTCCTCATTCAGGTCGGGACGAACTTCGCCAACGACTACTACGACTTCATCCGCGGTGGAGACACCGAGGAACGGGTGGGGCCCACACGCGTCACGCAGGCCGGGATCATCGCGCCCGAGGCGGTGAAGCGGGGCATGGTCCTCGTGCTGGCGGCGGCCATGCTCGTCGGAGTCTACCTCGTCTTCGTCGCCGGTTGGCCGATCGTCTGGATCGGACTCGCGTCCGTGGCGTGCGCGGTTCTGTACACGGGTGGCCCCTTCCCGCTCGCCTACCACGGGCTGGGGGACGTCTTCGTCTTCGTCTTCTTCGGACTTATCGCCGTCGGAGGCACGGTCTACGTGCAGGGCCTCGTGTGGCCGCCGGATGCGCTACTCGCGGGAGCGGGTCTCGGTGCGCTCAGCACCGCCATCCTGGTCGTGAACAACCTCCGGGACATCGAGACCGATACCAAGGCGGGCAAGAGGACGCTCGCCGTCCGGCTCGGCGTGACCGGGACGCGGGCCCAGTACGTCGTGATGCTGGGGATGGCTGCCGCAGCACCGGTCGTGGGGTGGCAGGCGTACGGGTGGCCCGCGTGGTCGCTCGCCTCCCTGATCTTCGTCCCGCTGACCTTAGGGCCGCTCCGTGCGGTCCTGACCTTCCAGGACCCTCGGGAGCTTCTGCCCGCCCTCGGCGGGACGGCACGGGCCGTGGCCCTGTATGGGCTCGTTCTCGCGCTTGGCCTCGCCTTCGGATGAACCTCTGATGGTCTTCGACGTGCTCGCCGCGTCGGCCGCGGATCCGAACGCCACCGTGCTCGTCGACGCGGGAACGGGCGAACGCTACTCCCGTGGACAGCTGGAAGACCGTGTCTCTGCGCGAGCTGAATCCTGGCGGGGTGAGCCCCAAGGCGGCGTCTTGCCCCTCGTGGTCGGCCCCACGACCGACTCCGTGGTCGACCTCTTGAGCGTGTGGCGAGCCGGGCTGGTGCCCGCTCCGCTCAACGCCGCGTTGGCCCCGGTCGAACGGGACGCAGCCCGTGCCGAACTGATGGACTCACCGGCCGTACCCGACGCCCACGTCGTGCTGTGGTCGTCCGGGACGAGCGGGCGGCCGCGAGGCGTTGTCTTGGGTGCCGAAGCGTTCCAATCGATCACCCGGGGTGCCGTCTCGCGACTCGGGGTCGGGAGTGAAGATGTGTGGGCGCTGACGCTCTCCCCCGCTCACGTCGGTGGACTCGCCCTCGTCATGCGATCGATCGCGTTGGGAGGGGTCCTCATCACCCTGCCCGACACGACGTCACCCACGCTGTCCGACGCATTGGACGCGGACGAACTCGCGATCACGCGGCTCTCGCTCGTCCCGATCCAGCTCCGGCGGCTTCTCGACGAACGGGGGAGTCGTCGCGCGCCGGGCCGACTCCGTTCGGTGCTGATCGGAGGCGCGCACGCTCCGCCATCACTCGTGGAGGCCGCGGTGCAGACGGGATGGCCGATCGCGCTCACCTACGGTGCGACGGAGATGACGTCCCAGATCACGACCGCCACGCCAGAGGAAACCGCCGCCGCGCCGGGTCATGTCGGCCGGGCCATGCCCGGCGTGGATGTCCGGGTCGATGCCGACGGAGGTGTGCTCGCGCGGGGGGACACCGTCGCGCTCGGACGTATCGGCGCCACGGGGCTCGAGTCGATTCTCGACGCAGATGGGTGGTATGCCACGGGAGACGTGGGCGCCCTCGATGCACAGGGCCGGCTATCGATCACCGGCCGTCGCATCGACCGCATCGTCACCGGCGGTACGACCGTCGACGCACGTGAGGTCGAAGAGGTGCTTCGCGGACTCCCCGGTGTGCTCGACGCGGTCGTGGTGGGGGTGCCGGATGCCGAGTGGGGGGAGCGGATCGGCGCGTGGATAGTCTCCGAACCGGAGGGCGGGATCGCGTCGTGGCCCGCCGCTCTCGAGGACGCATGCGCGGCCCGACTCCATCCGGCCAAGCGGCCCCGCGTCTGGGCGTTCGGGAGTGCGCTGCCCCGCAACGCGAATGGGAAGGTCGACCGCGAGGCCGTGCGTGCACGACTTGCGGAGTCCTCCTGAGACGTGAAACGGGCCACCGCTTCGGCGGTGGCCCGTTTCGTCGTTCGGTGTCGCGGGCGGGAACGATCCCGTGGGGTTGGTGACCGGTCCGGTTGAATGGACCGCCCCCGCGCCGCGACACACACCTTCGGTCAGTGGATCCCGATCGAGACCCCGACCTGGAAGCTGAGCAGGTCAGCTTCGCTCTGCGTCGGGAACATCGTGACCGTCCCATCCGGGTTGTCGACGATGTCACCCCTCGTGAGGTAGCTCACGACTCCGTTGTCATGGCGCGTCACGCCGAGGTCGACCGCGACCTTGTTCATCGCCCCGAACCGGATCCCCCCGCCGTAGCGGAAACCGATCGTGTGGTCGGAGTAGTTCGTGGTCTGATCCGTCGGACCGTAGCCGTCGTTGTAGTCGATCGACGACGTGGTCACGAACCAGGTCGCGCCGGCCGTCCCGAAGACGTAGGGCTGGATGTCGCCCCGTGCGAGCACCAACTCGGGGCCTACGCCCGCGAAGAGGATGCTGTTCGTCGTCGTCAACTCGGTGAGCACACGGCAGCTGAATTCGCAGTAGTCGATGTGCTCGAGTCCGTAGATCATGAACCCGCCGTCGAGTCGAAGTCGGAGATGCCCATCCCCTGCGAGAGGGATCCCGGCGTTGAGCTGGAGGCCGAAGCCTTGATCGATCGCACCCGCGAGGTCGCCTCGGGCGTCGGCCGCGGTGAAGCTGATACCGAACTGCCCGCCGGGACCATGCCGGTACTGGGCTTGCGCCTCACCGGCCAGGATGAGCGCGCTTCCGACCAACAGAATCGCTTTCGTCACATTGTGTCCCATGATGTCCTCCACGTGTCGTGGTTGTGCACTCCCTAGTGGCACGGCCCGTGCCGTTTCGGGCCGCTGTCGCTAAGGCGTTGCTAGAGAGCGACTTGGGGCGGTTGGGGTGGGCGCCGATGCTGGCCTTGGTCGTCCTCGGGAGAGGACAGTCTCGGATTTCCGTAGGTCACGCGGCTGATCCTGCACTGGGCCGCGAGTGGCGCAGGTGCCGCCAGCGCCTCAACTTCGCGCGCCATGACCCCGACTCGTTTCCGTTCGCACTGGCTTCCCCGGACCACGTCCGGGCGACTCGCCGTGGTGCTGTACGTGGGGCTCTTCGCTCTGTGCATGCCGCCGGTGACCCATGTGTTGTGGGACCAATCGGATCGTTGGGTGGGGGGCGTGCCCGTCTTCTTCGTGGCCCTCTTCGTCGTCTACACGCTCTTGATCGGCGTGCTCGTCTGGGCGTGGCGGAAAGGCCTATGAACCCGGTGAGGCACTGACGTGGAAGCGTGGGTCGTCGCGACCGGACTGATCTTCGTCTACCTCCTGGCGACCGTTGTCCTCGGAGCGGTCGCCAACCGGCGGATGACGGTCGACATGGAGGACTTCCTCCTGTACGGGCGGAAGGCGGGTTTCGTCGTCCTCTACCTGACGGTCGTCGCCACCTTCCACTCGGCCTTCGCCTTCCTCGGCTCGGGCGGCTTCTTCTACTCCCACGGGATCGGCTTCTGGGCCGCCGGAACGTGGACCGTGTTGGTCGGGGCGATCACGTACGTGCTGGGTCCCCGTATCTGGGCCCTCGGGAAGCGCTTCGGCTACATCACACCCGCGGACATGCTCGCCGACTTCTACGAGTCCGAGGCGGTCCGGGTCCTGGTGGCGATCGTATCGGTGGTCTTCACGATCCTGTACATCCAGGTCCAGGCTCAGGGGCTGGGGTACATCATCAATGTGGCGTCGGGCGACCGGATCTCCTTCGAGCTCGGGACGCTGATCCTCCTCATCGTCGCCGCGGCCTACCTGATGGCAGGGGGGCTCCGCGCCGTCTACTGGACCGACGTGATCCAGGGCGTCTGGATGTACATCGCCGTGTGGGTCGGTGCGATGTACTTGGCGTACGAGCTCTTCGGCGGTCCGATCGAGCTGATGCGGGCGGTCGGAGAAGCTCGACCCGACCTCCTCTCCCTCCCTGGGCCCAACGGCTTCTTCACGCCCGGGATGTGGATCGGCATGACGATCACCCTGTCGTTCGGGATCATCTTCCAGCCCCACATGATGATCCGGTACTACACGGCCGTGGACTCCAAGACGCTCAAGATCTTGGGTGCGACAACGCCGATCTATCTCATGACGTTGTACGTCCCGGCCGCACTGGTCGGATTGGGCGGCGCGGTTGCCATGCCCGGACTCGACGTCCCGGACCGCATCTTCCCCGAGCTCCTCTTCGCACACGCGCCGCCCATTCTGACTGGAGTCATCCTCGCGGGTGCGACGGCGGCGGCGATGTCGACGCTCGATTCGATCCTGCACGCGAACATGAGCGTGCTGACCCGCGACATCTACCAGCGGTACGTCGCCCCCGATCGCGAAGCGAGCCACTACGTGTGGGTCGGGCGGGGCATCGTTCTCGCGCTGCTCGTCGTCGGGTACTTCCTGTCCGTGCGCACCTTCGACTTCCTCGTCGTGCTCGTCACCCTGTCGGGGTCGGGTGCGCTGCAGCTGATGCCGGCGATCCTCGGGGTCTGCTTTCCCGGGCCGCGACTCACCACTCGCCTCGGCGTGCTCACGGGTATCACGGCCGGTCTAGCCACACTCTACGTCACGCTGGTCGTCGCCCCTCATCCGATGGGACTTCACGGTGGTGTGTGGGCTCTCGGCGTGAACATGCTCCTGACGCTGGTGGTCTCGCGTGTCACGCAGCCACCGAGTGAGGAAACCGTCCAGCGTATCCACGGGGAGATCGAGAGCGAGATCTACGGCTCGAGCTCAGCCTGACCCAAACCTGCACCCGAAGTCGAAGGAGTCGGACGATGAATTTCCGCCACCAGATCAGCGCATTCGGCCTCTTCGCCGGAGTCGCGATGGCCACCGGTTCGTCATGCCTGGCGGCCCAGCAGATCGGGCCGCCGCCGCCTCAGGTGGGTCCTGAGAACGGGGCGTTGGTCGTGGTCGGAGGCGCGATGAGATCGCCTGAGATCTACGAGCGCTTCATCGACCTCGCAGGTGGTCCCGACGCTCACATCGTGCTCGTCCCCACCGCCGGGGGAGCCGAGGAGTACGACGAGTTCTTCCAAGGGATGAACGCCTGGCGAGACCACGGGGCACGCAACCTCACGCTGCTGCATACCACGGACCCGGCGGAGGCGGACACGGACGCGTTCGTCGAGCCGCTCAAGACGGCAGGAGGTGTGTTCTTCTTCGGTGGACGGCAGTGGCGACTCGTGGATGCGTACGCAGGGACGAAGGCCGAAGAGGCATTCCGCGAGGTGTTGGACCGCGGTGGGGTCATCGGAGGCTCGTCGGCGGGAGCGACGATCCAAGGTTCGTACCTGGTGCGCGGCGATACCCGCACGAACACCATCATGATGGGCGACCACCAAGTCGGATTCGGCTATCTGCGCAACGTCGCCATCGATCAGCATCTGATCCAGCGGAATCGGCACTTCGACATGATCGAGGTCATCGAGGAACACCCGGAACTCCTGGGGATCGGACTCGACGAAGACACGGCGATCGTCGTCCAGGGAGACCGAGCCGAGGTGATCGGCCGGTACTACATCGCGGTCTACGACAACCAGACCACGACAGGGAGGGACGGTGAGTTCTACTTCCTGTCGGCCGGCGCTCGCCTCAACCTCGCCACCCGTGAGGCCACGCGGCCCTCGACGATCCAGGCGCCGATTGGGGGCGTGCAAAAGAAGCCGTGGGGCAGCGGCGGACGCTGACCCGCCGAGTCGGGCGCGTTGTCGGGCTCGCGGCCTCGGTGTACGGGCTCGCCGCCCTCGGAGGCCTGATGTTCGCGGATCGGCTGATCTTCCTGCCGCCTCCGTCGTCGTACGACGACACGCTCGAGGGGCTCGTGCGTCTCGAATCCGCGACGGGGGATACGATCGCCGTGCGGTACGTGGAACGCTCCGGGGCGCGAGGGACCGTGCTCTTCGCGCATGGGAACGCCGAGGACATCGGACACGGGCGCGCCTTCCAGGACGGCATCGCCGACCTCGGCTTCTCGGTCGCCACCTTCGACTACCCCGGGTACGGGCTCAGCTCCGGCCGAGTCGGTGAATCCGGGGCGTACGCCGCGATCGACGCGGTGTATCAGTGGTTGGTCGACGAACGGGGCGTCGACCCGTCGAGTCTTGTGGTGCACGGTCGGTCGTTGGGCGGCGCGATGGCCGCGGATCTAGCGGCGCGTCAGCCCGTCGCCGGGGTGATCCTCGAGAGCACCTTCGTCTCCGCCTATCGGGTGATGACTCGGGCGCGGATCCTCCCCGTCGATCAGTTCGAAACGCTCCGGAAGGTCCCGGACATCACGGCGTTGATCCTCGTCATCCACGGGGAGCGGGACGCGGTGGTGGCACCGTGGCACGGGCGCCACCTCGCGAACGCCATCCCCCATGAACAGCTGAGGATGTTCTGGGTCGAACGAGCCGGTCACAACGACCTGGCGTATGTGGCCGGAGCGTCGTACTGGGAGGCCCTGCGGGACTTCGTGGACGAGGCTACGTCCGGAAGCGGATGAAGTAGCGGGCCTGGGGAGGTGGCTCCGCATCTTCGGGATCGGCGTCCTCGGCATCCGGCGCGCCTTCGGCGTCCTCGACGTCGTCCGGATGCGGGGCGCGCACGATCTCGATCACGTGCGCACCGGGGCTGAGCTCGGCCGTCGGTAGGTAGGCCACGATGGCACTCGGGCCCTGCTGATGTGTCCACGCGAGGTCCCACTCAGGAGCCAGGCTTCGGCCGTCGAGCGCGACCGACCAGATCTGTCCGAGGCAGTCCAGGAGTGAAGCCTCCTCGGTCGGCGTCGGCGGGGCGGAGGTGACGTCGGCGCCGACGAAGCCCGTCTCCCCGAGCTGGCCGAGATCAGGGCAAGCCGCGGACAGGCGGTCCGGGTAGACCGCAGCGGAGAGCGGGATCGTGAGTCGGACGTACGGGCCCTCGATGATGTCGGATTGGATGAACGGGTAGACGGCGCTGGGACTGCGAGTGTCGGCGAAGTGATTCGACACGACCGCACGGGACCCTGGGCGGTCCGGTAGCCGTCCATCGGCTGAGTACCTCGCCCCGGTCGCATTGGACACCTCGGTGAAGCCGAGCGTCGTGATGAGTCCCGCGAACAGGAGGACGGTGGCCGGCCACACGATCGACTTCGGGATCCGGCTGAACAGGGTGAACTGGATCGGCAGGTACAGCGCGCCACCCGAGGAGCGGTAGTAGAACGCAATCGTCCCGAGCACGAGCCGACCCAGGCGGCTGTCGGGCTTCAAGCGCTCGCCGAGCACTTTCTCGGTCCCGATGGCCAGTCCCGGCAGAGTACCGGCGACCATTGCCATCACGACAAGAATCGAGGCCGCCGAGACACCGGGGAGGAGCCACCGACTGATCGCCCAGCTCAGGGACCCGAAGATCGCGCCGAAGCCGATCGAAAAGACGAACATGATGATGATCAAGAAGGCGATCGAGAAGATCATCGACCCGAAGTTGTCGGCCTTCCGAATCATCGTGGGGAGGCTGGGCAGCCGTTTCTGATACACGCTCTTGGCCATCGGGCCGTACTTCACACGATCCCAATCGATCCCGTCCGGGTACACCGAGTCCAACCCGACGAGGCCGACCCAGTACGCTCTGGCCACGAGGTGGAGCGCGAAGCCTACGAGCATGGTCACGACCATGACCCGCACGTAGAAGTACAGGAGGAAAACGACGAGCCCCACGCTCTCGGGCAGGGTGATCGACACGATGCTCCACCATTCCTGCATACGGCCGGGAAGCTGCGCGAGCCCGAACAAGAGGGCCGCGGAAATGAGAAGCTCGACCTCTCCGCTCCGCTGGTGCAGCCATTTGAGGGCGGCGCGCTCCTCGTCCTCCGCGTCGTGTTCGTCGAGAGACTCGGGGGGTGCCTTGGGATCGAGCACGGCAACCGGGGCAGGGGGAGAACGAGGCGGTCCCGCGCGGCGCTTTCGTAGCGGCGCTGCGGGCTACAAGCTAGTCTGCGCGCGTTGCCGCGCCATCTCCGATGAGGGATTCATGACCGAAGCGCCCCAGCCCGGCTCGTCCGGGGCTTCGCCTTCCGCCGGCTCCCAGGACGAATACTGGAGCCGCAACATCCGCTATCTCGTCATCCTCCTCTCCGTCTGGTTCGTCGTCTCGTACGGCTTCGGCATCGTCTTCGCCGAGTCGCTGAACGCGATGAACCTTCCGGGGACGAACTATCCCCTCGGCTTCTGGTTCGCCCAACAAGGCTCGGTCTACGTCTTCGTCGTCCTGATCTTCATCTACGTCTGGCTGATGAACCGACTCGACGTGGAGTTCGACGTCGACGAAGGCGCCGAGTCTTGAGCGCGCTCACGGTCCAGCAGTGGACCCTTCTCATGGTGGGGCTGTCGTTCGCCCTCTACATCGGGATCGCGATCTGGTCTCGGGCCGGCTCGACGAAGGACTTTTACGTCGCGGGGACCGGCGTCTCCCCGCTCGCGAACGGGATGGCGACCGCGGCCGACTGGATGAGCGCAGCGTCGTTCATCTCGATGGCCGGGATCATTTCGTTCATCGGGTACGACGGGTCGGTGTACCTCATGGGGTGGACGGGAGGCTACGTGCTCCTGGCGTTGCTCTTGGCGCCCTATCTCCGGAAGTACGGCGCCTTTACGGTGCCCGACTTCGTCGGGGATCGCTACTACTCGCAGGCTGCCCGCAAGGTGGCGGTGGCGTGCGCGATTTTTGTGTCCTTCACGTACGTCGCCGGCCAGATGCGAGGGGTGGGCATCGTCTTCGGTCGCTTCCTCGAGGTCGACGTGAACGTCGGCGTCGGTATCGGGATGGCGATCGTCTTCTTCTACGCCGTACTCGGCGGGATGAAGGGGATCACGTACACGCAGGTGGCGCAGTACTGCGTGCTGATCTTCGCGTACATGGTGCCCGCGATCTTCCTGAGCATCATGATCACCGGGACCGCGATCCCGCAGCTCGGGCTCGGCGGCGTCGACGTGAATACGGGGACCGCAATCCTAGAGCGGTTGAACGGGCTCCACGAGCAGCTGGGCTTCGCCCCGTATACGAGCGGGACGAAGTCGACTCTGGACGTCTTCTTCATCACGGCGGCGTTGATGGTCGGCACCGCGGGCCTGCCGCACGTGATCATCCGCTTCTACACCGTCCCCCGCGTCCGGGACGCTCGGATCTCGGTCGGGTGGGCGCTACTCTTCATCTCGCTCCTCTACACGACCGCACCCGCGGTGGCCGTCTTCGCGCGGACCAACCTGATCAACAGCGTTCAGGACGTCCCGTACGAACAGGTGCCCGAGTGGTTCACGAAATGGGAGGAGACCGGCTTGGTCTCCTTCACGGACGCCAACAACGACGGCCGGATCCAGTACGTCGGCCCCGACTCTCCGATGACGAACGAGCTCACCGTGGACCGGGACATCATGGTGCTCGCGAACCCGGAGATCGCGAACCTACCGGGTTGGGTCATCGGGCTCGTCGCCGCCGGCGGTTTGGCTGCGGCCCTGTCTACGGCCGCAGGGCTCCTCTTGGTGATCTCGTCCGCGGTCAGTCACGATCTGCTCAAGCGAAGTTACATGCCCGACATCTCCGAGAAGCAGGAGCTGGTCGCGGCGAGAGTCGCGGCGGGTGTGGCGGTGATCATCGCAGGGTACTTCGGGATGAATCCACCGGGCTTCGTCGCCCAGGTCGTGGCGTTCGCCTTCGGGCTCGCCGCGTCGTCGTTCTTCCCGGCGATCATTCTGGGGATCTTCTCGAAGCGCACGACGCGCGAAGGCGCGATCCTCGGCATGGTGTTGGGGATCACCTTCACGGCGGCGTACATCGTCTACTTCAACTTCGTGGCGCCCGAGCAGAACAACGCCGATCACTGGTGGTTCGGAATTAGCCCGGAGGGGATCGGTACCGTCGGGATGCTCCTGAACTTCGCCATCACGATCGGCGTGTCGCGCTTTACCCCGGCTCCGCCGGCCGAGGTGCAGGTGCTGGTCGAGCAGATCCGCGTGCCCCGCGGGGCGGGCGAGGCGCACGAGCTGCACGGATAGGCCGCACGCGGCGCGCGCTCACCTTCGGTGTACGGTCTCGAAGCGGAGCTTGCGGGATGGTCGGTACACCTTTATCGTAAATCGACGATGAACGATGAATGAGTCCAGTCGATGGAGAATCAAGGGTGACGACGACGGCTTCGGCCGATGTGACCGCGGTTCGTGACGAGCGTATCGCCCGGATGGCGAAGGCGCTCGGCCACCCCGCACGCATCGCGATCCTGCGCACACTCTCGCGGCGATCCTGCATCTGTGGGGAGATCGTCGAGGTGCTGTCGCTCGCCCAATCGACCGTCTCGCAACACCTCAAGGTGCTCAGAGAGGCGGGATGGATTTCGGGGGTCGTGGATGGTCCTCGGACGTGCTACGCGCTCGATCCCGAGGCGGTCAACGACTTCCGATTCGTGCTCGAGCCACTCCTGGAGCATTGGGCAGGCGCCTGCGACTGCTCCTCAGGCTCGTGCTGTGGTTGAACCCTTCACAAGAGAGGTCATGATGCTGAGACCCAACGCAGCTGATTGCGGATGTTGCGGCGATTGCGGGTGCGGCGGCGGTTGCTGCTGAACCCTTCTTGAAGTCGGGGTGGCCGGGACGCCGGCCACCCTTCAGCTGGCGCTGGCGCCCTCTTGGAAGCGGAAGACGGGCACCGCCCCGAGACCACCGAGGACGGGGCCGACCCAGTAGAGCCAGAGGTTCGAGATCGAGCCCTCGCCCATCATCGTGTCGACGAGGATGGGCCCCGTGCCGACCGCCGGGTTGAACGCTCCGCCCGAGACGCCGCCCACGGCCCACGCGAACGCCGTCACGGTGAAGCCGATCGCCAGACCGTAGTACGAGTTCCCCTCGGTCTTCTTCGACGTCGCCACGTTCATGATGACGAGACAAAGCGCGAAGGTTGCCAAGATCTCGGCGAGTAATGGGGCCGCGATGCCGTCCACGCCGGGGGCCACGGGGAAGGTCTCTCCCACGAGGAGCTGCACCGTCGTGGCCGCAAGCCACGCGCCGAAGACCTGGGCCGCGATGTACGGGATCACATCACCCTTCTCCGTTGCTCCGCGGAGGTAGAGCGCGATCGTGACGGCCGGGTTGTAGTGGGCGCCCGACACGTGGCCGCCCATGTAGACCATGACCATCAACGTGGCGCCGATGGCCAGCGGGGCCATCGCGGTGCCACCCGTGACGGTCATACCGATCACGAAGACGAGGAAGAAGGTCCCAATGAGCTCGGTGATGTAGCGATTCACGGCCGGCCTCCGGAGGGGGTGTGGACTCCGACGTTGTGGTGTCGATCGGGTCCGGCGAGCTTCCGCCGCGCCGAGTGTGGGGCGGGGCAACCTTTCCCACAAGCGTCGCCATCTACAGCTGTGGTTCGATCCCACGCCATCGATCGTTGGAGCCCCCATGAACGAGCGTCTTCTCTCGTCTTCTCTGCGTTTCACGTTTGCGATGACGGCGGCCTTCGCCGCCGGTGCATGCGGTTCGGGTGACGCCGCCGACGGGGACGTGGGGTCCACAGGCGACGAGGCAGCGGGCACAGCGTTGGGGGCGCCGACCGCCTCCTTCCCGGAAGATTTCGGGGCGATCCTCGCGGTACGAGAGCTGTCCGATGGCACGGTGCTGGTCCCGGACCCGCTCGGGGGCGTCCTCTTCCAAGTCGACATGGACGCAGGGACCCGGGAGCAGATCGGGGCGGAAGGGCAGGGGCCCGAGGAGTACCGGCAGCCGGACGCGGTGTGGACGCTCCCCGGGGACTCGACCCTCCTGGTCGATCTCGGGAACGGTCGCATGACCGCACTCACTCCAGACCTCAGCTTCGGTGAGACTTCTCCGATGTCCGCAGGAGACCCGCGCACGGGCATGATCATCGCGATCCCGCAGGGGGTCGACGACGAAGGGCGCGTCTACTCGCGCTCAATCTCGATGTCGATGGGCCCCGGCAACGAGTCGCCGGACTCCGGCGCGGTCCTACGCGTGACGCGCGGCTCTCTGGCGGTCGACACGGCCGCGATGTTCAAGCTCCAGGACCGCATCGTGGAAACCTCGGGCGGGCCGAACAACCAGAACGTTTCGGTGCGGCCGGTCTTCCTCTCTCCGGAAGACGCGTGGGGTGTGGCGCCGGATGGCGCGGTGGTGATGGCGCGGTCCTCCGACTACTCGATCGAGTGGCATGCCGTAGACGGGGCCGTGACGAAGGGGCAGCCGACGCCGTACGACGTCGTCCAGCTCGGGACAGACGAGAAGCTGGAGTTTCTGCGCGCGCGGTCCACGAGTGGCGGAGGGATCGGAATCTCCGTCACGATGGACAACAACCAGAGCATGCAGATGAGCTTCGGCCGCGGTGGCGCTGGCCGGACCCAAAACGAAGAGAACCCGGACGACTACACGTGGCCCGAGGTGAAGCCGCCCTTCTATTCGGAGCGCATCCCGGTGGACCCGATGTCACGGGCCTGGGTTCGGCGGCACGTCGAGGCGGGTGAGCCGAGCACGTACGACCTCTTCGACCGGAGCGGCGATCGCGTGGCGACTTATCTACTTCCGCATGGTGAACGCGTCATCGGCTTCGGAGCCGGTACGCTCTACGTCGTCGTCGCCGACGAGTTCGATCTCAACTACCTGAGGCGGTACACGCTCCCGAGCTGACGGCCGGAGCGGGCGGACGCTCGTCAGCGGACCAGCTGCTCTCCACCGATGTAGACGGCCTCGAGGCTGCGCGTCGCGCGGATATCGTCGAGCGGGTTCTCCGCGAGTACGAGGAAGTCCGCCCAACGCCCCGGCTCGAGCGTCCCGATGTCATCGCGCCCGATGCACTCGGCGGCGACGGAGGTGGCGGAGAGGAGGGCCTGCTCGGGGGTGACCCCCGCATCGACCATCATCCAGAGCTCGAGGTGCTCGAAGTAGCCGGGGAAGCGGCCGTTCGGGCCCGCGTCGGTGCCCATCGCGACCGGAAGACCGGCATCCACGAGGGTCTTCACGTTGGCGAGCGCGGTGTCGAGCGCGCGTCGGTAGGCCGCTGCGATCGGGCTGCGTGCCATCTGCTCCACGAAGTCGGGATCGGACACACGAGCGAGCTGACCGGGGTGGGCGCCTTCCGCGAAGAACGGATCGTCGAAGAAGTCGGGCCGGTCGCCATAGACGAAGGTGCTGACCTCTCGAGTGAGCGTGGGCACGTAGCACACTCCCGACGCTCTCAGTGCTTCGATGAACTCCTCGTCCACTTCTGCATCACGGACCGAGTGAGCGACCATCCCGGTGCCCATCTCCAAGAGCCGCTTCGCGTCCTCGAGATAGAAGAGGTGGGTGGCGACCGGCACCCCTCGCTCGCGCCCCACGTCGAGCACGGCCTCTACGGCATCCCAAGGCATGCGCGTCGTGGCGCCGAGGTTGTTGTCGACGCGGAGCTTCAGCCAGTCGACGCCTGCATCGGCGCGTGCCCGCGCCGAGGACGCCGCCGCGGCCGGGTCGGTGTCGGTGATGACGGGGCCGGAGACCGCCACTCGTGCGTAGCCCCCGTCGGCGCGACCGGCGTCGCGGACCGCCAGGACGGCGTCGTCGTCCCCGAGACTGTTGACCGAGGTCACACCGTAGCGCGCAAAGAGGGCGAGCCCGTCCCGCACCTGTGCCTCCGAGTCCATGACCCCGTCGGACGCCCAGCCGCTGTTGGCGTGGGCGTGCGCGTCGATCAGCCCCGGAATGATGTAGCTCCCCGCGGCGTCGATGACCGTGGCGCCGCGCGGTGGCTCACCGCCCGCGGTGACGGAGCGGATCCGTCCCTCTTGCACGACCACGACGGCATCGACGACCGGAGCCGCGCCCGTGCCGTCCCAGACGGTAGCTCCCGTAAAGGCGGTGGTCGGGGGACCGTCTCCGGGGCTCACGCACGCGAGGCCGAGGGTACACACGAGCGCGGTCGCGAGGCGGGTCGAGGCACTTCGTAGAGCGGTCATCCGCCGACGGTAGGGCGGGCTCTCGGCCGGGGCAAAGCGTCGGCGCATCCATACTCCTGGCAGGGTCGTCGAGGCAGCCCTACAATGAACTCGGGCGAGAGCACCAAAGTCGTTTGCTGGCGCGGGTTTCCGGACGATCGACGGGTGGATTCGTCCGGGCGAGCCCGACCGGGAGTGAAGAGAGATGAAGACCCTCACGACGACGATTGCGATCGCGGGTGCGGTCGTCATGTGGTCGGGGGCGATTTCGCCGGACTCCCAACGCATCGATGGGGTGGGGTACGACGCCGCACACCGCGTCGCCGACGTCGACGCCGCGGATGACGTCATCGAGGGGTACTGTGTGCGGTGCCACAACGAGCGTCGCCTACGCGGGAACCTGACCCTCGAGGGGTACGACGCGACGCGGCCCCAGGACGATCCGGTCGTCACGGAGCGCATGATCTCGAAGCTTCGAGCCGGGATGATGCCCCCGCCCGGGGCCGCCCGCCCCCCTGAGGATTCTCTACGCGCGCTCGTCGAGACGCTCGAGTCTCGCATGGACGACGCGGCTCGAGAAGCACCCAATCCGGGAGGGCGCACCTTCCAGCGGCTGAATCGGACGGAGTACGCAACGTCGATTCGAGACCTCCTAGGTCTCGAGATCGACCCGTCGGCCTTCCTCCCCCCGGACACGAAGTCCGAGAACTTCGACAACATCGCCGACGTTCAGCTCCTCTCGCCGACGTTGCTCGACGCGTACCTCGGCGCCGCAGCCGAAATCGCGCGTCTCGCGGTCGGGGACCTCGATGCGGCGCCGCGCGACCACACGTACAGCGTGTCGGGCTATACGTCCCAGTCGGAGCGGGTGGAGGGTGCGCCGTTCGGGACGAGGGGGGGGACGTCGGTCGTGCACAACTTCCCGGCCGACGGCTCGTACGTCTTCACGATCGTCTTCGAGCACACGACCACCGGAGACGGCTTTGCGGGCAAGCTGGCGCGAGGGGAGCAGGTCGAGATCTCGATCGACGCACACCCGGTCGCCTTGCTCGATGTCGACCCATGGCTGTCGTACGCGGACCCGTGGCAGATCACGATGCGGACCGAACCGATCGACGTGACCGCAGGGCCGCACCGCGTCACCGCCGCCTTTCTGACGACCTCCGAGGGCCCCGTCGACGACCTGACTTCCCCGCACGATTGGTCGATCGCGGACCGACACACCGGCATGTCCGGCTATGGTCTGACCCTTCTACCGCACCTCCGGGACCTCGTGATCGCCGGTCCGGACGCCGTGACTGGGATTTCCGAACATCCGGTCCGCGAGCGGATCTTCTCGTGTCGCCCCACGACGGCCGACGAGGCCGAGCCGTGCGCAGCGTCGATCCTCGACCGTCTCGCGTCTCAGGCGTATCGCCGTCCGCTCGAGGATCGGGATCGAGAGGCTTTGCTCGCGTTCTACCGCGATGGGGCGGCCGACGGAGGCTTCGAGATCGGTGTGCGCACGGCGCTCCAAGCGGTGCTCGCGAGTCCCCACTTCGTGTTCCGTCTCGAGGGGACGGATGCGCAGGTCGACGAACGCACGTGGGCGTTGACCCCGGGCGCTCTCGCCTCTCGGCTGTCCTACTTCCTGTGGGGGAGCCCGCCGGACGGGGCGCTGATTCGGGCGGCCGCATCCGGTACGCTGTCCGATCTCGACGGACTCGAGACTCAAGTCGAGCGGATGCTCGCCGATCCTCGCGCTGAAGCGCTGGGTCCAAGGTTCGCTGCGCAGTGGCTCCGGCTTCAGGACCTCGAGAAGGTCCACCCCGACAGCTACTGGTTCCCGGACTACGACCAGCAGCTCGCCGATGCGATGCGCCGTGAGACCGAGCTTTTCTTCACGATGCTCGTCCGCGAGGATCGCTCCCTGCTCGAGCTGTACCAGGCGGACTGGTCGATCATGAACGAGCGTCTCGCGCGCCACTACGGCATCGACGGGATCCTCGGCTCGGAATTCCGACGCGTCTCGTATCCGGACGATCGGCGCCGGGGCATTCTCGGGCATGGAAGCGTCCTCACGTTGACCTCCCACGCGGACCGCACGTCCCCCGTCCTTCGCGGGAAGTGGGTGATGGAGGTCTTGATGGGTACGCCGCCGCCACCTCCTCCGCCCGGGGTCCCCGACCTCGAGGAGACCGAAGGTGCCGCGGACGGGGTGGCACTCACGACGAGCGCGCGTATGGAAGCGCACCGGGCCAACCCGACGTGCAACTCCTGCCATCGCTTTATCGACCCGATCGGTCTCGCCCTCGATGCCTTCGACGTGACCGGTCAGTGGCGCATTCGAGAACATGGTGCGCCGATCGATACGAATGGGGAGTTGTACGACGGGACGCCGATCTCCAACGCCTCCGAGCTGATGGACGCCCTTCTCGCGCGGCCGGAGCCCTTGGTGCGCACCTTCACGCAGAACCTGATGGCCTACGCCTTGGGCCGTCGTGTGGAGGCGTTCGATCAGCCCACGATACGCGCCATCGAACGGTCCGCCGCGGAGAACGGATACCGGATGTCCGACTTCGTCCGCGGTGTCGTCCTCAGTGACGCCTTTCGCATGCAACGTGCGGAATCGAGGGCCGATGGCGATCTTTGAGCACACACACCGCATCGAGATGAGCCGATGAACATCCTGACCGGGAGAAGCCTGGAGCGGCGGACCTTCCTGAAAGGCATGGGAGCGAGCGTCGCGCTGCCCTTTCTCGATGCCATGGTCCCGGCGGGGCGTCTCGTCTCGTCCCTCGACGACGACGCGACACGGTTCGTCGCGATCGAACTGGTCCACGGGGCGGCGGGGTGCAGCGAGTGGGGTGCGTCCCACCACCTGTGGGATCCGGCAGATGTCGGTCGCCACTTCGACCTCACGACGTCGGCCCTGCGCTCGCTCGAGCCGTGGCGCGACTACCTGACGATCGTCAGCAACACCGACGTCCGCATGGCCGAGGCCTTCGAGGCCCACGAGATCGGCGGAGACCACTTCCGATCGAGCGCCGTCTTCCTGACTCAGTCGCACCCGAAGCAGACGAGAGGCTCCGACGTCTTCGCGGGGACGTCGATGGATCAGATATACGCGAACCGCTTCGGGCAGGATACGCCGATTCCGTCGATGCAGCTGTGCATCGAACCCGTCGACCAATCGGGTGGGTGCGCGTACGGGTATTCGTGTGTCTATACCGACACGATCAGCTGGGCTTCGCCCAGCGAGCCGCTGCCGATGATTCGGGACCCGCGGGTCGTCTTCAACATGTTGTTCGGGGCTGGCGGCTCCGAAGCGGATCGGGCTCAGCGACGTCGCACGGACCGATCGATCCTCGATTGGATCACCGACGAGATCGCGTATCTTCGGCGCGAATTGGGGCCGAATGACACGCACCGCCTCGATCGGTACCTCGACAACGTTCGTGAGATCGAACGACGGATCCAGGGGATCGAAGCCCGGAACGCCTCGGGTGAGGCGCGAGCGTTGCCCGGAGCCCCGGCCGGCGTCCCGGACTCGTTCGAAGAACACATGCGCCTGATGTTCGACCTCCAGGCGCTCGCTTTCGCCTCCAACATGACGCGGGTCTTCTCGTTCAAGACCGGGCGTGACGCCTCGGGTCGGGTCTATCCGGAGAGCGGGACCGACGCACCCTTCCACCCGGCTTCGCACCACGGTGGACGGGAGGACGCGATCCTCGATTTCCACAAGATCAACACGTACCACGTGTCGATGTTGCCGTACTTCCTCGAGCGCCTCGCCAGCCTCGACGAGGGCGGGGTGTCCCTCCTCGACAAGACGATGATCGTCTTCGGTTCTCCGATGGCCGACGGGAACCTCCACAACCATCGGCGTTGCCCATTTGTCGTCTTGGGTGGAGCGAACGGTCAGCTCGACGGCCATGTCCATCTGAAGGCACCCGATGGCACCCCGATGGCGAACGTGATGCTCTCCCTCATGCACAAACTCGGGATGGACGACATGGAGAGCTTCGGGGACAGTACCGGGGACTTTTCGATGTCGGCACCCGCCTCCGCCTTTCCGGATCGGTAGCCCACCATGAGTACGCTCAAGGTCGCCAGCGTCAGCCTCGGGCTCGGCGCGATGCTGATGTGGAGTGCGCTGCACAGCCCCACCGGCGAGACCGCCGACCTCCCTTCGATCAACTCGAGCGTGACGTGGGCGGCGCCGTCCTCCGAACGTGTCGCGGACTTCGACGACAACGCCGTCATCGATCGGTACTGCGTCCGGTGCCACTCCGACGCCCGGCTGCGGGGGAACCTCTCCCTCGAGGACTTCGACGCCGGACAACCGGAGCTCGATGGTGAAGTCGCCGAGAAGATCGTGGTGAAGCTCCGCGCCGGCATGATGCCGCCGCCGGGCGTCTCGAGACCTGCAGGCGACACCCTGGGGCTTCTCGTCGCCTCGCTGGAGGAGCGTCTCGACGACGCGGCCGAGCGGGCGCCGAACCCGGGAGGACGGACGTTCCAGCGACTCAATCAGGCCGAGTATGCCGCATCGATCCGGGCCCTTCTAGGGCTCGAAGTGGACGGCGCAGACTACCTGCCGCCCGACACGAAAAGCGCGAACTTCGACAACATCGCCGACGTGCAGCTCCTCTCTCCTACGCTCCTGGACGCGTACCTGAACGCAGCGGCGGAGATCAGCCGGCTGGCGCTCGGAGACCCGAGTGCGACGTCGACCGAGACGCAGTATCGCGTCCCCCGGTGGGCCTCGCAGGTCGAGCGCGTACCGGGAGCTCCGTACGGCACGCGGGGCGGGGTCTCCGAGATCCACACCTTCCCGGCCGATGGCGAGTACGTATTCCGCTTCTCGTTCCACCACGAGACGACGGGTACGGCGGTCGGCAACGGGAGTTCGGCGCTGAATACGACGCCGGAGCGCCCGGAACGGGTGGAGATCTCGATCGACGGGGAGCGTGTCGCTCTCCTCGACGTCGACCGGTGGATGCACGTCTCGAACCCAGAAGGCGTCGAGATGCGCACCGCGCCGATCATGGTGACCGCCGGACCTCACCGTGTCACGGCGGCCTTCCTGCAGCAGGCGGACGGGCCGGTCCAGGACCTCATCTCACCGCACGACTGGTCCCTGGCGAGTACGGCCATCGCGGGGACGTACGGCGTGATGTCGCTGCCCCACCTGCGGGACCTCGTCGTCGTCGGCCCCGAGAACGTGACGGGCGTCTCCGACAACGCGGTCCGACGCCGGGTCTTCACCTGTCGCCCGACCGATGAAGCGGAGGAGCGGCCCTGCGCGGAGTCGATCATCGAGCGGCTTGGCTCGGAGGCCTTCCGACGCCCACTGAACGATGACGATCGGCGGGCTTTGCACCGTTTCTACGAGTTGGGTCGAGGTGAAGGTGGCTTCGAGGTCGGGGTACGGACTGCGTTGGAGGCGATGCTCGCCTCGCCGCACTTCGTCTTCCGTTTCGAGGAGGCGCCCTCGTCCGCCTCGGCGGGCGACCGCTGGCGGGTCACCGACGAAGACCTCGCGTCGCGCCTCTCGTACTTCCTCTGGGGACTGCCTCCCGACGCGGAGCTCCGTGAGACGGCTGCGGCCGGAGACCTCTCGGACGACGACGAGCTGGAGCGTCAGGTCCGGCGGATGCTGGCGGATCCGCGCGCGGAAGCGCTCGGGAGTCGGTTCGCGGCGCAGTGGCTCCGACTGCAAGACCTCGACAAAGTGCACCCGGATGTTCGGCTCGAGCCGAACTTTCACCAGCAGCTGGCGGACGCGATGCTCGGCGAGACCGAGCGTTTCTTCACGCATGTCGTCCGGGAAGACCGGCCGATGTTCGAGCTGTACACCGCCGACTACACCTTCCTGAACGAGCGACTGGCTCGACACTACGGGATCGACGGCGTCACCGGCGATCACTTCCGTCAGGTCTCGTACCCGGACGATCGCCGTCGGGGACTGCTCGGACATGCGAGTGTGCTCACGCTGACGTCACATGCGGGCCGCACCTCCCCGGTCCTCCGCGGGAAGTGGGTGATGGAAGTGATGATGGGCACCCCTCCGCCTCCACCTCCGCCCGGCGTGCCGGAGCTGGAGGAGATCGAAGACGCGGAGGATGGTCGCATCCTCACCACGCGTGAGAAGATGGAGATCCATCGCGCGAACCCGACGTGCAACGCGTGCCATCGCTTCATGGACCCGATCGGCCTCGCCCTCGACAGCTACGGGGTGACGGGGAAGTGGCGCGTCCGTGAACACGGCAACGCGTTGGATACCCGCGGCGACTTCTACGACGGGACGCCGGTCACGAGTCCTGTCGAGCTTCAGGAGGCGCTCCTCAAGCGGCCGATCCCGCTCGTCCGGACGTTCGCGCAGAACCTGATGGCGTATGCCCTCGGCCGTCGTGTCGAGTACTACGACCAGCCCGCGATTCGTGAGATCGTGGCAAACGCCGAATCCTCCGACTACCGGATGTCGGCCTTCTTCATCGGTGTCGTCATGAGCGACGCCTTCCGTATGCAATCCGCGCCCGCTTCGGTGGACGACGACAGTGGAGCCTAGACGATGAACATCCTCACTGGACGCCAGATCGAACGGCGGACCTTCCTTCGTGGGCTCGGGGCGAGCGTGGCGCTGCCCTTCCTCGACGCGATGGTGCCGGCCGGCCGGCTTCGGGCGAACCCTCTCGACGAGTCCGATCCGACGCGGCTCGTCGCGATCGAGATGGTCCACGGGGCGGCGGGAAGCAACGAGTGGGGCGCGACGCAGAACCTGTGGGCACCCGCGGACGTGGGGTCGAACTTCGACCTGACACCGAGCTCCCTCCTGCCGCTCGACGAGTGGCGGGACTACCTGACGATCATCTCGAACACCGACGTCCGGATGGCGGAGGCGTTCCAGCCGCACGAGATCGGCGGAGACCACTTCCGGTCGTCGTCGGTCTTCCTCACTCAGTCGCACCCCAAACAGACCGAAAGCTCCGACGTGTACGTCGGGACGTCTCTCGATCAGCTGTACGCGAACCGCTTCGGGCAGAACACGCCGATTCCCTCGATGCAGCTGTGTATCGAGAACGTCGACCAGGCCGGCGGGTGCGCGTACGGGTACTCGTGCGTGTACACGGACTCGATCTCCTGGGCCTCACCCACCGAGCCCCTCCCGATGATCCGGGATCCTCGGGTCGCCTTCGATCTGTTGTTCGGAGCCGGGGGCACGCCGGAGGAGCGGGCACGTCGTCGTCGCACCAGCTCGAGCATTCTGGATTGGATCACCGAGGACATCGGGCGCATGCGGCGCGAGCTCGGCCCCGGTGATTCGGCTCGCCTCGACCGGTACCTCGACAACGTGCGGGAGATCGAACGCCGCATTCAGGCGGTGGAGGCTCAAAATTCGAGCGGGGAAGAGCGGGCGCTGCCTGGCGCACCGGCCGGTGTGCCCGACTCGTTCACCGAGCACATGTACCTCATGTTCGACCTGCAGGCGCTCGCCTTCGCGTCTGACATGACCCGCGTCTTCTCCTTCAAGACCGGACGGGATGCGTCGTCCCGGGTGTATCCGGAGAGTGGCACCGAAACGCCATTCCACCCCGCGTCGCACCACGGGGGACGGGAGGCCGCGATCCTCGATTTTGCGGTCATCAACAAGTACTACGTCAGCATGCTCCCGTACTTCCTGCAGAAGCTGAAGGACATCGACGAGGGCGGGACGGATCTCCTCGAGAAGACGATGATCGTCTTTGGATCCCCGATGGCCGACGGGAACGTACACAACCATCGCCGCGCACCGTTGATCGTCTTGGGTCACGCGAACGGGAAGCTCGAAGGCAACACGCACCTCCGGGCGCCGGACGGCACCCCGATGGCGAACGCGATGCTCTCGATGCTGCACACGCTGGGGCATGACGACATGGAGAGCTTCGGCGACAGCACGGGCGAGTTCCCGCTGACGATGCCCACGGTGGCCGCTCCGGACGGGGCGGGGCCGTGAGCAGGACACTCCGAAGTCACGCGGGGATTGCCCTCGCCACGACACTCTTCTTGTGGGCCGGCGCTCCAGCCGACACACCGGTCGCCGACGCCGCCATGCGCGGCGACGTGGACGCCGTCCGCGCGTTGGTGCGGACCGGTGAGGACGTCAACGCGGCGCACGGGGACGGGATGACGCCGCTCCATTGGGCTGCGGATCTCGGCCATGGTGAGATGGCTGCTTTGCTGGTCGGTGCGGGCGCCCACACAGCGGCACTCACCCGGATCGGTGAGTACACGCCTCTGCATTTGGCCGCGAGGTCCGGTGCGGCGGACGTCGCTCGGGTTCTGTTGGAGTACGACGCCGATCCCTCAGTCCGCACGGGCACCGGTGTCACGGCCCTCCACTATGCGGCCGGCGCCGGCGCCACCGGGGTGATCGACCTGCTCATCGAAGCGGGGGCCGATGTGGAGGCCCCCGAGTCGGCGTGGTTCCAAACCCCTCTGATGTTTGCCGCGGCGAATGGTCATGCGACCGCGGCCTCCGCGCTCCTCGAGGCCGGGGCGGACCCCGCCGTGCGGGCGCGGGTGATGGATATGGACACCCGGGAGCAGGAGGATCGGGCCGACCGGAGGCGGCAGGAGCAAATCGCGACCCAGATCGCGCAGGCTCGTGACGGTCGGGCGGCCCGTCGGGCCGGCAATACCTATGGCGGCCCGACGATTCCGGGGCAGGGTGCCGGCGGGAGTGAGCCGGATTCGACCGCGAGCGCGGAGAGTGGTGCCGCGCCGTCGCGAGAGGACATCAACAACCAGCAGCGGGACCGCGTGCCGTCGTCGCGCTTTTCCCACGCCCAGCTCGTCGGCGGCTACGGGGGTCTGGCGCCGCTCCATCTCGCGGTCCGTGAGGGACACCGAGAGGTTGCGCGCGTACTCCTCGACGGTGGCGCGCCGATCAATCTCCCCACCGGGGGCGATCGGTCGACGCCTCTCCTGATGGCCACCATCAACGGGCACTTCGACCTCGCCTGGGAACTGCTCGATCGTGGCGCGGACCCCACTTTGGCGAGTCACGCGAACGCTACGCCGCTCTACACGGCCATCAACACCCAGTGGATTCCGAAGTCCCGTCACCCGCAACCTGCCGACTACATGCAGCAGGAGGTGACGTATCTGGAGCTGGTCGAGCGGCTACTGCGCACGGGCGTCGATCCCAACGTGCGTCTGACCAAGCAGCTCTGGTTCACGACGTTCGGCGACGACTACCTGCGCACCGACCGAATGGGTGCGACCCCCTTCTGGCGGGCCGCATACGCGCTCGATCTGCCGCTCATGAAGATGCTGATCCAGTACGGTGCGGATCCGACGATTCCGACGAAGAAGACCGTCTCGCCGCGGGTCGGCGCGGGCGCCATTGTCTCGGTGGATACGGGTCCGAACGACCCCTCCGGGCTTCCGGCCGTGCCCGCGGGAGGCCCAGGCGTCTACCCGATCCATGCGGCGTCCGGCGTCGGGTACGGGGAGGGCTTCGCGGCCAACATTCACCGGGTCGTGCCGGACGGTTGGCTTCGCGCGGTCACCTATCTAGTCGAGGAGTTGGGAGCCGACGTCAACGCGCGTGATCACAACGGGTACACCGCGCTGCATCATGCCGCAGCCCGTGGGGACGACGAACTGATTCACTACCTCGTTGCGCAGGGGGCCGACGTCATGGTCGTCAGTCGACGGGGTCAGACGACAGTCGATATGGCCAATGGGCCCGTGCAGCGGATCAGTCCGTTCCCGTCGACGATCGCACTATTGGAGAGTCTCGGCGCGGTGAATAACCACCGCTGCGTCTCCTGCTGAGGTCGGCCTAGACCCCGTTCTCCTCTTCGTCCAACTCGGTCATGATCTCCTCGAACATCGTTCGGAGATCGCCGTCGATGCTGATGAGGAGCGTGATCGCGTCGTACTGCTCTCGCGTCATTTCGTGACTTTCGAGGATCGCCTCGATCGCACTCTCGACCTCTTCACGCGCACGGAGTCGGCCTTCGGCGTCGTGAACGCGGGCCACCTGACCGTGGAAGTCGTCGCGGGCGTCGTTCATCGCCCGATGGGCGCGGGTGTACTCGACCATACGGTCACGGTCGGGCATCTCCGGCATCTCCTGGGCGCTCGCGGCACCGGGGAGTGCGAGGAGGGCAAAGGCGAGCGTAAAGCCGAAGGTCGCCAGGGTGCGCATGCTCTTCATCCGTCGTCGTTCCGTGGGGTCCGTGCCGCGTGTTCAACCATACGACACTCATCCTAGGGGTGGTGTTGCCCGAATTCGCGGGTTGGATCTACCGTATCGGGACCGGCCACCACCGTTCAGCGAGGCTCATCATACCTATCTACGAATACTCCTGCCAAGAATGCGGGGACCGGTTCGAGCTGCTGGTGCGAGGCAGCGAAGCCCCGGCCTGCCCCTCGTGCGAGAGTACGAAACTGGAGCGCGAGCTGTCCCTTCCGACGGCCCACACGTCCGGAACTCGGAACATGGCGATGCGTGCGGCCAAGGCGCGCGATCAGCGGCAAGGAGCCGAGCGTGCACATGCGCAGCGCGAGTACGAGCTGAATCACGACGATCACTAGGTCGACCCAGGCGGCGTAGGCCGTCGATCCTCAGTGCGGCGCAGCCCCCGAATCCCTAGATTGTAGAAGGAGATCCGCGCATTCGTGCCACCCAACTCCCCGTCAACGAAACGGGCCTCGTAGGGGTCTAAGGGGAAACGGGCGGGACGGGCACAGACTCCCGCGCCTCTGGAGCGCGCCGGCGACACAACGTGTTGTCGTGCATCGCTTTGGAGGGCACTCAGGTCGATTATTGGGGTCTATGGTACGATGAAGACGCTCATGGGATCGCTGGCCTTGGCCGGTGCTGCGCTGGCGGTCGCCGGCAGTTGGTGGGGCCCGTCCGCGGATGCCGCGTTCAGCGTGGCGCTGAATACGCCGTCGCTGCCGTCGCCGTCGTACTCGGCGGATGACGTCTTCGTCGAGTGGTCTTCCGAAGACGACAACACGGTCATCGAACGGTACTGCGTGCGATGCCACAACGAGCGCCGGCTTCGCGGAAACCTCTCCCTCGAGGACTTCGACGCGGCGACTCCGCACGAGATGGCCGAGATCGCCGAGAAGATGATCGTGAAGCTCCGGGCCGACATGATGCCGCCCCCGGGTGTGTCGAGACCGGCGGGGGACACCCTGACCGCTCTTGTCGCGTCCCTCGAGGAGCGGATGGACGACGCGGCGCGTCGGAACCCGAATCCGGGCGGGCGGTCGTTCCAGCGTCTGAACCAGACGGAGTACGCTCGGTCCGTTCGGAATCTCCTGGGGCTGACGATCGATCCGTCGGCGTACCTGCCGCTGGATACGAAGAGCGCGAACTTCGACAACATCGCCGATGCACAGATGCTGTCGCCGACACTCCTCGATGCGTACTTGAACGCCGCGGCCAGCGTGGCGCGCCTCGCGGTCGGGGATGCCGCCGCCGCTCCGTCGTCGGCGACGTACACGAATCCCGGCTACGCCTCGCAGTGGGACCGCGCCGAGGGCGCCCCGTACGGCACCCGCGGGGGCATCTCGGTTCAACACAACTTCATCGCCGACGGCGAGTACGAGTTCAGACTCGCCTTCGAGCATACGACGACCGGTGGATACTTCGGCGGGGTTACGCGGGGCGAGCAGATCGAGGTGTCGATCGACGGTCGGCGCGTCGCGTTGCTCGAGATGGATCGTTGGATGAGCGTGGCCGATCCGAACGGTGTGAACATGCGGACCGAGCCGATCTTCGTTCGCGCCGGCCCGCGTCAGGTTACCGCCGCTTTCCTCAAGCAGACCGAGGGGCCGATCGACGACCTGATGTCACCGCACGACTGGTCCCTCTCCGATCGCCAGATCGGGGTGAGCGGCTACGGCATCACGTCGCTGGCGCACCTTAAGGATCTCGTGGTGGCCGGCCCGACGAACGTGACCGGCGTGTCCGAGACACCGACGCGTGAGCACATCTTCTCCTGCCGCCCCACGACGCCTGACGAGGAGCGCCCGTGTGCGGCCGAGATCATCGAGCGACTCGGGCCGGAGGCGTTCCGCCGACCGCTGACTGACGAGGACCGGAACGCGCTCCTCGGCTTCTACGATTTGGGCGTCGACGAGGGTGGGTTCGAGATCGGCGTGCGCACGGCCATCGAAGCGATGCTCGCGGCGCCGGACTTCGTCTTCCGTATGGAGGAGGCGCCGCGCGGCGTCGACCTCGGCGAGGACTACCGGCTCTCCGACGAAGACCTCGCGACCCGTCTGTCGTACTTCCTCTGGGGCCTGCCTCCGGACGAAGAACTCCGCTCGGTCGCAGCCGAGGGTGACCTCTCGGGCGACGACGAGCTCGAACGACAGGTCCGTCGGATGCTCGCAGACCCTCGCTCGGAAGCGCTCGCCACGCGCTTCGCGGCCCAGTGGCTGCGGTTGGACGACTTGGACAAAGTGCATCCCGACCGACTGCTCTTCCCGGACTACCACCAGCAACTCGCCGACGACCTGCGCACGGAGACGGAGACCTTCTTCGCGAACCTGGTCCAGTCGGACGCCAGCGTTCTCGATCTGTACACCGCCGACTACTCGTACATGAACGAGCGGGTAGCACGCCACTACGGGGTCGACGGCGTGATCGGCGACGACTTCCGCCGGGTCGAGTACCCCGGGCAGCGACGCCGGGGACTCCTCGGGCACGCGAGCATCCTGACGCTGACGTCGCACGCGGGGCGTACCTCCCCCGTGCTTCGAGGGAAGTGGGTGATGGAGGTGCTCATGGGCAGCCCGCCTCCGCCCCCGCCACCGGGGGTGCCGGAGTTGGAAGAGGTAGGGGAGGCGGACGAAGGTCGGATTCTGACGACCCGCGAGAAGATGGAGATCCACCGGGCGAACCCGACGTGCAACGCGTGTCACCGGTTCATGGACCCGATCGGGCTCGCGCTCGACTCGTACGACGTGACGGGACGCTGGCGGATCCGTGAGAACGGGATGCCGCTGGATACACAGGGAGAACTGTATGACGGTACGCCGATCACGTCGCCCGTCGAGTTGAACGAGGCGTTGGTCCAGCGGCCGATTCCGCTTCTGCGGACCTTCACGGAAAACCTCATGGCGTACGCCCTCGGGCGTCGCACGGAGTACTTCGATCAGCCCACGGTTCGCGAGATCGTGAGCCATGCCGAGGCCGAGGACTACCGGATGTCCTCCTTCGTCCTCGGGGTGATTCGGAGCGACGCATTCCGGATGCAGCGTGCCGGTGCCGTCGCGGCCGGCGCGCAGTAGGGCAGGCATAGAGAATACACGAGCATCCGGCGGAATCGCCGGGGCCAGGAGAAGACGATGAACGTCATCACGGGAAAGCACCTCGAGCGTCGGACCTTCATCAAGGGGATGGGTGCGTCGATCGCGCTCCCCTTCCTCGACGCCATGGTTCCTGCGGGCCGGTTGTCGGCCGCGGCCAGGGCCGAGATCGACGCGACGCGTTTGGTCGCGATCGAGATGGTCCACGGCGCAGCCGGCTGCAACGAGTGGGGCGCCTCCCAGAACCTCTGGGCGCCTGCGGCGGTCGGAAGTGACTTCGACCTCACGCCCAGCGCTCTGATGCCGCTCGATCCGTGGCGGAAGTACCTGACGATCGTCTCGAACACCGACGTTCGGATGGCCGAGGCCTTCCAGGCTCCGGAAATCGGCGGCGATCACTTCCGCTCCAGCGCCGTCTTCCTCACCCAGCAGCATCCGAAGCAGACCGAAGGGTCCGACGTCTTCGTCGGCACCTCGCTCGACCAGATGCACGCGCGCCGATTCGGGCAGGACACGCCGATTCCGTCGATGCAGCTCTGCATCGAGAACATCAACCAATCGGGTGGCTGCGCATACGGGTACACCTGCGTCTACACCGACTCGATCTCGTGGTCGTCTCCGACCGAACCGCTGCCGGTGATCCGAGATCCACGGGTGGCGTTCGAGCAGCTCTTTGGCGCGGGCGGCACGGCGCGCGAGCGAGCGCTGCGTCGTCGGACCTCGGCGTCGATCCTCGATTGGGTGAGTGGTCGTGTCGCCGAGCTACAACGTGACTTGGGGCCGAACGACCGGGAGCGGCTCGACCGGTATCTCCAGAACGTCCGCGAGCTGGAGCGCAGGATCCAGATGGTGGAAGCCCAGAACTCCACCGGCGAGGAGCGAGAGCTCCCGACCGCTCCGGCGGGGGTGCCCGACTCCTTCGAGGAGCACGTCCGCCTGATGTTCGACCTTCAGGCCCTCGCCTTCGCATCAGACACGACGCGGGTCTTCTCCTTCAAGATGGGGCGGGACTCTTCGGCTCGTGTCTTCCCGGAGAGCGGCACGGACAAGCCGTTCCACCCGGCATCGCACCACGGTGGCCGCGAGGAAGCGATCCTCGACTTCCACCTGATCAACAAATACCACGTCAGCATGCTGCCGTACTTCCTCGAGAAGCTGGCCAGCATCCAGGAAGGTGATGCCCACCTCCTGGATAAGACGATGATCATCTATGGCTCGCCGATGGCGGACGGAAACCTGCATAACCACCGCCGGGCACCGTTGATCGCGCTGGGTGGTGCGAACGGGGCGCTCCAAGGCAACGTCCACCTGAAGGCCCCGGACGGAACGCCGATGGCCAATGCCATGCTCTCCTTCATGCACGGACTCGGGCACACCGATATGGACAGCTTCGGGGATAGCACCGCGCCGATGTCGCTCTCGATGCCGACGTCGGTGACCGCGCCGGCGGATCGCGGCTGAGGAGACCCACGATGACGGATCGACGCTTCGGGTTCCGGTTTTACAGTCATCCCCTCGTCGCGGTGGGTGTGGCGCTCGCTCTGTGGGCGGGTCCGGCCCCGGCCAACACGCCGGTCGCCGACGCGGCCCGCGACGACCGAGTCGAGGAGGTGCGTACACTCCTCCGCTCGGGTGCCGACGTGAATGCCGCGCATGGGGACGGGATGACTCCGCTCCACTGGGCCGCAGAGAACGGTAACGCCGAGTTGGCCGAGATCCTCATCTACGCCGGTGCGAACGTTCGCGCAGTGACGCGGCTAGGCGACTACACGCCGCTGCACCTGGCGAGCCGACGTGGTCGAGCCGAGGTCGCACAGCGGCTGATCGATTCGGGCGCCGACGTGGACGCGACCACTTCGACGGGTGCGGTTCGCCCCCTCCACTTCGCCGCGGCGTCCGGATCCTCCGCTCTGGTCGACGCGCTCCTCAGCGCGGGAGCCCAGGTCGACGCGCGAGAAGAGCAGCGTGGCCAGACGGCGCTCATGTTCGCGGGGGCGCGTGGTCGGACCGACGTGATCCACGCACTCCTCGGGGCGGGCGCGGATGTGTCGATCACCTCGACGGTCGTCGACATCCCGACCGTCGCTGCGGAGGACCGCGCGGCGGGCCAGGTGCGGGACGAAGTGCTCGCGGCCTTCCGGGGTGACGTTCCGCCCGACGTGGCATGGCAGCCCACGCCCGCAGAAGTACAGGCCGCGGTCCACGCCGCCAACGCTGCACGCGTTTCCGCGGACGATGCAGGGCCGGCCCAGCGTCGCGACGAGCCGGCTCCGGACCCCGACCTCGGCGATCTCCCGTCGGGCGCGACGGACCGGACCGACGAGTACTCCAACTCGTACACCGACCTCGTGTACCGTCAGGGCGGTCTCTCTGCGCTGCACTATGCGGTCCGCGAGGGGGAAGGGGTGGCGGCCCACGCGCTGATCGAGGGCGGAGCCGACATCGACCTACAGACGGCCGGTGACCGCACGTCTCCGATGCTCATGGCGGTGATCAACGGCCAGTTCGACCTCGCGCTCGAGCTGCTCGAACGTGGAGCGAGCCCTGACGTCCCCAGCCACGCGGGACTCACGCCGCTCTACGCCGCCATCAACACGCACTGGGCTCCGAAGGCGCGCTACCCGCAGCAGCAGGCGTATCAACAGCAACAGGCGACGCACCTCGACGTCATGCGTGCGATGCTCGACGCCGGTGCCGACCCGAACGTGAGGCTGACGAAGCACCTCTGGTTCATGGAGTACACCTTCAGTCAGCTAGACGTGGATACGAGGGGCGCGACGCCGTTCTGGCGCGCCGCGTATGCCTTGGACCTCCCCGCGATGCAGATGCTCATCGCCGCGGGAGCGGACCCGAACATCCCGACGATGAAGGCTCCGTCACGTAGGTTCGCTTTCGCGCCTCCCGGTAGTGATACGGATCCGTCGGGGCTGCCGCCGATCCCCGTCGGCGGGCCGAACGTATATCCGATTCATGCGGCGACGGGTCACGCGTACGGGACCGGTTTTGCCGGCGTCTCACATCGACACGCGCCGGACGCTTGGTTGCCCGCTGTTGAGTATCTGGTGGAAGAGCTCGGCGCCGACGTTAATGCGCGGGACGCGAACGGTTTTGCTCCCCTTCACTGGGCAGCGTCCCGAGGCGACAACGAGGCGATCCTCTACCTCGTCGACAAGGGCGCCGATGCGACCGTCGTGAGCCGACGTGGACACACCACCGCCGACATGGCGAATGGACCGGTGCAGCGCATCTCCCCGTTCCCGGAGACGATCGCGTTACTCGAGAGCCTCGGCTCGGCGAACAACAACAACTGCGTGTCCTGCGAATAGAGGCGACACGCAGGTGAGGGGGGCACGATGGGCCGCATGGGCGGCGACGGCTCTCCTCCCTGCCTGTCTGAGCGCGCCCGAGTTCGACGAAGATCGCCTCCTCATCGAGGGCCAGGTCTACATCGGAGACGCTCCAGCGTCCGGCGCTTCGCAGACACTCGTCTACATGTTCCATCCCCAGGCCGGGGTGTTGAACAGCGCCGTGGTCGACGAGAACGGGCGATACGCGATTCACGTTCGGGCTCAGGCAGGGGTCTGCCAGACGCGCCTCTTCGGCTTCACCTTCGACCGCCCCTTTCCCATCGAGTCGGACCTGACCGAGGCTGTGGCGCCGGGCACACTCGAGTGCTCGGGCGTGCTCGACGGTCCGGACGTTCGTATTCCGGCGTCGCCGCCGGTGCTCCGGGATGTCAGCATCAGAGGGGTGGCGACGGTGGCGGGCTTCGCCGTGCCCGTACAGATGCGCCTGCGTCTGCAATCGCTCGCATTCGGGCCCGTATTCCTCGACACTACCGTCAGCGAAGACGGCGGTGAGTACGTCTTGGAGGCGAAGGTGCCCGAATACTACTGCGACAATCTCACGATTCAGACGAACCCGGCCGCCGACCAGGTGATCGGCGTTCCCGGTTGTGGGGACTCTCTCGTGGACATCGCGTTGTGAAGCGTTTGACGACGAGTGCGCTCGGGCGTACCGCGATCGCGGCGGCCCTCGTCGCCTTGTCTGCCTGCTCGGATGAGACCACGGGACTCGAGGCAGTCGATCTGGCGGGTGATTGGGTGGCGACCAAGTACGAGTTCACGGACCGCACCACCGTGCAGCAGACGGTGGACCTGATTGCACGCGACGGCGTGATGTTCGATGTGTCGATTGAGGAATCTGGGCGGGTTACGCTTCGGTTCGTCGACGGGGTGGGGGCACTCACGACCGAGATCGGGACGTTGAGATCGTGGGTCACCGGCAGCGGTCGTGACGAACAGGCGCATGCAGAGATCACGACGGGTGCCCGCACGTATCTCGTCGGGGTCGACGGTGACGCTCTGGTTCTGGTCGACGCCGACCGGATCTTCGAACCGCGCCCCGGTGTCTTGGTGCCCGCGACGCTGAGGGCGGAGCTCCTCCCGAGCTAGACCGCCCCAGTTAGGGCGCGGGGGTCAACGCCGCCGGCCCGGTCCGATCGAGTCCTCCACCGCGCGTAGCGCCGCGAAGTCGGGCAGGCGGGAGTCGAGGGCGTCGGGGATCATCTCCGGGATGTAAACGGCTTCGATGCGGTACAGCAGGTTGAGGTGGTACCACGCCTGGGCCAGGCCGACTTCATCTTCGGTGTGTCCGATCCGCCCATCCCCGTCGACGTCGGTCCCGTAAGCCATCGCGCGGACCATTGGACGGATCTGCTCGACGAGCGCATGCGTGGCGGCGGCGTCGCTGCCGGATCGGATGCGACGTGCCAACCCCTCCACTGCGTACGACCGTTCGATCGCACCCTCGGCGGCGCGAATGACATAGGGTCCGTGGAACGCCAGGTGCTCCGGAATCCCCTCGACCTCCAACGCCATGCTCATGTGCTGGACGACAGCCTCCGCGGCCCGCCTAAATCCGTATCCGAGGCCGGCTCCCGATCCCGCTGCCGACGGGTCGATTGCGTGGAGTACGTGACCCATCGCGGATGACATCGCACGTACGTCTGACGTGTCCCGCCCGGCCAGCCACGCGTACTCGCGGGCCACGAACGCCTCGGCCATGCCTGCCTGGATAATCCCGACCCCGTCCGGCGTAGTGGAGAACGCCGTGGTCAGGTGGTCGAGATGTGCCGCCGCTTCCTCCGGGATCGGGCTCCTCAAGAGGAGGGAATCCAGAAGCAGCGAGTCGGAGACCATGAGCGAGTCCCCGTGCTCGACCGCGGTCACTCGTGATGGCGGTACGGAGTCGGGGGGGGGGGCGGGGGGCGCCCCCCCCCCACCGCGCGCCCCCGGGGGCGGCGCGGCCCCCGGGGGGGGTGGGGGGGAAGGATTAAACCACCCCCCCCC
>JBCCEZ010000012.1:0-85047 GCA_039030015.1 Gemmatimonadota bacterium | reverse complement strand
CTTCCGCTTCACGGGGGAGGGGCGGGTCTCCGTGGGCTCGGGGCCCGCGTCCGAGACGTGTGGTTGGTCGGTCATGTCAGAAAGCCTGCCCGATCGACACGTGCAGCTGCAAGCCGCCTTGGTTCGCGCCGAAGAGGAACGGGGCATCCAGGAAGATCAACTCCCCGGTGCTCACCCAATCGAGCACAACATCGCTCGGTTCGCTGCTATAGAAGATCCGATCCGACAGTCGGTCGGTTGCCGGGTTGTACGGACGAAGTCGCTCCGTCACCACCGGCAACGCTTCATCTCCTCTGAAGCTGTAGGCCAGGTCGAAGCGGATCGGCCCTACCGGACTCGCGACCCGAAAGCCGAGACCCGGCGTGACCTGCATCGACGCGAGTTCGATCGATTCGTTCGCACCCCACGCCTGGCCTGCGTCCCCGAAGAAGACCACCTCCAGGATTCGGTTGAGGGGCACACGTAGCTCGAGATTGGCCTCGATCAGCCGCGTCCCCCCCGTCGGCCGCGGGTTCATCGGCGCGTCTGAAGCCGGTGTACACGTGAGGGCGTTGAGTTGCGCGATCGTGCATGCGCCGCCCCCCGGATCGAGTAGCCCCCCCGGCGTTGCGAAGAGAACGCGCGGTCCCAACCGACTCTGCGCGAAGCCGCGAACGGAGTTGGCTCCCCCGGAATAGAATCGCTTCTGAGGGTGCACGATTTCGGAGCTTTGCGCGCCCGACCCGACGAGTCCGTCGAAGCCGCCCGCGCCGACCCAGCCGCCCCGGAGTCGGGTCGCGATCACGACCCGGCCGGCCGGCGTGTAAGAGGACCCCTCGGCCACGACGCGATCGTACCGGAAATCCGACCCCGTCCACGGTCCGGCGTGCTCGATGTCGAGGAGTACTCGGCTCCCCGAACGCGGGCTCAGTAGATCGTCCGAGCGGTCGCGTGCCACCGTCAGTCCGACGGGCGAAAGCGAGTTCGCCCCTTCCAACCGTGCGATGTCCTCCGGGCTACACACCAAGAAGCCCGTGCAAAAGAGGACGTCATCCGCGTCGAGCTCCGAGATCTCCGGGCGATAGAAGCCCGTCAGTTGCGTTTCAGCAGACACACGACGGGAGAGACCGACCTGCGCACCGATCGCCCTGCGGATGAAGACATCCGGAAGCGACTGACGTTCCAGATAGACCGAGGCCGAGAGTGCGTTGCGGGTCGAGAAGATCCACGGCTGGATGAAGTCCACGGATGCGATGCCCGTCAGTCGAGCGAAGGTGTCCTCGCCGCTCTCGGTGCACAGGACGTCGCGGAATTGAGCCGCCAGCAAGTTGCCGACGCGTGCGCGGACCTGCAGAGAGCGTCCCCCACCGAGGAAGTTCCGGGCAGTCCACCGGGACTCGACGTTCAGACACTCCGCTGTGCTCCACCCGCCCCCGGCCCTCATCCGATACGCATCACCCTCGGCCACGACGATGGCGACGTCGACGACCGTGTCTTGGGCCAGGACCGACGTGTCGGGGACGACGCTGGCGTTGCGAACGATGTCGAGGCCGTACAGCCGCCCTCGTGCGTCGTCGATCTCCGAGCTCCGAAAGGGCTCTCCCCGCTGGAGCTGGGCGGTGCGGAGGACCGTGCCGATCCCGAGACTCTCGTTGCCCTCGATGTTGATCGCGCCGTATCGGGTCAGCGGCCCCGGCACGATCTCGAAGGTGACGACGGCGTTGAAGCTGTCATCCGAGGGTCGCACGACGCTGCGGAACACGTCCGCGTATGCGTACCCGTTGTTCTTGAGCCGACTCGAGATGGAGTCGCGCGCCGCATCGAGGGCGAGTCGACTCAAGAGGTCACCCTCTTGGATCGGCAGGTCGTCGACGAGACCGATCTCTTCGAACGGTTCGTGCCCCACGAAGTCGATCGCCGAGGCCAGGAAGGGCTGGCCTTCCTCGATCCGAAAGGTGACCTCGGCGACGTTCAGGTTCCGCTCCACGGTCGGCGTATCGACCTGAACGTTCCAGAAGCCGCGCGCCTGGTACCACAGAATCAGCCGGGCCCGGTCCCTCGGCAGGTCACGATCCCGGAGGTGCGACCGGTTCAGAGCGAAGTCCAACCCGAGCGCGCAGAAGGGGACGTACACGGCCGTGCGGCACTCGGTCTCCCGCGTGGCGATCGCGCGGGCCAATGAGTCGGCGGGGAAGGTCGAATTCCCTTCGAAGGCGACGGAGCGCACCTCGGGGCCGCGGAGTTGAGCTGCTCCCGATTGGGGCGTCGCGCCCAGGATGATGCTGCCGACCACCAGCGCCACGACGGGCCATCCTTCCCGTAGCCGACCCCTCACCCTACGACTCCTGCGCGACGTCCGACTCCGGGCCGGGCGGGAGGGCGGCGTCTCGCTTCGTTCCGCGGAGGACCGGCTGAGGCAGCTCCTCCCGAGACAAGAGAATCCGCGTGACGTAGTACGCCGCGGCAGCGATCCCGGCCCCGATGGCGAGCGAGCTTGCGGCTGCTGCGGTTCGTTCACCCTTCGTGAGTCGCTTCCGTCGATACCGGGCCATCAGGCAGTGGCCTCCGCCCGCGGCTCGATGTCGCGACCCTGGCGGATGGGAAAAACGACATCCGGAAGGGGCCGGAACGAGTGGTCGTCCGGCTCACGGAGCCACGGCGACACCGTCACCTCACCGGACTCGAATCGGTGCACGCAGACGCTGTTCGCCCGACGCTCGACCCCCCGCCCTCGACGCGAGGTCGCCGTCCCGGTAGCCAGGATGGGGAGAGCCGGCCCCGCGCTCCCGACGCCCACGACGTCGTGTGCCGTCCGCAGATGGATCTGGTGGACGTGTCCACCGAGGACCGCGTCGACGCCCATCTCACCGAAGCGGCGCACGATACGCGCAGCGCCGGGGAGCGGGGGCCCGCCATCTCCTTCCGGGGCCCGCACGAAGTGGTGATGCGTGACGACGACCCGCCAATCCTCGGGGTCGGACTCCGAGAAGGCCTCTCGCGCGAAGTCGAGTTGCGCACTGCTCAGCCGCCCGTTCACGATCGCCCGCCTCGGCGCGGCCGAGTTGAGGGCGACGATCGTCGCGTTCTTCACCCGGGTCACCGAGTTCAGTGCGGGCGAACCGGCGAATCGAGTCCACGCGCCGAAGGGGGCGGCGATCCGCTCCCAGAATCGATACAGGGGCACGTCGTGGTTGCCCGGCGTGATCACGACCGGGATGTCGCCCAACCGATCCATCAGCGCACGAGCCGTCTCGAACTCACTCGGTTTCGCGCGCTGAGTCAGGTCCCCCGACAGGACGATCACGTCGGGGGCGATCCGACCGACGAGATCGACCAGCGCGTCCGCCGCCACCGGAAGGAAGGGGGAGCCCGCCTGCACGTCCGAGGCGTGAAACAGCGTGAGGGCCCTGCCCGTCACTACGCGGTCCCCGGCTCCGCCGAGGCATTCCTCGCCTTCATCATCCCCGCCACACCCACGGCCACGATAGCCAGGCTGATGAGCTGAGCGAGGGTCAGAACGCCGAAGAAGCGGTCGTCCTTCGCGCGGAGGAACTCGACGACGAAACGCTCGATGCCGGCGCAGATGAGCCAGAGCATGAAGAGCCAGCCCTTCTTGTGCCCGTGGTCCCGAATCCGCCAAAGGAGGAAGAAGATCAGCGTGCTCATCCCGACCTCGTACAGCTGGGTGGGATGGACCGGAACGACCTGTCCGTACTCTTCGATCAACGCTGGATCGACGGTGATGCCGAACATCTGCTCGATGTTCGTGACCGTCGTTGCAGGGGTCCCCTGCGGGAATCGCATCCCGAACATGGAGTCGGTCGGCCGCCCCCAGTCGTCTCCGACAAGAAAGCAGCCAATGCGACCCACCGCGTACGACAAGGCCAGCGCCGGAGCCATGAGGTCGGCCATCTGCGGCACCGGAAGCTTCTGGCGCCGGATCTCCCAGATGACGAGCGCCGTCGCCATGAGGAAGCCGCCATACCACACCAGTCCGCCGCGTGAGGCGATCATGCCGATCGGGTCGGCGACCAGCTGCTCGAAGTTCAGAAGGAGGTAATACCCCTTCGCACCCAAGATCCCACCCACGACCGCCATGAAGACGAAGTCCCACGCCTTATCGGGGTCGTGCCCGGTCCTCCGCAGCTCGGCGCGCAGGACGTACCCGGCCGTGAGGAACGCGAACAGCATGAACACGCCGAACGACGTGATCGGCGCGCCGCCCAAGAACGGGACCCAGTTCGGGACATCGAAGAATACGGGATACATAGCCTAGTAAGTTCGTGTGTCGGCGGCCCGTCCGGAACCACTCTCGCGCACGAGTCCGGGGAACGGGAGCCCTGCGTGGGCCGAGTCGGTCGTGTCCGCGACCTCGCCACGCTCGAACCGAAAGCGCGCGGCCCGGGCGACCATCGCTCCGTTGTCCAGCGACAGGCGCGGGGACGCCACGAAGACCTGCCGCTCTTCGGCCGTCGGGACATCGCTAGACGCAAGCGCGGTAGTCATCTCACTCCGGAGCAGCGCGTTGGCGCTCACTCCACCACCGAGTACGACGCGCGGACAGCTCGTCTCCTGCACAGCGCGCATCGTCTTGGCGACGAGCACATCGACCGCAGCCCGCTGGAACGACGCAGCGATGTCGGCACGGGCCGCTTCGACCGCCGCGGAGCCTTCCTCGGCTTCGAGCCGCCGCACGAGCTCGACGACCGCGGTCTTCAGGCCACTGAACGAGACGTCGTAGAAGTCGGGCGATCCGGGCCGTTGATTCCGCTTGAGCATCGGACGGGGAAGTGCGAACCGCGTGGGGTCGCCATCCGCTGAGATACGCTGAATCGACGGTCCTCCCGGGTAGGGCAAGTCCAGGAGCTTGGCGACCTTGTCGAAGGCTTCGCCCGCGGCATCATCCCGCGTCTGACCCAGGAGTCGATACCGGCCCCACTCGGTCGCGTGGACAAGGAGTGTGTGGCCGCCGGAGACCAGAAGGCCGACGAACGGGGGCACGGCGTCGGGGTCTTCGAGCGAGGGGGCGAAGAGGTGGGCCTCCATGTGGTGCACGCCCACCCAGGGCCGATCGAGGCCCCACGCCACCGCTTTCGTCCAACAGACGCCGACCAGGAGAGCGCCGATCAGGCCCGGCCCGGTGGTCACGCCGAAGACGTCGATCTCGTCCAGCGCCACACCCGCTTCTTGAAGGGTCTGAGCCACGACCGCGTCGACCTTCTGCAGATGGGCGCGGGCGGCCAGCTCGGGCACCACTCCCCCGAAGACTTCGTGGACGTCCTGCGAAAGGATGACGTGGCCCAGGATTCGGTCGTCGCCGTCGATCACCGAAGCGGACGTCTCGTCACACGACGTCTCCAGACCAAGGACGAGTGGGCGACTCGGCTCCGTGCTCATCCGCCCCCCGGGCCATCGATCGCGCGCCGAACGCGGACGCGGTCGACACCCGAGACCGCGGTGACCAGCGGCGGCACCCCGTCGATCTGAACCCGCACGGTCCGCTCTTCACCGGGTGCCATTCCCTCGAGGACCTCCGGCGGAATCCACACGCGAAGACGCGAGGGATCCAGGGCGGTGACCAACGAACGAGCCCCGACGAGTCGAAGTTGGACCTGGTTCGGTTCGGTGATGACCTCGGCCTCTCCCGGTGACGGCACAGCCGTCACCACGATCCCGTCGAGAACCCGCTCGACCAACGCCTCGACGCGCACGCCGAGCGTCGCCGTCGTCGGGCTCACCGTCGCACCCAAGAGGCCGCTCGTATCCACAGCCATAGGGAAGGTGCCGGACCGAGCGATGCTTCCGAGGTCGAAGGCCTCGAGTGGTAGCGAGTCGAGAGCCTGGACCCGAGAGCGCGGACCACTCACGCGGACCAACTGCGGACTGACATCGACCTCTGCCGCGAACGCGAGGTGGTCGGGGACCCGGCCCGTGAGCCGTGCCGCCACCGGCAACAGCCGGACCTCGGCCTCCTCGAACGCCACACGCACGTCCTGCGGCGAGAACGACTCGACCGTCAAGCCAGGGCGCTCACCCAACTGGACCCACTCTCTGCGAAGCGTGATCAACGAATCACGCGAACCGACGCGAGAAATCGGGATGCGGAGCGTCGTACCCTCGCGAGCCAAGCGGATGATCTCTCGAGCCGGTCCCCCGAACCGCACCTCGACCGCACCGGGGCTCGGCGTGCGAGCGACGGTCCACGACGTGTCCGCGATGTCGAGGAAGACGGGCACCGTCGCGAACGTCTCCTGATTGGTCGGCTCGGTCTGGACGAGCGCCCAAAGGAAGATCGAAAGGCCGAGCGCCGATAGCTTCAGGCGCCAGTTGTGAGTGAGCGCTCTCGAACGCGGGGCCACCGGATCAGGATCCGACGAGCCGACGGATCAGCTCAACGTTGGCCGGGGCATCCCACGCGGTCTCACCCGCGACCTTCTTGTGGATCAAACCATCCTTGCCGATCAAGAAAGACTCGGGGACACCCGTGGTTTGGTAGATGTCTTCGATGTCCCCCTCCGGATCGTGCAGGATCGGGAAGGTCAGGCCGAACTGCTCGGCGAAGGCCGCCACATCTCCGCCGGCCATTTCGCGGCGGTCCACCTGACCGATCGGAGCGTCCACGGAGACCGCGAGGATTTCGAATGCTTCGCCGGGGAATTCGGCGTACAGCCGCTCCATCGAGGGCATCTCCTCGACGCACGGCGGACACCATGTGGCCCAGATGTTCACGAGCACGACGTAGTCGCCCAGGTAATCGGCGAGTTCGACCTCGTCCCCGTCCATGTTCAGGGCCGTGAAGGCCGGAGCCGTGTTGCCCGTGATCACGGGCTGTCGGTTGTGACGGGTGACCCACGCAAACGACACGACCGCGACGACCCCGACGATGGCCCAGAGATAGGGGGAGCGGACGAACGAGCGCTTCATGGCGAGGAAAACCGGGGGCAGAACGTGTAGAGAGGGGTACGAGACGGAAGGGTCAATGTTCCATCCCGATACCGCGCCTCCCCACTTTAAGTCGTACCGCACTGCCGCGCTCCAGCTCGGTATCCGCGGGCGGATCTTGCTCGACCACCAACCCCTGGTCCCGACCGAATCGGAAGACCTCCTCGACCTCGGCCACAATCAGCCCGAGCGACTCCAAAATCCGCTCCGCTTCGGCTTGATCGAGGAGAAGGAGGTCCGGCATCGTGACGACCGGGGGGCCCGTGCTCACGACGATCCGGACCTGGGAGGGTAGCGGCACGACGTTGTCCGGAGCGGGGGACATCGAAATCACGTGTCCGCGGGGCTCTTCCCCCTGAGCGGTGTCCACCGACACGACGAAGCCGCTCGCCTCCAGAACGACCCGCGCACGATCCTCGGCCAGCCGACGCACGTCCGGTACCGACCGAACCTGGGGGCCGGCGCTGAGCGTCAACCGGACCGGCGTCTCCGGCGGTGCGACCTGGGTCGGCAGAGGCGACTGGCCCAACACGATGCCGGCCGCCACGGTCGGATGCTGGAGCGAGTCGACCGCCCCCAGCTCGAGTCCCGCGCCTGCGAGCCGTTCCTCGGCACTCGCCATGCCCAAACCGCGCAGATCCGGGACCTCGAACAGGTCCCCGGGCGGTGGAGGTGCGGGGAAAAGGAACTGCGTGGCCACGCCGTACCCGAAGATCCATCCGAATACGGCCAGCCCTGCGACGGTCGCCCAGAAACGGCTGCCGCGGAGACGGTCGCCGAGTAGGGTACGGGGCGGCTTCTTCTCTCCGGGCGCCGACGAAGCGGCGCTGGGCGGTGCCCCGGCTGTCGTCCCGGCGCCTGTGCCGATCGCCTCCGTGAGCTCCGGTCCCTCGGGAACGGGAGCGCCGGAAGCCGACGCACCTCTGCGTCGCTTCCGATTCCGACCGAGAGAGTCGCCCATCTTCACGTTGCTTTCCTCATCCGAGCGGCGAAGGCTCCGTCGAAGCCGGACTTGTCCGGCCAGACACGTAAGTATCCCTCTTCGTCGACGCGTTCGCGAACCTCGTCGTTGCAAGGCTCGAGCTCGAAGTCCGACCGGTTTGCGAGGAATCGGCCGACGACTCCCTCGTTTTCCTCCGATTCGAGCGTGCACGTGGAGTACACGAGCAGGCCGCCGGGGCGGACGGAGTCGGCCGTGGCCGAGAGCAGCGCAGACTGCGTAGCCGCGAGTGATGCCGGGTCATCGGGAGCGAGGCGCCAACGTGCATCGGGATGCCGAGCCAGCGTGCCGGTCCCGGTACACGGAACGTCGAGTAGGACGACGTCGGCGTCCCGCACGGGCGGATGCAACGCATCGGCGACCACTGCCGAGACGTGCCGTTGACCCGTCCGCTCCACGTTCTGTTGGACCATCCGAATGCGCTGCTCCGAGCGATCGGCGGCGAGAACACGACGCGCTTTCGTCGACAGGACGAGCGCTTTGCCACCGGGTGCGGCACAAAGATCTGCAACCATCGTGCCCAGCGGAACATTCGCGTATCGGACAACGAGGTTCGCGGCGGGGTCCTGCACGACGGCGGGCCCCGCGACGGCCAGGGCCTCGGACACGGACGAACTAGCTCGGAGCCGCACACAGTCGGACGCTTCTCCGACCACATCAGCGTCGATATCCGCGACCCCCAGCGCGTCGACCAACGCCTCCGGAGTGCCCTTCAAGGGAACCAAACACGTCTCGGGCCGTCGGTTGTTCGCGGCGACCAAGGCGCGAACCCTCTCGAGGTCGAGTCGCGCCGCCCATCGATCCAAGAGCCAGCGCGGATGGGAGCCCCACGTCTCGAGATGGTCGAGAGGCGTGGCGTCCGGATCGGGGAATCGGTCGGGCCCATCGCCGCTCTCAGCGACCTTTCGGAGCACCGCGTTCACGAAGCCCGTTGGGCCGCGACCGACCTCCTCTCGGACCTGCTCCACCGATTCCGACACGACCGCATACTCCGGCACTCGATCCATGTAGAGGAGCTGATAGGCGCCGACCCGTAGTACCTCGCGAACGGTCGGATCCGTGTCCTCCATACCCTTCCGTACGAAGGCGGAGAGCAAATGGTCGAGCCGGGCCCGGAGCCGGGTCGTACCCCACGCCAACTCGTAGGTAAACCGCCGCTCACGGGTATCGAGTGAGCTCGCGACCTCGTCGAACGCGCGCTCGAGTCGTCGGCCGCGTTCCGCAGCCAGTCGGACGTCGAGGGCCGCGCGACGCCCGGGGCTGATCGTGCTCAGTCGAGCATGCCTCGGGTCGGCGAGGACGGCACGGCGATCTCTCTAGACGGCATTCGGCCCGCGAGGTACGCCAACCGGCCGGCGATGACGGCGTGCTTCATCGCATGTGACATCCGAATCGGATCGTCCGCGGCCGCGAGCGCCGTGTTCATCAGAACGCCGTCGACGCCCTGCTCCATCGTAATGCACGCGTCCGACCCGGTCCCGACCCCGGCATCGACGATCACCGGTACCTCGAGTCGAGACTTGATCTCTCGAATGAAGTAGGGGTTCACGACACCGAGGCCGCTCCCGATGGGAGATGCGAGCGGCATGACCGCCACACACCCGGCGTCCTCGAGACGGAGGGCCGTGATCAGGTCGTCGTTGGTATACGCCATGACCTTGAAGCCTTCGGCGGCGAGTGTCCGAGCGGCCTCGAGGGTCGCATGCACGTCGGGCAGCAGCGTCTTCTCGTCGCCGATGACCTCGAGCTTCACGAAGTCGTTGAAGCCGGCGGCGCGCGCCAGCCGCGCATAGCGAATCGCGTCCTCTGCGGTGTAGCACCCCGCCGTGTTCGCGAGGAGGAAGAACTCCTCGGGATCGAGGTGATGGAGGATTCCCCCTTCCGCCGACCGGTCCAGATCGACTCGGCGTACCGCCACCGTGACCATCTCCGCTCCGGAGGCGCGGATGGCGTCGACCATGATCTCGTTCGTGTCGTACTTCCCCGTCCCGACGATGAGTCGAGAGGTGAAGGTGGCTCCGCCGATCTCGAGCGGTCCGTCGAGCGACCGTGCGTCGGCGATCATCGTATCCGTCGTCATGGCTCCTGTACTCAGCCGCCGCCCACGAAGTGGACGAGCTCCAGCGTGTCGCCGTCCGACACGCCCTGTTCACCGTATCCGTCGCGCTCGAGGATGTCCCGGTTCAACTCCACCACCACCATCCCGGGGTGGAGGTCGAGCGACTCCAGGAGCGACGCGACCGTGTGCCCCCGGTCGATCTCCCGGTCCTTCCCGTTCAACCGGACCTTGATCGTGTCCTGCATGCTGCCTCCCTCACGTCAGATCGAGCGCTGAAATGTACCGCGCCAACGCGTCAGGTGAATCCGGGGCGTTCCAGATCCCCCGAATCGCGGCCACCCCCGACGCACCGGCGTCCAAGAGCGAAGGGATCCGGTCCGGGTCGATCCCGCCCACAGCCACGACCGGTAGCCGTGCGGCCCGCTGGACCAGGCGAGCGAAACCGGCCGCCCCCAGCGGCGTCGCCCCGGGATGGGATGCGGTCTCGAACGCCGGACCGACGAAGAGGTAGTCCGCTCCTGCAGCGACGGCGGTGTCCACTTCCGCTTCGTCGTGACACGAGACGCCCACCAGCGCGTGCGGCGCTACGCGACGGGCCTGAGCCACCGTCAGCGAGCGCTGCCCGAGGTGGACGTCGGCGCCGAAGGCCGCGGCGATCGCCACTCGATCGTTGACCGAAAGTCTCGTACCCGAGTCGGCGACTCGATCCGAGGCGGCTGCGACCCACTCCGCCACGAAGGCCCCAGGGGATCGGGGGGCGCGGACGTGTACCCGGAGTCGTGGGCCACTGCGTGCGGCCAGCTCCTCCAGCACGTGCATGGTCTCCGGACGGCGGAGGACCTCATCGTCCGTCACGAGGTGCAGCCGCGCGAGCGTCGGCGCGGAGGACATCACCCCAGGCGTGCCCCGACCTCGATCCCTCGCCCGTTCACCCAATCGGACGCTCGCATCCGCTTTTTGCCGGGCGGCTGCACCTCTCCGAACGCGACCGCCCCGTCGCCGGCGCGGACGAGCAACCCCAACCCCGGGCTCGCCTGCAGGACCGTACCCGGGGCCGCGTTCATCGAGGTCACCGGGGGACCACCATTCGCCGGCGGAACCGAACCGCCCGCCGCCCCGACGTCGTCCTCGCTCCACGCAGACGGCCGGAAGAGTTTGAGCGTGGCATCTTCAAACGGGGTCCACGCGCCTGGGATCGGATCCATCGCGCGCACGTGGTCCGAGATTCGGATACCGGGCCGGGCCCAATCGATCTTCGCCACCTCACGGTCCAACTTCGGCGCGAAGGTCGCCGCTTCGTGATCCTGCTCGACCTCCTCGATGGCTCCGGCGCTCATCAATGTGAGCGCCTCGATGAGCGCCGCCGCACCGACCTCGGAGAGGCGCAGCGTCAGCTCGCCCGCGGTCTGTTCAGGCCCAATCGGCTCTTCGACCGTGTGGATGATCGCGCCCGAGTCCATGCCTTCGGCCATGCGCATGATCGTCACCCCGCTCTTCGAGTGCCCCCTAGCGATCGCCCAATTGATCGGGGCAGCCCCCCGCAGCTCCGGCAGGAGCGAGGCGTGCACGTTGATCGAGCCCCCCGGCGGGACGTCGAGCACCTCCGGCTTCAGGATGTGGCCGTACGCCACCACCACCGAGATGTCCGGTTCGAGGGCTCGGATTTCGGCGAGGAAGTCGTCTCCGCGCGGCCGATCGGGCGTGAGCACGGTGAAGCCCTGTTCGACCGCGACTTCTTTCACCGGTGAGGGCCGAAGTCTCCGCCCCCGCCCGGCGGGGCGGTCCGGTTGAGTGACGACCCCCACGATGTCGAAGCCTTCGTCGTCGAGCGCGCGCAGCGACGGCACCGCAAAGGCCGGAGTGCCCCAGAAGAGGATCTTCACCGGATCACTCGGCGTCGGCCTCGATCTTCCTCCACTTCTTCATCAGCATGCGACGCTTCAGTGGGGACACCTTGTCGACGAAGAGCACGCCGTTGAGGTGGTCGATCTCGTGTTGGAGCGCCCGCGCGAACAGCTCGTCGGCATCGACCGAGACGTCGTTGCCCTCGACATCGAAGCCTTCGACCCGGACGGCCGCGGGACGCTGCACGACCTCTTCCAGCCCCGGAATCGAGAGACAGCCCTCGGCCTGCTTCTCGGTCTTGTCACTCTCCCAGGTGACGATCGGGTTAATCAGAGCGACTTCCGCCGGCTCCTCGTCGTCGTCCGGACCACGCAGGCCGATGACAATGACCCGTTGGGAGAGCCCGATCTGGGGCGCCGCCAAGCCGATGCCATCCGCGTGATACATCGTCTCGAACATGTCCCGCACGAGCGACTTGAGCTCGTCGTCGAAGACCGTGACCTCCTCGGCCTCTTCGCGGAGCACCGGGTCGCCCATCAGGACGATCTCGCGAATCATGCTTCCTTCGGCTCGCCCTTCACGTCGAGTACCGCCGCGATGCGGCTGCGATCGACCGTGAGCTTCGTGTTCTCGCCCGTGCGCATCGTGAGACGCTTCTCTTCGACGTGCACGATCTTCCCGATGATCCCGCCGTTCGTGACGATCTCGTCGCCCTTCTTGATCGCCTTCAGCATCTCATCGTGACGCTGCCGCTCCTTCGCCTGAGGCCGGAGCAGCAGGAAGTAGAAGATCGCGAAGATGAGGATCATCTGGCCGAAGAAGATCATCGAGGAGTTGCCACCCTCTCGGGGTACGGCGAACAGAAGGTCCAGGGCGTTCACTCAGAGCTCCGTGCGTTGTGATAGCGTTCGAGCCAGTCTCGACTCCACGAGGCGAAGGAGCCATCGCCGACGCGGCGGCGGGCCTCCTCCCCGAGGCGGACGAGGAACCGGAGGTTGTGGATCGACAGCAAGCGAACCGGGAGCCACTCCGACGAAACGATGAGGTGGCGCAGATACGCTCGATCGTATCGGGAGCAGGTGTAGCAGTCGCACCCCGGGTCGATCGGCCGCGTATCCTCGCGGAATCGCGCGGCCTTCAAGTTCACCTGGCCCTCTTCGCTTGTCCACGCGGTCCCATGGCGCGCGTTGCGGGTCGGGGCGACGCAGTCGAACAAGTCGCACCCGCGGGCCACGGCCTCCAAGAGGTCGTCCGGGTACCCCACACCCATGAGGTAGCGCGGACGATCCGCGGGGAGAACGTCGTCGAGGAGTTCCAGCACTCGCCACATGTCGGGCTTCGCTTCGCCGACACTGAGCCCTCCGATCCCGTACCCCCGCCAATCGGCGACGTCCCTGAACTGTGCGGCGTGCTCACGCCGGAGGTCGTCGTAGACGTTCCCTTGGAGGACGGGAAAGAGCGCTTGGGGCGGCACCTCGACTTCGGACTCGAGCGCCTCGAAGCGGGCCAGGCAGCGACGTAGCCAACCCAAGGTGCGTCGGTTCGCACCCTCGGCGGTCTGGCGATCACACCCTCCGGGCGGGCACTCGTCGAAGGCCATGATGACATCGGCTCCGAGGGTCCGCTGGACCTCCATCACGGATTCGGGCGTGAAGGAGTGTCGCGACCCGTCGATGTGGCTCTGGAAGTCCACCCCGTTGTCGTGGATGCGGCGGATCTCTGCGAGAGAGAAGACCTGGTAGCCTCCCGAGTCCGTGAGAATCGGACCGGTCCACCGCATGAAGTCGTGGAGCCCACCGAGCTGTCGCACCAGCTCGTGGCCTGGTCGCAGGTAGAGATGGTACGTGTTCGCGAGGACCATCCGTGCCCGGAGGGCCTCGACCTCCTCCATAATGAGGCTCTTCACCGTCCCGGCTGTCCCGACCGGCATGAAGGCCGGGGTCGGGATGTCTCCGTGCGGCGTCGAGAAGGTCCCGGCGCGGGCAGCGCCGTCCGTGGCGTGGAGGTCGAAGTCGAACATCGGCCGACAAGGTAACGCGAGTGGCTCACGGGCGGCGGACCCGGTCCAACCTTCGACGCACTCCGGACGTCTGATTGCGGACACCACTTGGCAGCACATACTATGTGCGACATAGTATGTGCGACGTGAATCAGCTCGAAGGACGTGCGATGACGCTCGAACGTGAATGGATGCGCGGCGCCGCTCCGCTGGCCGTACTGACGTTGCTCTCCCGTCGGGAGATGTATGGGTACGAGCTCGTGGAGGCGCTGGAGCGTGACTCCGGCGGCCTGCTTTCGATGGGGCAGTCCACGGTCTACCCGCTCCTCTACAACCTCGAGGGGAAGGGCCACGTGAAGGCGGTCAGCCGGTCGGCCCCGAGTGGCCGAAAGCGCAAGTACTACCGGGCCACGCCGGCGGGGCTCAAGTGGCTCGAGAGCCAGCGCTCCCAATGGGCGAAGCTCGTAGCCGCGATGGCGAGCCTCGGCGTGCAAGACGACGGAAGCGTCGCGTGAATCGGCCGACCCTATCCGACGCCTTGCGTCGCGTCGTCGATGAGGTCCTCGAGGCCTCGGGGCTCGGCTTCGCCGAGGGTCGCGAAGAGGTCGAGGAAGAACTCGTCGCGCACTTCGAGGACGGTCTGGCCCGGGGGGTCCCCGAGGCCGAGCTGATCCGTCGATTCGGAGATCCTGTCCAAGCGGGACTGAGGATCGCGAGAACCAGACCACGCGCCCGAGCCAGGGAGCGGGGGGAAACAGGGGGGTGGTGGATGTCTATGGAAGTCTGGTGGAACGAAGTGACCCGTGCCGCGCGGCGTCTGCGCCGAGCGCCGGGCTTCACAACGATCGTCGTGCTGACGCTGGCGCTCGGGGTGGGGGTGAACACCTCCATCTTCACCGTGCTCCACGCCGTGCTCCTCGACGACCTCCCGTACGAGGACCCCGACCGACTCGTCCGCATCTACGAGCGACACGAAGACTGGGGCGACTTGGAGTACCTACGCGCACCACTCGTGGTCGAGCTCCGCGAGTGGGAGGAGGTCTTCGACGGAGTCGCCTCCATGTACACGTACCGCGAACAGGGAGCGGACCTCACGGACGGAGATATCCCCGTCCGTGTGAACGCGATGGCGGTCTCGGCGGGCTACTTCGAGACGCTCGGCCGCACCCCGCTGATGGGTCGGACGTTCGAGGAAGCGGAGAGCTTCGGGACGGGGGACGTCGACGACACCCCGCCGCCCGGAGTCGCGATGCTGAGTCACGAGCTGTGGCAAGGGCACTTCGGCGGAGGATCCGACATTCTCGGTCGAACAGTCCAGCTCGATGGGCAGAGCATCGAGGTCGTCGGCGTCATGCCCGCCGACTTCCGCAACCCGTTCGGGGTGCAAGCCGATCTATGGGTCCCTCAGAACCTCCGACCGGGCGGTAGCAACCATTGGAGGAACTTCTACCTCTCCGGCATCGCCCGCGTGCGTGAGGGGGTCGATCTCGACCTCGTCGACGAGCGGCTCGCCGTGCTCGGCACGGCCCTCGTGGAGCGGGTCCCCGAAGCCGGTCATGGGGCGACCGCCGTGCGTCCGCTGCAATCCGACGTCGTGGGAGAGACCCGCCAGACCATGTTGTGGATCCTCGCCGCGGCCGCGGCCCTGGTGCTCCTCACGGCGTGTGTGAACGTGGCCAACCTGCTCTTCGCGCGCGGCTTGGGGCGGGATCGGTCCCTCGCACTGCAGTCGGCCCTCGGCTCGGGTCGCGGCCGACTGATCGCGAGTATCCTCCTCGAGAATGCGATCCTCGCCAGCCTCGGAGGCATGCTCGGTCTCCTCTTCGGCTGGATGGGCGTCGAGGTGCTTCTGGCCATCTCGCCCAACGCGCTCCCCGGGGTGGCCGACGTCTCCTTCGGCTTCCCCGTCTTCGCCTTCGCCTTCCTGGTGACAACGGGCGCACTGATCGTCTTCGGACTGACGCCGGCTCTGCGGATGTCGCGCACCGCGCCCGCCGAGGTTCTGCGGTCCGGGGACCGCTCGTCTACCGTGGGTCGACTCGTTCGGCGCCTTCGGGACGGGCTCGTGGTCACACAAGTCGCGGCGGCCCTCGTACTCGTCGTCGGCGCAGCGCTTCTGACCCGGAGCTTCGGCTCGCTCCTCGATGTCCCGCTCGGAATCGAACCCGAGGGCGTCGTCACGTTCGAGGTGCACCTCCCCGGCATGCGGTATCCGACGCCGGACGACCGCGTCCGCTTCCATGACGAATACCAAGAGCGACTCCGCTCGATCGCGGGTGTGCAGTCCGTCGGCGCCACATCGTGGCTACCGGTGAACGGTCGGTATCACTCGTGGAGCTTCAACTGGGTGCCGAACGAGGATCCGGACCCCGAGGGTGAATTCCGGGGCACGGACGTTCGCATGATCCACGGCGACTACTTCGAGGCGATGGGCATCCGGCTCGTACAAGGCGTCCCCCCATCGGACATCGACCTCGAGGCGGAACAGGTCGCCTGGATCAACGAAGAGATCGTCCGATCCACGATGCCGGACGTCGACCCCCTCACCCAGCGAATCGGGTTGGCAGGCACGGTTCGTCGCGTTGCCGGGGTCGTCGCCGACGTACCGTTCTCGACGCGTGGAGAGGTGTCGCCGAAGAGCTACGTCCCTCACGTGCAGGGCGACAACCGCAACTGGGCACTGACCCAGGTGGTCCGGGCCGACGGAGACCTGGACGGCCTCCTCGAGTCGGCGCGGGCCGAACTCCGAGCGATGGACCCCGCGCTCGTCTTGTACCGCCCCGAGAGTGTCGAAGGCCTCTTGGGTCGCGTCCGCGCTCAGGACCGGTTCGCGACGACGCTGATGGCCGCCTTCGGCCTCCTGGCGTTGACGCTCTCGTTGGTCGGCACGTACGGCGTGCTCTCCGGTTCCGTCGCCAGTCGCACCCGTGAAATCGGGATCCGTATCGCGCTCGGAGCGGATGCGGGTTCGGTCCGCAGCCTGGTACTCCGGTACGCGGCCGCTCTCACCATTCCGGGTGTCATCGTCGGGCTCGGCTTGGCCTGGTTGGCCAGCGGGTGGATCGAGGCGCTGCTCTTCGAGGTCGGGGCAGGCGACCCATGGGCCTACGTGGCGGCCCTGGTCGCGTTCGGTGGCGTGGGTGCGCTGGCCGGTTGGTTGCCGGCCCGACGGGCGACGCGGGTCGACACCGTGGAGGTCCTCACGGCCGAGTAGGGAGGACGACCATGGCGTCGCCGTACGAATAGAAGCGGTACCCCTCGCGGATCGCCTCGTCGTAGACGGCCATCGTGCGTTCGTACCCCGCGCGTGCAGCGACGAGCATCAGCAGGGTCGAGCGCGGCAGGTGGAAGTTCGTGATCAAGCCGTCCACGACCCGGAAGGAGTACGGGGGTCGGATGAAGAGACGCGTCTCTCCGGCCCCCGGACGCACTCCTCCGTCCAGGGTCGCCGCGGACTCGAGTGTGCGCACGGCCGTTGTGCCTACGGCCCACACTCGGCCTCCGGCCGCCCGCGCTCGTCGGATTGCCTCGGCTGCGGGCTCGGGGACGTCGTACCACTCGCGATGCATCTCGTGTTCGGAGGGGTCGTCCGTCTCGACGGGTCGGAAGGTGCCGAGTCCGACGTGAAGGGTCACCCGCGCCAGAGTCACGCCCGCAGCCGTGATGTCGTTCAAGAGTGAGGAGGTGAAGTGGAGGCCCGCGGTGGGCGCCGCGATGGAGCCTTCTCGGTCTGCGTAGACCGTTTGATACCGCTCTCGATCGAGGGCCTCGTCCGGGCGATCGATGTAGGGGGGGAGCGGCATGTGCCCGAGTCGTCGAAGCGCGTCGCCCATGTCCTCCGGGCCGCTGAGCTCCACGAGCCGGGCACCGCCCGGAAGCACGTCGAGGATCTCGATCCGGATCTCGCCGGACACCCACGCCACCGCGCCGGGCTTCATCTTGCTCCCTGGCCGCACCAACGCCTCCCAACGGCGTCCGTCGCCCTCGACCGGACGGATCAGGAGGACTTCGACCGAAGCCCCCGTCTCCTTCTCTCCAAGGAGCCGAGCGGGGATGACCTTCGAGTCGTTGACCACGAGCACGTCGTCGGGTCGGAGCCACGTCGTGAGGTCACGGAAGCGTGCGTGTTCAAACGGACCGTGAGCGGAAACGACCAAGAGTCGGCTTTCGTCTCGCCGATCGGCGGGGTAGCGCGCGATCCGATCCAGGGGCAAGGCAAAGTCGTAGTCGGAGACGAGCCCGCCACGCACCCTCTCGGTCAGTGCCCACCTCCGCCCGTGCGCGAGGGTCGAGTCACTCGCCGTCCTGGAAGAGTGATCCCTGCGTGCCCGACCCGCCGGAATCCGGCTCGGGCAAGGTGTAGCCGAAGTGGTGGAAGGCTCTCTTCGTGGCGACGCGCCCTTGAGGAGTTCGTTGGAGGAAGCCCTCCATGATCAGGAACGGCTCGTAGACCTCCTCGAGCGTCGTGGCGTCCTCACCCATCGCGACCGCTAGCGAATTTAATCCCACGGGGCCGCCCCCGAACTTCTCGATCAGCGTCTTGAGGACTTGGCCATCCATTTGATCGAGGCCGTACTCGTCGACTTCATGGAGGGTGAGCGCCGCCACGGCCACCTCGGCATCGATGCGTCCGTCCGCCCGTACCTCGGCGTAGTCTCGTACGCGTTTGAGAAGTCGGTTCGCCACCCGAGGCGTGCCTCTCGATCGCTTCGCGATCTCCGCCGCGCCGTGCTCGTCCGCCTCGATGCCGATGATGTCGGCACTGCGACGTACGATCGTGACAAGGTCCTCAGGCGGGTAGTAGTTCATCCTCTGCACGATCCCGAATCGAGCGCGCATGGGGGCCGTGAGCGAACCGAAGCGCGTCGTCGCGCCTACTAGCGTGAAGCGCTCGATCTTCATCGTCATCGTCTGCGCCTTCGGCCCGTCCGACAGCCGGATATCGACCTGCCAGTCCTCCATCGCGGGGTAGAGGAACTCCTCGATGATCGGCCGCAGACGATGGATTTCGTCGATGAAGAGGATGTCCCCTTCGCGCTGATTCGTGAGGATGCCGACGAGATCGGCGGGCTTCTCCAGGATCGGGCCCGATGTCGTCTTGAAGTTGACGCCCATCTCACGAGCCAGCAGGCTGGCGAGCGTTGTCTTGCCCAGCCCCGGTGGGCCGTGGAAGAGGACGTGGTCGAGTGGTTCCCGGCGTCCCTGAGCGGCTTCGATCGCGATCGATAGCGCGTCACGGACCTTCGGTTGGCCGATGAACTCGGCCAGCCGCGTGGGTCGAAGCGAGGGCGCGACGAGGGCGTCTTCGCTCAACGACTCGGGTGTCGTGATGTGTGTGCGATCCGTCATGACCCCCCTACCCCGCCAACGCCTGTCGGATCAACTCCTCACTACTCTCCGGAACGCCTCGCTCGAGCACCGTGCGGACGGCCTGATCCGCTTCCCCGAACGAGTACCCGAGCGCGACCAGAGCCTGCACCGCTTCCTGAGCCGCACCTCCAGTGCCGGGCGCCGTCGGGGTGACGATGGCGAGATCCGCGACCTTGTCGGCCAGGTCGAGCGCGATCTTCTCCGCTTTCTTCTTTCCGATCCCGCTCACCTGCTGGAGCGCGGCCGTGTCCTTCTCCACGAGCGCGCGAGCGAGACGTTCCGCGCTGTACGTCGACATCATGGCGAGCGCCAACTTGGCGCCGACTCCCGAGGCCGTCAGGAGGCGCTGGAAGAGCGTCCGCTCCGGACCGTCGATGAAGCCGTACAACGCCACGGACGTCTCCGTCACGACCTGCACGGTCCGGATCTCGACGACCCCACCCGGCGAAGGCAGCCTCTGGAGCACCGTGATCGGCACCTCGACCTCGTAGACGACTCCGCCCTTCGTCTCCAACTCGATGCGATCGCCTTCTCGAGCGAGCACCGTTCCTTGTAGTCGGGAGATCACCGGGGAAAGGCCCCCATCATGCAGTGACAGAGTGCCGCCGCCACGCCGTCCGCCGCGTCGGCAGGGGTCGGAATCTCCCGGAGGCGCAACTGCTCTTTCACCATGTAGCCGACCTGATCTTTCGTCGCGTTCCCGTTGCCCACGACGGCCTTCTTGATCTGCCGCGGGGCGTACTCGGCAATGATAAGCTCGTGGTGGGCCGCGGCCAGCAGAATGGCTCCTCGGGCGTGTCCTAGCTTCAGGGCACTCTGTGCGTTCTTTCCGTGAAAGACGTCCTCGACCGACATCGCCACCGGTTGGTGGCGATCGATGAGACCGACGATCGAGTCGTAGATCTCACGGATTCGCCCCGCGAGCGGCTCCGACGGGCTCGTCCGCACCACACCGCACTCGACCAGCGAGGCTCGACCGTCGACGTGACGGTGAACGACCCCGTACCCGGTCACGGCCGTGCCTGGGTCGATGCCCAGGATCAGAACCCCCGGTCGCGCGTCAGACGTGGGACCGCTCCGTCGGGTGCGGGTGACCTCGGCGCACCTACATCGACTCCGCGAGCACGGCGTCGTCGATGTCGGCGTTCGAGTGAACCTTTTGGATGTCGTCGAGATCGTCGAGCATGTCCATCAGCTTGATGAGCTTCTCGGCGTCTTTGCCGGCGATCGCGACCTCGTTCTTGGCGATACGCGTCAGCTCCGCCGACGTCGACTCGATCCCCGCACCTTTGAGGGCGTCCTGGACCGCCATGAAGTCACTCACTTCCGTGGTGATGACGAACTCTTCCCCGTCGCCCTGCACGTCTTCGGCTCCGGCCTCGATCGCAGCCTCGAAGACGTCGTCCTCCGAGTGCTGGGATGCATCGATCACGATCTGACCCTTCCGGTCGAACTGCCAGGCGACCGAGCCATCCGTGCCGAGGCTGCCGTCGTGCTTCGACAGCGCGTGACGCACCTCGGCGACCGTACGGTTCGTGTTGTCCGTCAGGCACTCGATGAAGAGAGCGGCTCCGCCGGGGCCGTAGCCCTCGTACGTGATCTCCTGGTAGTCGACGCCTTCGAGTTCACCCGTCCCCTTCTTGATGGCGCGCTCGATATTCTCTTGCGGCATCGAGGCGCCCTTGGCCGTGTCCACGGCGAGGCGGAGGCGGGCGTTGAACTCGACGCTTCCGCCCCCCTCGCGGGCCGCGACCGTGATCTCGCGGATGAGCTTGGTGAACAACGCTCCGCGCTTCTGGTCGTTCACGCCCTTCTTGCGCTTGATCTTCGACCACTTGTTATGGCCCGCCACGGACGCCCCCCACTCGATGGAACTGCCTGGATCGCCGTGAAAGTACCCGCGTCATGCGCCTCGGATCAATCGGTCTCGAATCGGCTTCGCACGACGTTCTTGCCTTCATTCCGGCAGGTCTGTAGCCTGGAACAAGCCCCCGGAACACCCCCAGAATTGCTGAAGTTTCAAGAATGTGTGCGGGCGTGTGGGGCGGAGGACATCGACGTGAAATCCAATGCCATTCGAGGGTTCACCCTCATCGAGTTGCTCATCGTGGTCGTCGTGATCGGAGTCCTGGCGACGATCGCGATTCCGAAGTTCTCGGCCATGCGGACGAAGTCGTACATCGCGACCGTGACGTCCGATCTGAAGAACATGGCGAGCCAACAAGAGATCTATCTGAGCAACGAGTATGCGTACGCGTCGACCGTCGACGACCTCGACATCACGCTGAGTGATGCCGTGACGATTTCGATCAACCAATCGTCGGGCACGGGATGGGCCGCCACCGGAACGCACTCCGGTCTAGCGGGCCAGGTGTGCGGGATCTACTACGGAAGCGGTACCGCCGCGGGAGCCACTCCCGCGACGGCCGCCGGCACGGTGGCCTGCCAGACCTGACGGCGTCTGACGGTCGATCGGGCTGCCGCCTAGAAGAAGCGACGCCCTCCTCCGAAGAACCCGCCCGCGTTGTTGAAGCGGTTGTTCACGACGTTGTTGAAGATCGATCCGAACTGGAACGAGAATCCGACCGACACACCGTAGTTGAAGTCGGTTCCCCGCTGCTGTAGGCGCAGCAGCGCTTCTTCGTCCGTCGCCCCGTCTGCGGACAAGAAGATCTGATCCTGGACCCAACCCACATTCGCCCGGGCGTTCACGCTCAGCCCACGGGTGATGCGGAAGTCGATGTCTCCGCGGAGAGAGACGTTGTACAGGTCGATGTCGTGGAGGAAGTGGGACCCGCTCAACGTCAGTCCCGCGTCACCCCACGTCTGGCGCTGAGAGAGCTCGATCTCGAGCGACTGCTCGAAGCGCGTCTCCGAGGTCTGCTGGAAGACCGTCTCTTCGATGTAGTCGCGGTACGCCGGCCCGACCTTGTAGAAGAAGGTGAACGAGCGGCGCGTCGCCTCGTCGTACGGGAAGACGCTGTACTCGATCGCGGGCGTCAATTCGGCCCGGAAGTCCTGGTTGAATCGAGTCATCCGGGCGACTTGACCCTGCACGCCGACCGACCAGTGGTCGGCGAGACCGTACACGATGAGGGGATCGAATCCCCAGTCGGTCCGCGTGTCACGAAAAGTCCCGTCGTCCAGCTCGAACGACTGCCGACTGAAGTTCACGTTGCTGTTGAACCGGATCTTCCACGTGTCGGTGACACGCGACGCGTTGACGCTCCCGTTCAGCCGTTCGGTCTTCCGGGTCTCCTCACCGTCGAGGTTACCGTTCCCGTTGATCCGGAACACCCAGAGGTTCCATGGGTCGTCGACCTCCTCCTGAGAGACGACGCGGTCGGTGCCTCCTCCCCCACCGCCCGTACCCGAGAGCGCCACGATCCCTCGGAAGCCCTGTGTGCTGGCAAAACGCGCGATCCCCACGCCGAGCGCAAAGGCGATGCCGTCGAGGCGCTCACGGTCCGTGTCGGTCGGGAGGGACTGGTACCGCATCACGTCGGTGTACCCGTCCGCGCTACCTCGGCCGATGAAGTCGATCTGGTACTCTCGCCCGCCGGCTCCGGTCTGGGTGCTCGCCATGATGACATGCACGTCCGAGACGGCCTGGTCGTTGACCCAATTCACCCAGCCGATTTCGGTCCGGTAGTAGTTCGAGTTGCAGTCGCGTCCGTCGCAGTCGAAGAAGATGTTCGGACGGGGAGCGGCCTGTGCGGCCGCGGGGGTCGCGATCGGCGCGGCGCACCACGCCGCGATGGCACCGAGCACAAGCGCGGCGCGGGTGAGATATCGAGCGGGATCCAAACGGACCTCGTGGCGGGGGAGCGTGTGCCGAACCACGGACACTCCGATCCGAGATTCGGTTGAAGGTCGGCCGGTCTTCAGCCCCTCAGCGTGGCGAGCTCCGGCTCAGCGCGGGAGCGCGTCTCGCCGACGTCGCCTGCTCGAGCACATGCGCAAAACCGATCAGCTCGGCTTCGGACCACGTGTCCCCGATGAAGGCGACGACGAACGGCGTCCCGTCTTCATAGTAACTGAACGGTACCGTCACCGTCGGCACGCCGAGGTCGTTGATGATGTTGCTCGGGATCTCTGCCCAGTTGTTGGGCGTGAAATCGGGACGCTCCGGGTCCTCCACCACGGGACGGTTCGGCTCGCCGGACTGTGGGAAGAAGAGCCCATCCAGCTCGCGCTCCGCGAGTACAGAGCGAAAAAGCGCTCGCACATCGTGACGCCACCCCTGGTACGCGTCTCCCTCTTCAGTTGCACTCGGTCGGGTCGGCGCCGGGCGCTCGCCGTCAGGTCCACGCCGGCCACGGGTGTAGGGGCGTCCCGCCAACGCCTCCCACTCTTCGATCGTGCGGAACGGCGCGCCGGGCCCGAGCCCCTGCATGTACACGAAGAGGTCGTGCGCTCCCTGGGAGGGCACGAAGGTCCGCTCGTCGTAGAGCTCACGGAAGCCACTCTCCAGGAAGGGGTCCTCGACCACCTCTGCGCCCAGCGACTCGAGGACACGCACCGCGTTGTCGTACTCGGTCTGGGTGAGCGGGTCGAGGGGTAGGTAATCGTCCCGCCACCCCACACCGACCAATCCGAAGCGCTTCCCCTCGAGCGATGCTCCATCCAACGCGGCAGCGTACCCGCCTTCCGGGATCCGGCCTCGGCTGGCGAAGGTCGCGAGGTCCTCGGTCGTCGGCCCGGCGAGGACGTCGAGCGTGATCGCGGCATCCCGCACCGTACGCGCAAGAGGACCGACGACATCGACGTAGGTACCGCTCAACGGAACGACGCCCTCGTTCGGCACGAGTCCGTAGGTCGGCTTGATCCCGACGAGACCCTGGGCCGACGAAGGGTTCTGGATCGACCCTCCCGTCTCCGTTCCGAGTCCGAGTACGGCGAAGGACGCGTTCACGGCGGTCGCGGTCCCCCCACTGGAGCCGCCCGGGACCTTGTCGACGTCGTACGGGTTCAGCGTCATCCCGGCGACGGAACTCGTCGTGCGCGTGCCATGGCTCGCGAAGTCGGGAAGGTTCGTCTTTCCGAGGATGATCGCCCCGGCCTCTCGGAGGCGCGTCACGACGGCCGCGTCGTCGTCGGGGATCATGTCCACACCGCCGGTCGCGCTGCTGAAGCCCTCCCACCCGGCGGTCGTGATCAACCCACCGTAGTCGATGTTGTCCTTGATCACGACGGGGATTCCGTGAAGAGGGCCGCGTGGCCCGCTCCCGGCGAACTCGACGTCGAGGGCTGCTGCCGCGGCGAGTGCATCCGGGTTCATCGACACGAACGCGTTGTAGTGCCCCTCGTACGCGGCGATCTGATCCAGGAAGGCGCGCGTGATGTCTACGGCGGTGAAGCGGCCCTCCCGATAACCCTCGTGCACATCCGAGACGGTCATCTCCGTCACGTCGATGGACTGGGCGGACAGGATCGGCGCCCAGCCCGACAGGGCGATGAGCACAACGACTCCGCTCAGGAGGGCACGACGCATAGCGAACTCCGGGGTGGCAGGGCGACTCGCGGCCGAGACAATAAGGTGACGTCGGTGGTCGGTCGACCCGGCATCTTTTCAGGACTCGAGGCCCAGCTGGAATCGAGCCGCAGTACACGCGTATGGTTCGATACCGATCGACGACTCCAGCACGCGTGAGGCCCATGACACGTCGAGGCGCGACCGCCCTGGCGGCTCTCCTCGCAGCGGGGATCCTACCCTCCGCGGCGCACGGCCAGTCGGTGCGCGGAGTCGTGTCGAGAGCCGACGCCGACTCGCCGGTGACCGGAGCCTTCGTCGAAGTGCTCGGGTCGTCGGGGAACCGAGTCGTGGCGGGACTCACGGACGAGGGTGGCCGATATCGGCTCGACAGCGGGCCGGGCGTGACGCTCGTGATCACGTACGTGGGCTTCTCGGAGTTCCGCACGACCCTGGCTCCGAACGCTCCGGACCAGGTGACGTTTATCGACGTCGCTCTCGAGCCGTCTCCGATCGCGCTCGAGGGGATTTCGGTGGTCACCGAGGATCGATGTGGTACGGACCTCCTCGACTACGAGATCGTGGGTAGAGCGTGGACCGAAGCGACGCGGGTCCTCGCGTCCGCCGACTGGGCGAACGAGGCCGGCACCTTTCGGTACGACGTCGAGCTCTTCGAACGGAGACTCGACCGAGAGGCGCGGAAGGTCGAGGCGGAAGGGCGCCGCGTCGTGCCTGCGGCTGGCCGTCACCCCTTCCGCAGTCCGGATCCCGAGCAGCTGGCGCGGGATGGGTACGTGAGGGAAGCCAACGGTCGACGAACCTACTACGCGCCGGACGTCGACGTTCTCCTCTCGGACTCCTTCCTCGATACGCACTGCTTCGGGATCATTCGCGGAGACGAAGACCATCCGAACCAGCTCGGGCTGACCTTCCGGCCCCTGGACGGCCGAAGTCGACCCGACATTGCCGGGACCTTCTGGCTCGATCTAGCGACCAGTGAGCTTCGCACCGTCGACTTCCGCTACGAGGGGCTCGGTCGGGACATCGAAACGTCACGCCTCGGCGGCACGGTCGAGTTCGATCGAGTCGAGGGGGGCGGGTGGGTCGTGTCGTCGTGGACGATCCGGACTCCCGCCATCGGACTGCAGCCCGTCGCCGGGACGACACGACGACGAGAAGTCCTCATCGGGGTCCACGAAGACGGCGGCCAGCTGCGCAGGGTCCGGCACTTCGGCCGAACCGTCGACGTGGCCTCCGAACTGGGCCGAGTGCGGGGGCGGATCGTGGAGGAGGAGTCGTTCCGCCCACTGGGCGGTGCCGTGGCGCGACTGACCGGCACCTCGATGGAAGCGATCGCGGACGCCAACGGACTCTTCGAGTTCCGCGACGTGCGACCGGGTGTGTACGAGCTGGCGATCGACCACGCGGATGTGTACACGGCAGACGGAGGGGCCTTCTCCGTCTCCGTGGAGTCGACAGAGGCCACCAACCTACCGTCCCTACCGATCCAAGTCGCGACGCTATGGTCCAACGCGATCCGGAGCTGCGTCGTCTTCGGCGAAGACCTCGAAGACCGGCACACTGCCCTCACGGGCACCGTCGTCGATGACGTGACCGGCACCGCCCTTCCCCGGGTATCGGTCGCGGCCAGCTGGCTCGACGTGAACCGCATCGACGCCACCGGCTTCGAAGGGCGGAGGATCTTCACAGAGACCGAAACCGACGGCGCGGGGGGCTTCACCCTGTGCAACGTGCCGACGAGGACCGAGGTGACCCTCTTCGCGACGGCGCTCGGCGTGGAAGGCGAGCCGGTTCGGGTACGCATGGAAGAAGGCGAAGTCGGCACCGCGCGCGTGTCTGTTCCACTGCAGACCGGTGTGGCGCTCACGGGTGAGGTTCGAGACGCGACGACGGGCCAAGCCATCGAGTCGGTTCGGATCGTCGTGGGCAGAGTGTCGGTCTTGAGCGACGAAGAGGGCCGCTTCCACATCGAGTCCATCGCGCCCGGCCGACAGGGCTTCGAGGTGGGCCACATCGCCTACGGGTTGAACACGGATACGATCGACATCGCCGCGAGCGGGTCGACGCACGTGGATGTGCTCTTGGCTCCCGAGGCCGTCGAGCTCGACCCGATCGAGGTCTCCGTGGTATCCGCTGCCGAGGCCGAGGCTCGCCGGAGCGGCACTCGGGTCGACTTCCTGGACGCCACGCAGCTCGAAGAACTCTCACTAGGGGCCCGCGACGTCGCCGACGTACTCCTACACGCGAATGTGCCCGGACTCTGGGTCTATCGAGCGTCGTGGGCGGTCCACCCGAGCAACCCGAACCAGACCCGACTCGGTATCTGCGTTCAGTACATGCGCACGAACGCGACCAACGACTGCCAGCTCCCAGAGGTCTACCTGGACGGCCTTCGCCTCGTCGACCCGCAGTTCACCCTTCTCGACATTCAGCCACTCGCGCTCCGGCGGGTCGAGTTCCTTTCGCGGGTCGCGGCGCAGGCACGCTACCCGGACGCACGCTACGGCGTGCTCCTCCTCTTCACCCGGTAGTTCGAGGGGCGTCAGTCCAGCGCGGGTCTCCGCAGATGCCAATCCGTCCGTCGCTGGAAGGCGTGCGCCAGGTTCAGGATCTTGTCGTCCGCGAAGAGGTCTCCGAGGATCGTCGTGGTGAGCGGCATCGTCGTCGGGCTGTCCGCGTCAGGATTGCGCACGCCGAAGCCGTATTGGACGATCGCGGCCGGATGACCGGTCTGGTTGGTCAGGCCGACGTGGCCACCCCCCGAGACGAACATGTCGAAGCCTTGGAAGGTCTCCTGCACATCCTTCATCAGGGCCAACCGGCGACGCTGGCCCTGCACGTAATCGAGGGCTCGGGTGTCCCGCCCACCCCGGAAGCGGCCTCGGCGTCGGCGCTCACGCGGGTCCTCGATGTCGTCCGGGACCGGCTCGGGCTCTTCCCCATCCGGCGACACGAAGAAGTCGAACGCGGCGGACGATTCGACGCTGAGCGCATTCGAGCGTCCCTGAGGTAGTTCGGGCATCGGCTCGACATCGAGCCCCATGACACGCAGCTGGGTCAGGAAGTCTTCCGGTGCGTCCTCATCGTGTCCGACACGGTAGCGGCGCACATCGGCCGTCGGATCGAAGCGGAAGGGGCCCGTCATCGACGCCGGATCGTTCTCGGACGCGCCGTGGATCTCGTTGAAGACGAGTGCGCACCCCATGATCGTTCGGCACATCGGTCCGGCTTTGTCCATGCTCCATGAGAGGACCATCCCCCCGCTTCGACTGACCCGGCCGAAGGTGGGCCGCAACGCGCTCAGCCCGTTCCGGCGCGCCGGAGACACGATCGAACCCTGGGTCTCGGTGCCGATGGCGAAGCCGACGGTTCCGGCCGCCGTAGCGGAGCCCGGACCGGCTGACGAACCGCTCGAGCCCTCGTCCACGTTCCACGGGTTCTTCGTCTGCCCACGGTACCACCGATCTCCGGCAGCGAATTCACCCGTGGCGAGCTTGGCCATCAAGACGGCACCGGCTTCCCGGAGGCGGATGACGACGTCGGCGTCCTCGTCGATCTGTTGGTCGGAGAACGAGTCCGATCCCCACGTCGTCCGTGTGCCCGTGACGGTGAAGAGGTCCTTCACGCCGTACGGGATTCCATGAAGCGGACTACGGATGATCCCCGACCGTATCTCGGCATCCGCTTGCTGAGCCTCCTCAAGGGCACGGCCCTCGAGGATCGACACGGCGCAAAGCAGCTGCGGATCGAGGCGCCTCATCCGGTCGAGATAGATCTCCGTGAGCTCGACCGAAGTGATGTGTCGGCCCTGGATGAGCGCCGCCAGTCGATCTACCGGCAGGAAGGCGATGTCCGCGGCGTTGCCCGGCACCGGAAGCGTCCACGGTTCGATCGGGATGTCGTGCCGCTCGAAGGGGTCGATCCCCTCCTCGGCCCAGCGACGGTAGAGCGCGCCGGTCCCGCCCGGATACGCCTGATAGACGAGGGCCGGGTGTTCACCATTCCCGAGTGGAACGAGGGGTGGACCTTCTTGAGCCTGCTCGAGAAGAGACTCCAGCTCCGCGCGGGACCTCGGGTCAGGGGCGGCGGCGAGCAGCTCGGAGGGGTTCAATGCTCCCGCCGCAGCCGCCGCGACGAGGCCCTTCAGGAAGGCGCGCCGTTCGACCTCGCTCGGCACGCCCTGTGCGCGAATAGACATCGTCTCTCCTCTGATGTGCCGACGCCTCCCCAGAGGCGTCCCTCGTGCGAACCGACCGTCGGATGGAGCGGATGCCCCCCCCTCGCCGGATCGGGAAGCGTGCACAGTGCGCGGACCTCCCCCACGGTGACAAGCCGGCGCGATGTCCGGCGCCGAGTTCGTGACGTGCGGTCAGACCGAGGCGGCCTTCCACGTGCCTCTTCGGAAGATCAGCGCGCTCACCACGGCGAGCGCCGCGTATGACACCGCCATCGCGATGAACACACCGGTGGGCCCCATGCCCAAGGTGAAGGCGAGCACCCAAGCGAAGGGGATCTCGAAGAGCCAGAAGCAGAAGAGGTTGATGATCGTGGGGGTCCACACGGCTCCCGCCCCGTTGAAGGCGGCCGTGACGACCATCCCATAGGCGTAGAAGGGGAAGCCGGCCGCCACGATTCGAAGGCACAGGATCGCATATCGACTCGCTTCTCCGGTCCCACCGAAGAGACTCACGATCTGAGGGGCGAAGACGACGAAGAACACCCCGAGGGCACCCAGGAAGACGAGGTCCATCTTCGCCGCGACCCACACGGCCTTTTCCGCTCGATCGGGGTCGTTCGCTCCCAACCCCTGACCGACCATCGTCGCCGCGGCGTTCGAGAGTCCCCACGCGGGGAGGATCGCGAAGAGGACCACCCGGATCGCGATCGCGTACCCTGCCAGCGCTTCGGCACCGAACTCCGCCGTGATCCGCACAAGTCCGATCCAGCTCGCCATTCCGATGAAGGTCTGGAACGTTCCCGTGGCCGACAGCCGAACGAGCCGCGCCATCAGGGACAGCTGTAGCCCAAGATGGGACAGCTGGACCCGCAGCCGCCCGCCCAGGCGGAAGAGTGTGTACAGCTGCACCAGCACGGCCGTACCCCGACCGATCGTCGTCGCGATCGCGGCCCCTTGAAGGCCGAGCTCGGGGAAGGGCCCGATCCCGAAAATGAGGAGCGGATCGAGGATGATGTTGAGGCCGTTCGCGAGCCAGAGCACGCGCATAGCAATCGCTGCATCCCCGGCCCCGCGGAACGCCGCGTTCTGCAGGAAGAGCAGCATGATGACGACGTTGCCGCCCAGGAGGATGCGGGTGTATCCGACCGAGATCGCGACCGTCGCTTCGCTCGCGCCCATGAGGCGCAGGACGTCGTCGGCATACACCGCCCCCACCACCCCGATGAACGCGGCGAGCCCCGTCCCGAAGATCACCGCCTGTGCGGTGGCCCGCGCCGCCCCCTCCTCGTCCCCTTCGCCGATGCGGCGGGACACCATCGCGGTCACCCCGATGCCCAACCCCATCGCGACCGTATAGACGATCGTGAGCACCGATTCGGTGAGCGCGACGCCGGCGATCGCATCGTCCCCGAGTCGCGACACGAAGAAGATGTCGACGACGGCGAAGACCGACTCCATCGCCATCTCGAGGACCATCGGGACGGCCAACAGCACGATCGCTCGCACGAGGGGGCCTTTCGTCGGATCACCGCCCGTGCCCTTGATGGCGTGGACGAGGACCTGCCACCACGTCTCGTCGTAACGCGGCTCGCTCGACTCGGTCTCGTCGCCCTCGCTCGGTTGCCCTTCGCTCACCCGCCGACCCTCTTACAGCTCTGCGCCGCGCAGACGATGTCCCCGCGAGCGACCCGCGGCAACACGGCGTATCTTCGCGTGGCCCTTCTATCGGACCCGATCGGAGCACCGCATGCCGTCGTCGCGTGCCCTCGTAGTCTTCGCCCTGGTGCTCGCCTCGTGCTCACCCTCGGACGACGCCGCCATCCCCGACGGGGATTGGCCGCACTACGCACGGGATCTCGAAGCGACGAAGTACTCCCCGCTCGACCAGATCGACGCCGAGAACATCTCCGGTCTCGACGTCGCCTGGGTGTGGGAGTCGGCCGACTACCATCTCACGGGGGAGCACGCGGGCGCTCGAGTGAACCCGAACTTCCAGGCGACGCCGATCAAGGTCGGTGATCGACTGTACACGTCCACCAACATGGGCCAAGCCGCCGCGCTCGATCCGGAGACTGGGGACGAGCTGTGGCGCTACGACCCGTACGCCTCGGGATTGCGCGAGACTCCCGGCGGACGCTCGAACCGAGGCGTGGCGTACTGGAGTGACGGCGGTGAGGAGCGGGTCTTCCTGGGCTCCGGGGAATTCCTTGTCGCCCTCGATGCAGAGACCGGAGAGCCCGATCCGGCCTTCGGAACGGGAGGGGCCGTCGACCTCGCCGACGACCCGGACCCCCGTGTGCTGACGTATTCGTGGAGTTCGGCACCCCTCGTCGTCCGTGACGTCGTGATCGTCGGGGCGACCGCCATGGTCCCTAACCGCAACTGGGTCACCGCACCCCCGGGGTACGTCCGCGCATACGACGTGAGGACCGGAGCGCTCCGCTGGCGATTCAATCCGATTCCCGAGGCGGGTGACCCCGCGATCGAAACGTGGGCGGACTCGTCGTGGGTCTACAGCGGGAACGGAAACGTGTGGACGCTCATGTCCGCCGACGACGAGCTCGGGCACGTATACCTGCCGCTCAAGACGACGACGAACGACTGGTATGGAGGAGCCCGCCACGGGGACAACCTGTACGGCGAGTCGGTCGTGGCGGTCGACGTGGAGACCGGAGAACGGGTGTGGCACTACCAGATGGTCCGGCACGGACTCTGGGACTACGACCCACCGGCGGCACCCAACGTGCTCGACATCGTGGTGGATGGGCGCCCGGTCAAAGCCGTCGCCCAGGTCTCGAAACAGGCGTGGGTCTACGTTCTCGATCGAGAGACCGGCGAGCCGATCTGGCCGATCGAGGACCGACCGGTGCCTCCGTCGCCCGTACCCGGGGAGTTGGCCGCGGAAACACAACCGTTCCCGACCTGGCCGCTCCCATTCGACCACCAAGGCATCACCGTCGACGACCTCATCGACTTCACGCCCGAGCTCCGGGCGGAGGCCGAGGAGATTCTGGACGGCTTCGTGTACGGGCCGATCTTCACGCCGCCGACCGTGAAGGGTGTCGACGGGAAAGAGGGCACGATCCTGATGCCGGGTTGGGTCGGGGGAGCGAACTGGGGCGGCGCGGCCGTCGACCCCGAAACAGGCATGCTGTACGTGCCGTCGGTCACGTCCCCGAACGTCACGGCGCTCGTTCCTCCGCCGCTCCCGGACTCGTCGGACCACCGCTACATCCGTGGCCTACCACGCGAAGTACCGATGCCCGGCGGCCTCCCGCTGCTCAAACCGCCGTATGGGCGCATCACGGCCATCGACATGCATACGGGAGACCATGTGTGGATGAGGGCGAACGGACCCGGACCTCGTGACCACCCGGTGATCGAGCACCTCGACCTCCCATGGCTCGGGCAACGCGGTCGCCCCGCCCCACTGCTGACCAAAACCCTCTTCTTCATCGGGGAAGGCACCGAGGACGCCCTCTCGATCCTCCCGATTGCCGGGGGGAAAGCCTTCCGCGCTTGGGACAAGGAAACGGGGCACGTCGTGTGGGAGACGATGCTGCCTGCGGGCACGTCGGGTGCCCCCATGACGTACATGGCGGACGGCCGGCAATTCATCGTCGTGGCCGTCGGGGACCGCGATACGACCGGTCGTCTTATCGCGCTCGCGCTCCCCGAGGACGGGGGTTAGGATCGGTCCGTAGAAGTACGGACCCCGGGGGGCGCAGCCCCCAAAAGCCTCGCGGAGCAGTGATGACACGTCCGATCCGAACGATGACCACGAGCTTCGCCCTCGCGGCCTTGGTGGCCCTCGGCGCACCTGCGCTGGTTCATGCCCAGGACGCCTCCCCCGAAGCCCAGTACCGCCAGTCTCTGATGCAAGCATTTCGCATGCACATGGGTGGGGTGCGAACCGCGATGGGTGACGCGGCTCCGATCGGGCATGCCGAGCACCACGCGATCGCCTTTCAGCGCATGGCCACGGCTCTGGCGAACGCCTTCCCCGAGGGTTCCGACGGCCCCGGCTCACGTGCGCTCCCGGCCATTTGGGAGAACCGCGACGACTTCATGGACAAGGTGAGCGAAATCCAAGACGCGACGGCACGACTCGTCACCGCATCGCGCAGCGGCGACTCGGAGGCGATCGGTAGCGCTCTCCAGGCCGTCCAGGGGACGTGCGGCAGCTGCCACCAACCCTACCGGGGTCCCGCCAACTAAGCGACGGCTACATCCCGGCCCAGATCTCTCCGAGTACTCGCTGGAAATTGCCGCCGAGGATGCCTCGGATGTGCTCGTCGGTGTACCCGCGACGGATGAGGCCGTCGGTCACATCGAACATCCTCTTGGGGTGGGCGATCTCGTCGATGTCGATCTTGTCTCGGAAGGCGTACGAGCCTCGATAGCCCGACTTCAGCGCGGCATACTCCGCGGGGGGCATGTCGTCGTAGCCGTGCAGGTCGATGTCGGAGCCGATGCCGAGGTGCTCGACACCGACCAAGTCCCGCACGTGATCGAAGTGGTCGAGGAAGTGCTCGATCGTCGTGGGCTCTTCGCCGCTGACGAACATGCGGACGCCGGTGATCCCCATGACCCCGCCCGTCTCGGCCATGCGCACAATGGCCTCGTCCGTTTTGCATCGGGGGTGCCCTTCGGCCAACGCCCGAACATTCGAGTGCGTGAAGAGGACGGGGGCTCGGGAGATCTCACAGGCGTCGAGGGTCGTGTTGTCTCCACAGTGGGATACGTCGACCGCCATCCCGAGCGTGTTCATACGGTCGATGACCTGGACGCCGAAATCGCTCACGCCACCGTCCATCCGCTCGGTCGCTCCGTTGCCGAGCATATTGCGGCTGTTGTACGTGAGCTGACCGACTCGCTGACCCAACTGGTAGAAGAGGTCGACATCTTCGACCGTCCGGAAGTGGGCCGAGTCCTGGATCCCGATGAGGATGCCGGTCCGCTCCGAGCCGTGGACCGCGGCGAGATCGTCCGCCGAATCGATCCGCACGAAAACATCCGGACGATTCGCGATGATCGAGTTGAACTGCGCGACGAAGGCCAGGACGTTGACGTGTACCTCTTCGATCGTGCGACCGCCGATCCCACGCGCGATGTGTAGGACGTCGATCTCGGAGTCGCGGAACTCCTGAATGTCCTCCTCGGTCATGCCGGAGAAGTCCGCGCCCCAACGGGTCCGCACCTCACTGTTGAGCGTGGTGAGGCCCAGCATGTCGATGACCAAGGACTCGGTGACGAGGTCGATGCAGCGGCGCGTGTACTCCTGACTCTGGGTCAAGCCCGCGAGCTCGAAGCGACCCAGGTTGACGAACGGAGCACCGAGCGCGGCACCCAGCGTGCCGGCCGCGGCGCGAAGCATGGTGCGACGCGAGACCGCAGCCCGGGCGTCATCCGCGACGGGGGGTGTCGGGTCAGCCATCGCTCGTGCCTCCATCCGAAGACGCGTCGTCCTCGTCCATCTGCTCCAGACGTTCGAGGATCTCGGTCATCATCCCACTGAGCTGCTCCTCGACCGATTTGGCCTTCGCCTTGGCCTTGGCCGGTTCCAACTGCCCGACCGACACCATGTGGCACGTCGTGTAGAAGTCACGGATCAGCGTCAGCAGCGTACGGACGTGCTCCCGGACCGTGAAATCGGAGCGTCGTTCTTCTGAGTTGGACATCGGCGGGTCCTCTGAGCGGGATACCTGCCGAACGTACTACGCGCCCGAGACGTACGCCTCCAGGATCCCCAGCACGTGGTCGATGTCCGCCTCGGTGTGATCGGCGTTGATCTGAGTGCGGATCTCCTCGTCGCCACGTGGAACGACCGGGTACGCCAGCCCTGTGACGAGCACGCCTTTGTCGTACAGGTGCTGCACCAGAGCGTGGGTCTTCGCCGTGTCACGGATCATGAGCGGGACCACCGGATGGTCCCCCGGGATCGTCTCGATCCCGATGCGTCCGAGGCCCTCCTCGAAGCGGCTCGTGAGCCCACGGAGCCGCGCGAGCATCTGCTCCCCCTCGTCCGACGCCACGATCGCGAGGGAGGCTCGTGCTGCGGCCGCCTCTCCGACCGTGATCGGGTTCGAGTAGATGTACATCTGCGACGACTCGCGTAGGAAGGCGATCGAGTCCTTGTCGGCGACCACATACCCTCCGTTCACCCCGAACGCCTTCCCGAGAGTTCCGACGAGAATGTCCACCTTGGGTGCGGCCGTGTACTCCTCGGTACCCCGGCCGGTGTTGCCGAACGCGCCCACTCCGTGTGAGTCGTCCACGATGCACACGGCGTTCTCGGGGTAGTCCGCGTCGTGCCTGCGGCAGATCTCCATGACCTCGTCGAGCGGCGCGTGATCCCCGCGCATCGAGAAGATTCCATCCGTCACCACGAGGGCGCGTTTCGCCTTGCCCTTCCACTCGGTCAGCGCGGCATCGAGCTCGGCCATGTCGTTGTGCGCGTAGATCGCCTTCCCGGCCGGCCGCGACAGCCGCATCGCGTTGATGATGCAGTTGTGGTTGAGCTCATCGGAGATCAACACCGTGTCCTTCGTCACCAGGGGGGTGATCGTGGACACGATGGCGGCGTAGGCGGATGAGAAGATCATCCCTGCGTCCCGCCCGTGGAACGCCGCCAACTCCGCTTCGAGCTGTAGGTGCGCGTCGTAGCTCCCCGAGATGAAGCGGACGGCGCCGGGGCCCGCGCCGAACTCCGCGGTCGCCCCCTCTTCGGCCGCGATCACCTCGTCCCGAAGCCCGAGCCCCATGTACGAGTTGGAGTTCATACGCATGAACTCCTTCTCTCCTTCCCCACGGAGGAGAAAGCGAGGGCCGCGCTCGCCTTCTGCTCGTTTCACTCCGACCACCACGGTCTCGGCACCCTTCGCGGTTCCTGCTTCATGTAGCCCTTCGACGTGGTTGCTCAGTACGCCACGGAGTCGATCGATCGGCATCGTGTTCCCGTTCCTACGGTTGAGAGAGGTGGTGGAGCATGTCTGCGGTCATCGCGGCCGCGTCGAAGTTGGGAGACCAATCCCACTCGGCGCGGGCCGCCGAGTCGTCGATTCGGTCGGGCCACGAGTCGGCGATCGACTGTCGAAGGTCATCGACCTCGTAGTCGATCTCGAAGTCGGGGAGGTGGGCCCGGATCTCCTTGGTGAGACCCTCGGGCGTCAGCTGCATGGCCGTAACGTTGAAGGCGTTCCGGTGCTGAAGCCTCGCTCCGTCGGCCTCCATGAGTTCGATCAGCGCATCGATCGCGTCCGGCATGTACATCATGTCGAGCTGGCTATCCGGCCCAAGGAAACACGTGTACCGACCGTGCTCGACCGCCTGGTAGAAGATGTCGACAGCCCAATCGGTCGTACCGCCCCCGGGAGGAGCGCCGTACGAGATCAAGCCCGGGAAGCGCACCCCCCGTGTGTCCACACCGAAGCGGGTGAAGTAGTAGTCACAGAGCAGCTCCCCCGAGACCTTCGTGACCCCGTACATCGTGGCCGGTCGCATGAGGGTGTCCTGCGGGGTCGGGTCCTTCGGGGTGGAGGGGCCGAAGGCTGCGATCGAGCTGGGCGTGAAGACCGCGCACCCTCGCTCGCGAGCGACCTCGAGCACCGCTTCGAGGCTCCCCATGTTCACCTGCCAGGCGCGCATCGGGTTGTGCTCACCCGTCGCGGACAGAATGGCGGCCAGGTGGTACACGGTATCGGCTTCGTGCCGCGTCACGGCATCGGCCACGGCCTGAGCGTCGGTGGCGTCGAGCCGCTGGCTCGGTCCGGCACCAGCGCTCTCCTCCCCGAGATCTCGAACGTCCGTCGCCATGACGGCATCCGCCCCGTACAGCTCGCGGAGCCGCGGCACGAGCCACGACCCGATCTGTCCGCCCGCTCCTGTGATGAGGATGCGCTTCACATTCCCGCCCTTGAGTGGCCACTGAAAAGCGCCCGAATGTAAAGGGTCCCCGACCCCGCCGTCCAAGGCCGCGTTACCTCCGAGCCCTTTCGACCGTCTTGTAGTCGAACACGCCCGCCCCAGCGGGCGAATCAAGGAGGCACCGGTACGATGCGAGCGTCGAATTCCATGGGGATCCGACGCCCGCATCGGTATCATTGCGGTGTTGGAGTCAGGATCCGGGGGTGGCATGGCCCAGGTCGAACGAACCGACGAGCAGGTGGTGCGAGACGTCCTCGATGGAGATCGGGACGCCTTCCGCCTGCTCGTGCGCAGGTACGGCGATACGCTGCACGGCCACGCGCTGCGCATGACGGGATCGTCGGACGACGCGGCGGACCTCGTGCAAAAGGCGTTCGTGAAGGGCTTCAAAAAGCTCCGCCACTGCAAGGACCCCCAACGCGTCGGCGCCTGGCTCTTCCGGATCTTGGCCAACCTCTGCAAGGACCACGTGCGCGGGCGGCGCAAGGACGTGTCGTTGTCCGTCGTGGCCGGCGCCATTCAAGGAGGTCCGAGTCCGGAAGCCGCCGCCGAGGGAGCAGAGATCCGGCGAAAGATCTGGGGCGCGCTCGATGCCCTGACGCCGGAACAGAAGGAGGCGTTCGTGCTCAAGCACGTCGAAGGCCGGAGCTACGAAGAGATCGCGGCCGTGATGGACACGTCCGTCGCGTCGCTGAAGATGCGCGTTCACCGCGCACGTGAGGCCCTGCGTGGGCTGCTGGAGGAGTACGCATGAAGAACGACATCCACCGACACCTGGACGGCGAGTTGTCGGCGCACCAATTGGCGCCCGACGAGAAGACGGTCGTCGACGAGTGGGATCGTATGGTCGCCGCGTTCCGTAGGGCCGAGCCTTCGCATGGCGGCGCGCCCCCGTGGCTCGAGCAGAAGGTCATGGGCGAGATCGAGGCCCTACCCCGCGAGGGGCTGATCGGCCGGACGTTGGGCTGGTTGGTGCGACCCGCCCAGGTCCGGGTGCCCCCGCTCGCGGCCGGAGTCGTCATGGCGGCCTTCGCGGCCGTGCTCGCATGGCCGAGCGCCGAGCCGGCGGGCCCGGACGTCGCGGGTGGCGTGACCGAGTCGGTGGTCTTCGTCCAGTTCGTCCTAGAGGCGCCGGGGGAACAAAGCGTGGCCGTCGTCGGCGACTTCTCGGAGTGGGAGCCGACGTTCACCCTCGACGACACCGATGGTGACGGGGTGTGGACCGGGCGGGTACCGATCCAGCCCGGCGTGCACAGCTACATGTTCCTCGTCGACGGATCCGATTGGCAGACAGATCCGAACGCCGAACGCTACTCGGACGACGGTTTCGGTAACCAGAACGCCGTGCTCGCCGTCAGCGCAGGCGACTGAGCGACCTCATGTCCCCGCGAACCCTCACCCCGGCTCTCGTCGCGACCGTGCTGTGCGCGGCCGCGCTGGGCAGCCCGCCGGCCATCGAGGCACAGAGCGATCTGACCCTCGAGTTCGGCGGATCCCAGGTCGGTCCCCCGATCGGGATCGAAGGGGATGTGGCGCGCTATCTGATGGCCGGCCTCCGAGCCAGCCACTTCAGAACGAACGGGTCGGGCATCTTCGCATCCGTCCTCCTCGGGCAAACGCTCAACGACGCCGCGGGGGGCAACTTCCTCGCCGGCGTCCTCGAGGGCTCTCTCGTCGATCGTTGGGGACCGTATGCCCGCGGGGTCTTCGACGTGCGCCTGATGGGGCACGGTGCTCAGACCCCGTATCCGTTTCGGGCCTTCGCGGCCGAAGGGGGGCCGTCCCTCCGCGTACGGACCCCGCGCATCGGCTTCGAGGTCAGCGGAGTCGGAGGCGTCGGTCTCTCCCAGATCGAACTCTTCCTCCGGGAGGACGGTCCGCGGCGTCGCTTCGACAACGATCTGTGGCGCTACGGCACCCAGGGAGAGTTCTCCGTCGGCCCGGTCACGTCGAACATCGGTGTTACCGGGGGATGGCACCGCACCGCCGCCGGGGACTACGCGAATGTGGGCGGACGACTCGTCTTTGCGGGACGTTGGGGGCTCGCCGAGATCCAGGTCGATCGATGGACGACCCCCACGTCGACGGAGACGACCGGCGGGATCGCTCTGGTTCTCCCGCTCGGTTCGTTGTGGAGCCTCCGCGGCTTCTTTGGACGGACCGACCCCGACCCGTTGACGCTGGCGCAGCCGGGTAGCGGGAGCGGCGGCTTCCTGGTCGGTCGTAGCATCGTGTCGGACACACCGACGCTTCCGTCGGTCGATCTGGCGATCGCGCGGATCGTGGAATACGGAGCTGCGTCCAACCGGGTCCGTTTCTCGGTCGAGGCGCCACCGGAGTCGGAGTCGGTGTCCGTCACCGGTGACTTTACCCTGTGGCAACCCGTCTTGATGGAGTGGGACGGATCGAGATGGAGTGTGGAGGTGGCCGTACCGGTGGGCATCCACCACTTCGGCTTCCTGATCGACGGAACGTGGCATGTGCCGGACGACGCTCCCGACGTCGTGCCGGATGAGTGGGGGCGCATGAACGCGACCCTCGTAATCGAAGGAGCGACACCATGAGGACCGAACTTCTGCGCCGATTGTCGGCGCTCACCTTCACGGCGATGGCGGTGATCGGCACCCCGATCGCGTCGAGTGGCCAGGAGGTCACAGGAGAGGCGGCCCGCGTGCGGGCTCAGGAGGTGCTCCCTCCCGCTGTCTTCGAGGAAGTGACCGCACTCGTCACTGAGATGGAGTCGCAGGGCGTGCCTTCCGAGCCCCTCTTCGCCAAAGCGATCGAGGGAACGGCCAAGGGCATTCCGAGCGACCGGTTCATGCCGGGCGTTCGGGCGTACGCCGGCCGGCTCGGTCAGTCGCGCGGTGCGCTCGGGCCCCAGGCCTCGATTCCGCTCGTGATCGCCGGTGCCGACGCGATCCAACGGGGCGTCCCGACCGAAGCCCTTCGCTCGCTCCCGACGGATCGGCCCCGTTCTCCGATCGCACTGCTCGTCCTGTCCGAGCTCGTCGAGAGTGGTGTCCCGGCCGACCGGGCCATCGCCGTGCTTCGCCAGTCGATGGACCAACGTGTCCAAGACCAGAACATGTTGAACATCTCGGCGCGGGTCCGACGGTTGATCCGGGACGGTGTCCCGCCGGCCGAAGCAATCGACCGCGTCCGGCGCGCCATCCGCAGAAACCGCGGGGGCCAACTGGGTCCCAATCTCCCGGCTGGAGACCAGGTCATCAACGACCGGCGGATCCTCCGGGATCGTATCCGCAGGAGTGGCGGCGGCGTGTAATCGCAACGGCGCGTCGGGAGCGCGCACTTGCTCGGGTCCTCACGGGGCCGGTAGGGTACCGCATCGTACCCCACCGGCCCCGATCTCATGTCCATTCGTCGCGTTCTCGCCCTCCCCCTCGCCTTCGCACTGATGCACACGCCGGTTTCGGCCCAGACCGCCGACGCCTTCCACGGCACGGTCGACCAGCTGGCCGAAGCGCTCACCGGGCAGGTGGTCGAGTGGCGACGGGACATTCACGCGAACCCCGAGTTGGGCATGCAGGAGTTTCGTACGGCGGCTCTCGTCGCCGAACACCTGCGTTCCCTCGACATCGAGGTCCGCGAAGGGGTCGGGGGCACGGGTGTGGTCGGCGTGCTCCGCGGTGCGCGTTCGGGGCCGACCGTAGCACTGAGAGCCGACATGGACGGGCTGCCCGTCACCGAGCTCGCGGACGTGCCCTTCGCGTCCCAGGTCCGCGCCGAGTGGCAGGGGCGTGAAGTCGGCGTCATGCACGCGTGTGGTCACGACAACCATGTAGCCATTCTGATGGGCGTCGCGTCGATCCTCGCCGAGATGAGGGACGAGCTACCGGGCAATGTGGTGTTCCTCTTCCAGCCGGCCGAAGAGGGCCCGGGTGGAGCGGAGCCCATGCTCGCGGACGGCGCCTTCGACGACCCACGGCCCGACGCGGTCTTCGGTCTGCATGTTTTCCCTGCGCCGGTCGGCACCATCATGTACCGCGAGGGCGGGATGCTCGCGTCGTCGGACGGCCTCCGCATCGTGGTGAGGGGAACCCAAACACACGGTGCCATGCCGTGGGGCGGCGTCGATCCGATCGTCACATCGGCGCAGATCATCAACGGGTTACAAACCGTCGTGAGCCGACAGGTCGACCTGACGGATTCGCCGGCCATCGTGACGATCGGCCAAATCGAAGGCGGCAACCGGGGGAACATCATCCCGGATACGGTCCTCATGATCGGAACGATCCGTACGCTCAATCCCGATACACGAACCCTCGTGCACGAACGAGTCCGTCGTCTGGCCGAGAGCGTCGCGGCGGCGAACGGGGCCGAAGCCGAAGTCACGATCAGTCTGGGGTACCCGGTCACCGTGAACGACCCCTCGCTCACGCGCCGCATGGTTCCGTCTCTCGAGCGGGTCGCCGGGCAGGGCGTGAACATCATGCCGCCCGCGACGGGCGCGGAGGACTTCTCCTACTTCGCCAACGAGGTACCCGGCATGTTCATCGGGCTCGGCGTCGGGGCGGACGACCTGCGACTCGTGCACCCGAACCACTCCCCCTACTTCTACGCAGACGAACGAGCTCTCCCGATCGGGTTGCGGGCGATGGCGACTCTGGCGGTGGACTTCCTCGCGGGCCGGCCGATGTCGGACGACCACTAGCCTAGCGCCGTTGGTACACCACGTCCCAACGCGTGAACGCACTACCCACCAAGGCCCCCGCTCCGGCTCCGACCAACCCGGTGGCCGCGCCGAACGGAATCACCACGAACCACCCCTCGGAGCCGAGAAGGTCGACGAGCGGGAGCGCCGCGACGACGCCGAAACTGAAGCCCAAGATGCCCCCCCAAGCGGCGCCGCGACCCGTGTGGGCTCGCCCCACCTCGACGCGCGGAGTCTCGACCGCAGAGACAAAAACCGGGGCGGGAGCCGGGCGCGGAGACGCGCCGATCCGCGGCTGGATCGTGACTCCGGAGTCGGCGACGGCGGCCACGCGGCCCACGACGTACGCCCCACTCGGTAGGGTCAGTCGGATCCGCCCGCCGGGCCCGGTCGTGGACGCGACGGCCCGCGCCACCGGATCGACCACACGTTGCTGTCCTTCCACACTCAAGGTCGGTGAGGACGCGCCGATGAGCACGCCCCACACGACGACTCGCGTCCAAAACCCCATGTTGCCCTCCTCGATGGGTTCAGAGGTCAGTATCGGGGCGTTCGGTCGCGTCCTCTCTCGGTTGCTCGACGCACCCGCCATGTAACGAGGCTTCTGCTTCGCGGGTCGACTCGGCGACGGGTGTTGACCCCCTCCACCTCCCCGATGAGGTTCGGTGCCTCACACAACTCGGGAGGGGTCGGGATGACATACCGTGCATTCGCCACCGTATTCGCCGCGTGTTCACTGCTGGCGTGCGGCGAGGACGCGCCGATGGGGCCGGAGGGCGGCGTCGCCGGCATCTGGTCGATTCAAGCCTTCGAAGACGCCACGAACTGCGGCGAGGGAACCGACAACTACTCCGTCTCGGCTCGGATCGAGCAGAGCGGGACCACACTCACCGTCACGATCGACGGCACCGACTACACCGGCTCCCTCACGGGAACAACCGGGACGTGGAACGGCTCCTATCCGGACGACGGCGGAACGACCACCGAGGAGTACACCGTCACATTCGCGAACGAGAACTCGACGCTCACAGGCGGATCGACGTGGACGTGGACCGACGGGGCATCGAGCTGCAGTGGGACCGTCACGGTGACGGGGAACCGACAATAGACCAGATCACCAAGGCCCTGCGCGGGCTGACGCTTCGGCGAATCGGTGCCGTGGGAATCGTGGCCTTGGCCGCGTGCTCCTCGCCCCAAACGCCAGGGGACGGGGATTCGTCGCAGGCGACGCTCGCCTCCGAGCTTCCTCTCGGACACCCCGACAGCGTTCTCTTCTGGACGCCGGAGCAACAGCGCGCCGGTTTCCCGAACTACGACCTCCTCTTCGGGACTCGATCCGTTCCAGCGAGCACCAACCCCCGACCCATGCCCCGGTCGGCCGGGGACGAGTTGGCGGTGACGGTCTCGGTCGACGGTGGAGCGTTCGACGTCGACGACTTCGTTCGAGCGAACGAGATGGCGGGCCTGATCGTCGTCCATCGGGACACCGTGCTCCTCGAGCGCTACTCGATGGACCACGGGCCGGACGACGTATGGGTGTCGTACTCGGTGGCCAAGTCGGTCGTTTCCCTCCTGTACGGTGCGGCGATCGCAGACGGGTACATCGCCAGCATCGACGATAACGCGGCCGACTATCTCCCACTCCTACGCGGAAGCACGTACGACGGTGTTCGGCTGCGCGACCTCCTCCAGATGGCATCCGGGGTGGAGTGGAACGAGGACTACACCGATCCCACCGCGGACGTCAGTCAGGAGATCGGGCTCAGCAACCTCGCTCGGATCGACTTCATCAAGGACAAGCCGCGCGCCGCACCCCCGGGGACGGAGTTCAACTACAGCACGGGGGAAACCCACCTGGCCGGCGCCGTCCTCCGGGGCGCCATCGGGAACAACCTGGCGAGCTACCTGCACCAAAAGGTGTGGGAGCCGTTCGGGATGGAGTCCGATGCGAACTGGAGGCTCGTCGAGGACAGCGGTCCGGAGCACGGAGGGTGCTGCGTCTCCGCGACGCTTCGCGACTACGCGCGAATCGGCCTGTTCGCCCTACACGAGGGGCGCGGCTCCGACGGCATGTCTCGCCTGCCCGATGGTTGGATGGCCGAGTCGACCACACCATCCGCGCCGAACGACGGCTACGGCTACCTGTGGTGGCTCTCTCCCGACGGGAGCTACTCGGCGTACGGGATCTTCGGCCAGCTCATCCACATCGACCCATCGCGAGAGTTGGTCATCGCGACCCACGGCTTGTGGCCCGTCCCGGTCGACTCCGAGCGATCACGGCGCCGAGCGGCGTTCCTCGAAGGCGTGAAGGCCGCGGTCGACGCCCGCTAGGCCGCACCTCGCCTAGCGGGCGCCGCCGTACACGACGCGAAGCCGGACGTCAGTCTCCGGCCTCGACGTAGATCTCGCTGCCCTTCTCCTTGAAGGTCTCGGCCATCTGTTCCATACCGGCGTCGATCGCCTCGTGCTCGAGCAGACCCTGCTCGCGGGCGAACTGCCGGATGTCTTCGGTGATCTTCATCGAGCAGAACTTCGGACCGCACATCGAGCAGAAGTGCGCGACCTTCGCCCCTTCGGCCGGCAGCGTCTCGTCGTGGTACTCCTCGGCCGTCACCGGATCCAACGCGAGGTTGAACTGGTCCCGCCACCGGAATTCGAAGCGAGCCTTCGACAAGGCGTCGTCCCACGCCTGAGCACCTGGGTGCCCCTTCGCCAAGTCGGCGGCATGCGCGGCGATCTTGTACGTGATCACACCCCGCTTCACGTCGTCGCGGTTCGGAAGCCCGAGGTGTTCCTTGGGGGTCACGTAGCAGAGCATCGCGGTGCCGTACCACCCGATCTGCGCTGCGCCGATCGCCGACGTGATGTGGTCGTACGCCGGCGCGATATCGGTCGTGAGCGGCCCGAGCGTGTAGAACGGCGCTTCGTCGCACCACTCGAGCTGCTTCTCCATGTTCTCCTTGATCAGGTGCATCGGCACGTGACCCGGACCTTCGTTCATGACTTGGACGCCGTGGTCCCACGCGATCTTGGTCAGCTCGCCCTGCACCTTCAGCTCGGCGAATTGTGCCTCGTCGTTGGCGTCGTATATCGAGCCCGGACGCAGGCCGTCACCGAGAGAGAAGGACACATCGTACGCGGCCATGATCTCGCACAGCTCGCGGAAGTGCGTGTAGGTGAAGTTCTCTTTGTGGTGAGCCATGCACCATTTCGCGAGGATCGAGCCGCCTCGTGACACGATGCCGGTCATGCGGTTGGCCGTCATCGGGATGAAGCGGAGCAGCACTCCGGCATGGACCGTGAAGTAGTCGACACCCTGCTCACACTGCTCGATGATCGTGTCCCGATAGATCTCCCACGTCAGCTCTTCCGGCACGCCGTCCACCTTCTCGAGCGCCTGGTAGATCGGGACGGTACCGATCGGTACCGGAGAATTCCGCAGAATCCACTCGCGGGTCTCGTGGATGTTCTGGCCCGTCGAGAGGTCCATGACCGTGTCGGCGCCCCACAGCGTCGCCCAGCGGAGCTTCTCAACTTCCTCTTCGATCGAGGACGACACCGCCGAGTTCCCGATATTGGCGTTGATCTTCACCTTGAAGTTCCGGCCGATGATCATCGGCTCGATCTCCGGGTGATTGATGTTCGCCGGGATGATGGCGCGCCCGCGCGCGACCTCGTCCCTCACGAATTCGGGCGCCATTCCCTCACGGAGCGCGACGAACTCCATCTCGGGCGTGATCTCGCCCTTCTTGGCGTAGGCCATCTGAGTGACGGTGCCCGTCCCGCGCAGTGTCCGCCGAGACAGTCCATCCGGCATCTCCACCAGGCCCGACGGCGTGCGAGTCCGGACCGTCTCCTCCACGTCGCCGCGGTCGCGGATCCACTCGTCCCGTAGGCCGGGCAACCCCTGGCGGACGTCCAGCTCACGCGGCCCACTCGTGTCGTAGACGCGGAAGGGAGCTTCGCCACCCGTCAGATGGATTTCCCGCATGGGGACGCGCACACCACGCGAGCCTTCGACGTGCACCTTCTTCGAGTTGGGAAACGCGCCGGGATAGTCGGTACCGATGTCTTCCGTACGCGGGGCCGTCCGAGCCCGCCCGTTGGTGCCGTTCGTTCCGTTCACTTCGCTCATGACATACTCCCCATGGCGAGGTGCGCGAAGGTGGCGGACCACGAGCCCGCCGCGCCGCGCTCCCTACGCCGGTTTCAACCGGATCAGGTTCCAAGGGTCGTTCTCAACCACGGCGACATCCGCGGTGCCCCTGGCGGCTACGAGTGGAAGGTAGGGGGCTCGGCAGGCGCCGAACAGTCGCCCGCTCCTACCGCTTCGACTTGCTCTTCTTCTCGTCGTCGAGCGCCCCACCGAGGATCATCGTCACGATCGAAATCACGATCGCGCCGAGGATCGCCGAGCCCAGTCCGTCCACCACTAACGAATCGCTCAGGCGCGCCGTCAGTAAGAGCATCCCACCGTTCACGACCAGAGCGAAGAAGCCGAGGGTGACGACGATGAACGGGATGGAAAGGAAGAGGAGAATCGGCTTGAGCAACGCATTGAGCACACCGAAGATCAGCGCCACGATCAGGATGTCGCCGAAGTCTTCGCTCAGCCGAATTCCATCGATCAGCCATGCGGCGGCGGACAGCGCGAACGCGTTCATCAGCAGCCGGATCACGAAGTTTCTCATGCCCTGCCCTACGCCTCCCGACGCGGATCTGTTTCCCTGGCGTCGCCCCTCCGCGCGCGGCAGGTTCACACCGTGCCCCGTCCCTTCGGTCTAGGGTCCCGTGTCCACGGAGCTGGAACGACTTCAGGCCGCGCTTCCGAAGCGCTACACCCTCCTTCGCGAGATCGATCGGGGCGGAACGTCCCGTGTCTACCTGGCGCGCGAGGAGCTCCCGGAGCGCGACGTCGTCATCAAGGTTCTCGACGACGCCCTGACCGCAGACTTGGGACGCGATCGCTTCGTACGTGAAGTAGAAGTCGCAGCCCGACTTCAGCACCCGCACGTGGTGCCGGTGCACGCCGCAGGGGAGGCCGACGGGACGCTCTACTACGTCACCCCCTTCCTCGAGGGAGAGTCTCTCCGGGACCGGATCGACCGAGACGGGCCGCTCCCCACCGAGGAGTCCGTTCAGATCATCGGACAGGTCGCGGGTGTGCTCCAGCACGCGCACGAACGCGGCGTCGTGCATCGAGACATCAAGGCCTCGAAGATTTTCCTTCAGAGCGGACACGCGGTCGTCACCGACTTCGGCATCGCGAGCGCACTCGGTGCGGACGACGGGGACGAGGACACCGACGTTCGTGGCCTCGCCGCGGTCGTCGTGGAGATGCTGACCGGAGCACCGCTCGATCGCCTCGACGGTAACGAGTCGCCGGGCGATTTGCCCTCCGTGCTGGGGCGGGTCGTCGACCGGGCTCTGTCGACCGCACCCGAGGACCGCTTCCGGAGCGTCGGCGACTTCGCATCGGCCGTCGCGCGGGCTGCGCAGCCGGCTCCCCCTCCCCCGCCCCCTCCTCCCACCTCGACCGCCCCCTTCCCGTTGGGTCGGTACCTCGTCGCCGCGTTGACGACGGTCGCTCTTCTCGCCGCGAGCATGTGGTGGTTCTCGGACTCTCGTGGGCAGACGGCGGACGATGCCTACGTGGCCTCCGTGGCCGTGATGCCGTTCGAGAACCGTACTGGAGATCCGGGCCACGAGGTGCTCGGCCGGTCGTTGGCGGACGAGGTGATCGATCGCCTCGCGTCCGTACCCGAGATTCGTGTCATCGACGCGTACACGACAGCGTCTCTGATGAACGACAGCCTCGGGACTCCCGCGCTTCTCGACACGCTAGACGTGGAGCACATCATCCACGGCTACATCGAGAGTCGGGACGGCGAGCTCATCGTGAACGTGTCCAAGTCCACGCTCGGGGGCTTTCTCTCCCCGCGCCGGCAGCACCGCGTCGACCCCGAGGATCTCTCGGTCAGTCAGAGCCAACTGGCCAACACGGTGGCCCGTTCGTTCTTGGTGGACGTCGAACTCGAGAACCGATTCGACCCCGGCGGCACGGTGATCGGACCCGGTCGGGAAGCGTACCTCGCCGGCAACGAAGCCCTCGGTCAGCGCACCCCTGTAGCGATGCGAGAAGCGATCGAACACTTCCGCGAAGCGATCGCCCTGGAGCCGACCTCAGCCCCGGCGCTCTCCGCGCTCTCCTCCGCGTACGCCCTCTCGCTCTACTACAAGTACGACGTGGGAGTCCCCGGCTACGAACTCGCCGCGCGTGCCCTCCTCGCGGCCGACTCCGCGATCTCGTCCGACCCGGGCGTCGCCAACGGATATGCGGCGCGAGGATATGCGCGCGCGCTCCTCGGGATGCAGATCGACTCCGCCGAAGCGGACTTCGCCCGCGCGGAGGCGATCGCGCCGAATGCGCCGAACGGTCCGAGCTGGTCCGCGCGGATCCTCGCGCAGCGCGGCCGGATCGACGAGGCGTTCGCGGAGGCTGCCCGAGCTCGCGATCTCGACCCATTGCAAGCCGGCCGGCGCACGGCCCTCGCGTCCCTCGGCTTCCAGCTGGGTCGATACGACGTCACGATCGAGGAGTCCCGAGAAGCATACCGCCTGGAGGAGCAGCTGACGTTGGCGATGGCGTTCGAGGGACGGGCGTTGGCGCTGACCGGACAAGGCGCCGAGTGCCTCACCATCGACTTCGGCGTGTACGACTTCGTTCGCGCCCTATGCCTTCACCAACTCGGACGAACCGACGAAGCCGGTGCGCTCATCGCCGAGGCGAGCGACCGCATCGACGGCGCCTTCTTGGGAGATCGGCCGTACCGCCCGGAGGTCGTGGCCCAAGACGTGGCGAGCTACTTCGGATGGACGGGCGACGTCGACCGGGCCATCGAGTGGCTCCGCTTCGCCTTTGACCTGTCCCCGGCGGGCATCGACACGCGGATTCTCGGGAGCGAGCTCTTCGCCCCGGTCGAAGCGGACGCTCGATTCCAAGCCGCGGTCGCCCAGGTGCAGACCGAGGCACTCGATCGAGTCCGGTCGACGCGGGCGAACCTTCGACCGCCCCTATAGCAGCCGGCCGGACCTCAACGCGCCGGTCCGGTGTCCAAGTGGAGTTCGCCTCCCTAGCGCCCCGCCGACGATGCCCCGGTCCACGACCCTCCGAGCCTGCATGACGGCCGCCGCCGCGATCGCGCTCGCGCTGCCCACGACCGACGCGGCCGCGCAGGGTGTGAGCGAGATGATGAGCGGGGTGCGCGACGGGGGAGGATGGGTCAACGTGCCCATCGTTGCGGGAGAGGGAGCGTTCAAGACTCCTACGATCCCGTCGATGGCGATGACCCTCCGCGGGTGCGTGAACGTCTGGCCCGGCCACTCCGGGTCGTTCACGATCGAGGCCCGAGAGAACGTCGGCGGAGAGACGGTCCGTATGGATGCGGAGCCGGGCGTCGGGGTCACCTTCGAGCACGAGTTCGGACTCACGGCCCAGGTCGACTTCGACTTCCGTTGGAGCGAAGCGCGGGACACGACGCTCTATCTCTGGGTCGGCGTCGACCTCGCCGGCGAAGGCGCCGACAGCGTCTGCGAGCCGCCGCCCTCCTGAAGAGGGCCACGTGCCGCTAGCCACGAACCGGCACTAGGAGATCGGCCGAGCTCCCTCGCCTCGGAGTACGCGCCCCGTCATCGATCGCGTCGGCTCCCCGTCTTCCACGGCGAGTTCGCCGTTGACGAAGACGTAGTGCATCCCCGAGGCCAACAGCCGTGGCTCGAGGAAGGTGGCGTTGTCTCGGATCGTCTCCGGATCGAAGACGATGACGTCCGCAAAGTACCCCTCCTCGATCCGACCCCGGCCCTCGAGTCCGAACACCTCCGCGGGTTGGGCGCTCGACGCCCGGATCATGCGGGCCATCGAGATGATCCCGCGCTCCAGCACATACTCCCGCACCTTCTTCGGGTACGAGCCGTACTTCCGCGGGTGACCGTCGGAGCCGTCCGAACCCGTCATCACGAACTCCGCCGTCATGAACCGGTCGATGTCGTCCTGGTTCATGTTGAACGAACCGATCGATGCTCCACCGCCGCGGATGATGTCGATCGCTGTTTGGAGCGGGTCTTCCCCGCGCTCCTCAGCGACGTCGAGCAGAGTCCGCCCTCGTAGAGAGACGTCCCGTCCCCCTGTGATCAGCATCGCATCCGGCCCGTTGCGGCGACGCATGTTCTCGCGCATGTCCGTCTCGAGCCGCGCCCGCGTGGCCGGGTCGTCCATACGCGCGAGCAGCGAGTCTCGCCCACCGGACTGAGCCCAGCGAGGAAGGAGCGAAGCATTGAGGGAGGAGCCGCTCGCCTCGTACGGATACTGGTCGGCGGTCACCCGGAGCCCACGGATCCGCGCGGCTCGAATGCGGTCTATGACATCGGCGCTTTGGCCCCAGACGTCGACGCCGAGCGCCTTGATGTGGGAGATGTTCACGGCGATCTCGGCGCGCTCGGCGATCTCGATCACCTCGTCGACGGCCCCGACGAGACCAATCGAGTACGTGGACTCGTCCCGGAGGTGAGAGTCGTAGACTCCCCCGTACGACGCGGCCACACGCGCCAACTCGACCACTTCGTCCGTCGTCGAAAAGCTCTGCGGCGCGTAGAAGAGCCCGGTCGCGAGGCCGACGGCGCCCTCCTCCATCGCGGCGCGCACCAGGCTCCGCATCTCCTCCAATTCGTCGGAGGTGGGGGGCTGATCACGCATCCCCATGACCTCGCCGCGCACCGAACCGAATCCGACCAACATCGCGGCGTTCGTCCCGATGCCCTGCGACTCCATCGACGTTCTCGAGCGAGCGATCTCGAAGGTGCCGTGGCCGTCGTTCCCGACGACAACCGTCGTCACGCCCTGCATGAGGTAATTCAGATTCGCACGACGCTCGGGGTCCGGCGCGATGAGGTCTCCCTGCGCGTGGGCGTGCGGGTCGACGAAGCCGGGCGCCACGATCAGCCCGCTCGCGTCGATCTCGCGCGCGCCTCGGACCCCCTCCTCGTCGGCGTTCCCGAGGAAGGTGATCCGATCGCCGGTCACCCCGACATCGCGGACGGCGCCCTCCGATCCCGATCCGTCGTAGACGAGCGCACCTCGGATCAGGACGTCGACGTCGACGTCGACGGGCGCAGCCGTTTGTTGGCTCGATGCCTCGAGGGCGAGGATCGCAGACAGCCCGAGGGCGATCGCGGGTGCGATTCGCGTCATCACTGCAGCGCCACGACCGTCACGGTGGGGAAGGGCGTTTGGCGTACGAAGAAGAGCCGGCCTGCCCCGGCGGCGAGAAGCAGCGGAAGGTCTCGGGTGCGGTCGACCTCGGACCCGTCCGTGAGGGACACGATCCGGGACTCGAAGACCTCCGGCTCTCCGGGCTCGGGATATTCCTGACGGCGGACCTCGTGCTGGACGAGTACGTGACTGCGGCCCCATCCGGCCAGCGCACGCAATAGGTGAGAGCCGTCGTCCACGTCGAAGGCACGTCCCAAACCGAAGTCGTCACTGTACGCCGTGATCGGCCGCACCCCGTCGATGGTGCGAGCCCAGACCTCCGTACCGTCCTCGTCGTGGAGCCGGAGGGTCGACTGCATGAAGCTCACGTCGACGATTCCGGAGGGCGTGCACAGGAGGGCGGAGGGAGTGAGTTCCTCTACGGCGATGTCCAACAACTCCCCGTCCAGGTTGTCGGCACCCGCAATGGTCGGCGCGGCGCCGAAGGAGCCCTCGATGCCGTCGGGGCCAACCTCGTGCACGACGAAGTCGTTCAAGTAGTAGCTCAGATACGCGCGATCTCCGCGACCACAGAAGCCGGTCTCGCCGAAGGCGAAGGCACGCCAACGCTCGACGAAGTCGAAGCCGTTCGCGTCTGCGCGAAAGCGAGAGATCCACGAGCTCCCCGGATCCCAGATGAGTAACTGACCGGGACTCGACCACACGATCCCTGAGGGCGCATCGATCTGCCCCTCCTCGAGCCCTTCCGAATCGATCGACCCGAGGTATGTGCCTTCGACGTCGTAGAGGTGCACCGCCGGAGCACCGATGTCGAGCACCGCGAGGCGCCCCTCGGCATCCACGTCGATGTCCCAGACACCCTCGAAGCTCTCATGGGCCGCACCGCCATCCGACCCGATCGTGAACAATGTGTCGAAGGCGAGATCGCCGAACGCAATCGGAGGCTCGGGAGCGTCCGCGCATGCACTCACGGTGCACATCGTACCGACGATGACGAGCCACGAAGTGGATCGAGACATCATCGACGAGGCATACCCGGAATCGTGAGAGTGGGACCGCTCTCGGCGAAATGAGCCGCGTGTCCGCCGACATTCCGCTCACTCTCGGTCATGACGGTGAGCGGGTACCCGCCCTGGTAGAAGATCCCGTGGCGCAGGGCCATGATCTCCCACTCGTCTTGGTCCGTGACGGCCATCTCGGGGTCGAGGAAGAAGTCGAGTGTCGCCTCGAGCGCTGCGGGTACATCCGGTGTATCCGGCGATGCCAAGACGTCTGCAAACACCTCGAGCAGCATGCTCAGGTTGTCCCAGATCATGGCCGTCTCGGCACTGATCCAGATCAAGCCGGGGGAGATGGCCGGTGCCAGGGGGATCTCGCTGGGGAAGAAAGCGGGTGGCGCCCCATAGCTCAGCTTGGCGTAGTACCGCGTCGACACCGTATCGATGCCCGCCAGCCGCTCCGCCCCGGGCTCGATGTCGGTGAAGGGCTCGGTCGCCGCGAGGCGAAGCCAGTGCCCCGCCCATAGGAAGCCGTCGAGATCCGCATACCCGGTCCGGAACCCCAGCGCGTACTGGTGATCGTAGAGGATATCCATGTTCTTGGGCACCGACGGTAAGGCGATGTCCGCCCGGCTCCGGTACTGCTCGACCAACGCCGTGAGCGCCCTCCTGGCATCGGTTTGCTCCGGATCGGCCAACGCAGAGAGAACTTCGCGTTGGAAGGCCTGCCCCCATCGGACGACGTCGACGGCTCGGGCACCCAACCGGGCGTATCCCCGATCGGCAACCTCGACTTCGGCATCGGACGCCGTCTGATCCTGCACGATCAGCGTCATCCGATCGATCATGTCGAACTCGAAGTCGTACGTCGGAAGATCCGTACCGCTCGCCCGCACGACGTCGCCCTCGTCCGCGAGCCCGTCGAGAAGCACGCCGTGCGCTCGCTCCAAGCGCCCGACGAGAGCGAAAAGGCCGGGGTGATGCTCTCGCAGGGCGTTCGCCTCTCCGAGGAGAACGTCTTGAGCCGAAGCCGGTACGACCGCGCAGATCGTCGAGACGATCGCAAGGAAGATATGAGGAACTCTCGATCCCATTGCGGCGGTCAGAATCCAGGGTTGTTGCACCAAACGTCCGTGCCCATCATGGGCAGAGTCGATCAGGGCAGCAACGGGATTCCGAGCGAGGACCGGGACATCATGGCAGGCACCACGCCAAAGTCGAGACGGTGGGTCGTCGGTTTCGGAGTCGTCGCGCTTCTGTGTTCGCTCGGTGCCAACGCGCCCGACATCGCGGGCCCGACCGCACCGGTCGTCCGACACATCACCCTGGATGCGTCGCTACCTGAGGACGACGCGGTGATCGAGGGAGAGGTCACCGAGGTCCGCCTCTTCTTCTCCGATGCTCCGCTGATGCGTGGGGCCTCGATTCGGATCGTGAACTCGTCCCGTCAGCTGATGCGGAGCAGGCCCCCGCGGGCCGACGAGGAGGATCCGAAACAGCTCTCCGTCCAGGTCGCCCAACCGCTTCCGGCGGGCACGTACGTCGTCCAGTGGCGTTGCATCGCGGACGACGGCCATGTCATGCGCGGAGACTTCACCTTCGAAGTGGCCGCCTCTTGATCTGGACCCTCACCACGGTTCAACAGGCGCTCCTCTTCGGCGCCACGATCGTCGTGACCGGAGCAAGTGCGTGGGCGTTGTGGATCCGCCCGGCGCTCCGAAACGGCACGGGACCCGAGCAAGAACACGCGGTCGAGGGCGTCGAGGCACGCGTGGCGAGGATCGCGTGGCGCGCCGCCATGATCGTTCTGATCGCGTGGGCACTCCGGGGGGCTGCTCAGTTGCTCGCGTTCCGGGACCCGTTCGCTCCGCTCCGCGAAGACGTATCGCTCCTCCTCTTCCAGACCTTCTGGGGCACCGTGTGGATGGCTCAGGGAGTCGTCGCCGTCTTCTTGGTTCTCCTTCTGACGGGGCGGGCACGCTGGCCCTTGGCCATCGTCGCCAACACCGCTCTCATCGCGACGATCTCGATGTCGAGCCACGCGATGGGCGCGGACAACCAGGTCCTCACGGTCACCGCGGACGGGCTCCACGTACTCGCGGCCGGTCTCTGGATGGGCACCCTGGCGATCATCCTCATCGCGAGCCGTGGCACCACCGGTCCCACCCTGCTCGCGCATCAGATCCGCCGGTTCTCACCGATGGCGCTCGGGAGCGGAGGGGTCCTCGTTCTCGCAGGGGCGGCGCTGTCCTGGGCACACCTCCCCGAGATCCAAGCTCTCTGGACGACGGCGTACGGCCGCCTCCTCTCCGCCAAGATTGTCGCAGCCCTGGTGGCGCTGGCCCTGGGCTTCCTGAATTGGCGGACCGGGATCCCGGTAGTCGACACGGACGACGGCGCTCGAGGAGTCCGGCGAAGAGCGACGCTGGAAGTCGCTGCTGCGGCCGGAGTCGTCCTCCTTACGGCCGTCCTCGTTCACACCGCCCAACCGTGACGGTCCGAGCATGACCTCCCGTATCCAACGTTCGGCGCTCGCACTCATCTCCGCCTTCGTCGCGTGCGGGGGAAACACTCCCGAGGCGACGGTCACAATGAGTGAGGGAGAAGCGCTCTACCAGACGCACTGCGCGATGTGCCACGGCGATGGACTCGAAGGCGATGGCCCCATGGCGGCCGGTCTACCGGTGCAGCCGCCTAGCCTCTTCGAGCACCTGGCCCATCACACCGAGGCCCAACTGTTCGGTCTGATTCGGGACGGTGTACCCCCGGCGATGCCTCCGGCTCCCCTGACCGATGAAGAGATTCGGCTCGTCGTCGACTTCGCTTGGACGCAGGTGCCCGATTCCCTCGTCGACGAGCTTCGAGAGATGCAGCGCATGATGGAACAGGGTCGCGACGCGGAGTCGATGGATCACGACGATATGGACCACGGGGCGATGGGACACGACATGCCGTCCGACACGACGGGCCGCTAGCGGCGCACCGAACGCTTTAGCTGTCCCGTTGTCGGAACGCGACCACCGGGTCCAATCGGGCCGCGCGTAGCGCGGGGCCCGCCGCGGCCACGAGCGCCACCGCTACGATCCCGAGTGACGTCGCCATAACTGTGATCGGGTCCCACGGCTCCACTCCGAAGAGGAAGCCCCGAACCGACCAGGCGATCGCCAGTCCGCCCATCAGCCCCAAACCCACGCCGATCAGGGTCGGCATGAGCGTGTCCGTCAGCACGCCTCGGAAGAGGTGCGCCGAGTCGGCGCCCAGCGCGGCACGTACGCCGAGCTCGGAGGTCCGCTGACGCACCAACACCGACACGACGGCGAAGATGCCGGCTCCCGCCAGCGCGAGCGACACGACGGCGAAGAAGGCGAAGAGACGCGCGGCGAGGCGTTGGGCTCCGATCGTATCCGCGACCCGGTCCGCCATCGGGCGTACATCGACGACGGGCTGGCCCGCATCGATCGACCAGATCGTCTCCTTGATCGGCACTTCCAAGGCGAGCGGATCTCCCTGAGTACGCACCATCAGATAGGCCCACCCGTCCACGGCTTGGAGCGACGACAGGTAGACATCGAATCCGCCCTCGCCGGAGAGTCCCTCGTACCGGACATCACCCACGACACCGACGACTTCCCACCACGGCGCCCCGTCGGCGACGCGACGGATTCGACGGCCTACGGCGCTCTCGCCGGGCCAGAGTTGGTCCGCGAGTCGCTCGCTCACGATCGCGGCCAAGCGGGTGGAGTCCCGGTCCACCGTGACGTCGAACACGCGCCCCTCGAGGAGCGGGATCTCCGTCGTCTCGAAGTAGCCTGGGCTGACCCGCTGGATGTTCATGTACGGGTTCTCGAGCCGAGCCGTCGCCGGCTGCCCTTCCACTTCCAATACCTCGCGGTCAGGCTGACCGACGGTCGTGAGCGGGGGATTGGCGTTCGTCGCGGCGGCCACGACGCCGGGTAGCTGCCGAACCCGCTGCAGGACTTCCTCCTGGAAAACGACCCGCTCCGTCGTCGGGTACGACCACGGCAGGGGAACCTGCATCGTGAGGAGGTTCTCCGTCTCGAGCCCCGGGTCGACCTGGCCGAGGGAGATGAAGGTCCTCGCGAAGAGGGCAGAGCCCAGGAGCAACGCGAGAGACAGCGCGACCTCCACCGAGATCAGGGATTCCCTCAGCCGGCGCTGGCTCGTACCACCGCCGGGCCCGCGCGAGCCTTGGCGCAGCAGCCGCATCACATCGGTCGCGAGCCCCGCGCGAGCGGGCCACAGCCCGACCGCGATTCCGGTCAGGACGCACGTGCCTGCCGTGAAGAGGAGGACGGTCCCATCGATGTCGAAGACCATCCAGCTGGGGAGGCCCAACGAGGCCGGGTCGATCCACTGAATCGCGAAGCTGGCAAAGGCGATCGCTGCAGCGCCGCCCAAGGCGGCGAGAACCAGCCCCTCGACCGCGAGCCCTGCGAGAAGTCTCCCCCGTCCCGCGCCGAGCGCGGTCCGTAGCCCCATCTCGGACTCACGCGACAATACGCGGGTCAGGACGAGGTTGGCGACGTTGGCGCACGCCGTCACGAGAAGAATCAGCGCGGCCCCGAGCAGGACCAGCAGGTACGGCCGTATGGCCTCTACCCAGGAGGCCCTGATCGGCCGGAGCTCGAAGGTGACCCCACCGTTGGATTCCGGGGAGAGCGCGGCCAACTCGGTCGCGACTCGGTCGGCTGCACCGCGAGCCTCGTCGATCGACACGCCCACCGACAGTCGTGCGATCGCCACCACGACGCGGTCTTCTCGATCTTCGAGTCCGGGGAAGGCGTCGTTGATGAAGAGAGATCGGTACAGGTCCGTTCGCGCCGGGAAGTCGAAGCCCTCGGGCATCACGCCGTAGATCTCGTACGTCGGCGCGTAGTAGGGCGAGGCGTCGAGAGACACCGTACCGCCTACCGCGTCGGGACGGGCTCCGAACTGTCGAGACCAGAGTTCGTGACTCAGGACCAGTCCGAAGTTGCGCTCGCGATCGTAGGAGTCCGGCCACAAGCCCCCGAGGCTCGGCCCAACGCCGAGGACTTCGAACAGATTTTGCGTCATCAGGATCGCGGGCGGCTTTTCGGGGCCCGCGTCGGCCGCCAAGGAGTACTGGCCACCCGGGATGTACGCGGCGATTCCGTCGAGCATCGACGCCATGCCCACTTCGAGATCACCGACCTCACGCATCGAGACGAGGGCCTCTTCCCCTCCCCGCTCGGACCGAATCTCGACGAGCCGGTCTGCTTCAGGGAACGGGAGCGGCTCGATCAGGGCCGCATCGACGGCCGAGAAGATCGTCGCGGCTGCTCCGGTACCGAGGCCGAGAATCGCGGCCGACAAGAGGTAGTGTCCCGGCGACCTGCGAAAGCGAACCGCCGCCAGTCGAAGCGCCCCCCTCATCGTCCAACCTCCTTGTCGAAGTGCCCCATGAAGACGAGTTCACGGTCGGGCGAGAGTTCGGGGTGGAAGAGGTGAATCAGATCGGCGAGGATGTCGTCCGGCCGGACCACTCCGCCCTCGTACCAGTCGTACGCGTTCACGTCCCACTTCGTGCGGGCGTAGTTGTGGTAGAGCGCGTCTTCTCGGTACGAATGGAATTCGTTCATGAACGCGGTCGGAGGCAGCGCGTTCTGATGGATGTCCCCGATAACCCAGTGATCTGCCTCGGCGCCCGCCACGAGAACGGCCTCACTAGCGAACTCCGACCCATCGTATCGGACCGGCCCCTCGTGGTCCGTGAGGACGCCGAGCGCCCCGGCATCTCGGACGAGGCGGGACTCGATGTTGTTCGTCATCATGAACCACCGGTCGTCCCCGGCGTGGTAGCCCCAAAGGACCGAAGGCGAATCGACCACGGCGGCCGTGCGCGCCTTGAGCGCCATGTAGCGGCTCTCGATCCCATCGAACAGCTCGCGCGCCTCATCGTCGAGCCCCAAGAACGCACCGAAGAACTTGATCCACTCGGCGCGCGCCAACGGATCCCGCTCTGCCCATACGAAGGCGGGGACGGCTCCGATGCCTAGTTCTCGTGACCGCTGGAGGGCCGGGACGTTGTCCGGCGCATCCATCCCCATGAAGGCAATCTCCGGATCACGGGTGAGGAGCACCTCCATATCCGGCGGGAGGTGCCACGAGTACCCCAGTTCGCCGAGGGCGTCTCGCTCGACAGCGTCCCGAATCGCGTCGTCGTAGGTGTAGAAGCCCCCGACGGCAACCAGCCGATCGGAGGCGCCGAGTTCGATGACAAAGGTCATGAGGTCGTCGTTGTTCACCGCCACGCTTCGGGCGGGGACCTCCACGACGTACGCGCCCGCCAACTCGCCTTCGAGGACGGGAGGCTCATGACCACGAGGTACGAGGACGGTCACGTCCTGCACCGGTGTGCCTTCGTCCTTGGTCTGGAACGAGGTGATTTCACCGAAGGTCCGGACAACGGTGTACCCGTCCCGGCGACTCAGCTCGAAGTGTTGGGCGTGACGAACCTCGTTCGAGGCCTCGGACAACGCGCCATCCTGCATCGTCTCAGCCGGCGCTTCTGCCTCCCCGCCACACCCGGCGGCTACAGAAGCCAGGACACACACCGCCCAAACCCGTCTCATTCTCACGTCCCCTTCGCAGCGCTCGGTAGAATGAGACTACAGTATCATTAGGCCCACGGAGCTGTCCACGGGAGTCCGCGCGATCCACGGGATCCGCCGGTCGGCGGACGCGATTTGATCGACCTGCCGAGCCTATTGGTAGGGCGTGACCGAAGTCCCCACCACGCGGAATGCGCTCGAGCCGTAGATGCTCTCCACGTCCTCGACGTGGAGGACGCCCTCGAGCCACACCGGATTCCAGCCGTCCATCTTGGCGCGCTTTCGTCCGTCCATCTCCACCCATACGAGTTGGTTCGGAGGCGGCGGAGGCGTGTGCACACACGCGCCCACATACGGAACGAGCAAGAACTCGGTCGCGGAGGACGCGAAGTCCTCGAGCGGCACGGTGAAGCCCGGAATCCTCACGGCCTTGCCGGCCACTTCATTGAGGCGCTCAGAGAGCTCACCGGTCTGGTAGTCCAACCCGGCCAAAACTCTCCAGGTGACCTCGACCGGGTCGTCGCTGTCCGCGACGAACATCGAGAAGTCGAGGTCGGTGCATTCCGGCGTGGCCGAGGCCTGAACGGAGGCCGTCGGCCACGCCGTGAACACTAGGAGGCCAAGCGCGCCGAGTCCCGCGCGCACCGCAATGGTGATGTCTTTCGCCATCTGTCCTCCGGTCAACTTCAACGAACTATCGTCCGGAACCCGATGCTCCCTGATCGGAGATCGTGTTCGGCTTCGTCAGCGTGGGGTAGACGATACCCAGCTGTTCGAGGTAGGTGTCGAACCGCGTCTCATCATAATAGTACTGCTCGAGCATCGGCCGGAACGTGTCCATGATGTCGCGGTTCAGGTCGATCGGGGGATCGTCGTCGGGCCCGATGAAGGGCACGTACTCCATGGATGCCGACTGCTCTTCGTTGAAGTACGTCCACGCCTGGTCGACCAGCTCCGGCTGCATGAACAGCTGGAGAGCGGTGCGAGCCATCACTCGCGCACCGGCCACGGCACCCTTGTGCGCGATCGGCGTCGCCATCGCCATCGCACTCGACCAGTGGTGACCCGGCAGACCCGGAACGTTCGACGGGAAGCGAAGCGTCACCGTGGGCATCGTCCAGGAGATATCCCCGATATCGTCCGAGCCACCGCTACGGCGAGGACCCGGAGTCCCGATCGGAGAGAGCGCGGTCGGCATCCCCGAGGGCACGCTGCCGACGGATCGCTGCACGCCCTCGGCGAAGAGATGGTCGTTCTCGGTCCACTCGGGCAGCCCCACGTCCTGGATATGCTCGTACATCGTCTCGGCGACGATGCGGTTGAAGTGGCGCGGCCAGGCGGCTCCGATGACCCGGTAGTTCATTTCGGTGTCGGTCATCATCGCCGCACCCTCAGCGATTCGCACCGCGATGTCGTAATTCCGCTGGATGTCCTCGTAGTCCATCTCGCGTAGGAAGTACCATACCGCGGCGTACTGCGGCACGACGTTGGGCTGGTCGCCACCGTCCGTGATCACGTAGTGCGAACGGTGATCAGGACGCAGGTGCTCACGGCGGAAGTTCCACGCGACGTTCATCAGCTCCACCGCGTCGAGAGCGCTCCGTCCGCGCCATGGTGCGCCGGCGCCGTGCGCTGCTTCGCCCTGGAAGGAGAACTCGACCGAGACGAGCCCCGTACCGCCTGCCTGACCCCACGAGACGTTCAAGTTCGAGCTCACGTGGGTGAAGAGAGTGACATCGACGTCGGCGAGGACACCGTCTCTCACATACCAGGCTTTGCTGGCGAGCTGCTCCTCGGCGACCCCGGGCCATAGAACGAGCGTCCCTTCGATCCCCTCTTCTTCCATGACCTCTTTGAGGGCGAGTGCAGCGACGACGTTCACGGCTTGGCCGGAGTTGTGACCCTCACCGTGCCCAGGTGCACCGGCGATGAGCGGGTCGTGATACGCGACTCCGGGCTTCTGATTCGCCTTTGGGATTCCGTCGATGTCCGATCCGAACGAGATCACAGGACTCCCCGAACCCCATCGAGCGATCCACGCCGTGGGGATCCCCACCACACCGCGCTCGATCGTGAAGCCGTTCTCCTCCAACACGCCGGTGACGTAGGCCGAGGTCTCGATCTCCTGCTGACCCAACTCGGAGAAGGAGAAGATCTTGTCCACCATGACTTGGGCCAGCTTCGCCCGACTCGCGGCGCCGGCATCGACTCGGGCCAGGAGCTCTTCGTAGTCCTGCGCCACCACAGCGGCAGGCAGCATGAGCAGGAGCGCGAAGGCTTTGAGAAAGCTCGACGATCGCATAAACCCTCTAGTGGAGCGAGAAACGGTTGGTCTCAACTTCGGCGACCTTAGCTATTGAGAATCGCTTCGGCAATCGCCACGGTACCTTGCAGATCTTGGAGTTTCGACGGTAGCGTCGGGCTCCGAGCACGCCTTTACTCGCCGGTCAGCCCCGAGCCTCATGAATCTTGCCGCACGTACCCGACGGGCACTCCTCGTCGCCGCCGTCACCGTCCTCGTCGTCCCCCCCATGGGAGTGGACGCGCAGGCCACGACCGATCCCTACGTCGGCTTCACAGCCGCGCGGGCTCAGAACCAGGCCTTTTGCGAGGCCCGCTTCCAAGAACTCCCGACCAGTGAGGCCTTCCGCGAGCACCTGAGGATCATCACCTCCGAGCCGCACCCAGCCGGCTCTCAGGCCCAGGTCGAGGTCGGGAACTACATCACCCGCGTCATGCAGGCCGCCGGCCTCGGTGTGGTCCGTCACACCTACGACGTCTACCTCCCACAGCTCACGGACGACGTCGAGGCGTGGATCCAGACGCCTCAACGCATGCAGCTCTCGAACCGTGAGCCCGCCCTGGCGGAAGACCGATTCTCCCACCACCCCGGCCTTCTAAACGGGTGGAACGCCTTTTCGGGCACCGGGGACGTCATCGGTGAAGTCGTCTACGCGAACTTCGGTCGCCGCGAAGACTACGAGGCACTCGATTCGATGGGGATCGACCTCACGGACCGCATCGTGATCGCTCGGTACGGCGGCAACTTCCGCGGATACAAGGTGAAGTTCGCGGAAGAGCGTGGCGCGGCCGGGGTCATCATGTTCAACGACCCTGGCTTCTCGCGGGAAGGCGCGTACCCCGAAGGGCCGATGATGAACGGGGAGACGATCCAGCGCGGCTCCGTGCTCGTCTTGCCCTGGACGGGGGACCCGCTGACACCGTTCGAGCCGGCTCTCCCGGTGAGCGGTGAGCGTGGGCACGTCGAGCGGCTGGACCCGGACGACGTCTCGATGCCGACCATTCCGGTCCTACCCCTCGGGTACGAAGCGGCGGGTGAGATCATCCGGCGCATGGAAGGGCCGGAGGCGCCGGCCGGTTGGTCTGGCGGCGTCGAGGACACGTACCGACTCACGGGCGGATCCGATCTGACCGTCCGTGTCCGCGTCAACCAGCCCCGGGCCCTCACCCGCGCTGTGAACGTGGTGGGAACCGTCCGCGGCTCCGAGCTCCCGAACGAGTGGGTGATCCTCGGTGCGCACTACGATCCGTGGGGGTACGGCGCGATCGACCCGAATGGCGGTACCGCAATGCTCCTCACGCTGGCCGAGTCGTTGGGTCAGTTGGCCGAAGAAGGGTGTGCCCCCCGCCGCTCGATCCTGATCGCGCACTGGGACGCGGAGGAGGCCGGCATCATCGGCTCGACCGAATGGGTCGAGGAGTTCATGGATCCGCTCACTGTGGACGCGGTGGCGTACATCAACGCGGACGGCGCAGTCTCCGGCCCGAATTTCGGCGGCTCCTCGTCGCCCTCGCTCAAGGGCACGATCCTCGACGTCCTCGACGACGTCATGTATCCAGGCCAGGACCGCACCGTGATGGACTGGTGGCAGTCGAACAGCGCCGGTCAGCTCGGCAACCTCGGGGGCGGCTCCGACCACGTCGCCTTCTACACGCACGCCGGAGTTCCGTCGGCCGGCTTGTCGACTGGCGCACCGAGCGGCGTCTACCACTCGAACTACGACAACTTCGCGTGGTTCGAGCGCTTCGGTGACACCGAGTTCGTCTTCGGCCCGATGCTCACGCGGGTCGATGGTCTGGTGGCGCTGCGGCTGGCTAACGCGGACGTCATTCCCTTCGACGTGGCGCGTTACGCCAGCGACACCCGGACGCACGTCGAGACGCTGCTCCGCGTCGCGGAGGAGCGGCAGGTCGACGTCGATCTCAGTCGTCTGGTGCAACGGACCGCAGAGCTGGACGCGGCTGCGGAGCGTTTTGTGGCGGCGCGCGATGCCCGGCTGGAGGGCGATGCAGCCGCGTTGTCCGCACCCGTGGCGCAGCGCGTCAACCGTGTGCTCCGCCAGCTCGAGGACGCGTGGCTGGACGACGAAGGTCTCCAGGACCGGCCATGGAGTCGGAACCTCTACGTCTCCCCCGACCCCTTCAGCGGCTACGCCTCGTGGATGCTCCCGGGAGTTCGCTTCGAGATCGAGACGGACGACGCGGACGAAGTCCCCGTCTGGGAAGAGAAGTACCTACGGGCGATCGGACGACTCGTGGACACGATCGATCAAGCCACAGCGGAGCTGAACCGCTAGCCGAACCACCTTGGCGGGGCCTCGAGTTCCCCCGACCCGAGACGAACAGCGCCCTGGCTCGCTAGAAGTAGCTGAGCCAGGGCCTGTTTCGTTTCTCCCGGTGCTTGAAGTCGGCGAACCATCGAGCGACCGGGTAGTGCGCGACGATCAGGAGGACGGCGCCCGCCCAGATCCACGGAACACTGTCGAGCCCGAAGCGCTCGCCGTGGGTGGGGCCGACGGTCAGGTACAAGACCCAGTACGCCGCCAGTAGGACGTACAGGTGCACGACGTAGATGAACATCGGCACCGAACCGAAGGCGCGGATCGCGCGAGCCACCCGATTGTCCTCGCTCATCGAGTCGAACCACGCGAGCAGCAAGAAGCCCACACCCAAGGTGAGTAACAGGTAGTCGAGAGACGGTGGGTACTTCGTGTAGTTGAGGAAGGACATCACCGTGCGGATCGCACTCTCCTGCGGCGCCCATGGCAGGTCCTCGCCGTAGATGTTCAGTCCCCGGAGTACGAGCAGGAGGCCGAGGCAGGCGGCGCCGAGACCGACGAGGTACTTCCGTCGCCGAAGGACCTCCATCGAGGGCGCGAACAAGGGCCCCGCGAAGTACCCGAGCAGAATCACGCCGAACCACGGCAGGACCGGGTACGACAGACTCACCGTCAGCGGCCCGAGCTGCCCGAGGTCTCCCCCGTCATGGAGAATCGACCAAGGCACGTACGCCAGTTGCCCAGGTTCGACGTCGATCGGCCCGAGGGCGTTGTGACCCAGGACGATCAGCAGGCCGAGGGCGCCGATCACCCAGTAGTTCAATCGACACGCCGCGGAGAGCCCGATCATGCAGAGGCCGATGGCGAAGAGCACCTGCAGGAAGAGGAAGGTCGGGAAGCTGTCGGCCCACACCAGGTAGTAGAGGACCAGCTCGATCAGGACGATCACCAGACCGCGCTTGAACAAGAACGAGGACGGCGAGCGATACTCTCGTCCGGGCGGGTGTGCATAGAGCCACGCACCCATGCCCGCGAGAAAGATGAACACCGGCGCACACAGGTGTGTGGCGAGCCGGGTGAAGAAGAGGTCGGGCTCGATCGTGTCGCTGATCGGGTCACCCGTGCGCACGTGCATGTAGAAGCGTTCGCGCACGTGGTCGAGCATCATGAGAAGGATCACCAGCCCGCGCAGCACGTCGATCGACGCGATGCGCGAGCCGGCGACCCTCGGTTCACTCATGGCGAGCCTCAGCGGCCCGCTGGACTACATCCGGAACGCCGCGTTCGGCTCCACCCGAGCGCCAGCCTGCCCGAGCGAGGTTACGACCGTGAGGTCGACGAGCTCGGTACCGGGGACCACGTCGGCCACCGTGAGTTGGGCATCCTGCCCTTCCGGCGTAGCGAGGCAGGTCCACACGATCGTGAAGCTCACATCCGAGTGCTGGACCTCGCCCTCGTGCTCGTGTCCGTCCTCGTCCTCGTCGTGGGCGTGATCGTCCTCCGCATGATCATGCTCTTCCTCGTCGTCATGGGCGTGATCGTCGTCGTGATCGTGCCCATCACCTTCCTCATCGTGAGCGTGATCATCTTCGTCGTGATCATGCCCGTCCTCTTCGCTGTGCCCGTCCATATCGGGGGCCTCGAGGACCTCCACCGGGCCGGCCGAGCACGAGAGCGATTCCGCAAAGCTGACCAGCTGGCCGCCCTGGGCACGCACCTGCTCCATCGCCTCGCGGACCGTCGCCATTTCTTCTTCAGTCTCGGGAGCGTGCTCGAAGCCAAAGAGGGCGTCGGCGGTGACGTCGACAGAGGCCGTAACTTGGGTCCCATCCACCGCGAGGCCAACGCGCATCACGCCATGTTCGTGCGCGCCCGCTACGCCGATTTGTTCACCCTCGACGACGGGCCCGCCATCCGCCGCATCTCCCGACGAGCAAGCGGCAACAGCAAGCGTAAGTCCGACGGTCAAAAGGAGCGGCCGGGAACGAGAAAAACCGTTCATGATTTAGTCCTTCAAAGGTTTCGCAAATGGGAACCAGGGTGCATCGTACCGGTAGGACGGTTTACGACGGATACGGCAGAGTTTGAGAACTTATTCCCAATCTCGCCAGGGGTCCCCTAGATACGCCATATCATGACTACATCGAACATGGTCTCCGGGCTACGGAAGCTGGCGGCTGCAGTCGTCGCTTTTGGCGCGGCGATGCTCATTTTGACGTCGGGCCCCCGCTCGGTCCAAGGATTGTCGGCCACGACCACTCCAGCGACCCCGGCCCCCGAGAGCACGGATGCAACAACGGCCGTGATGGACGTCGAGTCGGACGACCCGCCCGAGGTGCTTTGGCAGGTGCTCGCGGGCCTAGACTACACGAGCGGCACAATGTCGGACGAACTTGCAGAGTTCGTGGGCAAAGAGGTGAAGGTGCCGGGCTTCATGCTGCCACTCGAGGACTGGGCGGAGAAGGCGTCCGAGTTCCTGCTCGTCCCGTACGTCGGGGCCTGCGTGCACACCCCTCCCCCGCCCCCCAACCAGCTCGTCTATATCGAGATGGAGGGTGGTGAGTCCGTCCCTGTGTCCTTCTGGGATCCGGTCTGGATCCACGGCACGCTCGAAGTTCAGGAAACCACGAACATCTACGGCTCGGTGAGCTTCCGGATGGTGGGTACGTCCGTCGAGCCGTACGAGTGGTGAGCGACGAGACGCCATGCATTCGAGCGAAGGCGCTCACCTTCGCGTACGACAAAGGCCCCAACGTCCTCGATATCCCCGAGCTGACGGTCAACGCGGGTGAGCGCGTCTTCCTGCACGGCCCGTCGGGGAGCGGCAAGACGACGCTGCTCGGCCTCATCGCGGGGGTACTGAAGCCGAACCCCGGTCAGCTCGACGTGCTCGGCCAAGACGTGGGAGCGCTATCGTCGCCTGCGCGCGATCGTCTGCGCGCGACGCACATCGGATACGTGTTCCAGATGTTCAATCTGATCCCGTACCTGAACGTCCGGGACAACATCGCGCTCCCCGCGCGGATCAACGGCGATCGCAGAAAACGCCTGACCCTTCCGATCGATGAGGCCGTCGCTGAGGCAGCGGCGGATCTCGGCATCGAGGAGCTTCTGGACGAGCGCGTCACGAAGTTGAGCGTCGGGCAGCAGCAACGGGTCGCCGCTGCCCGGGCCATCCTCGGCGCGCCCGAGCTGATCATTGCGGACGAGCCCACGTCGGCGCTCGACGCCGATCGGCGCCACGCCTTCCTGGAACTCCTGTTCAAAAACGTCGCCGAAGCCGGTTCGACCCTGCTCTTCGTGAGCCACGACATGGGGTTGGCCGATCTGTTCGACCGCCCCCTCTCGCTGAGCGAGCTCAACCGAGCCGGAGCCTGACATGCTGCTACTCCACCTCGCTCGGCAGTCTCTCACGAACCGAATCCTCACCACGACGCTGACGGCCCTATCGATCGCCTTCAGCGTCGCCTTGCTCGTGGGCGTCGAAAACGTGCGTACCGGGATGCGAGAGAGCTTCTCGAACACGGTGAGCGGTACCGACCTCATCGTCGGTTCCCGCGGAGGCACGATTCAGCTCCTGCTCTACTCAGTGTTCGGTATGGGATCGCCTGTGGCGAACATCTCCCACGAAACGTGGAGAAAGTGGGACGAGCATGACGCCGTGGCGTGGACGATCCCCTATGCGCTCGGGGACAGCCATCGTGGCTTCCGGGTGATCGGCACCAATGAGAGCTTCTACGACCACTACAAGTACCGCGGAGGGCAGTCTCTCGCGCTCGCTGAGGGCCGAGAGACCGAAGGGGTGTTCGACCTCGTGCTCGGTGCCGAAGTGGCATCCCGGCTCGGATATGGTCTGGGACAGCGCGTTGCCGTGACTCACGGCATGGGCGGCTTCATGGACCACGACGAACTCCCGTTCGAGGTGGTCGGCATCTTGGAGCGGACCTTCACGCCCGTCGACCGGGCCATCTACGTCACCCTCGAGGGGATCTCAGCCATCCACATGGGCTGGGAGACGGGTGCTCCTCCCATGCCGGGTGAAGAGGTCACGGCCGAAGAAGTCCTCGCGATGGACGAGATTCCGGTCTCCCAGATCACGTCGTTCTTCCTGGGCGCCGAGTCGCGGGCGTTCACCCTACAGCTCCAGCGGGACATCTCGACGGACGAGGTGGAGCCGATGACCGCCGTAATCCCCGGAGTGGCGCTCGCCGAGATGTGGCGCGGCATCAGCTACGCCGAGGACGGTCTGCGCGTGATCTCTGGCTTCGTCGTTCTCGTTGGCATTCTGGGCATGCTCGTGTCGATCTACACGTCTCTCGACGCACGGCGCCGCGAAATGGCGATCCTCCGAGCGCTGGGAGCCGGGCCGCGACGTATCGTCTCGCTCCTCGTCCTGGAGGCCGGCCTACTCTCCATGATCGGAGCCCTGCTCGGAGTCCTCTTCGTGTACGGTGGGCTCACCGTCATGCAGCCATGGCTAGAAGGTCAGTTCGGGCTCCAGATCCCGATCCGCATGCTCGACGGCGTCCAACTCATGTTTGTGGGGGCTGTCGTCGTTCTCGGCTTTGCCGCCGGCCTGGTGCCCGCGATCAAAGCCTACCGGACTGCTCTGCACGATGGGTTGTCGGTCCGCGTCTAGCGGCCGTCGAACCATGAAGCACACCTGGACTCGGGGATACGGCGCGAGGAAGACGCTGTCGTGGGTCGGCATCGGACTCGCCTTCCTGGCCACGGCGCCCGACACGTCGGCTCAGGCCTCTGAAGAAGATCCGCTAGCCGCGGCCGAAGGCCTCGGGTGGGCCGTCGGAGAGACGGACGCCCCGATCACCGTCGTGGAGTTCACGGACATTTCGTGTCCGTACTGCGCCCGCTTCCACGAAGGAACCCGGCAGGCATTGATCGACGAATTCGTCGACGGCGGGCAGGTTCGATGGATCACGCTCACCTACGTGTCCGGGATCTATCCGAACTCCGACGCGCTGACGCTGGCCGCCGAGTGCGCCGGACAACAAGGGCACTACGAGGCTTTTCTCACCGAAGCGTACGCGGCCCGCGAGCGGTGGGTCACAGCGACCGACCCGGTCGCGATGGCCGAAGCACGCCGCTACGCAGATAGCCTCGGGATGAACCTCGACGCGTTCGAAGTGTGCCGGAGTGACACCCGCGTGGTCGAACGCGCGATGGCGGTCATGACGCTCGCGAAGGAAGCGGGCGTTCGCGGGACCCCGACGTGGTTCGTGGATGGCTTTCCTGTGATGGGCGCACTCCCGCACGGGTATGCGCGCAGCTTCATCGCCTCGCAGCTGCCCGGCTGACCGCTACGACAGCGATCATCGGCTGGGGTGTTCACGCCGCCGAAAGCTGATCCAACCCAACCCCGCGACGGCCAGAGCCTGCCCCCACAAGAGCACAAGGGCGGCCCAGGTCCTCGTGGGTGGCACCGCCGGAGGTGTCCACACCGGCGCACCCTCCAACTCCCCGATCGAATAGTCGGTCCCGGTCACCGGGCGCCGCATCATCGCAGCCGTCCATTGGGCCTCGAAATCACGACGCGCTTCAGCATAGTCGAGAAGAGACGCCACGTCGTTGCCCCCGAGATCCACCAAGGCGAAGCCGACCACAGCACTGGGTAGGGCCGACGCTGCCGCACGCACGCGTCGTTCGCGCTCGATCAGCGCATCTCCCCACGTTTCGGCCGTCGAGTCCCGCGAGCGGCGTAGCGATTCCAGGCGAGCGATCGTCGCCTGTGAGCCCGTCGGCTCCTCGCCTAAGGCCGAGTCCGGGAGCAGGTCGAGGCGAAGCGCCTGGTAGGCCGCATCGGTATCGAGCGCGAACTCGGCAATCCACCGTTCCATGTCCTCGTCGATCTGCTCTGTGCCCCCCCCACCCACGAAGCCGTCCAACGTGGGCGGACCAACGAGCGTCGCGACCGTCCAGATCAGGATCAGAGCAGTCGCGTTCCAGGTCGCACTCCGGCCGAAGGAGTTCACGAGGAAAATCGTCGCCTGCCAGAACGCGGCGTACCCCACGACGATGCCCGCCAACCAGATGAGGGCGAGAGCTCCCGTGGTGCTCCGTACTCCCGGAGAGAGGATCAACACCGTGCATGTGACGAGGGGGACGAACACGACCATCAGGGCCGCCCACGCGACCACGGATCGTCGAGCGTACACGGTGGACGGCCGCGCTCCCTGGCCCATGAGGAGGGGGGCGATACCGGACGACCGGTCGCGAGGCGCCGCGTCGAAGGAGAGCCCGATCAAGACGAGAGGAACAAAAAGGACGAGCACGACCGAAAAGTCGAGCCATCCGAGCGCCTGGGTCGTGGGGTTCGAGATTTCTCGTTCGTGGAAGAGCGTGTTCGGTGCGACGTTGCCCCAGACGTGGTACGTGGGAAACAGATCGGCCTGACCGATGCTGAGCATCGCGAGCTCCGGCACGCGGCGGCCGGCGGCCAAGTTCGTGAAGCCCCAAGTCAGATACCCGTCCAGGGGCGACAGGTATTCCGGGTTCAACCTCCCGGTTTCGAAGAGGCGCGCGTCCTCGACCTGCGCCCGCCACACCGAGTCCTGATGCACAGTCAGCGCCACGATGGTCCGGCCTTCCCTCTCCTGAATCCCACGTCCCACGAGTAGCGAACCGACGGCGACCCCGCTCAGTGTGAGGATCAACGCCCACCACGAGCCGGACCGAACGAGGAGTCGTCCCTCGATCCTCCAGAGATCGGTCACCGGTCCCAGCTCGGCCGCGCGGACACCACCGACCCGATCAACCCGAGTAGGGCCCACATCGAGATCGAGAGGAGAGAGCCGAGGAGGGTCTTGGAGATGTCACGCACCGCAGGAGTGGGCGGTTCGTAGCTGGGCACCGAGGCCCAGAAGTCGGGACCGCGTTCGTACGCACCATCCATGCCGCGCGTGCTCTCCCCGGTTCGCCCCTCTCTTCCGCGATACGCGATGTCCAAATTCAGGGTGCTCATCACGGCACGCCGATACTGCTCCGCGTGGTCGAGGAATCGATCGTGGCTCGTCCGATCCGTTTCGGCAGCGGCGGCGAGCGCCGTGCGAACCGCCGTGACTGGGGACAGGGGTGCGAGGCGCCGGACGACCCGCTCTTGAGCGTCGAACACGTCCTCGACTGCGCCGTAACTCTGATCGTAGGCCTGTTGGCCCTCCTCTTCCGTGACCTCGATCGCGAGACCGAAGGCATCGACCACCAGATCGTCCGTCGACCCGACCCCCTCCGACTCCAACAAGCCTCCCTGCACGGAGTCATAGATCGCGAGGAAGTTGCTACGGCCCTTGTAGCCGATACTCCACTTGTCCCCACGACCCGTTTCCACGGCACGCCAAAACTCCCACGCGGTTGGGGGTGGGTGCAGTGTATACGCAGCGGAGTGCACGATTCGCGGCACCGCGACCGCCCACCCGATCCAACACACGAGGCCGAGTCCCATCGCTTGCTTCGCAGTGCGGGCGAAGCCAGAGACGGCCAGACCCATCAGCGTCCAGCCGATCGCGTACATCGCCAGCACCGCAACGAGGAGGGCGTACACGCCGCGGAGCGATCCTCGAGCGCCTTCGGGGACGCCGGTCGTGAGCACCGCGACCGCCACCGTGGCGACCGCCACGCCGACCCCGACACCGACGGCCCCGAGCGATGCGAGCGCCTTCCCCGCCCAGACGGTTCGCCACCCCACGCCACTCGCCCTGGTGAGTCGCATCGTTCCCGACTGGCGCTCCGAGGCGAACGCCCGATAGGTGATTATCAGGGCCAGCAGTGGAATGAGGAGGCGCATCACGCTTCCCGGGTGGGCGCCGTCCGAACGAGCGAGGATCGATCGCGCCGCAGCGGCCCTGCCCGGCGAGTCGTTTCGCGTGTGCGTTTCCAGACGGACCGAGGAGCCCTGGTAGTCGAGATCGCCTCGCTCGATGATCGAGAGCGGAGACGGCTTCTTGAATGCGAACGTTCCGCGGTGGCCGGCATCGTGTGGGTTGAGCCATCCCAAGCCCAGCCACTCCTCCCGCGCCCGCTCGGTGGCGGCCTCATACTGCGCGACCGAGTTGTGATATCGGGCGACGCCTTCGGCGGACGAAAGCGCGACCGCTCCGAGCATGAGGCCGAGGAGTAGACGAGGCCCCTGGCCGCGCCAGATCTCAATCCACTCCCGGCGTGCGACGACGCCGAGCAGTCGTATTCCGCTCATCGCGGTGGGGGTGCGACTGACCTCAGAACACCACCCGGTAGGCGAGGCGTACCCCTCTCCCTGCTTCGGGCATGATCGACTTCACACGAGACAGGTGATTTCGGTACACCTTGTCCGACAGATTCTCGAGGTTGAGGGTCAGTACGTGGAGGCGTCCGCCCAGCGTCAGTCGTACCCCACCGTGCAGGTGGAAGACCACGTAGCCCGACGTCGCCTCTTCGAACTCCCCGAGTCGATTCTGCTCGGCGGCGAGTTCTGCCTCACTCCCCGCGAACCACACGGTCCCGTCGTACGAGACTGCGGCGCGTCCTTGGAGAGGCGGGATGAGCGGGAGCGGCTCATCCGTCCCGGACAGCGTCCCACGGACGTAGGAGCCCGTACCCTCGAACTCGAAGCGTGGGGCGAACTGCCAGTGGAGGCTTCCCTCAAAGCCCGTGAGGACCGCATCGTTCGCTTGGTACTGATAGATCGGAAGCTGAACGCGACTGATCCGTCCCGTGTTCTCTCCGTATACGTACCCGGAGACATCGTTGTAGAAGCCGGTGAACTCAGCCTCTACTTGGTCTGAACCGTAGCGCACGAAGGCGTCGAAGCCACGACCGACCTCCGTACCCAATTCGGGATTTCCGACCTCGTAGGCGTACACGGCGAGGTGTGGGCCTTCGGAAAAGAGCTCGCCGACATCCGGCGGACGGAACGCCTGGGCAGCGGACGCTCCGAGAGCGAAGCCGTTGCCGAAGCCGTAGAGCAACCCGAGTGATCCCGATCCGGAGTGGAAGGTCCGCGTCCGGACATTCCCGATGGACGAGGTCGGATCGTCGGCGCCAGGAGTGATGCGCACCCAGTCGTACCGCAGGCCAGCCTCTACCCTGATCGCTCCGAACTCGAGCTCCTCGAGTAAAAAGGCGGCGGCTGAATACCGGCGCGAGTTAGGCGTCTGGAGAGCCCCTCTGAATTCGAGCTCTTCCCACGACCCGCGAGCACCTAACGCACCGGCGGAGAACGGTCCGAGCCCTTCGTGACGGGCGATGACGTCGCCACTGCCAAGAGCACGATCGAAGATCGTACCGAGGATCTCGCCGGTCTCGATCTCACGGTGCTGATAGTCGCTGAAGGCCCCGTCGACCCGAACGGATTGGAAGGGACCAACGGGCCGGTCGATCTGCGTCCGGAACTTGGCCGCTGTGCGCTCCATCTCGATCCGGACCCCGGACTCGTGACCACCGACGAATCCGCCCGGGACTCCGTAATCACTCCGGTACGCGCGAACCGCGCCCCCCACGAAGCCCCAATCGTCCACCAAGGAGGTTCCCGCGGACGCTTCCCAGGTGTCTGCCCAGGTGTTGAGTAGGTTGCCTGCGGGGGTGCTCAGATCACTCGACGTCCGGCCCGTCCCTTCCACGCGAACGGCGAGGCGATCGGAGACTCCGACCAACGCATGGGCGCTCAGACCATAGCCTTCATCCACGGTGCGGGCCTGGGCGGTAGCCATTCCGGTCGGCTGGTACGGGACGGCCGATGGAATCTCGTCCCGGATCACATTCACGACCCCGCCGAGCGCGTTGCTCCCGTAGAGCAGAGCTGCCGGCCCTCGAACGACTTCGAGACGCCGGGCAGAGGCGGGGTCGACCGCCGTCGCATGGTCGGCGTGAGTATTCGATACGTCCGCGACCCTCGCCCCGTCCTCGAGGAGGAGGACCCGATCGCCTCCCATTCCCCGGATCACCGGACGCGCGGCTGCCGGTCCCATCGTCGACGCAACGAAGCCGGGTTCGGACGCGAGAGTCCCGGCCACCGTTGCCTTCAAGCGTTCCTGAAGAGCCTGCCCAGCAAGAACGCTCACAGGGCGAAGCGACTCGTCCGCCCCTCGCTCTGAGAGGGCTCCAGTGACGACGAAGCCTCCGATGTCCAGCGCCGACGTCACCATCTCGATTCGAATCGTCGCGCCGTCGCCGACCGTGACTTCCTGAGTGACAGTCGCGTAGCCGAGGCGCTCGACAACGAGCGACTGGGTCCCCTGCTGCACTCGAAGCAGTCGGAAGGTGCCATCGCTAGCGGTCACCGCGCCGACCCCGCTGCTCGAGACGCGAACGGTCGCCCCCGCGAGCGGGGCGCTCGTCTCGGCATCGATCACGACCCCGTCGATATCCCGGGCACCGCCCGACGACTGCCCGAACGCCGGCGCCGCGCCGACAACGCACAGGGCGACCACGGCCAAGGCAGCGCCTGGGCGGAGCGTACGTCTGATATGCCAGTGAAACGTCATGTGCTGCGACCTACGTGAAAACGAGATGAGAAGACCATATCAACAGCGCGACGAGTGTCAACCCACGCGCTGACTGGCCTAAGGCCACCTCGCACCCCTAATCAACATACCCGCTCTTGAGATCCAATTGAGAAGGGTCTATCATTTCGCCCTCCTCTCGCCTTCTCGGACGAAATCGGACGGTAACCGCATGCTGTCAACGGCCCCTGCGAGAAACACATCAGCGATCGCCACCACGTCCAAGTGGTCGGCCTACGCGGCAACGTGGTGCGGCATTCACTGCGCCCTCACTCCAATCCTCATTGTCTTCATGCCTGCGCTCGCTTTGTCCGAAGCGGTCGAACGCGGATTCTGGGCGGTCGCTATGCTGATTGGAGCGGTCGTGTTCCTGGGCGGCCCCACTCGTGGCATGCTCCGCGAGGTCGGGATCTTCACGGCAGGCGCAGCGCTGTGGGGCGCGTCGCTGGCGGGTCTTCTCGAGCCGATCCCAGAGACGTGGACGTCGGCGACGGGTGCCCTCGTGGTCGCGTTCGCCCTGTACCGTAGCGCCAAGATCTGTCGCGAAGGCGCGTGTGAGGTGTGTGAAGACGACCTCGCAAGCGACACGCCTTGAGTCCTATTCGATAGAGTACCCAGTACCGGTCGTCCGCCTCGGCTCTACGCGTTCGCCGACTTCTTTACCTCCATTCCCCTCCGCCATGCAACGAGATACTCGACAGCGCCGTGCCATCCGCCGTGTCTTCTTGGATTCGGGTCGCCCGCTCGCGCCGGACGAGGTTCTCAATCTCGGCCAGCGGGTCGTCGGCTCGTTGGGCCTGGCCACCGTATACCGCAACATCAAGATCCTCTCCGACGAAGGCTGGTTGGCGGAGGTAGAGATCCCGGGCGGGGGTACTCGTTACGAGTTGGCGGAACGGCCACACCATCATCACTTCCTCTGCCGCAAATGCGATCAGGCCTACGACGTCCACCAGTGCCCCGATCGGATCGAGGAGCTGGCGCCGCCGGGCTTCAAGGTCGACAGTCACGAACTCACGCTGTTCGGCCTCTGCGCCGCCTGCGCGTAAGACCCGAAGCAATGACCGCCGCACGCGGGCCCCGAGGGCCCGCGTGACAGACGGCGGCCACCTCGCCGGACCCGTCCGCTCCGAGGAGCGGCTCGGAATACTGGATGCGATCCGCGGCCTCGCGTTGGGCGGCATCCTGCTGGCCAACTTGGCCAGCTTCTTCGGTCACTACTTCCTGAGCCCGGACGCTCGGGAGGCCATGTGGGCCGGATCGGTCGGTGAGGCGGTGCTCTTCGGCATCGACTGGTTCGTCGAAGGGAAGTTCTACTCGATCTTCTCGATCCTTCTCGGTGTCGGGTTCGCGATCCAATGGACGCGCGCCCAGGCGCGCGGCGAGTCGTCGTCCGACTTCGCCCGCTTCTTCCGACGACGAATGATCGTCCTCGTCGGCTTCGGCCTCGTCCACATGTACGCGTTGTGGGCAGGCGACATCCTCACCCTCTATGGGTTGATGGGGCTCCTGCTTCCCATCCTTGCTCGTGGCAGCAGCCGAGCCCGGCTCGCATTGATCTGCACCCTCCTCTTGATCCCCTTCGCCACCCACCTCGTCGTATACGGGAGTGACGGTGACATCGACCCTCGTCCACCATTCGCAGAAGCCGGTGCCAACGCGAGGGAGGCGCTGGGTGGGGACGGACGATCGAGTCTCGAGCTCTTCTCCGGAGGAGGGTCCGCGGACTACATGGCGTGGAACATCGGGTACGCCGTGGCTCGCCCCGGCACCTACCTGCAAGGCGGACGCCCGGCCCACGTGCTAGGACTCTTCCTGATCGGTGCCTGGCTCGGAGTTTTCCTCCTCCCTCGATTGGCGTCGCTCCGGCGGCCGCTGCGGACCGTCGCAGTGGCGGGCGCGGCGGTCGGGCTGCCAGCCAGCTTCGCATACGCGGTGATCAAGGCGAGGACGGAGTCGGTGTTCACCCTCTCGTATGAGGGTCTCGCGCAGACCCTACTGTACGCGTTTGGCTCCACTCCCTTGGCGCTGTCGTACATGGCGCTGGCCGTGCTGGCGTGGCGAACCGGACTCGGGAGACGGACGCTCGAGTGGTTCGTGCCCCTCGGGCGTATGGCCCTAACGGTGTACATCACGCAGACGGTGATTCAGCTCCTCGTGTTCACCGGCCACGGCCTTTCCCTCGGGGGAGTGGCACCGATCGCGCTCTTGCCCCTTGCAGCCCTTGGGATCCTCGCAACGCAGAGGCAGGCGTGTGTGTGGTGGCTCGCCCGGTACCGCCAAGGACCTCTGGAGTGGCTGTGGCGCACATTGACCTATCGCCAACAGTCGGCATGACCGTCCAACCTGCCCGAATCGGGATCCTCACCGTCTCAGACCGAGCGTCCCGCGGCGAGTATACGGATCGCAGCACCCCGGCAGTGGAGTCGTGGCTCGAACGAGCCCTCACCAGCGACTGGGTCGCGGAACGACGTCTCGTGCCCGACGAACGGACGTTGATCGCCGCCACGCTACGCGAACTCATGGACGAGGTCGGGTGCTGCTTGGTCATCACGACAGGAGGCACCGGCCCTGCCCCCCGTGATGTCACCCCGGAGGCGACCGAGGACGTCATCGAAAAGCCGATGCCGGGCTTCGGAGAAGCGATGCGAGCCGAGTCGCTCAAGTACGTACCCACAGCCATCCTCTCGAGATCGGCGGCGGGAATCCGCGGAACGAGCCTGGTGATCAACCTTCCCGGGTCGCCCAAAGCGGTCGGGGAGTGCCTCGACGCCGTGTTCGCTGCAGTCCCCTACTGCATAGACCTGATTGGCGGACCGCGTCTGGAGACCGATCCGGACGTTGTGAAGGCGTTCCGACCCAAGGGTTGAACAGCGTCAGAACGAGGGGAAGATCCAGCCGAGTACGCCCGCGATTTCGGGACGTCGAATCGCTCCGCCGTAGTGACCGGTCCACAGCATCAGGTAGCTGATCAGGGCTGCGCCTCCGATCACCGTGGCGTCGAGCGCGCGAGAACGCGGCTCCTCCTGAATCTCTCGGACGACGGCCTGAACGGTCGGAACCACGAGCAGAATCAGACCGAAGAACGCGGCCCGACCGATGACCGCGTGTAGCTCCACGAGGTCGCGCGCGGCCTCGAGTTCGGTCTCGAGGGATTCGAACGCGATGGGGCCCGTGTAGTACGCGACCCCCCCCACGACGGCGGACACGACAATGAGACTGCGCCCCGTCGCGAGGAGCGTGGCCGCAGACGCCGATGAGGCCTCGCTAGACGAGGGCCGGCCCTTCCACCATCCGATCGCGAGGAGAACGAAGGCCAGCGGCATCAACACCACGGGTACGTGGACCGCGACGAGATGAAGATGGTTGGCGGTCACGCCGGGCTCGTCAGTTGGCCCCGGTTCCTACCGCTTCCGCGGGGGGGACGCCCGAGTCCACGGCGGCGTAGTCGAGCTCACTCCCGCGCATGCTGTGCGGGATGAGGTACACGACCACCATGCAGGCGGCCGCTACGGCCACCGCGGCTCGGCCGGGCCCTGCCTTCTTCTTGACCCCCGTGCCGACCACGGACGCCGCCACGACCCACACGAACCACATGATCAGCAGCTTGTTGTCGGTCAGGTCGTAACCCCAGGGGAAGCCGGTCCAGTAGGCGCCGAACGCGTACTTCTGGACGAACGGCCCCAGCACGAGTCCTCCGAGCGTCATCCCGATCAGCGTCGCCCATGTCAGCGTCCGCATGTTGCCGGGCGCGAAGAGCGCGCCGAGTCCCGTACGCATGCCGACCAGCACCGTGAAGAACATGGCGATCACGTGCGAGACGAGAAGCGGTGTCGGCACCGGGTCCTTGTACCGCAGAATGATCAGCGAGTCGTCTCCGACTCCCTCGGGAATCTGGACCGTGCCGTCCGCCGTCTGCACCTCGACGTTGTATTCGATCTTGCCGGCCGCAGCCTGAATCGGGAGGTAGGCCGCGAGTTCAGGCCCTTCCTCACCGACTTCCTCGACGAGCGGAATCGTCGTGAATTCGTCGTTGGTCGGGAAGCGTCGGTACGTGATCGTGGCCGACGAGCCATCCCCTGGCTTCGGCATCGCGACTCGAGCTTCTGCCGTCGTCTCCTGACTCCGGACCAACGCATAACGGTACGCTTCCGTCCCGACGACGATCTCACCACGGAGGGGATACGTCGGGCCCGTGCGGCGTTGGTAGATGGCCGCGCTCGCCATCATCAATACTGCGCCGACCCAGAGAAGCGGCCCGACCCAACGGGCTTGACGCAGCTCAGACACTGGGCTGAGGCAGGCAATCGGGGCAGTGCCCCATGAGCTGAACCATCGCACCGCGGATCGACTCGGCCCACGGTCCGTCGATCGACAGAGCAGCGGTCACCTCGTCTTTGAGACAGGCGACCTTGCCGCAGTCCTCGCAGAGGAAGTGAGGATGCCGATGGCCGTCGTCTCCATCGAGCGCGTACCGATCGATGCCGTCCAACCGGTTGACCACCGGGGCGACGTTGGAGTCGCGGAGCTTCACGAGATTGCGGTAGATGGTCGCCTGGTCCCACTCAGAGTCGCCGAGACGCTCCAAAACCTGCGTGAACGATAGCGGACCCTCGGCTTCCGCCAGGACGCCCAGCACAGCCACACGCGGCGCGGTGACGCGCAGGCCGCACTCGCGCAGTCGACGACGAGCCTCGTCTTTGGTTAACGGCATGAGCCTTCCCGGCGCAGCGAAATCAACGCCGAAAGGCTAGGAACATGCCCTTGCACTGGCAAGTCACTTTTATATCGTTCCGGGCCCGCAAGCGACTTGCAAGAAGGGTCGACTTGCGCTTCCCAAAGGTCGTGGGTTCCATCCAAGGCGCTCCGCGCCAGACCGTAGCCCGAAGAGAAGTCCAATGAGCAGCAATGTGACCCCATCACCTCAGGTTGACCGACTCCCCGTAACGGTGCTGTCCGGCTTTCTCGGAGCCGGCAAGACCACGCTCCTGAACGAAGTACTGAACAATCGCGAAGGCCGCCGCGTTGCCGTGATCGTCAACGACATGAGCGAGGTCAACATCGACATGGGCCTCGTCGAGCGAGGAGCCGCTCAACTCTCCCGTACCGAGGAGACGCTCGTCGAAATGACGAATGGGTGCATCTGCTGTACCCTGCGGGAAGACCTCCTCGCGGAGGTCTCTCGGTTGGCTCAGGAGCGGCGCTTCGACTACCTCCTAATCGAATCCACGGGGATCTCCGAGCCTATCCCGGTCGCACAGACGTTCACGTTCGAGGACGAAGACGGTGTCAGCCTTGGCGACATCTCACGCCTCGACACGATGGTCACCGTCGTGGACGCCGCGAGCTTCCTAAAGGACTACGACGAGGCCGAAGCGATCCAGGATCGAGGGGAATCGATCGGAGAAGAGGACGAACGTACGGTCACCGACCTCCTCGTCGACCAGGTGGAGTTCGCGGACGTCATCGTCCTGAACAAGCTCGACCTTGTCACGGACGAGCAAGCGAACGAAGTCGAGGCCGTCCTCCGCGCCCTCAACCCGGGGGCCGAAATCCACCGCGCGACGCGCGGCCGAGTTCCTCTGGACCGGGTTCTCGACACTGGGTTGTTCGACTACGACGAGGCCGAGAGTTCCGCCGGTTGGATCCGGGAGCTCGAGGGGGAGCACACCCCCGAGACCGAGGAGTACGGAATCTCGAGCTTCACCTACCGGACGCAGGCCCCCTTCGACGCCGAGAAGCTTTGGGCCTTCTTCAACGACGAGCAGAACTGGACCGGGGTCCTTCGCTCGAAGGGCTTCTTCTGGGTCGCCGCGGACCACCGAGTCGCCTACGAGTGGGCACAGGCCGGAGGGGTGAGCTCGGTGAACCCCATGGGCATGTGGTGGGCCGCGATGCCTCGGGAGTATTGGGATCACGAGGACGGTGAGCTTCCAGATGAGCAGGACAACTGGCATGAGCGGTACGGCGATCGCCACCAGGCGATCGTGTTCATCGGGCAACGAATGGACGAACCCGCTCTCCGCGAGCGACTGGACGCCTGTCTGCTCGATGGAGCGCTGGCCACCGCGGACAGCTCAGAGTGGGCCGGACGCCCCAACCCCTTCCCCCAACTCGAGATGGTCGAGGAGATGATCGGATGAGTACACGGCCTGCCAACCACCTCTACGACGTCGTCATCGTCGGGGCCGGCGCTGCGGGAGTCGGTGTGACCGTCGCCCTCGGCCACGCGGGCATCGAAAATGTCGTGCTGCTCGAACGGCACTCGGTAGGTGGGTCGTTCGCACAGTGGCCGGCCGAGACCCGGTTCATTACACCGTCGTTTCCCACGAACTCGGTCGGCATGCTCGACCTCAATTCGGTCGTGATCGGCACGTCGGCGGCTCACACCCTCGAGGTCGAGCACCCGACCGGTTGGGAGTACGCCGCCTTCCTGAGAGCGATCGCGGACCACTTCGAGATGCCGGTCGTAGAAGGGGTCGACGTGCTTCGGATCGACAAGTTCGACGATGAATTCTCCGTCGAGACGTCGGAAGGCCCCGTACGAGCTCGGCACGTCATCTGGGCCGCAGGCGATTTCCAGTATCCGCTCCTCAACGGCTTCCAGGGGAGTGAGCTGTGCCAGCACACGGCGTTGCTCTCCAGCTACGCCGACCTCGAAGGAGACGACTTCATCGTCGTGGGCGGATACGAAAGTGGTGTCGACGTGGCCAGCCACCTCGCGGAGCGGGGCAAGCAGGTGCGGCTCTTCGACCGGGGGCGCCCCTGGGTGGCGGAGACGTCCGACCCCAGCGTCGCCCTCTCGACCTTCTCGCTTCAGAGAACACGTCGCCCGTCGTATGCCGATAACGTGAAGCTCCACCCCGAGACCTCGGTGACCGCGGTGTCAGAAGTGCGGGACGGGTACGAGGTCGAGACCGAAGGCGGCCTCCTCTTCCGCACGCCCGTACCTCCCCTCCTCGCCGGTGGGTTCACGGGGAGCCACTCGCTCGTGATGAACCTCTTCGAGGCCCGCGACGACGGGTTCCCGCTGCTCAACGCGAATGACGAATCGACGATCGTCCCCGGGATCTTCCTCTGTGGTGCAGCAGTCCGACACGATCAGCACATCTTCTGCTTCATCTACAAGTTCCGGCAGCGCTTCGCGGTCGTCGCGAAGGCGATCGCCACCTCACTGTGCCTCCCGGCCGAAGGTCTCGAGATGTACCGGATGTGGGGCATGTACCTCGACGACCTCTCGTGCTGCGGTCAGGAGTGCGTATGCTGACCGATCAGGCCGAAGCGCCGACCACCGGCTCGAACACCCCCGCGCCGAGTCTACTGGAACGCGCACTCCGCATCGAATGGCTCGGCCAGACGGTCGCGAGCCTGTGCTGGATCACCAGCGTCTTCACGTACGGGATCAGCTCGACGGGAGATTGGCTCCAGCTGTGCGCGGCGTCCGCGTGGTTCATCGCCAACATGGCTGCGCTCCTCTCGAATCGAGCGGACTGAGTCGTCACGATGCTGGACTGGCTCATCGTTGGCGGGGGAATCCACGGGGTTCACATCGCGGCACGGTTGATCGGGGAGCGCGGGGTGGACCCCGCACGCGTCGCCGTCGTCGACCCGGCCGACCGCCTTCTCGATCGATGGCGTGCGCGCGCGGACACGGTCGGGATGACTCACCTGCGTTCGCCCTCCGTCCACCATCTCGGCCTCACGCCGCAGGCACTGGTCAAGTTCGCGGGTGACTGGAAACGCCGGAGAAACTCACCCTTTGCCGGATCCTATTCCCGCCCCACGCTGGAGCTGTTCAACGCGCACTGCGACCACGTACTGAAGACGTTCTCGATCGACGATCGGCACGTGCAGGACCACGCTACGCGCGGGGCAGTTCGAGCCGATCGGGTAGCGGTCGGACTCCGACGAGGTGGTGAGCTCGAGGCGCGAAACGTTGTCCTGGCGGTCGGGTCCGGCGAGCGCCCGAGCCGACCCGAATGGGCGCCGGACGAACACCCGCGGATCCACCACATATTCGACCCAGCCTTCTCCGGCTGGCCCACCTCGACCGAAACCGTCGTCGTCGTGGGTGGTGGACTGTCGGCGGCACAAGTCGCGCTTCGGCTCCTGGCCGACGGCCACGACGTACGGCTAGTCTCACGACATCCTCTGCGTGAACACCGCTTCGACTCGGAGCCCGGATGGCTCGGCCCCAAGTACATGGCCGGGTTCGCGAAGGAACGCGACTACGACCGTCGGCGCGCTGTGATCACCGAGGCCCGTCACCGCGGGTCGGTCCCGCCGGTTGCCCGGTTGGCTCTTTGTGGGGCGATCAACCGCGGGGACATCGTCTGGCACGAGGGAAGCGTCGAATCACTGAGGACGTCGGGTAAGGGGGTATTGCTCCGCCTCAGCGATCGCTCGCGTCTATACGCCGACCGCCTCCTGCTGGCCACGGGCTTCGCGCCAGCACGACCCGGTGGATCCCTGGTCGACTCGCTGGTCGAGTCCGCCTCGTTGCCGTGCGCACGATGCGGCTACCCGATCGTCGACTCCCGCCTTCACTGGCACCCCCGCGTCCGCGTGTCCGGTGCCTTGGCCGAGCTCGAACTGGGTCCCGTCGCTCGGAACATTGCCGGAGCCCGAAGGGCCGGTGACCGCTTGGTCCGCGGCGAGTGGCTCTCGTAGACGAACCAGCCTTCTTCACCTTCACCCTGGAAACCTCACATGTCCCGGATTTGCGACATCTCCGGCTCACGCCCGAACTCGGCGAACAACGTCTCGCACGCTCAGAACAAGTCGAAGCGCCGCCAGCTACCCAACCTCCAGCGGAAGCGGATCTGGGTACCGAGCCTCAACCGCTTCGTCAGAGTTCGAGTTACGACGCGTATCTTGAAGAGCATCGACAAGGTCGGTCTAGAGCGCACGCTCGAGAAAAACGGCCTGGAACTCGACGATATCCTATAGGCAGATGATGAGCTGGAGAGCGTGGACGGCGAGTGCCCTCGTGGCCGCCGTTGGGATCGGGTTCTACATCCGGGCCGAAGCGGCCTCCACCGCGAGTGCGCCGGCAGTCGACGCCGCGCTCCCGGCCCTCGTGACGCCGGCCGGCCCCTACAAGACCGTATCACTCGACATTACCGGTATGACGTGACACGGTTGTGAGTCGATGGCCCGGGTGGCCATGGAGGGTGTCGAGGGCGTCCACGAGGCCTCATTCTCGTTCGACGCGTCCGTCGGTGCCGTGACGTTCGATTCCCTTACCGTCTCCCTCGACGACGTCATCGCTGCCTTCGAGGCAGCGACCGTGTTCGAGGCCAGTCTTCGCGGAGAAGTCCCGTGACCCAATCCACCGGCCGCACGGCGTGCCTGGCCATCCTGGGACTGGGGTGGTTCGGGCTCGTCGACAGCGCGGACGCTCAGACCCATGGCGAGCCCGTAGATTCGGTGACCGCGACCACGCCCACCCCCGCTCGGATCGTCGGGAGCGAAGCGGCGTCTCTCACCCAATCGATCTCAGGTACGGACTTCGAGCTCCTCTATTCGCGACCCTCGTTGCGCGGCCGTCCGGTCATCTTCGGTGGGATCCACCCCATCGGCGAGTCGTGGACCGGGGGCGCGAATGATGCGACCGAACTCCGTGTGTCGCGCGACGTCGTCATGGGTGGCATCGAAGTCCCCGCGGGCGCGTATTCGGTCTGGTTCGACGTCGTCGAGGGCAACGACTGGCGGATGATGTTGCACGACGACACGACGATGTTCCACGCGCCCCACCCACCGATCGACGAGTCCCAGATCGTCTTCCCCGTGTCGCGGGAGCAGAGCGACGGTATCGTCGAGACCCTCGACTGGACCTTCGAGGACCTGACGTGGAATGGAGGGACCCTCACACTCGCCTGGGGAACGGAGCGACTCCGCGTGGACGTGGAGGTCGATCCGGGGATCAGGATTGCGGTTTCCGCGGACGAGGCGGCTCCGTACCTCGGCGAATGGCGTGTCGACGATTCGATGGGGCGTATGTCGGAGGAGCAGATCGAAGGCATGCTCTCCAATCCCGACGCGACCGACGCAAGCCGTCGGTACGCCGAGGGGATGCGCGATATCCCGACGGAACGCGTCGTCACCATCATCCACGACTCCGACACAGGCTGGCTCTTCCGTACCGATCCGGACTTCGCCGAACTCTGGTCGGGCTTCATGCAGACCGACCCAGAAGACGAACGGTTCGAACTACTCCTACCGCGCGGTAACGGGTTCTTTCACGCGGCGCAGGGCGTAGGCGGGCAACTCCTGGGGTACTACCCCGAATTCACGCCCCTCGCCGAGTTCCGGTTCGACGAATCGGGTCGCGCCATCTCGTTCGAGGTGCGCGACCCCTCTGACGAGCTCTCCATGGTCGGGGTTCGCATCGGAGGGTAGCGGCCGTCACCGCGTAGGATGACCCGCGGCCCGCTCGAACCACGAGATGGTAATCGCGAGCCGCTCCTCTCCGTAGCACTCCACGAACTGGCGCGTATGCCCGTCTTTCTGGTCGCGCAGCGCCCCTAGCCGCTTCGCGATGAAGTCAGCGGTCAGTGGCTTCCGACAGTCGACTTCGATGCAATGCCGCCACTCTTCGTAGCTGTTGGGGATACTCATGCCGGCTCCGATATTTCCTGACTAGATTCCGAGCTAATTAACAATAGTCGATTCTCATTAACGCTCTAGGTGCGTTCCGTGTTGTGGACGGGCCTCAGCCCCATCGCGGGGCCACGAGCTGGACGTAGGGGAAGGAAGGGATGGGTGTGAGACACGAGAATTCGCGACGAAGCGGGCGGTGGGCATCGATCGGCATCATCTGCGCCTTGTTGATCCCCCTTCAGCCAGTTCAGGGGGCGACGGTCGCTCCGGCAGAACGGCTCGATTGCCTCGCGACCGAGGACGCGCTGGCCTATTGGCGACCGATTCGAGAATCGGTCGGGGAGGAGGAGCTCAACGCAGACGAACTCGCGCTCGAGCTCGTCGACTGTCTGGGCTCACCTGACCCTGAGCTTCGGGACAGGATCGGGTACGAGGTCCTCACCTACTGGCTCCGCGGAGAGCACGTCACGGACGACACCCGCCGCGCGCTCGTGACGACGCTCACCAACAGCCTCCGGGATGCGTCCGAGGAGGCCGCTCTCCGTCGCTCCTTCTCGGCACTCGTTCTCGCCGAGGTGCTTCGCTCGGACGCGAATCAACCCTTCCTGTCGGACGAGGAGCGTGCCGCGATCTTGAACGACGCGGCCGCAGCCCTGGAGCGAGAGACCGACTTTCGTGGCCTGGTGCACGACCTCGGTTGGGTGCATCCGGTCGCACACATGTCCGACGTGCTCTGGCGACTGGCCCTACACCCATCCACGACGTCCGCTGACGGACCCGCCATCCTCGCGGCCCTCCAGCCCAAGATCGCGCCGAACGGCGCGAGCTATGCGTTCAACGAGAGCGACCGAATGGCACGGGTGGTCGTCGTCTTGCTCCGACGGTCCCTTCTCGCACCCGAAGCCGTGACGGAATGGCTCTCGGGTTTCGAGCGGCCCCAGCACATGGAGACGTGGGGCGCCGCTTTCCAATCCCCCGAGGGCATGGCGGAGCTCCACAACACCAAGCTGTTCCTACGCGCGTTGTCCGATCAGCTCGTCGGGGTCGACGTCG
>JBCCEZ010000011.1:0-95502 GCA_039030015.1 Gemmatimonadota bacterium | reverse complement strand
GCGATTCCTGAACGTGGGAAACGCCGCCCAAGGCGGCGCTTCACGAGCAATAGCGGGGGCAGGATTCGAACCTGCGACCTTCGGGTTATGAGCCCGACGAGCTACCAGACTGCTCCACCCCGCAATAGGACGGGGAAGTTAGTCCCACCTCGGAGATGAGGTCAACCCGTTTGTGCGCGTTGCGTGGAGGTGCGATCGGAGACCATTTCGTAGCGCTTCGGTTACAGTTCGTCCCTGCCACCAAACCCGTCGAGGAGTCGCATGCTCGGATCGGTTTTTATGGACCTCGGGATCGCCATGGGCCTAGGCCTTTTGGTGGGTCTGCAGAAGGAACGGTCCGAATCGCCGCTCGCTGGTCTGCGCACGTTCACCCTGGTCTCTCTGGCCGGTGCAGTCGCTGCCCTCGTGGCTGCAGAGACGACGCCGTGGGTGATCGCGGCGGGACTGTTGAGCGTGACCGCGCTCATGGTGACGGGCAACGCCATCCTCATGAAGGCGGGCGGCGACGATGCAGGGCAGACGACGGAGGCCGCCGTCTTGGTGATGTACCTCCTCGGCGCTCTCGTGGTCGTCGGCCCGCGTGAGGCTGCCATCGTTTGTGGCGGAACAACGGCGATGCTGCTCCATCTGCGAGAGGAGCTTCGGGGGTGGGTCGACCGTCTCAGCGACCGGGATGTCCGCGCGATCATGCAGTTCGTCGTGATCTCGCTGGTGATTCTCCCCGTGCTCCCGGATCAGACGTACGACCCCTACGACGTGATCAGCCCGCGGAACGTCTGGTGGATGGTCGTCCTCATCGTGGGGCTGAACCTCGCAGGGTACGGCGCCTTCCGGGTGATGGGTGCGCGCGCTGGGACGGCTCTGGCGGGCGTCCTTGGTGGCGTGATCTCCAGCACCGCGACGACGATCTCGTACGCGAGGCAGACGAAGACGGAGCCCGATATGGGCGCGACCGCGGTCGTGATCGTCTGGGTGGCTTCCGGTGTCGTCTTCATTCGGATCCTGCTCGAGATCGCCGCGGTCTCTCCGACCTTCCTCCCCGTCGCGGCGGGCCCGCTCCTGTTGATGCTCTCAGTTTTTGCCGTGCTTTCCGCGTTCGTGTGGCGATCGGGAACGACGCCTGGTGAGAGCCCACTCAAGCCCGGGAATCCGAGCGAGTTGAAGCCGGCCGTTCTCTTCGGTGCGCTCTACGCCTTTGTCCTCTTCGTGGTCGCGGCCGGACAAGAACTCCTCGGTGACGTCGGCCTCTACGCGGCCGCCGCCGTATCAGGCCTCACCGACGTCGACGCGATCACGCTCTCGACGTCTCAGCTCGTCGAGTCGGGTCGTCTGCCGGCCACGACCGGGTGGCGCCTCGTGCTCATCGCGATCTTGTCCAACATGGTCTTCAAGCTGGTGATGGCCGCGACCCTCGGCTCGAAAGAGTTCGCGCGCAAGCTGGGAGGTCTCGGCGTGATCGCGCTCGTGGCTGGCGCGGCGATTCTCTTCCTGTGGTCCTGACGTGGCGGGTCAGGCTTCGCTTGCTTCCGACCCCGGATCGTCACGGTCCTCGAGTGCTCTGTTGACGTAGTCGATGAGCAGCTCGGGGGTGATGGGCTTACTCAGCGTGTACTTCGCACCGAGTGCCTCGGCCATCTGAAGCTGGAATTGGCCGGTCCCGGACACGACAACGAGGGCGGGAGGTGTCTCGAAGTCTCGCAGCACCGAGATCAACTCGAAGCCGTGCACTTCGGGCATGTGAAGGTCGGTCACGACGACGTCGATGCCCTTGAGCGCGTACTGGCGAAGCGCCTCTTCACCGTCGTGAGCGAAGTAGCACTCGTGACCTACACGAGCCAAGATCGCCTGCATGAGTAGGCGGTCTGCCTCTTCGTCGTCTACGATCAGGATCCTAGCCACGGGGTCACTTCCCGATGAAGTACTTCAACCTTGGGGGGTCCTACCACCGTAGGTGTCGAAGGAGACCGCATCAAGGTTCAAGTGCCCCACGCTACCACCGGATCGGGGGCGCCCGGGCGGTTTCTGGTCCGATCGATAGGTCGGAAATCGATGCCGCTTCTCGACCTTTGGTAGCGGGAAAGACACGAGTTTCAGGCCGCGACGGCATGGCACAGGTCGTGCACGTATCCGTGCAGATTTCAGTGTATCGCCTCTACCCCCGTGTCCCATGCGTACCATCCGAGCCCTAGCACTCGTTCTCGCGGCGATCGGCCTACAGGCCTGCGAGAGCACCACGAGCCTCGACGTCCCCGGCCTCGAAGGCATGTGGACCGCGACCATGATCGAGTTCTCCGACAATTCGTCCCCGCAGACCGTCGTCGATCTCATTCAGCGCGATGGAGCCACGTACTCGCTGACCGTCGAGGCGAGCGGGACCGCATCGACGCTGTTCGATGACGGAGTGGGTGGGTCCAGCTCCGACTCAGGGTCGCTGAACTCGGCCAACAGCCAGCTGACTTTGGGTGGTCAGATCTTCGACGCCGTTCGGGACGGTGACTCGCTGACCCTGACCGACGCCGACGAGTTGTTCGACTTCGGGTCGGGTGACGAGGTACCGGCAACGCTCCGGATCGTCCTGACGCGATAGCCGAACTCGTAGCGCTTCAGCCCCCCGGTGCCAGAAAGGGTGCCGGGGGGCTTTTGACGAACCCCGGCCGACGAGCGCTCGCGGTACCCACTCCCGTGCTCTTTGGATACCTTGTGCGTCCTCGGGACGTGGCGCAGCCCGGTAGCGCACCTGAATGGGGTTCAGGGGGTCGCCGGTTCGAATCCGGCCGTCCCGACTGGTAGACCCGGAGCTTCGGCTCCGGGTCTTCGTGTTTACGGCCGGATGAGAACGAACGGTTCGACTCGAAGAGGAACGAGGATCGGCGTAGCCGACCGCAGCTCAATCCGGCCGACCCGACTGGTAGACCCGGAGCTTCGGCTCCGGGTCGTCGTGTTTACGGCCGGATGAGGTTGCGTCGGCCTAGCCGGCCTCTCGCAGCTCTTTGATCCGATCGAGGCGGACGGCGTGCCCCGCAATCCGCATGTACTCGGCTCCGTCCTCGACGTACAGATCCTCGATGACGCCGAGGGCTGCGGCCTCTTCACCCTCGTGGCGCCACGTCACGTGCATCGTCGTTCGAAGGGTCGCGGCGGCCTCGAGCCGGTCGTGCGTCGAGCACGCGATCGGTCGGTAGTCACTCATCCGCGCGGAGCCGCTGGAGCGGCGGGTGTGCACAGCACCAGGAAGTTGAAGATCGATTGTCCGGCTCGCAGGTAGACGGCATCCATCACGTCCAGCTCGGCGTCGGTGTTGAGAGATGTCGCCTGGTCGTAGTAGTTGAACAGGCAGTCGGCTCCCGCTTTGCGGTAGCGAAGCGACGCCTCCGCGGGTGCGTCCTGCGGGTCCGGCGTACGAACCCAACCCGACTCCGACAGAACCTGATAGAAGGCCCGCGCCACGTCTGCGGCAGGTGAGGCCGTAGCGCCGGCGGCCGTGACCCGGCATCCGGGCACTTCGGCCTGCGTCCGCCAATCGTCGATCGTGTCGGGCTCGGCGATCACCTGCATGGCCATCACGTCACGCGTGAAACGCTCGGCTTCGAGGCAGAGGTCGACCTGAGCGGCGCCCGCGGTCGGCACCGCCAACGAGACGGAAAGGAGGACGGCTGCGGAGAATGGGGTCTTCGTCATGGTCCGTGAAATAAACCGGAGCGTGCGCGCGGGTCCGCGTAGGGCGGTCAGCCCTTGCTCCGGTGAAGCACCGCATGAACTCGAGCCGCGAGGACGCCGGGGTCGATCGGCTTCTTCAGGTAGTCGTCGGCGCCCATCTCGAGGAGTTCGCGCTCGGCGCCCTGATCTCGGGTCCCGGTGAGTACGACCACCGGAAGGCTCGCAGTCACCATCGACCGCCGTACGGCCTGCAGGACTTCCTTCCCTCCCATGACCGGCATCTCGAGGTCGAGGAGCATCAAGCTGAATCGTTCACCGCGCGCGAACCTCAGAAGCGCGTCTGCGCCATCACCGGACTCACTGAAGTGGGCCCCGGTACTCGCCAGGACCCCACGGGCCAATGCGCGATTCTCCTCATCGTCGTCCACGAGCAGGATGTGGAGCGACTCGTCCGCGAGGCTCGCGAGTCCCTGAATCGACGATCTATCGACGACGCCGACGGCCTGGCCGGTCACGGCCATGCCTCCTCCGATCTCGGCCAGCTCGAGGGTCGGCTCCCCCGCCGGAGCGTGCATGAGCTGACGACTCGGGTGGGTGGGGGGCGCGGTCGGCTCGTCCAGCTCGGGCGCAGCCTCTGGCTCCGGCGGGGGCGCCGGCTCGGGGGGCGGCGTCGGGACGGGCTGGGGCGGCACCTCGACGGGAGCGGAAGCGACAGGTTCGACGGCGACGGGCTCGGGGATCGGCGGCGATGGAGGCGGTGCGGCAGCCGCAGGCGCGGGGGGTTGGGTCGCCACGACCATGACGGGTGTCGGTTCGATCGCCGGAGGTGGCGGAGGTTCGAGGTGAGCGGGATCCACGGTGCCCCCGACGACGCGGTCGACCTCCTGGAGCGTCGTCTCTCCATCATCCACCCGGCGCAGGGCAGATTGCAGCATGGTGATCATTCCGTCGCGCATCGCCTGCTGCTGCAACTCGAAAGGCGGAGCCCCGTCGAGCAGGAGGCGGACCAACGCCGGCGTGGACACCATGAACTCGGTGACGGGTAGGCGGCCCATGTAGCCCTGCTGCACACACTGATCGCATCCCTTCGCTCGGACGGTGGGCTGGCGCCCGAAGCGCGCGGCGAGGTCGGCCTCCTCGTCCGTGAGGTCATCCTGTACCGTTTCGGCGCAGTGCCGACATACCCGTCGGACGAGTCTTTGCGCTAGCGCTCCTCGGAGTGTTTCCCCAACGGTTGCCGAGTCGAGTCCCAGGTCGAGGAACCGTCGGAGGGATCCCACCGCGTCGTTCGTGTGAAGCGTGGCGAGCACGAGGTGACCGGTCAGTGAGGCCTGAGCCGCGATCTCAGCCGTTTCGACGTCGCGGATCTCGCCGACGAAGATGACGTCGGGGTCCTGACGGAGAATCGCACGGAGGGCGGACGCGAACGTCATGCCCTGCTTGTGCTCGACCTGGATCTGGGTGAGGCGAGGTAGCTCGTACTCGACCGGATCCTCGACGGTCATGATGTTCACGTCCTCGGTCGAGATCTCCCGCAGGGCTCCGTACAGCGTCGTCGTCTTTCCTGAGCCGGTGGGTCCGGTGACGACGAGGATCCCGTCGCGATGCGCGAGCGCATGTCGCACCCGGGTGATCTCTTCTGGATGAATCCCCGTCTCGGCGAGCGTCCCCGCCCCCTGCGTGTCGAGGATGCGGATCACGGCCTTCTCGGCACTGCGGGTCGGAACGGTCGAGACACGCAGGTCGTACTTCTTCCCTCCCACCAAGATGCGCGCTCGGCCGTCTTGGGGCCGAAGCCGGTCCGTGATGTCCAACCGAGCCATGATCTTGATCCGAGAGATCACGCGCGTCAGAACCGGGAGCGGCATCTGCATCCCGTTATGGAGGACGCCGTCGGACCGAAAGCGCACCAGGCCCTGGCCAGCCAATGGCTGGATGTGGATGTCGGACGCGCCCCGGGCGACCGCTTCGTGAATGATGATGTTCGTCAGCTTCACGATGGGGCCGGCTGCGATCTCCTCCATCGAGACCTGCTCGACTTCGTCCTCCATCCCTGTGTCGAGCTCGTTGTCTGCGAGGTCGCCGAGGTTGTCGTCGACCCGCGAAAGGAGCGACTCGGCCGCAACATCCGCGGAATACGCACCCTCGATGGCTCGCGCGATGTCACCCGGGGGCGCCACCGCGAAGCGAGGGGAGCGGCCCGACGCGAAGCCGACCGCCTGTTCGGCTTCGGCGTCGACCGGGTTCGAGGTCGCGATGACGAGAAACCGGTCCTGATCCTCGATCGGGAACACGCCGAACTTCCGAGCCACCGACCCGGTGAGGAACCGCTCCGCGGTCGGTTCAGCCTCCGACAGATCGGCGATGGGCATCGAGAATGCGCTCGCCAACGCCATCGCAACGTTCAAGGCGGACACGCCCAGCGTTTCTTCTACGGCCGTCCACGCCTCTTCGGTCGTGGCGTCGTGCGGGATGTCCAGGCGGTCCGTGCCGAGTAGGCCCCCGCGAGCCGCTGCGCCCTCGATCCAGTGGGTCAAGGGCGTCTGCCTACTGGTTGTTCTCCAGTAGTCGGAAGCGAGCGCGACGTCGGTTCCACGTCACCGTTCCCGAGTCTCGGCCCGGACGTTCGAATACCCGCAGGGCCAAGCCGATGGGATGGTTCCTCGGATACCGCACGAAGATGTCGACTCGCCCGCGTCGGTTCCGCGTCCGAAGCCGGTATTCGAGGTCTTTGTACTCAAAATCGACATTGTTGAGGTACGGCTCGAGTCCAGGCGGTACGGTGCCCCAACGCGCCGTGGGAGGCAAGCTGTTGTTGTTGTCCTCGCGGTATTCGTACAACGCGACCCGAATGGCGCTGACGTCCGTCATCACCTTGCGAGCGTCCGCACGATGGGACGCGTCACGGAAGGATGGGATCGCGATGGCCGCGAGGATGCCGATCACGACCATCGTGGTCAGCAATTCGATGAGGCTGAAGCCGCCGCGGGACCGGGAGATCGGCACGTTCGGCGATGCAGGCGAGCGGACCATTACATCCCTCCCATGTTGGCGGCCTGGTAGATCATCCAATCGTTGAGGGGGGTCGACGACTCGTACGTCATGGACATCCCGTCCTCTCCGACGAGGGTCAGCGAGTACGTCTCGCCGCTGACGGCGTACTCGACGTCGTCTTCGAGTAGCTCGGACGCTTCGTCCACGGTCGGGAGACGTCCCTCGTCCGTCTGGAAGTCCTCGATCGCCTCAACCGCGTCGGTGACGAACCAGGTGAGGTGCTCCTCTTCCACGATGGGGATGTCTGCCGGGGGTTGGGACAGCGCTCGCACGTTCCAGAACACGACGGCCACGAGCGCCACACTCAGCGCCGCGATGATCGGGCCTTGAGATCGGGGCTTCTGCTTCGCCGCGGCCTCGTCGGCCGCATGTCCGCGCTCTTCGACGTGCTCAGAGGCTTCGGCGATGGCGTCGTTCCAGTCACCACCCTTTAGATCGGCATCACTCATTGGGCGTAGTCCTTCGAGGAGATACCCTGGCTTACCGGCCACTGGGTCACGGTACCGTCCGTGTTGTGAGAGAGCCAGGAAAACCGTACAGGATGTATTATCAGAATATAGAGTCTATATTTGATTCATGCCGCTTCATCAGGAACGACGTGGCTTTCGGTACTTCTGCGTCGTGCGTAGCCGATGTTGGCGCCGATCCCTCGTGGTCGACGACCCTCGCCGACGTGTCCGCGTCCACTCCTCCCTCGCGGTGCATCCGGAGACGCCAAGACAGGCGGCGGTCGATTGCGAATGCCAAATGAAACCCCGTCCGTAGTATCGGTGGCTACACCCGATCGCTTTAGTGTGCCGTGAGGCGGTGCCCGCCCCCGTTCGAGACGACCCACCTCCTCGAGTGCCTCGGGCTCGTCTAGGGCACTACCCCCTATGTCGAGCACGACCTCATCGTTGGGGTCCGTGCGCGCCCACTCAAATCGCGGCTTCGATCCTTTAACTACAAGTCGGATAACATTTTAGGGCGTACATACTGGGGACGCTCCGCGCCCAGGGACGTCCGCATGACGAGCCCCGGCGGGTTTCCAGGCGGGTTGCGCGGGGTTCGGTCGGGGCCGCGCTTCCGGAACGCCTGACAACGGGGCGCCTCGGCATCCCCCCTGGGCTCGAAACGTCCCCGGGATCCGGGCATCGGTCCCCGGACCCCCTTGGGTCGAACTGCGGGGGCCGCTCGGGGCGCGAGCCCCGGCCCGCCTACGGTTTGCCTACCCTCACCCTCGCGATGGCCTCGTTCACGGCGTGTTTCTTGACCCGATGTGGGCATAGGGATAGACTGGTCGCACCGACTGGTCGATGCGGAGAGTGATGTTTCATGGAGCAAATCGGGGCGTACAAGGCCAAGACTCACCTTGCAGAGCTGCTCGACCGAGTCGAAGCGGGGGAAGCCCTGACGATCACGAGGCACGGTCGCCCCATCGCCCGTCTCTCACCGAGTCGGTCTCCCGGTGACCCCAGCGTGTCGGATGTCGCGATCGCGCTCCGGGCCTTCCGGGACGCGCATCCGTTGGGCGATTCGCTGACCATCAAGCAGTTGATCCGAGAAGGGCGCCGGTCTTGAGTCTCGTGATCGACGCGTCGGTTGCCCTCGCCTGGTGCCTTGGCGACGACACCAGTGGGCACGCGGACTTCGTCCTCACATTGCTCGGGAGCACCGACGCGAAGGTGCCGCCACACTGGGAACTCGAAGTCGTGAATGGACTTATGGTCGCCGAGAAACATGGGCGTCTGGGTCCGGGCGATGTCGACCGGTTGGCCAAGCTCCTGGCCGCTCTTCCGATCGACGTCTCGGCTCCAGCCCGCGGTGGAGCGTTGTCGTTGGTTCGCCGCCTGGCGGAACAGCACCGCCTCAGCACGCTCGACGCCGCGTACGTCGAGTTGGCCCTGCGGGGCGGCGATCAGCTGATCTCGATGGACACCGCCATCGCGAATGCGGCTCGTAGGGAGGGCGTCGGGGGCTGATCCGACCTATCTTCCTGCGAACAACTTCCCCTAGGTCGGAGTCACCGATGGTCCAGCTGCGCCGTGCCCACTCTGTCGCATGGCTGTGCGCGATCGTGGCGTGGGGGTGCTCGACTCCAGAACCACCCGCCGAATCCACGGTGGTGGTCGTTGAGAAGGAGCTGCCCGCGGTGGACCAGGCCGTCTTGGACGCAGCCGAGGCGTTAGAGGTGCGAAACGCACGGCTGCCGGCGAAGAATCTGCTGACCGCAGGCCAGCCGGATCAGGACCAATTCGAGGCGCTTCGTGTGGCCGGTGCTCAGACGTTCGTATCCCTCCGGCCCGCCTCGGAGTCCGGTGCCGGGTGGGAAGAGCTCTACGCTGCCGAGAACGGGATCGACTTCGCGAGGCTACCCATCTCGGGCTCGGACGCCCTCACGCGAGAAAATGTCGATGCCTTCGCGGATCTCATGGCCGATGCCGGGGACGGGCCCGTCGTGCTGTACTGCGGGAGCAGCAACCGGGTCGGCGCTATGGTGGCGCTCAAGGCCTATTGGATCGACGGCGCCCCACCTGAATCCGCGCTCCAGATGGGGCTGGACGCGGGCATGACGCGCCTCGAGGGCGAGGTTCGGGCACTCCTGGGCCTCGAGTAGAGCGCCGAACCCTAGCGGACGGAGAACTCGGCGACTGGGGCGACGACCGTTCTCTGTAGGACGGCGATTCGCGCATCGAGGGTCGAGAACCACGGCTCTAATCTCATGTCGGACCAGTACTTATGGTACCCTGACAGGTCAGCCAAGCCTAGGATTCGCATGACGTCCCACCCGTCGGAGAGGAGGAAGCGGCCTGGCGATTTGCCCGTACAACCCTCCGATGCTCGTGCCCGCCTCTGTGCTGAGCCGCCGCAGTTCCCCGTTCGAGGCGTCCATGCCCTCCATTCCGTCGAAGGCGCTCACCGAGACCAGGTCGAGTGGCGTCGGGCTCTCGACCTCGCGGAGAGCCCGCACCGAGAGCATCGCCGGATTCTGCCGGTACAGCGGAATGGCTTCTTCTCGATACAGTCGGTAGACCTCGGCGCTCTGACCCGGCTGTAGGAGGAAGGTCACGAATTGGCGGACCTCTCCCTCCTGAGGCACCTGCGCCCCGAGCGGGATCGCCTTGAGGAGCCCTACGCCGAGGAGCGTCGCCGAAAGGACGGCACGAAACGAACGACCGGTCACCGACGACCGCCGGGCTCGAGTCGGTAGATACTGGTGGCCGGGCCGTCTTCCCAGCGCGTGCCCCCGTCCATGGCCAGGTAGATGAAGCCGTCGGGAGATTGACGGATGTCGCGAATGCGGCCCTGGCCCTGGAGCACGGTTTCTTCGGCGATGATCGCGTCGCCGTCCAGAGTGAGTCGAATCAGCTGTTCGCCGCGTAGTCCGCCTACGAAGACGTCCCCACTCCAACGAGGGAAGGCATCCCCCTCGTAGACCATCATCCCGCTGATCCCGATCGACGGCACCCAGATGTGCGCCGGGTCGGTCATACCATCCCCGCGGGTGCCTTCGTGGATCGCCGACCCGCTTCGGTAGTTCACGCCGTATCCCACCACCGGCCATCCGTAGTTCGCTCCCGCCACCAAGAGATTGAGCTCGTCTCCGCCTTGCGGGCCGTGTTCGTTGAGCCAAACCGCTCCCGAGGTGGGGTGCACGACCAGGCCCTGTGCGTTCCGATGTCCGTACGTCCAGATCTCGGGAAGGGCATCTTCCCGGCCGACGAACGGGTTGTCTTCCGGAATCCCACCGTCATCCAGGATCCGGACGGTCGTTCCATTGTGATTGGACAGGTCTTGGGCAGGGTGTGCCGCCAGGTCTCCCTCCGAAGGCCACTGCCGATCGCCGAGCGTCACAAAGAGGTAGCCGTCCCCGTCGAAGGCGATCCGGCCTCCCCACATGGAGCTTCGCTCGGTGCCGTTCGGATCGGCCTGGGCGTGAAAGATCTCCTCGACGTCGCTGAGGCGGTCGTTCTCGAATCGTCCTCGCACCACCGCCAGACTTCCGAGCGAATCGGCATCCGGCTTCACGTAGCTCAGGTAGAGGAGTCGATTCGAGACGAAGTCGGGATGGAGCATGACATCTCGAAGACCCGCCTGCTCCAAACCGTTCATCGCGCGGGCTCCGCGGCCCAGCGCCTGGATCTCGGGGAGGCCCGTGACGGAGTCCGGAAGGAGTTCGCCGCCCCGGATGATGCGCAGCCGGCCGGGGCGCTCCGTGACCAGTAGGTCCCCGGACGGGGTGAAGGCCATGGCGAATGGATTGATCAACCCGGAAGCCACTTCGACGAAGACGAAGTCGTGTTCCGCACTCTGCATGACCGCTGCGTCGTTGCTCGCGTCGGAGTCGGCCGAAGGCGCGCACGCGGTCTCGACTGTGAAGGCCGTCAGCAGGAGGGCGGTCGGGGTGCGGAGTAGGCTCACGGAAGGCGCTCCAGGAGACGTGGACTCGCTCGGGGTGCGCCACTGAAATACTCTCCCCCTTTCGTGGTCGCCAACCGACGTCACCTACTCCGCATCGAAAGGAGACTCCCATGCCGACAGCTCAGACGCCCCGCCAATCCCGTTGGTGGCCGTTGTGCGTGCTCGTGATGCTCGGGCTGACCGGGTGTGGCCCCGAAGCCGATATCGAAGGGGTCTCGGCCTGGAGCGGCGCCAGGTTGATCCTGGGTGATGGCGCGGTCATCGAGAACGGCGTTCTGATGGTCCGCGACGGCTCCATCGAGGCGGTGGGCGCCGAAGGCTCCGTCGATGTGCCCGACGGTGTTCAAGTCGTCGATGCGACCGGCAAGACGATCATGCCCGCGCTGATCAATGCGCACTTCCACCTGGCATCGGAGCGAGAGGCGCGGACGGAGCAGCTTCTTCACCTCGCGTACTACGGAACGGCCGCCGCGATCAGTCTCGGCCTCGACGAGGGTGACACAGGCCTCCTGATGCGCGACGAAGTCATCGAGGGTGGCGCGCGTTCTCAGAGCGCGGGCCGCGGGATTACGTCTCCCGAGCCGGGGCGTTCCGAGGTCCCGTTTTGGATTACGTCCCCGACCGAGGCGCGCGAGGCCATCCGCGAGTTGGCGACCGCGGAGGTCGACTTCGTGAAGATCTGGGTGGATTCGCGCGATCTCCGATACACGCCCCTTTCCGAAGAACTCTACTCGGAGGTGATCGCCGCGGCCCACGAGGCCGACCTTCGCGTGACGGCCCACGTGTTCAATCTCGAGGACGGGAAAGGTCTTCTGAACGCCGGAATCGATGCGTTCGCTCACGGGATCCGCGATCAGGACGTCGATGACGAGATCGTCGACATGTGGCGCGCCCGAACGGACGTCGTGTTGGTCCCGAATCTCCCTGCGACAGGACTGCCGTCCGACGTGTCGTGGATGAGCGGGACGGTTCCCGCGGCAACGCTCGCCGAGATGCGCACGCGCCAGGCGGAAGGCCCCGGGCTCTCGGCCTTCTTCCAGATTCAGGCGCGGAATCTGGTGCGCCTACACGAGGCCGGGGTGACCATCGCCTTCGGTACGGACGGCGGCTCCCCTTGGGCGGTCCACCAAGAGCTCGAAGACATGGTCCAGGCGGGCATGGATCCGGGCGATGTCATCGTGGCGGCCACCAAGAACTCGGCGGATTTACTGCGACTGGATGATCTCGGGGAACTCCGGGCCGGTGCGAGCGCCGACTTCATCGTCCTCGATGCGAGTCCGCTCGAGGACATCCGCAACACGAGGGAGATCGATTCGGTCGTGCTGAGGGGTGAGGTGGTGGACCGCGACGCGATCGGGCGCCGACTTCTCGAGCAGGGCGGGTAACTCCCGCCCGTCAGCTCGTGGTCGCGATCTCTGAGAGGAAGGCTTCCCCGTACTTGGAGAGCTTGGCAGGCCCCACACCCGAGATCGACAGCAGCTCCGCATCGGTCCTCGGCCGGCTTCGGGCCATCTCCAAAAGGACGGCGTCGCTGAACACCACGTAGGCCGGTACGCGCTGACGGCCTGCGATCTCTTTCCGCAACGAGCGAAGGCGCTCGAAGCACGCGGCGTCTTCGGGAGGAAGATCACGAGTCGACGCGGAGCTCGAGGGACGGCTCTTCTTCGACGACGTCGCGCGCATCGTGGCCGCGGCGAGGCGCTCCGGGGTCTGGCCGGTGCACACGTCACACGAGTGATCGCACGGACCCATCTCTTCGTCGAAGTAGCGGAGTATCGATCGGTGACGGCACCCACCGCCCTCGACGAGTCGAAAGAGGTCGATGGTCTTCTGTTGCTTCGTCCGGCGTAGGTCCGGGTCGTCGATGTCCGAGAGGAAGCGCTCGTGCAGCTTCACGTCCGCCCACGAATAGAAGAGCACGCAGTCGCTATCGAGTCCGTCTCGTCCAGCGCGCCCGATCTCCTGATACCACGACTCGATGTCCTTCGGCATGTCGCGGTGGATGACGAAGCGCACGTTCGACTTGTCGATTCCCATACCGAACGCGACGGTCGCGACGATGACATCGACCTCGTCGTCCCGAAACGCACTCTGGTTTCGACTCCGTACGTCGGCGGGTAGCCCGGCGTGGTAGGGGAGGGCGTCGACGCCGTTCGCGGTGAGGAAGTCGGTCGTCTGCTCGACGCCCTTCCGGCTGAGGCAGTACACGATCCCGGCCTCGCCCGCGCGACGTCGGATCAGGGCGAGGATCTCCTCGCGGGTGTTGCCGGTCCCCTTCTTTCGACACCCGATCTGAAGGTTGGGTCGGAAAAAGGAGCCCTTGTAGCCGGCCGGCTTCCTCATGCCCAATTGGCGCAAAATATCCCGAGCGACGGGCCGCGTGGCGGTAGCCGTCAGGGCCAAGACCGGGACGTCGAGCGCATCCTTGAGGTGGCGCAGCCGGCGGTACGAGGGTCGGAAGTCGTGCCCCCATTGGGAGATGCAGTGGGCCTCGTCGACGACCAGCAAGGAGACCGGGGAGGAGAGGACGACGTCACGGAGCCGGCCGTCCAACGCTTCAGGAGCCAGGTACACGACCTCGTACTCGCCCCGCCGCAGGGCATCCATACGTGAACTGCGCTCGCTCCACTCGAGGGACGAGTTGATTTCGGCGGCGGCGAAGTCGAGGTCCCGTAGCGCGTCGACCTGGTCCTTCATGAGGCTGATCAGCGGAGAGACCACGACAACGGTCCCGTCGAGGATCCGCGCCGGGAGCTGGTACGTCAGCGACTTCCCGGCTCCGGTCGGCATCACCGCGATACAATCGTGCCCTTCGAGGACCGCCTCGATCACCTTGAGTTGGCCGGGCCTGAATTCGTCGTACCTGAAGACCGATCGGAGGACGTCGTGGGGGGCCGTCATGGAGCAGTCAGGGGGTGCCCATGCCCTCCGACAGCGCCGCTGCTTCCGCCTCGCGCCCCGTCTCCTCGTACAGCCGGATCAGCCGACGGCGAGCGTCTCGCGTGCGGCCCGCTTCCGGCCCCTGGCCTTCGAGGAGCATGTCGTACGCCTCGATAAGAAACGGCTCGGCCTCCGCATGTCGGTCCAGGTCGATCAGAGTGGCTCCCAGATTGCTCAGTGCCTCACCGACGTGTCGATGGCCTTCCGGGAGCGCGGCGCGCCGTACGGACAGCGCTTCACGAAGTAGGGGCTCGGCCTCTGCCGGGCGCCCGAGGCGTCGGTACGCGGTGGACAGGCCGACGCGCGGGAAGGCTCGATTCGGATGATCATCCCGATACACTACGTCCTGCATCTCGATCGAACGATGGAAGTACGGGACGGCCTCCTCGTACCGACGTGCATTGCTGAGACTCGTGGCAAAGTTGTGGTACGCAGCGGCCCGATCCGGATGGGGCTCGGGGTGGATCTGCTCGATCAGTCGGATGAACTCCCGATAGGTGTCGAGCGCACGCTCCTCGTCTCCCATCTCGCTCAAGAGGATCGCGTAGCTGTTCAGGGCGTTCGCGACCTCGCGATGGTTGGGGCCCAGGACCTCTCGCCGGATGTCGAGCACTTCGAGGTAGAGCGCCTCGGACTCTTCGAATTCGCCCTCGTCCCTCAGGAGCGCGGCCAGCTCGCGCGCCGTACCCGCAGTGTTGGGGTGCCGGTTGCCAAGGGTGGCGCGTTGGATGCCCAGGACCTCTCGCAGGATCGGCTCCGCGCGCTCGCGCTCACCGAGTTGGCGAAGGAGGTTCCCATATGCGCCGAGAGCGGCGATGAGACCTTCATCTTCGGGCTCAACAGCGGCTCGGAGTTGAGCGATGCCGCGCTCATACGCCTCGATCGCTTCGTCATACTGACCGTCCGTCTCGAGCCAATAGGCGTAGTTCCGGATCGCGTCCCCGATCGTCGGGTCCTCTGGATCCAACGCCGCCTCGAGCGCCGCGATCCCTTCGAGGAAGTGCGTCTGCGCTGCGTCGAGTTCTCCCAGGTCCTGCACCGTGGCGGCGAGCGAGATCTTCGTCTGACCGAAGTCGACGTTCTCTCGCCCATACAGCTCCTCGTTGAGCGCGGCGGCCCGTTCCAGCAGTGCGACGCCTTCGCGAGACAGCCCGATCGAACCGTAAACCTCGCCGATCACCCGAAGCATCGTCGCCTGAACCTCGGGCTGACCCGCGAGTCCCTCGTCGATTCGTTCTGCGCCCGCGTCGAGGAGCTCCCGCGCGGTGATGGTGGCGCCTTGGGCCTCTTCGGGATCGACGACTTCGAACAACCCCTGGAGGAAGTCGGCAACCTCGGTGGCCTTGGTGGCTTCGAGCTGGGCGCGGTCCCGTTCGGCTCGCACACGCCCGGTGTAGAAGGTGACCAGCGACGCCGCGGTCAGAAGGACGGCCGCGGCCCCCCCGACGGCCCACCGGTTCCGTCGGACCCCTTTTCTGAGGCGGTACCCGAGCGTCGCGGGCCGAGCTCGCACCGGCCGTCCCTCGAGATGCCGATCGATGTCGTCGAGGAACTCTTGGACCGTGGCGTACCGCCGCTCGGGCTCCTTCCGAAGCGCCTTGAGGCAGATCACGTCGAGGTCACCGGTGAGTCGGCGGTGAAGGCGTCGGGCGTCCGTACCGCGGCGATGCCCTGCGTCGTCCGACTCCTCCGGGCGAGAGACGGTCTCCAGCACGCGGGTGCTCGGTCGGGGCGGATCGAACTGGCATACGACCCGCACGACCTCGATCGGGACCTGACTCGACAGCTCGTAAGGGCGGGTCCCGGTCAACAGTTCGTAGAGGATCACTCCGAGCGAATACACGTCGGTAGCCGTGCCGATCGGCTCCCCGCGAACTTGTTCCGGCGAGGCGTACGCAGGGGTCAAGGCCAGGAGGTTGGTGCCGTCTGCGGGCGTTTCGTCCCCCTCGACCATGAGCTTGGCGATGCCGAAGTCGAGCAGTCGAACCTCGCCGTCCGCCGTCGTGAGAATGTTGTCCGGCTTCAGATCGCGGTGGACGACGAGTGACGCATGCGCATAGACGAGGGCGCGGCACACGTTACGGAACAGCCGAAGACGGTCATCGACGGTGAGGCGGTGGTGGTCCGCGTAGCGGTCGATCGGAACCCCCTCGACGAATTCCATGGCGAACCACGGCTGTCCGTCGGGTGTGATCCCGCCGTCGAGCAGGGTCGCGATGTTGGGATGCTGGAGCCGGGCGAGGATCTGGCGCTCCTGCCGGAAACGCTCGATCAGCTCGTCCGAGGCGAGCGCCGAGTGCAGGACCTTGAGTGCGACGCGCTGGTCGAAGGTGCCGTCTGAGCGCTCGGCCTCGAAGACGCGCCCCATCCCACCCTTGGCGTGCTCGCGCACGATTCGATACCGACCGATCGTCGTACCGACCCAAGCGGGAGACAGCGAGGCATGGGCCTCGGAAGCGATCCGGTCGACCGCGTCCGGATCCGCGGCCAGCATGCGTTCCACCTCGGCCTTCAGGTCGGGGTCGTCCGCACACACCTCCTGCACATACCGACTACGCGCTTCTCCCTGGAGTTCCAGAGACTCGGCGTAGACCCGGCTCAGCAGCTTCCAACGGTCGGCATCCATCTTCGAACAATCCGATCCGCTCGATGTGGGAACAAGTCCCCGGTCAGCGGCTCGCGTCTCGGATGGCTCGGAATTCCGTTCCCTCGTGCCAATTCGGCCAGACGTCGGACTGGATGACGGCCGATCCGATCTCGTAGTAGAGCTGGACATCGGCAACGGCGCCGGACAGGTCCCACGTCTCGTCGAATTCGTCCGTGACCATGTGGTAGCGGTTCGTCACGTAGGCGTCGTTCTGTGCCTGGCCGTATTCGGGCCCCTGCTCGACGTGATCGATCCCTGGGCCCGGGTAGATCATCGGCACGCCGAGCTTGGCCAACTCGAAGTGGTCCGAACGGAAGTAGTACCCTTTCTCGGGCTCCGGGTCGGGGTCGATGCGACGGCCCTGCGACTCGGCGGCCGACTCCGCGATCCCGTCGAGCTCGGACATGCCGTAGCCCTGGACCACGAGTTCGTTCGTCGGGCCGAAGCTACTGAGCCCGTCCATGTTCAGCCCGCCGACTGTTTGGGCGAGCGGGTAGATCGGGTTCGCGGCGTAGTGCTTCGAGCCGAGCAGGCCCTGCTCCTCGGCAGTGACCGCCAAAAAAACCACGGAACGCCGCGTTCCGTTGGGGAGGCGTGCATAGGCCTCGGCCAGCTCGAGCAGGGCCGCGGTCCCGGACGCGTTGTCGAGAGCTCCGTTGTAGACCCCGTCCCCACCGGCAGCCTCGATCGGGTTGGTCCCGAAGGCGTCCCAGTGCGCGACGTATACGAAGTACTCGTCGGATGCCTCGGTCCCGGGCAGGAGGGCGACCACGTTCTTCGAGTTCGACCGGCGAAGTGTATTGGTCACGGACGTCGTCAGGTCGAGCCCCATCTCGATGGCCTGGAAGGAGCCGCTGGCGGCTTGCTCGTACAGCGCGTCGAAGTCGAGGCCGGCGCGGGCGAAGAGAGCACGGCTGGTCTCCTCGGTGAGCCACCCTTCGATCGCGACCCGATCGGCGTGCCCATCCGGTGCCTCGAGGTTGAACTGAGGCCCGGTCCAGCTGTTTCGCACGGTCACCCAGCCGTACGCCGCGGGAGCCGTCTGGTGGATGATCAGTGCGGCGTCCGCGCCCTGCCGAGCCGCTTCTTCGAACTTGTACGTCCAGCGGCCGTAGTACGTCATCGAGTTGCCCGAGAAGACGTCATCGTCCTGGGTGGCGTACCCGGGGTCGTTCACGAGGATGACGACCGTTTTCCCTTCCACGTCGACACCCTCGTAGTCGTTCCACCCGAACTCGGGTGCGACGATGCCGTACCCGACGAAGACCATCTCCGAGTCCTGTACGCTGGCGGCGTCGACGACGCGGGGCGACCACGTCACGAAGTCCCGGCCGTACCCGTAGCGCTCGGGCTCACCTTCTCCTTGCACCCAGAAGGGGACCCGAGACGGGTTCACCGTGATGTCGACGAGCGGCACGTCTTGGAAGTAGCTGTCCCCGTTCCCGGGTTCGAGACCGACCTCCTGGAAGTAGTCCGCCAGGTAGTTGATCGTGAGCTCTTCTCCCGGGGAGTTCGGCGCGCGTCCACCGAATTCGTCGGAGGCGAGCATGGCGATGTGATCGGCGATCTGCTCTTCCGTGATCGACTCGGCGCCCCCGCCCGTCCGCTCGACGCCGCCGTCTCCGTTGGAGCAGGCCGCGACCAAGGCGATCGGGAGTGACGTGGCAAGGGCTCGAAACGACATCGGTGCTCCGGGGACATTGTGGACGCGCTCCACAAAGTCCCGACGCGGCCCCGCCCCGGGCAAGCCGAGACGGGCTAGCGTACGGGTAGCAACACCATTCCCTCGGCGGACTCGACCGCGACGGCGAGGTCTAGCGCTCGGGCGTACTCGGTCGCGGGGATTGGGCTCGCGTCGGTCACCACCAGGGCGCCCGGTCGAGCTGCGAAGGCGGCCGCGAAGTCGGGGACGTCGCTCGGATGGGTGGGGAGGCGAATGCCGTGTTCGCCGGACTGCACATAGAGCAGCGCAGGTTCATCCGAGTAGAAGGCAGGCACGCCGCTCGAACGGTTGTCGACCCATCGAATCACTTCGGACGAGACCCAACGCCGGTGCGTGAGTCCGCGCCCGTCCTCTTTGATGCGTTCGAGGGCCTGACCCGCGCTTACGATCGATACCGCCGCCCACGCGGCGAGGACGATCGATACCACGCTGCGACCCCGCACTCGGACCAGATGGCGAGCGCTGGCAGTGGCGGCCAGAGCGACGAGGGGGACGACGGCGAGCGCGCCGGCCCTGCCGAGACCTGTCGCCGAATCGCCGACCAGTACGCCCGCCAAGAGGAGGGCGCCGATCTGCGCGAGCGCACCGACCCGTAGGTGCTCGGCGAGGGCGTCGGGTGCTCGGGGGTCGTTCCACTCGACAGCCTCGAAGACGGCGGGCGTGTCCACCCACTCGACGAGGACGAGCACCAGCGCGCCGACTCCGACGACGGGTCCCACGATCATCGAGGGGAGTCCCCACCCTCCACCGAGGAAGGTCGCGACTCCCGCCACCACGGTGAGCGCGGATGTCAGGCCAGCCTCCGAAGGCAGGACGGCGGAGGCCGTCGCCCACGGAATCAGAGCCACCGCGAGCACCAGCACGACGACCGGTGCGCCGGCGGCAGCCGTGGCCCTCTTCGCGTCGTTGCGGCTGTCCCGTCCGATCCATGCGATTCCGACTGCGGCGGCGAGTGCCCCCCAACCGGCCGGATGCACGAGGAGTGTGAGGACGCCCACGAAGCCGTGCGCGAACGACCAGCGAGGCTGGTACGCGAAGAGCCCGAGTTGGAAGGCGACGAGCGCCATGGCCATGAGCTCGGGTCGAAGCGATGTCGCGAGACCGACCGTCACCGTCGAACCGCCGAGCATGGCGCCCGCGAGGAGCGCCCCATGGATTCCGGCGGCTCCACCGACCGCCCACCCGAGGAAGAGCATGAGAAGGGCGGCGCTACCGGCCAGAGTCCACAAGGCGGTGACGTGAGGTTGCGGACGCACCGCGAGTAGGCCGGCCATGGTCGCAGCCATCGCCACACCCTGTCCGGCGAGTGGATACCGATCGACACCGTCCCACTCCTCCGAGACGCTTCTCGGACCGTCGGCCCACAACGTTCCGTCGACGCCGTGGATCGCGGGAACCCCGGCCAGGAGCTCCGCACCGTCTTCATCCAGGCTCGGAAGGAGCCATCCCTGATTCGCAGACAGTGTGAACAGTGCCGCGACCCCGGCCATGAACAAGCCGGCGACGATCCCGCGGCTCGAAGGGCTCATGCGAAAGGCTCCCGGGGGTGACAGGGTCGAGGCGCGAACGACGAGCTCAAGATATCTTCCCCCGCGGCCGGGTGCCCCCTCAGAATTCGGACATGTCCATCCTTCCGTACGGTCTGACCTACATCGATGTCTCGATCGACGGGGTCGACCGCACCTTCGACCTCACCGATCTCCAGGCGCTGTCGATCGGCCGGGATCCGCGAAGCACGGTCGTGCTCGCGAACGATCCGATGGTCTCGCGTCGCCATTCGATCGTGCAGAAGGACGCCATGGGCGGATGGATTCTGTCCGACATGGGCAGCCGGAACGGTACGGTACACAACGGAATGCCCGTGACGGCGCCGACCCCCCTCATGGATGGGGACACCTTCACGATCGGAAGTCACCGCTTCGCCTTCTACGACTCGAGCAAGCCGGAAAACCAGGTCGAGACCCATGTCGACGCCACGGCGATGCTGGTGATCGAGCGGCTGATCACCATCATGGTGCTCGACCTCCGGGACTATACGGGGCTCTCGCGCCGGCTCGGTGAGGCGACGATCTCCGAGCTGATGAACAAGCTATTCGGGGAGGCCGGGAAGCTCCTCAAGAAGAACGGTAGCTGGGCGCAGAAGTACATCGGCGATGCCGTGATGGCGTTCTGGGTCCATGCCGACGAAGGCAATACGCCGGAAGAGCACGTGAAGATGCTCGAGTCGATCGTCGAGCTCGAGGGCGTGATCGCGGGCCTGGCCGAGTGGTTCAAGATCGAGGAGGGCCTGCGATTCGGGATCGGGATCAACACCGGGATCGCAGTGACCGGGAACATGGGGAGCGCCGCGGTCGCCGATCACACGGCCATGGGGGATTCGGTGAACAAGGCCTTCCGGCTCGAGGCGGCGACGAAGGAGGTCGGCCAAGAGCTGGTCGTGGGTCAGTCGACCTTCGATGTGATGGCGTTGCCCGATGAAGTCGCCGCGCTCTTCCAAAGCCATACCGTCACCCTGAAAGGGTACGACGCACCCGAGGTCGTATGGGGCCTCGACCTGTCGATGGTGGGCGCCGTGATCTCCGCGCTCCGCGCGAGCTGACCGGGTCGAGATCCTTGCTCGGTCGTCTGGGCCGGATCTAGCTTCGAAGCACGGGCGAAGACCGGTCGGGCCTCAATGAAATCGGCGGCCTTTTGCCTCCTTGATCGAGGGACCATGGCTGGCCAACGCGTACTCTCTTCTGCGCCGTTTTCGTGACGTCGCCGTACACGTGCGTGTGCGCCACAGGCCGCCTCTTCGGAGTCGTGATCCGGTTCGACCCGGAATTCTGTATTGCTCTAGGGAGGCCTGGCGTGAAGCCCTTCGTCCGGGAATCGACTTCATGAAGGCGAAGTACGACGCATGAGCATGACCGGGACGTGTACCCGTTGCGGCGCCGCTGTCGAAGCGGATGCCTCCTTCTGCAAGAAGTGCGGCGTCGATCTGACGCAGGCCTTCACACCGCCTCCCGCCGATCCGGAGGCGACCCAAGCAGCGCCGCCGGCCCCTCCCGCTTCGCCGTCTAGCGTCCAAGGGGCTACGGATCCGCAGGCCGAGACGATCGCGATGCCGCGAGGGTCCGAGACCGTCCAGATGCCCCAGGGCGCCGAGACGGTCGTCGCGCCGCAGGGCGCATTGCCGACCGATGCCACCGTGGTGGCCGGAACGCCGCCGCCGGGCGCCACGGTGCCCGCGGGCGCGACTGCCGTGCCGGCCGGTCAGCCCCCCCGGGTTCAGGCCACGATGCGGCAGCAGCTGCGGGACGCGACGCTCGGTGAGTACGAGATCCTCAGCGAGCTCGGTCGCGGCGGTATGGCGACGGTGTTTCTCGCGCACGACATCTCGCTCGACCGGAAGGTCGCCATCAAGGTCATGGCCCCTCACCTGCTCGAGGGCGACGGGATGGTGGAGCGGTTCAAGCTCGAGGCGCGAACCGCGGCCCAACTGTCCCATCCGCACATCATTCCGATCTATGCGGTGAAGTGGACGGACACCACGATCTACTTCGTGATGAAGTTCATCGAGGGTCGCCCGCTCGACGACATCATCAAGAAGATGGCGCCGCTCCCGGTACCCATGGTCAAGGACATCTTGATCAAGGTCGGCGGTGCGCTCGGGTACGGACATCGCCGGGAGGTCGTCCACCGGGACATCAAGCCGGCGAACATCATGATCGACGAAGAAGGCACGCCGATCGTGACGGACTTCGGGATCGCCAAAGTCGCCAACGAGGGCGGGGGCCTCACGATGACCGGTACGACGATCGGGACACCGTCGTACATGAGCCCCGAACAGTGCGAGGCGAAGGAAGTCAGCGGCGCCTCGGATCAGTATTCACTCGGCGTGCTCGCGTGGGAGATGCTCACCGGGAAGCTCCCCTTCGAAGGGCAGAGCGCGGTGAGCACGATGTACATGCACTGCCACGAGCCGCTCCCCCCGCTCCTCGACTTCCGTCCGGACTGTCCGGCCGAGGTCATGGAGACGGTCGAGCGTATGCTCGCCAAGGACCCGAAGGATCGGTGGCCGTCACTCGAGGCGGCGATCCAGAAGCTCGGGACCGAGTCGACGATGTCGTACATGGACCCGGTGCACAGCGAGCTCGTGGAGCTCGTGAAGCAGGGGGACCACCGGGAGTTGCTCGCGCGGATTCAGACACCGCGTAGTCCGATTCCTGTCGGCCGAACCGGACAGGCGACGGCAGCCGGCGCCGCCGAGCCGAAGTCGAAGAAGGGGTTGGTGATTGGAGGGATCGCGACGGCAGCCGTCGCGGCGGCGCTCGCGGTCTTCCAACCGTGGACGGCGCTCTCCACCGGTGACCCGGGGGCTGCGCCGCCCGCAGTGGAGGCGCCCGCCCAGAACCCGGCGGCGGGTGAACCGGCGACGACGACCCCCGACCCCGGCGTGGTCGCGGGAGGTGCCGGCGTGGACGATGGCGCCGATCCCGCCGACGGTGGCTCGGACGCCACCGAGGCGCCGGTCGAGTCGGATCCGGTGGTCGAGGAGCCGACGACCCCCGTGGTCGAGGATCGTCCTGCCCAGCCAGCGGCGGCTACGGTCGCGAGCGTGCGGATCGAGAATGCGCCCGGCTCCATGACGGTCGGTGCCTCGGCCAACTTGGCGGGGATCGTGATGGGCTCGGATGGGAATCCGATGAACCGGACACCCACGTGGCAATCGTCCGATGCGAACGTCGTCTCCGTCGACGGGACGGGTCGACTCATCGCTCGTGAACCCGGCACCGCGGTCATCACGGCGCGCTCCGGAAATCGCTCTACCGAGACTACGGTCACCGTCTCCGCCGTCCCGGTATCGTCCGTACAACTCTCGACCAGCACACTGCGTCTGATCGCCGGTGAGGCTGGAGACCGAGTCACGGCCACCGTCCTGGGCTCCAATGGCGCCCTCGACCGCCCCGTTTCGTGGGAGTCCAGCGACCGTGGTGTGGCCACCGTCGACGGATCCGGGAACGTGCAGGGCGTCGCGCCGGGCCGAGCGCAGCTCACCGCAGAGAGCGGTGGTCGCACGGCGATCGTCAGCGTCACGGTGCTCGAGGCACCTCGCGCAGCGGCCGATCGAATCATTGCCGAATACGCGGCGGCGATCGAGTCGAGGGACATCGGTCGGGTCCGCGCGGTACACTCGGGGCTGACGCGGGAGCAAGACGAGGCCTTCAGTAACGCCTTCCCGGCCATGAACGACCTCCAAGCCGATCTTTCGATCCAGAGCTTCTCGGTGCAGGGCACCCAAGCGACGGCGCAGGTCGTCGGGTCGTACGTCTTCAACGCCGGCGGCCGTCAGGAAGCACCCCAGAACTTCACCGCACTCTTCGAGCTCCGGGGTGACTCCTGGCGCCTGATCAGCACCCGCTAACCGCTCACGCCTCCGGGAGACCGACCCCATGCTTCGTCGTTGCGCACCCTTTCTCGCTGCCTTGGGCGTGATCGCTTTGGCGGGATCCGACGTGCTCGCTCAGACGACCGGCCTGAAGACTCGGGTCGAGCAGGAATTGTTCACCTTCGGGACCTGCGGAGAGCCGTTGTGTCTCGACCTGGACAACATCCACGGCAACCACTTCTTGCCGGCGCTCGAGTCCGGGAACGCCGCGGTCATCACCTTCATCACCGACGCAATCGGGCGCGCCACGGCGAGTGTTCCGCTCAGTGCGACGTCGGGTGGCGCGACCTTCTCGTTCGTCGGTGGTGTGCCGGTGCGGACGTCAACGTCGGCGGGCCCGATCTTCGGTGAGCGGTCCCAGACGCTGGGACGCGGCCGCTTCTTCATGGGGGCGAGCGTGACTGGGATGCAGTTCACTTCGCTCAACGGCGCCCCGATGCAGGGCATCGAGCTGAACTTCGGTCACGACGACGGGGACGATGACATCCGCGGCAACCCGGAGTTCGAGAACGAGGTGATCAACCTCCAACTCGACATGAAGGTCGCGGTGACGGTCGGTACGATCGCGATGACGGCCGGGCTCACCGACTTCATCGACATCGGCGTCGCTGTGCCCCTCGTACGCACCTCGATCGAGGGCCGTTCGAACGCTCAGATTCAACCGTTCGGGAATCCGGCCACGCACTGGTTCGCCGGCGACATCAACAACCCGGTTCTGCGCGCGAGCACATCGATGATCGGCACCGCTTCCGGGATCGGCGACGTCGCGGCGCGGATGAAGATCAACCTGGGACAGAGTGATCGGATGGGTGCGGCCTTGCTGGCCGAGGTCCGCCTCCCCACCGGTGACGAAGAGAATCTGCTCGGCTCCGGAAACACCCTCATCCGCGCCCAGGGGATCTACTCGGCGCAGCTGGGGACCTTCTCGCCGCACCTGAACCTCGGCTTCCAGGCGAGCGGGAACGAAGCCGTCAACGACAAACTCCTCGTCCTGACGGCCTTCGATAACCTGCTGACCGACTGGGCCACCCTGGCGGTCGCGGTCGAGGCGGAGATCGACGTGGGGAGCGCGACGTTCGCCTTGCCGGACCCGATCGTGATCACGACGCCCTTCGAGCGTGTCATCCCGGCCACGAACATCCCGAGTCAGAGCGCGGACCTCGTCCGGGCCTCCCTCGGTGGGAAGTTCACGGTGCGCGAAGGCACGGTGATCTATGCCAACGGAATCTTCCCGCTGACCTCGAATGGACTCCAGCCGGACTACATCTGGACCCTCGGGCTGGACTTCCCGTTCTAGGCCACACCGGATTCGACAGGATCTCGCTATGCCCTACGCCATGAAGCGTCGTCGTGCGCGACAGTCCGTCGCTCTGGCCCTCGTGGTCGTGGCTGCGGGCGCGTGCGATCCGAATGTCGTCCCCCAGGTGAAGGTCGAGGACGTGGTGTCGATCCTCATCACCCCGGACTCGGTCGATCTCCCGATCGGAGACTCGATCCAGCTGACCGCGCATCCCCTCGATGGGACGGGGGCGCTCCTCGGCGGAATCCCACTCACGTGGCAGGCCGGCGACCCCGGCGTAGCGACGGTCGACGAGAACGGGATGGTCACGGCCGTCTCGGTCGGGTCGACGCAGATCGCGGCGAGTGGAGCCGGCGCGTCGACGTCGGTCGTCGTCCGGGTCGATGTGCCACCCGAGATCGCGTTCGATGCGGACTCCATCGGCTTCGCGACGGTCGCGGGTGATCCGGACCCGACGCCCGAGACGGTCAACGTGACGAACGATGGCGCCTTCGCCCTCGTGGGCCTGACCGTCGATACGATCACGTACGGGGCCGGTGCGGCCGACTGGTTGATGGCCACGCTGGACCAAGGCCTCGCGCCCGCCGTGTTGACCGTCGCGCCGATGACCGCCGGAGTGACGACCGCGGGAACGTACACGGCGACGGTCCTGGTGTCCGGGACCGATGCATCGAATGCACCCGCGCCGATCACCGTCACGTTGGTCGTGAGCGCAGGGGCGGCGACGATGGTGGTGGCGAACGATGGAGACGGTCAGACGGCTGCCGTCGGGGCGGCCGTAGCCACCGCACCGTCGGTGCTCATCACCGACGCGTTCGACAACCCGATCAGCGGAGTGACCGCGGACTTCGCCGTCACGGCCGGGGGCGGTTCTATCACCGGTGGCTCGGCCATCTCCGGAGCGGACGGTGTCGCTCGGGTCGGTTCGTGGACGCTGGGGATGACGACCGGCGTGAACGGGCTGTCCGCGACCGTTGCCGGCTTCGCACCGGTACCGTTCACTGCGACGGCGATCGCCGGGGCGCCGGCACGGATCGAGATCACCTCCGGGGACGGACAGACGGCGACGGCGGGGGCGGCGGTTACGATCGCGCCGGCCGTGACGGTGTTCGATGCCTTCGACAACGGCGTCGAGGGAGTGGACGTGACATTCTCGGTGACCGGTGGTGGCGGGTCCGTTGCCGGTTCTCCGACCGCGAGTGATGCGGCGGGGCTGGCGACACTCGGGTCGTGGACTCTGGGGACGACCGCCGGGCCGAACACGATGGTCGCGACCGCCGCCGGCCTCGCGGATACACTGACGTTCAGCGCGACTGCGATTCCCGGCGTGGCGGCCAACCTCGCGTTGGACGGTGGTGACGCGCAGACCGACACCGTCGGCGCCATGCTCCCGACGCCGTATTCGGTGCTCGTGACGGACGCGAACGCGAACCCCGTCGCCGGGATCACGGTGACGTGGGCGGTCACCGCGGGCGGCGGTTCGCTCCCGGGCGTGTCGGCCACGGACGCCACGGGTATCGCCACCGCGGCGCACACGTTCGGGACGACGTTGGGTGCTCAGGTCGTGACCGCCACGGTCGCTGGCTTGAGTGGATCTCCCGTCACCTTCAACTCCACCGCCACGGTCGGAGCGCCCGCGTCGATGACAGCGGCGGGCGGGGACGGTCAGACGGCTACGGTCGACACGAACGTGGCGACGGCGCCCTCGGTCACGGTACTCGACGGCTTCGGGAACCCGATCGCTGGCGAGACCGTCACCTTCGCCGTAACGGGCGGAGGGGGCAGCGTGGCCGGCGGCAGCGCCGTGACCGATGGAGCCGGCACGGCCCAGGTCACGTCGTGGACCCTCGGACAAGCCGCCGGAGCGAATGAGCTCACCGCGACGCTGAACGCTCTGACCCCTGTCGTGTTCACCGCGACCGGAACGGCAGACGCGGCCGCGGCGCTCCAGTTGAACGACGGGGACGGCCAGAGTGCGATCGCGGGGAACGCGGTGGCCACGGCCCCGTCGGTACTCGTCGTCGACCAGTTCGGAAACCCGGTGCAAGGTGTCACGGTCGACTACGGCAACATCACGGGCGGTGGCTCGGTCACCGGGGGCTCGCCCTCCAGCGGGGCCGACGGCATTGCAACGGTAGGGAGCTGGACGCTCGGAGCGAGCGCCGGCGCGAACTCGCTCGACGCGACATCCGTGGGTATCCCGACGACGATCACCTTCAATGCGACGGCGATCAGCGGTTCGGCCGACTCGATGTACGTCGACTCCGGGGACGCCCAGACGGACACGGTCGGGGCGACGCTCGCCACGCCGTACACCGTGCGAGTCGTCGACACGAACGACAACGGTGTGGCCGGCATTCCGATCTCCTGGTCGGTGACGGCCGGCGGCGGCTCTTTGATCAACACGACGAATACGGACGCGAGCGGCTTTGCTACGGCGACCCACGTCTTCGGTACGTCGGTCGGGACACAGACGGCCCAGGCGGCGGTCGGTGGGGTCAGCGGATCTCCGATCGTCTTCAACTCGACGGCGACCGCCGGGGCTCCCGCGATCGCTTCCGTCAACGCAGGCGACGGTCAAACGGCCACGGTGAACACGAACGTCGCCGTCGATCCTTCGGTCCTCGTGACGGATCAGTTCGGCAACCCGATCGACGGGCTCACGGTGACCTTCGCGGTGACCGACGGGAACAGCTCGATCACCGGTGCGACGCCGGTGACGGACCCCACCGGTATCGCGACCGTCGGCTCGTGGCAGCTCCAGCCGACGGCTGGCACGAACAACAACACACTGTCGGCGACGCCGACGGGGCTCTCTGCCGTGAACTTCACGGCTTCGGGTACCGCCGACGCCCCGACCCAGCTAGACATCGACCTCGGGGACGGCCAGAGCGCAACCGCCGGGTCACCGGTCGCGGTCGCCCCGCAGGTGCAGGTGTTGGACCAATTCGACAACCCGGTCCAAGGGGTCACGGTCACCTTCTCTGTGTCGGGTGGCGGAGGCAGCACGACGGGCGCGACGCCAACCACGGACGGTAGCGGTGTGGCCGCGGTCGGGAGTTGGACGCTCGGGGCGACGGCTGGTGCCAACAGCCTGGACGCCTCGGTCGTCGGGATCGGCTCCCCCGTGACGTTCAATGCCACGGGTACGGTCGGTGCCGCCGCGAACATCGCGCTCAATGGTGGGAATGGTCAGACCGGCACGGTCGATCAGAATCTCTCGACGGCGCTTTCGGTACTCGTGACCGATGCCAACGCGAATCCGGTCTCGGGTGTGACCGTCACGTGGGGTGTCGGTGGAGGTGGCTCGATCACATCGAGCTCGTTTACGAACGGGAGCGGGATCGCGACTGCGACTCGGACTCTGGGCACGACCGCGGGCGCTCAAACGGCCACGGGGTCCGTGGGCGGCCTCACGGGATCGCCGGTGAACTTCAGCATGACGGCGACGGCCGATGCACCGAACTCGATGGTCGTGAACGCCGGGAACCTGCAGTCGGCGACCGTGGGCACGCCGGTAGCCACCGACCCGTCCGTCCTGATCCGCGATCAATTCTTGAACCCGGTGTCGGGCGTGTCGGTGACGTTCTCCGCCACGGCGGGCGGTGGGTCCGTGACCGGTGGATCGCCGAACACCAACGCGAGCGGTGTCGCGACGGTTGGGGAGTGGGAGCTCGGCACGGTCGCCGGTACCAACAACAACCAGCTGACCGCTTCATCCACCGGGCTGACCAACGTCGTCTTCACGGCGTCGGCGAACGCCGGGTCACCGTCCTCGATCACGATCGTGAATGGGAATAGCCAGACGGCGAACGTGGGCAACGCCGTGACCACCGACCCGTCCGTCCGCGTCGAAGACGCCTTCGGCAACGACATCGCTGGGGTGACGGTCAGCTTCGTGGTCACCTTCGGCGGTGGCTCGGTCACCAGTGCGTCGCCGACGACGAACGCGAGCGGGATCGCGACGGTCGGAAGCTGGACACTCCAGGACGGCGCCACGATGTCGTCGACCGGAACCTTCGCGAATACGCTTCGCGCCAGTGCAACGGGCACCGGAAACGTCTTCTTCTCCGGCACGGCTCGGTACTCGTACACGAACGACGTCGACCCGCTCTGGTCGAGCAACTCCAGTGGGAGCTGCATCGGCTGTCACACCTTCCTGCCGAACACTTCGGCCTTTGCCAACTGGAGCTCGATCGTCGGCGTGACGTCCGGGTGCAACGCGGCCTTCGACTTGGCGGCGACCGGAGGCGGAACCGCCGCGGAGAACAACAGCACGATGATCCAGCGCCTCGATGACACGAACGGAGGCTCGGGCTGTACCGGTGTCATGCCGGACGGAGGCTCGAACCTGACCGTGGCGGAGCGGAACATCGTTCGGGCGTGGATCCGGAACGGGGTGCCGTTCAACTAGGGCTCACGCCGAGGTCGATCGTACGCGAAAGAGTAGAGGGGGCGCCGACCGGCGCCCCCTCTCGACGTTTCCTGGGCTCGGCGAAATCGAATTCGCTACGGTCCGCTCAGTTGATCTTCCGCGCCGGTTGGTCCGCACCGCCCTGGTGGAGGATCATCGACGTAACGACGCCGTCCTCTTCGACGAACGTCACCTGAGCATCGACGACGCGGAGGAAAAACTCCGTGTCGGACTCGGCGAAGATGGGGAACTGAGGCTGGCCGGTCGCCTGAACGAAGAGAGCTCCGTCGTTCATCGTGACCACGATCGAGAAGTTCGGAGCCAACTCGTACTCACCCACGTAGCGCTCGAGGATCTCCGCCGCGACCGCGACTTCGACGCGTTCGGTCGGGGGTGTGGGCGCCGGAGTGAGCCCCAGGCTGGAATCGATCAGGTGGAAACCGATATCGTCGGCTCCGTGCCCCGAGTTGGTCAGCACTACGACGCCCACCTCGCGTGCCGGATCGAAGCCCATGAAGGTGCGGAAACCGCCGGTGCCCCCGTTGTGCCACACGATCTCTCCGTTCGGCGTCGACCGGGTGATCCAGTTGAGGCCGATCTCCGTTCCTTGGCCCATGACCTCTCGCGGCTCGTGGGCCGCACGGAGGCCTTCGTGCACAGAGTTCGATGGAGCTCCGACGTTCGCGGCCAGGAAGCGCAGCATGTCCTGCATGTTCGACCGAAGTGCGCCCGCTCCGGCCACGGTCGGCAGATCCCAGAGCGGTACTTCGACACTGTTGGTGTCGTGCCCTTTCGCCATGGCAGCCGCGGCTGCGTCATCCAACGTGATGCTCGTCGACGACATCCCGAGTGGCGCGAGGATCTCATCGTGTACGAGGGTCTCGTAGTCGGTCCCGGCAGCGCGGGCCAGGACGTGGCCCAACAGGCCCACACCCAAGTTGGAGTACTCGGCCTCGGCACCCACGTCTCGCGTGAGCTCATGCTCGGACAGGAAGTCGTACATCATCGCGACGGTGTAGTCGGCGTACGGGTTCGCCATGTCGCGCGGGGCCATGTTGCCCGGGAGTCGAGGCAGTCCGGACCGGTGGGTCGCCAGGTCGACCAGTCGGATCGTCTGACCCGGCCTCGCCGGCATCGTGACGCCTGCAGGCAGATAGTCCTGCACGGGCGCGTTCATGTCGACGACGCCGCGGGCGTCCAGGATCGCGAGGAGGGTCCCGGTGAAGACCTTGGTGATCGACCCGATCTCGAAGCCCGATTCGGCACCGAGGGGCATCGCACCTTCCCCGGCGCTCCCGGCGGTCACGATCCGAGTGCTTCCGTCGGCCTCCATCACGCCGACGACGATCCCGACGGCGCGCTCCTCCTCGACCCGTTGGGCAATGATGCCTTCGATATCGTCGGGGAAGTGCTGTCCGTGCGCGCTCGCTGGAGCGACGGCCAGGATCAGCGCGAGCGTCGTGCCGAGGGTGCGAAGCGAGAGTCTCATGGTATCGGTCGGTGAGAGACGGGAGCGGACGGTCCTGTCCGCCATGCTCAACCTACGGAATCCAGTCGGATCTGCTTCGCCGATTCGGATCGGGCCCTAACGCCTACGGGGCCCGACCGTTTCCGGCCGGACCCCGCTCGCCCGTCATTCGGGTCTCGTGTGCAATCAGCCGTTCGGCGTGATCGTCACCCGAATGACGTCCCCAACGTCGGGGTAGTCGAAGCCGTCGTTGACGCGGGCTACGACACCGTTCTCATCGGCGCCCGTGTCCGGACCTGCCTGACGCGGTGCCTGGTTCGGGCCGATTCCCGGCCACTCGTTCACCTCGGTGCCCGCATCGTAGAGGCGGAACTCGGCGGTGATGTCCCCGGAGATGGCGTTGCGACCGTTGAAGAGGTCGATGCCCTGGTCGCTCGGGGAGAAGAAGAGGTCGTTCGACTGCACGTACATCGTGGCCAGGTGGAGTCGGTCGCCGCGCTGACCGACGACCTCGAAGGAGTAGCTCTCACCTGGGAAGGCGGGAGCGGGACCGGCGGCGCCGACCGGCGTGTTGAAGACGCCGGTGTCGGTGAGACCAGCCGTACCGGCCAGGACGCCACCGAGGCCGGACGGATCGCCGTCCTCGGCGATGGCCTCGAGGCCGTCACCGAAGTCCGCGGAACCACTCGAGAAGAGTACGGCCGGGAGCGTCGACGAAGCGTAGACGCCGGGCGAGATCGGTCCCGTGATCCCGGTGCGACCTTCGACGTTCATGCCGAGGGCCGATGCATCGCCGTCTTCGGCGATCGCCGCGAGGCCTTCCATGCGCTCGTCGGCACCGACCGTGAAGAGCGGGTCAGCGCCCGTGTGCACGACGAAGACGCCGGGAGACAGCGGTACCGGGTGGGTCGCGCCATCCGACGTCATGAGGGTCATCGCGTCCGAGAGGTTCTCGATCCGCAGCGTAAACTCGTAGTCGTTAATCGGCGTGAGCGTCGCGCGGATCACGTCGCCGATGTCCGGCAGGTTGTTGTACGTGTCAGCGGCCAGACGCACGGTGGTGTCGTCGTCCGCGGCACCCGTGTCCGGTCCGGCCTGGCGAGGCGCCTGGTCGGGGCCGAGACCCGGCTCCTGGTCCTCCTCGGAGCCTGCATCCCACAGCTCGAGGTAGTCCGTCACATCACCGCTCTTCCGCGTGCCGTCCGCGTTGTAGAGCGGAATGCCCATCCCGTCGGGCGCGTAGAAGAAATCGTTCGACTGAACGAACATCGTGGCGAAGGTCAGGTACGAGCCGGGCGCGGCCCCGAAGGAGAACTCGTACGAATCACCGGGGAAGGCGGGCCCAGGGCCGGCCGCGCCCACCGGCGTGTTGAACACGCCGGACTGGGTGAAGTCGTACAACGCGGAGACGTTCTCAATCGTGACCGTGAAGGTGGTCTCGTCGCTTGGGTCGACCGTTCCGTCGTCGCAGGCGGACGCGCCGAGAGCCAGGGCGGTCGCGAGCGCGGTCGAGGCGAGCTTCTTCATGGTGGTGGATTCCTCCCGATCGGTACTGCGTGGTCGTGATGGCGTGTTTCACGCCGGGTGAACGACCGAGAGGGAATGCTCGAAAAGTGCCATCGACGCGGCAGGTGTGTGCCAGTGCGCTAAGTCGTTGCGCGCCGGCGCCTTTCACCCCACGAGGAGTCGTAGCCGAGAACGACATCGGCGTTTCACGAAACACCGATACGGGTTCGTGAAACGCCGATGGAACACTCGGGCCGGGGCCATGCCCCGGTCGATCAGCTCATTTGGGTGACGCCGACCTGGGCCAAGACCACCAGCAAGACGCGCTGCACGCCGACGTGTCCGCGGTCGTTGCGGAACCACTCGTCGAGCGAGTGTGCACCGACGCCCTGTCCTCCCCCACCGATGGTCACCGAGGGGATCCCCATCGAGATCGGGATGTTCGAGTCGGTGGAGGATCGACCGTAGCCGGGAAAGAGCCCCAGGGCCCGGGTCGCAGCCGAAGCTTGTTCGACGAACGGATGGTCGATCGCGACCGCGCCTGAAGGGCGGTCCCCGATCATCTCGACGTCCACGGTGAGGGGCTCGCCTCGACGGCGCAGCTCGTTCTCTTCGGCTACTGCGCGCTGGACGGCTCCCTGCAGGATGGCATCCACGGCGTCGAGCGTCGCGTCACCTTCGGACCGCATGTCGATCTGCATCCACGCCTCGAAGGGCACGGAGTTCACTGATGTCCCGCCGCCGATCATCCCGACGTTGTAGCTCGTCGGAAACGGTGCGTGCTCGGTGTACGGGTCGGCGCCGTCTTGGAAGTAGCGGATGGCACGGCCCAGCGCGTGCGCCGGGTTCACTAGACCGAAGGCGCCCCACGAGTGTCCGCCGGGCCCCTTGAAGGTGATCAGGTAGCGGTGGGAGCCGAGCCCCATGTGCGTGACACCCGTCGCGCCTGTCCCGTCCACCGAGATGAACTGGTCGATCCGGGGCCCACCATCGCGAAAGAGGTGCTTCACACCCCGTAGGTCGCCGGTCCCTTCCTCACCGACGGTGCCGATGAAGAGGATGTCCTGCTCCGTGCGGATTCCGGCTTCGTTCATCGCGCGAAGCACGGCCAACACCGTGGCGAGGCCGCGGGTGTCGTCTGCGATCCCGGGCGCGAAGAGCGTGTCGCCGCGCTCGCGAATGGTCACGTCGGTCCCGGGCGGAAAGACGGTGTCGAGGTGAGCCGAGACCGCGAGCGTCTCCCCATCCCCCGACCCACGACGCAGGCCGATCACGTTGCCGACCTCGTCGACCCACGTGCTGTCCACGCCCAGCTCCTCCAGCATCTCCCGGAAGGCCGCGCCACGCTCCTCTTCCATGAACGGAGGGGCGGGGATCTGAGTCAGGGTGCGGAGGTCGCTCATCGTCACCTCGTCCGTCGCCTCGATATGATCGATGGCTTGCCGGACGAGGGGATGATTCATGAGGCGCTCGAGTTGCGCGTCGTAGTCCTCCGAGGACTGAGCGGCGAGCTCGGCGGTCGAGAACGGACTCAGAACGAGCCCGCAGAGGATAGCGGTGTTGAGGATCCGGCGACGGGCCATCGATCTAGAACTCCCGGAGCGGCTTAACGGTATGACGGACAATGCCTTCGTCGGCTGGCGGGGGGAAGTGCGACCCCGTAGCGTGCCTCCATAATAGCACGGATTCTCAGTTAGATATGCTTATTGATCTGCTTCGGACAGGAGTTGGCTCCGTGAACACATCGACACCTTGGCGCTCCCTCTCGGCTGCGCTCCTCGCCGCGGGGGCGTTCGCCGCTCCGGTGACCGCCCAGGACGCGAAAGACTGGATGGCCGACTACATCGACGAACATGCCGAGACCTTCGGTGAGGTCGCCCAGGAGATCTGGGAGCTCGCCGAAGTCGGGTACATGGAGACCCAATCGACGGAGCTTCTACAAGCGCAACTTCGCGCGGCGGGATTCGAGATCGCGTCGGGCGTGGCCGGCATTCCCACCGCCTTCGTCGCGAGCTGGGGAAGTGGCGCGGGTCCGGTGATAGGGATCATGGGCGAGTACGATGCGCTCCCGGGGATCAACCAGAGCCGGAGTGCCGAGCGTGATCCGATTCCGGGGAAGATCGCCGGCCACGCGTGCGGGCATCACCTCTTCGGTACCGGCTCCGTCGCGGCGGCTCTCGCGACGAAAGAATGGCTGGAGGAGAGCGGCACGCCGGGCACGATCCGTGTGTACGGCACGCCCGCCGAGGAAGGTGGCGCGGGGAAGGTCTATATGGTGCGCGCCGGCCTCATGGATGACGTGGACGTGATGCTGCACTGGCATGCCAGCTCGCAGAACAGCGCGAGCGCGACGTCGTCGCTGGCCAACAAGTCCGGCAAGTTCCGCTTCTATGGCCAATCCGCGCACGCGGCGGGGGCTCCCTGGCGTGGTCGGTCGGCGCTCGACGCGCTCGAGGCCTTCCACTACATGATCAACATGATGCGGGAGCACGTGACGCCCGCAGCCCGCATCCACTACGTGGTCACGGCAGGGGGCTCGGCGCCCAACGTGATTCCCGACTTCGCGGAGTCGTACATCTACGTCCGGCACCCGAACCCGACGGAATCCCGCCGGATGTTCGACTGGATCACCCGAATTTCCGAAGCGGCGGCGATGGGCACCGAGACGACCACCGACTTCGAGGTCATTCACGGGATCTACAACGTTCTTCCGAACGAAACCCTCGGACGGGCCATGCATGCCAACCTGACGCGGGTTGGCGGAGTGCACTACGACGAAGAGGAGCAGGCCTTCGCCGAGATGATCCACCGGAGCTTCTTCGGTGCCGTCCCGCCGCTCCAGTCGGCCCAAGAGGTTCAGCCGTTCGAGATCATCGAGGTCGGTCAGGGTGGGTCGACGGACGTCGGGGACGTGAGCTGGACCGTCCCGACCGTGGGACTCGGGACGGCGACGTGGGTGCCGGGGACGACAGCTCACTCGTGGCAGGCCGTAGCGGCTGGGGGCACTAGCATCGGAAACAAAGGCATGATCAACGCGGCCAAGACGCTCTCGTTCATGATGCATGACCTCTTCACCACTCCCGAGTTGATCGAACAAGCCCAGACCGAGTTCCTCGAGCGCCGCGGTCCGGACTACGTCTACGAGCCTCTGCTCGGTGACCGGGACCCGCCCCTCGATTACCGAGCCAGCGTCGTCGGCAACGGAAACGGCAACGGAGGGAACTAGTCGCCCCCGGAGTCATCGCACGCAGCCTGCTGCGGACCGATGCGCGGTATCGCGCGGTTCGTTATGCGCGGCGGGTAGAGGCGGCGGAGATCGCGTGGATGCGGTCGGTTCTTCGGGCCGGAGACACGGCGATCGACGTCGGTGCGTACAAGGGCGCCTACACCTACTGGATGCGCGACGCGGTCGGCCCTGCCGGCCGCATCGTCGCAGCCGAACCCCAAGCGGCGTTGGCGGCCCGCCTAGAACGCGTCGTTGCGGCGTTCGGGTGGACGAACGTCGAGGTGCTCGGACACGGGGTGTCCGACGTGACCGGTGAAGCCGAGCTGCGCGCCCCGCTCGGCGCCCCGAGCCCACGGGCGTCCGTCGATCGGCCTCGGTCGGAGGCGCGGGTGGAACTCGTAGAGTTGAGACCGCTCGACGACCTCTTCGGTGCCTCTGATGCCGTCGCCTTCATCAAGTGCGACGTGGAGGGGCACGAGTTGAATGTGCTTCGAGGGGCCAGCGGGATCCTCGGTCGGGTCCGACCGAAGGTCTTGGTCGAGATCGAGGAGCAGCACCAACCTGATCACTCCGTCGCCGACGTGGTAACGTTCCTGGAGGAGCTCGGCTACGCCGCGTCGTTCTTCTTCGGTACCGAGAGACTTCCGATCGCGCGCTTCGAGGCTGATCGACATCAGGTGCCCGGCCGCCGGCCGTACGCGAACAACTTCGCGTTCGTGCCCGCGTAACACCGAAGCGCCGGCCTGACCGAACCGGCCTTCATCGTTCGCGATGAGGGTGAACGGCCGACTTCCTCGCTTGATGGGTTAGCTAATGCTCGATCAAGGAGGTGAGCCGTGCTCTCGAACAAACGCTCAATCGGACGACGGGGGGGATCCGCTTTCCCGTTCGCGATGATCGCGATGGTCATCGTAGGAGCGTGTGCCGATCCGCAGGTGACGGCGCCCACGTGCGAAACGGACCCGTCACTCTGCCCGGACCCGGGCCCCAATACGACGGCGCAGTACATCTCGGACCTGCCGTCGTGGGAGAGCTTCGCAGCGCCGGACACCGTCCAGCGCAACGAGCTCGATGCCGCGGCCGACACGCTCCCGCTCGTGGAGACCTTCGTCGATAGCGTGCCCCAATTCGACTCGACCGGTGTGACCGGGTACGACGTCGACGTGCGCTACGTATGTCAGGAGCGTCCGTATTCGATCTCGGACGCGCCCGAGAAGATCATCATGTTCAGCCCGAATCAGTCGATCCTGTACGCGGGTGCCCTGATTCAGGGGCGGAGCAAAAAGGAGCTCGGGTCGCTCTTGCCGTTGTCGATCGCGGAGCGCGCCCCGATCGACGTCGTGATCGCGGACCTGCCGACGGGGCAGAACTCCCGCACCGTCGTACCGACGCTCGCCACGGTATCCGGCGCGCGGGGTGAGATGATTGGTGACGCCGTACTGAACGAACTCGGAACGCCGAGCTCGTCGACGTTCGAGCTGAACACGTACCATTCCGAGCAGGCTTTCGCCCTTTCGGCGAACCTCTCCGGCCGATACCTGGCCTTCGAGGCGAGCGCCTCGGGCAGCGTCAACCGGAAGCAAGCCACGACGACTGTCACGGCCCACTACTTCGAGAAGATGTACACCGTTTCGGTGGAGCGCCCGGTCGGCGGCTTCTTCTCGGATGACTTCACGAACGCCGCGCTCGACGGCTACGTCGCGGACGGCGTGATCGGGCCGGACAACCTGCCGGTCTACGTCTCTGAAATCGTCTACGGACGGATGATGATGTTCTCCGTGACGTCCACAGCGTCGGAGTCCGACATCCGTGCCGCGATGCAGGCGTCGTACAACAGCTTCACGGGCTCCGCCAGCGGAGGCGTGTCGACCCGGCAAGAGGCGCTTCTCTCCGAGTCGGAGATCACGATCACAGCGGTCGGCGGGAGCGGTGAGGCCGCGTCGGCCATGATCGTGTCGGGCGACTGGTCTGCGTACTTCCAAGAGAGCGCCGAGCTGGATACCGCCGTCCCACTCTCCTACACGTTCTCGAACGTGGGGGATGGCTCGATCGCCGCCGTGACCGAGTCGACGGACTACACGATCAGCGAGTGCCAACCGAAGCCGCTGATCCCCGGCACCTTCGACTTCAACAACCGACTGGAGTTGGCCACCGGGATCACACCCGGTTACGACACGCGCTTCGGCGACGTGAACGGCGACGGATTTCAGGACATGATCTTCACCTACACGTCGGTGAACACGAACGAGATCGCGGTCGCGTTGGGTGATGCGAACGGTGGATTCTCGGTACAGAGCGCCGAGGACTCTTCCATCGATCCTCCGGAGGGTTGGTCCCTCTACGACGACGTCGTCGTCGGCGACTTCAACGACGACGGCAACGACGACATCGCGTGGAACAAGCTCGAGACCGACGACAACACCTTCTACGTCGGCCTGTCCGACGGAGACGGCACCTTCACCTGGCTCGCAGGCCAACAGAAGGAAGGGACGGGTAACTGGCCCATCTTCTCGGTACACGTCGCCGACCTCGACAACCAGAACGGAGATGATCTGATCTGGCACGGGCGGTCGGGAAGTATGAACAAGACTTGGGTAGCCATGTCCAACGGCGATGGAACGTTCGTACTCGACGCGAATGCGCAGGACCAGGTCGGCACCGCGAACTGGAACGGAACCGACTTCGCGATCGCGGACGTCACCGGTGATGGCTTCGTGGATCTGATCCACAGCCGGACGATCGAAAGCGGCAACGCCAACTGGGTCTCGCGCTCGAACGGAGACGGCACGTTCGACATGTCCGATGGTGCCTTCACGGTCTACGGCGGCTCGGGTTGGGCCGACTACAAGTTCCTCACCGGGGACATGGATGGCGACCAGCGAACCGACCTGATCTTCGTGGCGGATGCCCGGTCGCGTCTACCGATTCACCGCGCCATCGCACGGGCCAACGGGACGTTCGCACCGCAGTCCTGGCACGACGTGCCCAGCAGGGCCAGCGGAGAAGGTCCCTACCAGCTTCGTACCGGGGACGTGGACGGGGACGGAGACGACGACATCATCATGGTCGACCTCGACAGCTCGAATAACGCGGAGGTCCTCACGAACCGAGTCCTGATCTGGGTCGGGCTCGGCACGGATGACGCCTTGGGCAAGCGCTTCGACTTCACGCCTGTGGACCAACTGCATCCGGCTCAGGAAGTCTGGGGCCAGTACGACGTCGAGGTTCGAGACCTCAATGGCGACAACAAGGCGGACCTGGTTCTGCACTGGGCGAGCTCGCCTCATCAGGTCTTCGTCGCTTTGGCCAAGTGATCGGCTGAGCGAACGATCGGCGGGGTGAGGGTTGCCCCAGAGGTAGGTCAGGGGCGGTTCCCGAAGCGGGGAACCGCCCCTTCCGTCGGGGGTTCTTTCGGGTCCGATTGCACTCCCCGTGTCCCAGTCGAGGCACGTCATGAACGAGAACGTCCAGAAGGCGCTCAACGACCAGATCGGGCTCGAGCTCGAGTCCGCGTACGCATACCTCTCGATGTCCGCCCAGCTCTCGTGTCAGAACTTCGAGGGCTTCGCCACATGGATGCGGATGCAAGCCCAGGAGGAGTTGGGGCATGCGATGCGTCTCTTCGACTACATGCTCGAGCGGGGGTGCTCGGTCCAGCTGCCTGCCGTCCCGGCCCCGACGGTGGGCGGATCACATTTGGAGTTGTTCGAAACCGCGCTCGCTCACGAGCAGAAGGTGACGGCGAGTATCCACGAGCTCTACGATCTGGCTCGGGCCGAGCGGGACTATGCGACCGAGCTCCAACTCCAGTGGTTCGTGACCGAGCAGGTGGAGGAGGAAGCGAGCGTCGGGCTGGCCGTCGAGAAGTTGCGGCGAGCCGGAGACGATCAGCCCGCGTTGCTCATGCTCGATACCGAATTCGGAGCGCGTCAGCCGGAGTAGTCGACGGGGCTAGGTCCATGCATCTCACCGACCTCCGAAACGCCGACGTGCTCTTCACCGATGTCGGCACCCGTGCGGCCGAGGCTGCAGCTCTCGCCCTCGCCGAAGCGGGTGCGCGTGTCTGGCTCGTGTCGGCACGATCCGAACGACTGCATGAGGTTGTGGATCGGGTGGTGGCGGTGGGTGGCCACGTCGACTTCCGCGTCATGGACCTCTCTTCACTCGACGAAGTCGCGGACCTCGTCGTGGACGTTCGGGCCAAGGCCCCACGGCTTCGGGCCGTCGTCGACACGGGTGGCCCCCTTACCGTCGAAGGGCTGGATGCGCTGGCCCGTGGCATGGAGCCCGGTTTGTCCGCGGAGGGCGGCGCCCTGCTTCTGCTCAGCGAGGGGACGTCGGTCCCCCGAGTGTCGGCGGAGTTGGTCGATCATCTCCGTCGCCGGTCGGTTGCTGTTCACGCGCTACTAGGGGGAGCGGATCCTCCCGAGAAGTGGGGCGATGTGGTGCAGTACCTGTCCCGGCTGAGTGGGGATGCCTTCGTGGGATCGTTCGAAGACGACGCGCTCGCTCGCGCTCTGTCCACTCATGGTGAAGAATACGTGGCCGCGCATCTCGGCGAGCTCGCCGGGCCCCTCCCTCTTCTTCACTCTTCCTCGTGAATTCACCCTCTGCGTCGGACGCTCCGCTCGCGTCCGCCCTATCGAGTCGCGCGACGGTCGCGATGGCCCATTCCGCGTCCGCCGACATCGCCCCAACCATCTCTCCGGCGGATCCGACGATCATGTCCGTGGTCGGACGTCATCTCCACGACGGCGAGACGCATTACCCGGTTCGCCCCGGGATGACCGAGCTGCGAGAGGCGATCGATGCCCGTTTGGCGGTGCACGGCACATCGGTCCGGGGACCGGGCGCCGTGCTGGTCTGCGCGAGTGCAGGCGAGGCGGCCTTCGTCACCCTCCTCGGTCTCGACCTCGTTCCAGGGGGCACACTCTGGGGTGAGCTAGGGTCACGCCACGACGCTCTACTGGCGTGGACGGGGGTTTCGGTCACAGATCGGGATCCCGGGGGATCCGTGCCCTTTGTTCGGGACGTAGGGAGTGCCCTGTTCGGTGACGAGCGACTCGGTGTCCGTCCCGATGAACTCTTGATCGGCGACCTCGAGAGCCTGCCGATCGCGCCCTTCGATATCGGGTTCGTCGCCGGTCCTCCCCAACTCGTGGCGTCGATCACCAAGTGGAAGCAGGCGTCGTCGATCTGTGCGCCGTCCCCGTCTCAACGGGCTGCGCTGACCGCGTTGGGGGTGGGCGTATGAGTGGCGCCGACGCAGTCCGCTCGGGCGAGAAGGCGACCTCGCTGCGATACAGCCTGATGGATCTGGCGCGCAGCTTGGACGATGTGATCACACTGGGCCGCGGCGATCCGGACCTCGATACGGCGGCACCGATCCTCGATCATGCGCTGAAGCAGGCGGCCGCGCCGGCGACGTGGTCGTTGGCCGACGAACGCCGTGGGCTCTCTGCGCTCCGACACGGGATCGCCGATCGGCTGCGTCGGGAGCGCAACGTGGACGTCGATCCCGACCGTGAGATCGTGATCACCAACGGCGGACAAGAGGCGCTCTTTCTCTCGATGATGGCGTTGGTCGAACCGGGCGACCGCATCGCGTGCCCCGACCCGCGGTACACGTCGTACGACCAGGCGATCGGTGCGGCGGGAGGCGAGATCCTCTCGGTTCCCACCGGCGGGGACGAGCCGTTCGAGCTCTCCGCCGATGCCCTTCGCAAACATGCTGCGGGGGCCAAGCTCCTGATCTTCGTGAACCCGTCCAACCCGACGGGAGCGTGCGTCGGTGCCGACGGTGTGCGCGAGTTGGCGAAGGCGGCTCGCGAGCTAGACCTCCTCGTTCTCTCGGACGAGATCTACGAGGACATCGTCTTCGACGATCGCCCCTTCTTGTCGTTCATGGCGACCGAGGGGGCGCGCGGTCGCACTGTGCTGCTTTCGGGCTTCTCGAAGTCGTACGCGATGACGGGCTTCCGGGTTGGGTACCTCGTCGGCCCGCCGCCCTTCATCGAGGCGGTGTCGGCGATCAAGGCGACCACGAGCGGCCCGTGTCCGCTTCTCTCCCAACAAACCGCCCTCGCGGCGCTCGAGGTCGATGAAGACCCGAGAGGAGCGTTCCTGGAGATATACAGCCGGCGGAGGCGACTGCTGCTGGATGGTCTCGCTGCGATGAACATCTCCCACGGTCCGCACGGCGGCGGTCTCTTCCTCTGGGCGGACGTGTCGCGTTTCGGCATCGGGGCGGAGGCGTTCTGCTATCGGCTGCTCGAAGAGACGGGAGTACTGACCTTCCCCGGCAACTCGTTCGGTGATCGATGGGCCAACTGGGTCCGGATGTCGGTCCTGGCCTCGGAGGAGCAGATCGTCGAGGCCCTCCGTAGGATGACCGGCTTCGTGGAGGGACTCGATGCCGAGTAGTGCAGCGACACTGTTGATCGCGAACGGAACGGTCATTGGTCCCGACGGCTCCCGGTCGGCGGACGTACTGGTCCGGGGCGGCACGATCGAGGCCGTCGCACCGAGCCTCGTCGACTCTCTCGACGTCGACTCGGTGGACCGAGTCATCGACGCGTCCGGCCACTGGGTCATGCCGGGAGGCATCGACACGCACACGCACATCGCCCATCCGATCGGTCGCCTCGGTGTGACGACCTCGGATGACTTCTACACCGGCACGGTGGCGGCCGCGTTCGGTGGAGTCACCTCCCTCCTGGACTTCGGCCTGCAGGACCTGGGCGGATCACTCATCCAGGCGAGAGACGAGCGACGGACGCTGATCCAGCAAGACGCGATCATCGACTTCGGCTTTCACATGATCGTGACCGACGTCAACGACGCATCGCTGGCCGAGATCCCGACGTTGATCGGAGACGACTTCCCGTCGTTCAAGGTCTATATGACCTACGGCGACAAGAAGATCGACGACGACGACTTCATCCGGATCTTGGAAGTGACGGGGGCTCACGGAGGTCTGGTCTACGTCCACTGCGAGAACGACAGCGCCGTCACCCATCTGATCGCGCGTCACCTCGCTCAAGGGAAGACCGGCCCGGAGTACCATGCGCCGAGCCGCCCCCCGGAGGTGGAAGCCGAGGCGACCAATCGGGCCATCATGCTCGCGGAGCTGTCGAACGCGTCCTTGTGTATCGCGCACGTGACGTCGGAGGCGACGGCCCGTCACATCGCCGACGCCCGTGCTCGCGGGGCTCAGATCACGGCCGAGACGTGCCCTCAGTACCTCGTGCTGGATGCGTCGGTGTACGATCCCACAGCCGGGTGCGAGGTGGCCAAGTTCGTGTGCTCCCCTCCGATGAGAGACGAGGGGCACAGCGACGCGCTGTGGACAGCCTTGGCGGACGGCTCGATTCAGCAGGTGTCGTCCGATCACGCACCCTTCCGATACGAGGGGCAGAAGACGGGCGGCTGCGACAACTTCACGGAGATCCCCAACGGCCTCCCCGGGATCGAGACGAGGCTCCCGATCCTCTTCACGGAGGGCGTCGGTGGCGGACGGATCTCACGAGAGCGCTTCGTCGAACTCTGTGCTACGGGGCCCGCGGCCATCTTCGGCCTGGAGCGTAAGGGCCGGATCGAAGCAGGCATGGACGCGGATATTATCGTCGTCGATCCGGAGCGTGAGACCGAGATCGATCCGTCGATCCTCCACTCCAATGTCGACTACTCGCCGTACCAAGGGATGAAGCTCCGAGGCTTTCCGACGTGGACCGTGGCCCGAGGGGACGTCATCGTGGACGAGGGGGATCTGCGGGCCGAGCGGGGTCGTGGGGCGTTGATCTCGCGGTCGAGGATCGACTTCGCGAACCAGCCCTAAAGCTACGGGATCAGGTCCGACCGAACCTCGTCGATGATGCCGTAGAAGCAGCACCACTCACCCTCGAGCACGGACGGGCGAGAGCGGAGGCCGAAGACGACCCCGTCTTCGGGTGCACTCACGGATCCGGCCACGTCTCCGAAGAGGTCGTAGATCGTGCCGAGCGGGGTGCCGGCGGGCATCGACGTCTCGAAGGTGACGTCTCGATCGCCGACCCACATGCCCGATGCCGGGGCGAGCAGAGCCTGTTGGTGACCCATCCGCCACTCCGGCGCGTACGAGGCCTCACCGTCCAGCATGTCGTAGTGCCGCATGACGTTGAGGTAGCCGGCGGCGAGGTCTTCGGCGACGGCGTGGAAGTCCGACGTCAGGGTACGACAGTTGCCGCCGAGCTCGACGGTGATTCCGGCCTTCCCAAGCTCAGCCATCTTCGAAGCCGGGTTCGCTCCACCCACGCCGCTCCGGAAGACGAGGTCCCACACCGGGCCCATTGCGGCGGCGAGCTCGAGGGAAACCGGATTGTCCGCCGCGAAGATCATGTGGGCGAGATAGGAGTGCTCCCCGCCCGAGTGGATAGCGATCTGCAGATCGCACGAGTCCTTCATCGCGAGCCAGTGCGCCCACGCCGCACGCTCGGTCGGGTACCCGTCCTCTCGGCCCGGATACATCCGATTCATATCGTAGGTGAACGAATCGAGCGGGTCTCCTCGCTTGCCCGCCTCGAAGGCAGGGACGTTCATCGCCCCGATGCCGACGACCGTGCCCGCGACCTTCGCGGCGTCGAGTCCCTCGAAGAGTTTGAAGATCGAGAAGGCGCCCTCGGGCTCGTCTCCGTGCGTCGCTCCATTGATCCACAGGCGAGGCCCGTCTTCGGCACCGTGACACACCAGCACCGGGATCTCGCGGGACTCCCCCGCTGCGTTGGATCCCCAGGGGATGACCGCGCGACCGATGGTTCCGGGAGCGATGGACTGGGATCCGATCACGAATGGGTCACGCATGATTCCACGGGGTCAGGGGCGGAAGGCGGCGGCAAGGTAGTGCGCCCGACCTTCCGACACATCACTCGCGATTGAGCACCCGGATCGGATCGATCGCCGCGGCCCGTCGTGCCGGGAGGTACGACGCGAGCGCCGCCACGGCGAGGACGGTCAACGACACCCCGACGTACGTGACCGGGTCGTATGGTGCGATCTCGAAGAGGAAGGAGCGACTCCAGCTCGCGAGGGGAGCGGCGATGAAGAGTCCGCCGAGCGTCCCCGCAATCGCCATCCGGAGCCCGCTCCGTACGACGTTGCTCACGACGCGGCCCGAGCGAGCTCCCAACGCCATGCGGATCCCGATCTCTTTGGTGCGGCGGGCCACGGAGAAGGCGAGCACACCGTAGACGCCCGAGAGCGCGAGAATGGCGGCGAGGACGGCCAACGCGCCGATCAGAAGGGCGCGCAGCCGGGGAAGGGCGATCGAGTCCTCGATCGCCGTCTCCAGGACGCGGACGTCACGGACCGGGGTCGTGGGCGAGACGGTGCGGAGCGCCTCGCGGAACGCTGCCAGGCCGGCGTCCCGATCCCCTGCCGAGAAGAGGACCCAGTCGTTGGTACCACGGCGTGCTTGGACCGAAGGAAGGATTACCATCTCCTCCGGAGGCCGGTCGAGTTCGGAACGAACGTCTGCGACGACCCCGACGATCTCTCTCTCCTCGTCTTCGTTGCCGAGCGAGATTCGCTGGCCGAGGGCTCCATCCGGCCAGTGCTTTCGCTGCATCGAGGCCGTGATGAGTGCCACCGGGAGCGCGTCCGTCACGTCGGTCGCATCGTACACGCGACCTTCCAGGACGGGCACGCCGAGAATGTCCAAGGCTCCGACCTGCCCGACGACGATGTCCGCGAAGACCTCCCGGCCCTCTCCGTTCGGCGCCAGGATCTCGACCGGAGTGAACGAGCCGGTGCCGGAGAGGGGGACGGTATTCATGGCGGCAGCGCGCAATCCCGGGTTGCGCTGGACCTCGGTCTGAAGGGCGGCCATGAAGCCGCGGTACCCTTCTCGACCCGCGTGCACGTCCGGGTCCGGAATCACGGTGACGACGAGAAGCCCGCTCGCGTCGAGGCCCGTCGGGACATTGCTCAGGCGGGCGTAGCTGTTGCCGAGGAGCCCCGCGCCGACCAGAAGGACGAAGGCGATCGCGAGTTCTACGACCGCCAACGCCGTGAGAGACGAACGTGCGGAACGGGTCATCGTCGATCCACGCGTGCTTCCTCCCAGGGTGCTTTGAGGGTCGACTCGACCCGCGACGAGCGCGGGGAGGACACCGACCGCCAACGCAGCGAGACCGGTGATGGCCAGGCCGACGACGAGTACGGTCGCGCTGGTCTCGATCGACTCTGCCCGCGGCACACTCGCGGGGATCCAACGCAGCATGCCTTCTTGGCCCAGGGTCGCCAACCCGAGCCCCGCCAGGCCGCCGACTCCTGCCATCACGCCGCTCTCGACGAGCTGACTCCTCACCAGGGCGGGGCCGCCCGCTCCCAGAGCGGAGCGGACCGCGAATTCGCGTTGCCGTGAAAGCCCGGACGCGACGAGCATGTTCGTGATGTTGACCGTCGCGACCAGGAGGACGAGTCCAACCCCGGCCAACAAGAACCACAGGGTCTGCTTCACATCCCCCACGATCCACGCCACGAGCGGCTGAAGGGAGGCGCTCGTGCGCTCGATGTCCTGATGCGCTCCACCGGCGACCAAGCCTTCATGTAGCGATGCCAACCTCGCCTCGGCCTCGTCGAGCGAAACGCCGGGCCCGAGTCTCCCGACCACCGAGACGGACGTCCCTCCACCCCTCCAGTCATCGCTCAGCGGAGTCCAGAACGCGGGAGCCGACGGCGGGAGGCCTGGGTAGGGGAAGGGTTCGCGCGGAAGGGTGAACGATGGGGGCATGACGCCGACGACGGTGTGCGGCACACCACCGATCGTCACGGCAGAGCCTAGCGCCTCGGGGTCACCGCCGAAGCGAGTGCGCCAGTACCCGTCGGCCAGGACCACGACTCGACCGGCTCCGACTCGGTCGTCTTCCGCCGCGAACGCCCGTCCCAGAGCCGGTTCGACTCCGAGCGTCGTGAAGAGGCCGGCGGTGGCCATGCCGGCGCGGACCGCCTCCGGGCCGGTGCGTTCCTGCACGACGAGAGGGACCTCCCGGTACGCTCCAAGCGCCGCGAATCCCACATCGGCATCTGCCCAGTCGTCGAAGACGGGGGCGTCCGGACCGATGCCCTCCCCGAACGCACGGATCGCCTCATTGGGGGACTCGAGGAATTCGTGCCGCGTCAGCCAGACGGAGACGAGTCGATCCGCTTCGGGATACTGGAGGGGCCGGAGCAGCACTCCGTGCACCACGCTGTACACCGAGGTCGTGGCGCCGATGGCCAGCGCCACGGTGGTGATGACGGAGAGGGCGAGTCCCGGACGTGCGACGAGACCGCGCCACGCGAGTCGAAGGTCGCGTGCCCAGGCGACTCGCCCACCGCGCGCGTCGGCGAAGTCGAAGGAGCCGACCCGTTCCCAGACCAGGCTCCCCCATAGACCGAGGTATTGGCGGGTAAGCCATCGATCGGTCGATCGCCGCGATGCACCTTCGCTCTGACGCCGCTCGACCTCCTCACCCATCTCTACCTCGATGACGGACCAGATCGACGGGCGTGCGGCCCGGCGGGCCAGCCCTCGTGCGATCCGGACTACGAGCCGCGGCCTCGCCTCGCCCTTCATGACGAGGGATCCAGGATCGCTTCGAGGCCCCGACGCATACGGTCGAGACGCTGCTGGGCAGAGCGCAGCGCCTCGAGCCCTTCCGGGGTGACGTCGAAGTGCTGTGACGCGCGTCCTCCCGCGGACGGCTCACGTACGGCGACCGCGAGGAGGCCCTTCCTTTCCATACGCGTGACGGTGGCGTAGAGCGCCCCGCGACTGATCGGACGTCCCCCGGTCGTCTCGACCTCCTCTCGAATCGTGCGAGCGGACGCGTCGTCTTTGAGACGAAGCACGGCCAGCATCACGAGTGTCTCGAGCTCTCCCAAATCCGCGCGTCGTCCCGGCATCGTCCCGTCCCCTCGAGTGTCTACTCAGTAGGCAATGAATACTGAGTAGGCACATCGGAGTCAACCCGAGGTCAGCCGCGGACGCTTGACCCCTTCAGCGCCTCACGCGACAATCACATTGTGATATCACAACGTGATGTTGGAACGTGAGGCGACGGGATGGCGAAACGGCGCGAAGCACAGGATTTGATTCGCGGGGCGATGGACGTCCTGATCTTTCGGTCCCTGGAGGCCCAGCCTCTGAGCGGGGTCGAGATCGCCGACTGGATCGACGGGCGGACGGAAGGCGAGCTACGTCCCGGAGACGCCGGGCTCTACCAGGCTCTTCATCGATTGGAGCGAAAAGGCTTCCTCCTCTCGGAGTGGGGCGTCAACGCAGACGGGCGCAGGGCCAAGTACTACGACCTCTCTGCGCTCGGTCGTGAACGTCTGGAGTCCGAGCTCGAGGCGTGGTCGCGTTACATGGGGGCGATGCGCAGGGTGATCGAACCGTGAGTGGCCCGGACCGCATTCGCCCACGCTCCGACGTGAAGCCCGCGATCCGCGTCGACGCGGATCCCGTCGACGCACTCGAGGAGGAGTTGGCCCATCACCTCGCGGAAACGCAGCGTCGATACGAGGCTGCGGGGCTGACCCCGGAGGAGGCCGCGGCCGAGGCCCGTCGTGACTTCGGCGACGTGTCGCGCACTCGTCGAGAGCTCCTCCAACGGGAGCGTCGAGGTCGTTGGGGCCAAGACGTACGAGGCCATCTGGACGCACTGTTCCAAGACCTGGGATTTGCGATCCGAAGTGCCCGGCGTCGACCCGCGTTCACCGTCGTAGCGCTCCTCTCTCTCGCGCTCGGGATCGGTGGGGTCAGCGCCGCCGCGACCTTGGTCCAACAGCTGCTGCTACGGCCCCTTCCGCTCGAGCGGCCGGAGCTCGTCGTGCGTGCCGCCGCGGTCACCCCGACGGGTAGCGCGAACTTCGGGCCGGGCTACGTCCAGGCGTGGCGCGAATCGGTCCCAGGGGTGGAGTCGCTGGGCGCGGCCGTCGCTTTTCCGGCCGCGTTGACCGAAGCCGGTCCGCCCGTACGGCTCTCCGGGGCACGCACGACGGACGGCTTCTTCGGCACGATCGGCCTCGCGCCCTCGGTCGGACGAGTCTTCGCTCCGGAGGAATACGTCTTCGGCGGGCCCGCGGTCGTCGTCCTGAGCCACCGCGTGTGGGTGCGCTTCTTCGACCAGGATCCGGCAACGGTCGGCTCTCAGATTCGGGTGAACGGTGAAGCGTGGACCGTGGTCGGGATCATGGCACCCGAGCTCGACGCGTTGGCCCCGACGGAGTTCGACGTCACCGACGGAGTCTCCGAGCTGATCGCGGCCGATTTCTTCACACCCCTGCAGATCGCCCCGAACCAGTGGAGCAACTTCGGCGGCGGTTGGCTCACCACGTTCGCGCGCCTCACGGACTCCGGTGAGTCGGGAGGGGTGGAGACCCGATTGGAACAGGTCGTGGCGGACTTGGGCGTCCGCGACTCGGAGGGGGAACGGATCGATGTAAGGCTCCTCCCACTCTCGGAGTCGTTCACCGATGCCGTGCGCCGCCCGTTGTGGGTCCTGCTCGCGGCGGCCTTCGTCGTCCTCGTCCTCTGTTGCTTGAATCTGGCCAACCTTCTTCTGGCGCAGGGCGCCAACCGCCGGCGTGAGATGGCGATTCGCTCCTCGCTCGGCGCTGGCCAGGAGCGGCTGGTGCGTCAGCTCGTGACCGAGAGCATCGTCATGGGTGCGATCGGAGGCGTCGCGGGCTGGGCTGTGGCGCGCACTGCGTTGTCGGCGCTGCCGGCCCTGGTCCCCACGGGAGCCATCCCCGTGTCAGGGCTCGGCGCGTCCGGTGTGACGTGGCTCATGTGTGCGCTGCTCGCAGTGCTCACGGGCCTCGGCTTCGGGCTCTTGCCCGCGCTCCGGAGCGGTCGCGTCGAGCTGGGTACCGAACTGCGGTCTTCCGGGTCGGTGGACCGAGGAGGCGCCCTCGGACTTCGTGGACCGCTGATTCTCGCGGAGGTGGCGCTCGCGATGGTCCTGCTGACGGGGGCGGGCCTGATGCTTCGAAGCTCGTACCAGCTCGGGGCCGAGGCGCGTGGGTACGATGAAGATGTCCTCACGGCGCAGGTGACGTTGCCGTGGGCCGCGTACCCGTCGGTTCCCGAGGCCCTCCGGGCGCTCGAAGCGATGACGGAAGCCCTCGAGCGAGAGCCGTCGATCCAGAGTGCTGCCTTCTCGAGCCGAGTTCCGCTCGCAGGGAACTCGTTCGGAGCCGACGTGGCCGTGGCCGGGTCCGACTTCTCTTCCGGACCGGACGTGCAGACCTCTCTGCGCATCGCGTCACCGGGCTTCATCGAAACGCTGGCGATGACGATGTCGAGCGGCCGGGCGTTCGAGCCAGAGGACGATCGACCGGAAGGGCGGACGGTGCTCGCTAACAGCGCGCTGGTGTCGAGTCTTCGATTGACCCGGCCCGTCGGAACCCGGCTGGTGCTCAACATCGGTGACTTCCGGGCACCCGACGGATCGCCGTTCGAGTACGAGATCGTCGGCGTCGTCGACGACGTTCGTGACGGTGGTGTCCGATCGGATCCCCGGCCCGAGCTGTACTTCACCGGTCGCGGGGTTCCCTCCGGTCCGTGGGATTGGATTGGTCGCGAGTTGGTCCTCGCGGTGCGGTCGACCGGAGAGTCGCCACCGACGGCCCCCCAGGTCCGGGAGGCGGTCGCTGCCGTCGCTCCCGAGATTCCCCTCTACAACCTCAAGACGCTGGGCGAGCGCGACGCCGAAACGGTCGCGTTGGAGCGTCTGACGACGGTGTTGCTCGGCACGATCGGAGCCCTGGCGGTGCTCATGGCCGTCGCTGGCATCTTCGGCGTCGTGTCCTACGTCGTTGCAGGCCGGACGCGAGAGATCGGACTGCGAATCGCGCTGGGCTCGTCGAAGCGTGGAGCGTTGGGGATGATCGTCCGGCAGACGATGACCCCGGTGCTCGGAGGGGTGGTCATCGGCCTCCTCGGATCCTTCGCTACGGGTGCGGCGCTCCGGGGGTTGCTCTACCGCACGTCCGCAGCGGACCCGATCGCTCTCTTTGCGGCTACGGTGCTGGTCGCCGGCTCCGCCCTAGTGGCTTCGTGGATTCCGGCTCGGGCGGCGACCCGCGTCGATCCCACGCGGGCCCTCTCCGCAGACTGAGTGCCGGAGCGGGGTGGAGGGCCACCCCGCTCCCGGACTTCTAGTTGTTGCAGCTCCGGGTAAGCGCACACCGGCGTGAGGTTCGCGCCCGAGAGCCCGCTAGGCTCGGCCTCGCTCACCGCACGGAGCGTCAGGGTTCCGATCCCATCGATGGACGCCGAGACGACTTCACCTGGCTGGAGATAGCCTCGCTCCGCCCCCGCGCGGGTCCCTCCCGACGTGCCGTTGTTGATCACGTCGCCCGGATACAGGGTGATGATCGAGGACCCGTACTCGATGAGTTCCCACAGGGTGTGGATCATGTCGCCGGCCGTCGCTTCTTGAAGTGGCTGGTCGTCGATCGAGAGCGTCTGGCGGAGGATTTCCATCGGGTTTCCGTAGAACTCCTTGGGCACGATCCACGGACCTTGGGGCGCAAATGTGTCGTGGCCCTTTCCGACGAACCAATCGGAGGTGAGTGGGTTGCCGCCCGGGGGTCGACCTCCTCGATCGGAGACGTCGATCGATACCATATATCCGAAGACGTGAGCCTCGGCGTCGTCCGCGGAGATGTACTTGCCGGCTCGGCCGATCACAGCGCCGAGTTCGACTTCCCAGTCGATCCGGTCGCGTCCCCAGGGGATGACGATGTCGTGGTGGTTGCCGACCACCGCGCCCCGACTCGGCTTCAAGAAGAGGTACGGAACCCCTCGATTCTCACGCCGTTGGCGTCTCGCCTCCGCCTGCTCATCGGGCGATCCCGCCTCGTTCACATGGCTGTAGAAGTTCACCGCGGCGTTCAGAATCTTGCCGGGATACAAGATCGGCGGGAGCGTGACGACGTCGTCGAGATCGTGCACGTAGTCGGGTCGACCTGCGCCGGTGATCATGTCCGACTCGACGAGGTGGTTCACGAGCTCGTAGAGCCGAGCCTTCATCCCGTACTCGTAGCGGCTGATGAGGTCCAGCATGTCCGCCGGCTCGGGGATCGTCGGGTACGCAGGGTTCCGTTCGAGGGCCGCGTTGGCCTCGTTCAGTGCCACGATGTACTGGTCACGTAGGACGACGCCGACCTGGGGCATGCCGTCGATTTCGAAGGTCCCGACCTTGAACGGTTCGACGACGGCCATCTGGGCGTGACCCGGTGTCGCCGACACCGACAGGGCCAACGCGACGACCGAGGCGACCGCCGACAGTTGGAGCGCGCGCATGAGGGAGAAGGGGCGCATGGAGTCCTCGCTGTGCGGGTGTGCCTGCTCTTCCGACCGAGTCAGAGTGCGGTTGCCCGAGCCCAGAGGCAATCCAGTGGGGGTGCGGGGTGCGGGTGACGTGATCGGCCCCGTATGATGGCCCCCTCTCGCAACCGCACAGGTATCGCCATGCGTCGTGGATTCGCTTCGTTCGCCTCTGTCCGAGGTGCGCTCCTCTCGGGAGCCCTCGTCCTCCTCGTCTCCGTGTCGGTGGACGCGCAGACGCGGTTTCTCCGGCAGCCCTCCGTCAGCGCGACGGAGATCGCCTTCGTTCATGCGAACGACATCTGGGTCGTCGGCCGCGACGGCGGGAACGCCCGCCGGCTCACGACGGACGATGGAGCCGAGACGGAGCCGGCCTTCAGCCCCGACGGCCGCTGGATCGCCTTTACTGGGCAGTACGGCGGGAATCAGGACGTCTATCTCGTTTCGTCCGAGGGCGGGCAGCCGAGGCGTCTGACCTGGCACCCAGGCGCGGACGTCGTGCAGGGGTGGACGGCCGACGGGGATATTCTCTTTCGATCCGGTCGCGAAGCCGCGCCCACGCGCCTTTGGGCCTTCTACTCTGTAGCTCCGGACGGAGGCTTCCCATCGAAGCTTCCGATTCATCAGGCGTACCAGGGGGAGATGAGCGAGGACGGGTCGATGCTCGCCTATCAGGAGATCGGCCTGTGGGATCCCGGTTGGCGGAACTACAGGGGCGGGCAGGCGCAGCCGATCCGGGTCGTCTCGACCGAGACGCTCGAGCTCGAGGCTCCGTCGTGGGAGGGCGAACGCCACCTCGACCCGGCGTGGATGGACGGAGTGGTCTACTACATGTCGGAGCGCGACTGGGCTTCGAACGTGTGGGCGTACGACCCGGAGACCGGAGAGGACCGTCAGTTGACTCGCCACGCCGACTTCGATGTGATGAGCTTGGACGCGGGTCACGGGGTCGTCGTGTACGAACAAGGGGGGTATCTGCACGAGCTGAACCCGACGTCGGGAGCGACCCGACGCCTCGAGATCCGGGCCGCGGGTGATCAGAACTGGGCGCGATCCCGATGGGAGGACGTCGGAGGCAACCAGCTCACCAACGCTCGACTCAGCCCCACCGGCACACGAGCGATCTTCCAACACCGGGGGGACATCTTCACCGCACCGGTGGAGCAGGGCAGCTGGCGGAATCTGACTCGGTCTCCGGGTGTCGCGGACCGGCATCCAGTGTGGTCGCCCGACGGCAGTCGGATCGCGTGGTTCAACGACGAATCCGGCGAGTATCAGCTCGTCGTTGCGGACCAGGACGGGGGGAATGCGCGGACCGTCGAGATCGACGATCCGACCTTCTACTTCGCCCCGACGTGGTCACCCGACGGAAGCCAGCTGGCCTTCACGGACACCCACTACCGGGTCCTCGTACTCGACGTGGCCTCGGGTGACATCCGGCACGTCGACACCGACCGGTATGCGCACCCCGAGCGCTCGATGAACCCCGTCTGGTCTCCGGATTCCCGCTACCTGACGTATGCGCGTCGCCTCGATACGCAGCTCCGCGCGGTCATCGTGCACGACACGGAGACGGGGCAGAACCATCAGATCACGGACGGGATGGCCGACGCGATCGCTCCGGTGTGGGATGCGTCGGGAGGCTACCTCTACTTCCTCGCGTCGACGAATTACGGGCTGAATACGGGCTGGCTCGACATGACGTCGTTCGACCGTCCGATCACGCGCGCCTTGTACGTGGCGATTCTCGAGGAGGACGGTGTCTCCCCCTTCCTGCCGCGTAGCGACGAAGAGGGGGTGGTCGATGGAGTGGCCGAGGACGAGTCGAGCGAAGGCGTGGAGAGCCGGACGCTCGACCTGGCCGACATGGCCTCTCGGATCGTGGCTGCGCCGGACCTTCCTCTTCGGAACTACACCGCGCTCTACCCCGGTCCGGAGGGACATGTCTTCGTGGCGGAGAACGTGCCCCTCGAGCAGGGCACGACCCTCCACCGCTACAGCCTCGACGATCGAGAGGCGATGGAGTTCCGGACGGGCGTCGCCTTCGCGACGGTGTCGGACGATCGGTCGAAGATCATGACCCGATCGGGCTCGTCGTGGAGCGTCAACGGGACGGCCGGCCCCGCCCCTGGCGCTGCGGCCGGGCGCCTCGCGCTCGGCGGGATGAGGGTTCGCATCGAGCCTCAGGCCGAATGGGCGCAGATGCTTCGGGACGGTTGGCGGTTCATGCGCGACTTCTTGTACGTCGACAACCAACACGGCGCCCCGTGGGACGACGTGTGGGAGTGGTACTCGGACTGGCTCCCGGACGTCCAGCACCGGTCCGACTTCGGACATCTCCTCGATATGCTCTCCGCCGAGATCGCGGTCGGACACTCGTACGTGCGCGGCGGCGACTTCCCGGACCAGACGAATCCCCGCACGGGCCTCCTGGGCGCGGATCTGTCGGTGGAGGATGGGCACTATCGGATCGATCGCATCTACTCGGGTGAGAGCTGGAACCCCAATCTGACCGGGCCGCTCTCCCACCCCGGGCTCGGCGTCGACGAGGGAGACTTCATCGTCGCGATTGACGGTGAGCCGCTGCAGGCTCCGACCAACCCATTCGAGTTGTTGGAGGGTACGGCGGGGCGGACGGTCGTTCTCGCCGTGAATAGCCAGCCGAGCCTCGACGGCGCACGAGACATCGTCGTGGAGCCCGTCGGCAACGAGGGTCAGCTGCGCAGCTGGGCATGGGTCGAGGGCAATCGCCGTCGGGTCGACGAGCTGAGCGGAGGACGGTTGGCGTACGTCTATCTGCCCAACACAGGGCAGGGCGGCTACACGTACTTCAACCGCATGTATTTCGCCCAGCAGGACCGACAGGGCGCGGTGATCGACGAGCGGAACAACGGTGGCGGATCCGCCGCAGACTACATCGTCGATCTCATGGCACGTGAGTTGACGGGCTACTTCAACTCGAAGGCCGGGGACAAGAAGCCTTGGACGCAGCCGATGGCCGGTCTCTTCGGTCCGAAGGTGATGATCATCAACGAGCGAGCCGGGTCGGGTGGAGACCTCATGCCCTACCTATTCCGCTTCCGCGGCGTCGGCCCACTGATCGGGACGAAGACGTGGGGTGGACTGGTCGGCACCTGGGATACGCCTCCGCTCCTCGACGGGGGGAGCTTCGTAGCCCCTCGCGGTGGCTTCTTCGACGTGAACGGGGAGTGGGCGGTAGAGGCCGAGGGTGTCGCCCCCGACATCGAGGTGCACAACACACCGCGAGAAGTAGCCGACGGGCGAGATCCGCAGCTCGAGGCCGCTGTCGCGGAGGCGCTTCGGAGGCTCGAGACGGAGGCGGTCGAACTGAAGCCCGAGCCGGCACCTCCGGTTCGCTACCGCCGCCCGGGAGGATGATGCGCAGCTAGGCGCCGCACGCGGCCCGATACGCCTCACCGAAGATCATGTCCCAACCGTGGCCGTACCCGCCGTAGACGGCTTGGGCCATGTCGCCGAAGACTTCCCACTTGCTCTGCGTGAGCTCGACGTGGGTTCGTGCGGCGTCGATCTCCGTGAAGCGGACCTCGACGAGACTCCCGTCTCCCCGAGGCATGTCGGGCCGGGTGATGTGAAAGTCCATGCTGAGGAAGTCGTGCGGGTCGTACTCGAGGAATCGCCCCCAGAAGTGCTCGGCTCCGTCCGGCCCGAGCTCGACGATCTCGCCTCCGACCTTCGATTCGACCCGCAGGCCTGTCGCGGGTGACCCTCCCATCGCCGAGATCGTGAACTTCCCGAGGGGCCACCAACTCCCCATGTCCTGAACGAAGACGTTGAACGCGGTCTCTTTGTCGCATGGGACTTCGATCGACTTCACCAGAGGCTCGAGCATGGGGATTTCCTAAGGGGTAGAAGTTCTCTCGGCGATCCGCGCTGCGTATGCGGTTAGCGCGTCCGACCAGAAGGTGTCCAAGTAGTCTCGGAGGGCGTGCAGTCCGCTGCGTTCGATCGAGTACAGCCGGCGAGTGCCCACCCGTTCTGCGGTGACCAACCCCGCCTGCTCGAGAACGCGCAGGTGCTGCGAAACGGCCGGGCGGCTGACCGGCAGGCCAGCTGCGAGGTCGCCGACGGAGCGAGGCTCCTCGCGAAGCGACTCGAAGACGCTTCTCCGCGTGGGATCGGCGAGCGCACTGAATACCTCTCCGTAAGTCATGCCTTACGGTAAGTGTGTGCTTACGGTAGTGCAACCCGAATGCCGACTCTCAACCTCTTGCGCGATGTTCACATTGTAATAGTTATTATGTAACTATTAGGAGTGCGTATGCCGAAAGCAGAACACCTGGGTGAATTCGAGCAGTTGGCCCTGCTCGCCGTGATGCGCCTGGCCGACGAGGCCTATGGCGCGAAGATCCAGGCCGAACTCGAGGCGACGGCCGGGAGAGCCGCAGCGATCAGCAGCATCTACATCACCCTCACCCGGATGGAGAAGAAGGGCTTGGTTCGGTCCGAGCTCGGCCCGCCCAGTGAGGGTCGGGGGGGCAAGCCGCGTCGCTACTTCCGGATCGAACCCGAGGGAGTCGAAGCACTCCAAGGCTCGCGAGCCCAACTCATGGCCATGTGGTCGGGGCTGGAGGAGCGGTTGAAGCAGGTATGAGCACGCCCGAGTCCTTGCCCGCTTGGGCGAGACTGGCGGTCAGGCTCTTCGTGCCGGCGTCGATTCGGCCGGAGATCGAAGGAGACCTCATCGAAGGCTTCTTGCGTCATCGCAGAGCCTCTGGAGAGGTCCGAGCGCGCATGTGGCTGGTGGGCCAGGTCGTACGACTGCGCCCGGCGGCTTTGAGAGACGTTGAACCGTGGCGACGTGGGGAGGGGATGATGGACGGGATGGGAGTGGGATGGGTCGGAGACGTGCGGCAAACGCTGCGCTCCTTCAAGACGAGGTTCGGGTTCACGGCGACGGTAGTCACCACCGTGGCCTTGGCGATCGGTGCGACGACGTCCGTCTTCACCGTGGTCAACGGCGTCTTGCTTCGACCGTTGGAGTTCGAGGAGCCCGATCGACTGGTGCTCGCCTGGCAGACCCGGCCGGAGTGGCGGGACAGCCCGAACGCCCAGCTCGCCTCGTTCGCCGAGCAGTTTCCTCTGTCTGTGCCGACCTTCGCGGACTGGCAGGACGCCCGTACCAGCTTCGAGTCGATGGGCATCTACTCCGGACACCGGTGGGTCCTGCAGGGAGAGGAGGGCGCCGAGCTGATCCGCGGACTCGTGTTGACCTCCGGGGTGTTCTCGGCGCTGGGAGCACAGCCGCTCATGGGTCGGGCGATGCAGCCGGACGACGATGCGGCGGGGGCGCCTCCGGTCGTCGTGCTTTCGCACGGGCTGTGGAGAGATCGTTTCGGGGCCGATCCCGACATCATCGGGAAGAGCCTGTCCTTCGACGATCTGCCTCGCGTGGTCATCGCCGTGATGCCGGAGGAGTTCACCGTCCCCGGGGCGGGAGGCGAGGCGTGGGCCTCGCTCGTCGATGAGGAGGAGCGGTCTGCGCGAGACAGTCAGTCCTACACCGTACTTGGGCGGCTCCGCGAGGGGGCCACGGTCGAGAGTGCTCGCGCCGACCTCTTCGCCGTCCAGGAACGGCTCGGTGCCGAATACCCCGTCATCCAAGGGGACATGCGAGCGAGGGTCGAGGGTCTGCTCGAGCATATGGTGGGCGACGTTCGGGCCACCCTCCTCTTCCTCCTCGGGGCCGTCGGGCTGGTCTTGGCGATTGCGTGCGTGAACATCGCCAACATGCTCTCCGTGAACGGTCTATCGAGGTCGCGGGAGTTGGCGGTGAAGTCGGCACTCGGGGCGAGTCGGGGACAGCTCGTCCGGCTCCTCTTCACGGAGAGTATCCTCCTCGCCGGAGTCGGGGGTGCGTTGGGGATCGTTCTCGCTGTCCTCGGACTCCCGATGTTGCTCGACCTCCTGCCCCCGTCGATCCCGCGAGCCACGGAGATCGGCGTCGACGGTCGGGTCGTCCTCTTTGGACTGTTTGCGACGCTCTCGACCGCCGCGCTGGTTGGTGTGCTTCCCGCGCTGCAGGCCGCCGGTACCGCGCCGAAGCAGACCATCGACGCCACGTCGCGGGGAATGGCGGGCGGCCGGATCGGGCACCGGGTCCGCTCCGCGCTCGTCATGACCGAGATGGCGCTGGCCTTCCTCCTGCTCGTCGGAGCAGGCCTGCTCGGCACGAGCTTCTACCGCATGTGGAACGTGGATCGTGGCTTCGAGCCCGCCGGCCTGGTGATGATGGCCGCCGCTCCGGACCCGCGAGCGTACCCGGAGCGGGAAGAACAGGATCAGTTCGCGCGCGACCTTCGGGAGCGTCTGGAGGCGATTCCCGGCGTCGAGGTCACGCGCACGAACCAGATTCCGTTCGGCGGATCGTCGTCGACGACGTCGTTCTACCTGGATGGCGACGATGGGGAAGAGATCGAGGCTCGCCTCATGATCTCGGTAGTAGACCACGGCTACTTCGACGTTCTGGGCATCGAACGCCTCGAAGGTCGGGTCTTCGACCGGAACGACGTCGCCGACGGACCGCGTGTGGCGGTGGCGAACGAAGCGCTGGCTCGGGAGCTTTGGCCTGACGGGAGCGCGATTGGGAAGACGATGCGCGACCGACCGGACGCACCCATGACCACCATCGTCGGGGTCGTGCGTGACGTGCGTCACTCGACCCTGACCCGTCCGGCTCAGCCGAAACTCTATGTCGCTGCGGCTCAGGACCGGCGTTCAGCCACCCAGTGGGTCATCCGCGCGGAGCGGGACCCGGCAGGCATCGTCGAGGACGTACGCCAGGCCGTGAGTGCGGTGTCCCCCTCCACGCCCGTGCGCACCGTCGGCGTCCTCCAAGACCGCATCTCGGACTCTGTTGCCGTCCCTCGCTTCCGGACCGCGTTTGTCTTGGGGCTCGCGGTCCTCGCGACGATCCTGGCACTCCTGGGTGTGTACGGGGTGGTGAGCTTCGTCGTCTCCCAGCGGTCCAAGGAGTTGGCCGTTCGGATGGCGATCGGAGCGAGACCGAGCGAAGTCGTGCTGCGGACGATCCGAGGGGGGCTTCAGCTAGCGTTCTTCGGCGTGCTGATCGGTAGTCTCATCGCGTGGCGAGTGAGTGCGCTGCTCGAGGAGTTCCTCTACGACGTCGAGCCCGTGAGTCTCGGCGCATACGGTGCTGTGGGCGCTACCATCGCACTCGTTGCGGTGTTGGCCTCATGGCTGCCCGCTCGACGAGCGGCCCGAGTGGATCCCGTTACCGTATTGAAGGCCGACTGAGTCCAGGCCCTCCCGTCACGGGAGGGCCGGCTTCATCGTTCCACCTCGGGGTGCGGGCGCGGGCCCGTGCAGGACGGTGCTCGAGTCGGAGGGGACGTGTCGGAACGATGTGGGATGCCGCGTGCGGGACGAGCACTCGTACTCGCGTGGGGGATGGCGGCTGCATCGTCACCCGCTTCGGCGCAGATCGAGATCGGAGCTTCGTTCGACGGCTTCGTGAACTATCCGGAAGCGTTTCGCGACGGGCCCAGCTCGTGTGAGCCACGTGGCGCCGGGCTCACCGTGAGTGGTGCACTCCGTCTCAGCGGTGTGGGTGAGGTCGAACTCTCCAACACCCTCACGTTCGATGCCGGCGACAACGGGTGTGGGATCCCCTTGCTCGCTCCCCTACCGCCCGACACTCCGTACGACGCGCTCCGGTACAGTCCGTCGGTGCCAGGGCCTTCCTTCACGGCCACGCACCTCGCCTTCGTGCTCGAACCGTGGCCCGACGGCGCGCTGAGCCCGCGGGTGAAGGCCGGAGGTGGGCTTTTGTGGAACAAGGAGCTGGGCAACTGGCTCTACGGCTTCGGCGTTCGCTACCGGTTCGGACGGCACAGCCTGCTCACGGAGCTCGAGGCGTGGAATCTGAGCTTCGACCGATACGTCGACACCTTCATCTATCGGTCCGCGACGGGGCAAACCGAGAGACTGGCCACGACGGAAGAGCGAGAGAGCGCTCGCCCGGTGGCCGTGCGGGTCGGCTGGAGAGTTGCCGTTCGCTGAACTCCGTTCCAGCCCCCGGGGCGACGAAACGGGGGCCGATCTCGGATCGACCCCCGTTGCTTCGGGCTGAATGAACGCAGCGCCTACAGGTTCAGCATCTGCATGGCGAACTCCGGGTAGCGGAGGCCTGCCGTGGCGCCGAGAGGCATCACCTCGTCGAGCTTGCTGATGTCGTCCCCGGTGAGCTCGATCCGTCCGGCTGCGGCGTTCTCCTCGAGACGGTGGATCTTCCGGGTTCCTGGGATCGTGACCGTGTTGGGTGCCTTCGCGACGACCCATGCGAGGGCGAGTTGAGCCGGCGTCACGTTGCGCTCCGCCGCCATCTCCTCGACGGCGGCGACGAGATCGAGGTTCTTCTGGAAGTTCTCGCCGATGAAGCGCTCGTTGGTCCTCCGGAAGTCGTTCTCATCGAGGTCGTCGAGGCTCTTGATCTGACCGGATAGGAAGCCTCGTCCCAGCGGGCTGTATGCGACGAATGTGACGCCGAGTTCGTCGGTCAGCTTCAGCAACTCGACTTCCGGGTCGCGGGTCCACAGTGAGAACTCGGTCTGCAACGCGGAGATGGTGTGACCCGCGTGTGCCTTCCGGATCGTGGCCGGACCGGCCTCGCTCAGGCCGAGGAATCGGACCTTTCCTTCCTCCACGAGACGAGACATCTCCCCGACCGTTTCCTCGATCGGGGTGTTGGGGTCCACGCGGTGCTGGTAGTAGAGGTCGATGACGTCGACGCCGAGCCGCTTGAGGGACAGTTCAGCCTGCTGGCGGACGTACTCCGGGCGGCCGTTCACCCCGGTGAACGAGCCGTCGTCTCCCCTCATGACACCGAACTTGGTCGCCACGAAGGCGCGGTCCCGTCGATCGGCGATCGCCTGACCGACGAGCTCTTCGTTGTGCCCGACCCCGTACATATCTGCGGTGTCGAGGAGATTCACGCCGTGGTCCAACGCGTGATGAATGACCGAGATGCTCTGCTCGCGGTCCGACGCACCGTAGAACTCGGACATGCCCATGCATCCGAGTCCGATCACTCCGACCGATTCACCACCGATTGTGCGCTGTTTCATGAATGACTCCGTGTTTTTTCGAGTTGGCTCCAACGTTACGGGCCGGGTACGGCGTACCGAATGATCGATTCTCTCAACACCTTGCCTATTCGTACGGACATGGGAGGAATGGGGTAGGCAGAGGGTTCTTGGGTTGTATGATTCTCCGTGCATAGGACGGGGAGGTAACTGTGAATCGAGACGAACGCATCGCGGAGCTCGCACGGCGAATCCGTGCCCACACGCCGACCGACGGGCGTTTCGGGACGTCGATCGACGGTGTCGATCTGTTTCGGGCCAGTGAACCCAGCCCGATCCGGTGCGTGATCTATCACCCGTGTGTGATCATCGTGGCTCAAGGGTCCAAGACGGGCTCGGTGGGCGGCGAAATCTTCAAGTACAGTCCAGCGCGGTACCTGGTCCTGCCCGTGTCTCTGCCGATCGATGCCCAGATCGTTCATGCGTCGCAGCGCACACCGTTTCTGTCCTTCTCGGTCCGCGTGGATCCTTCGACGGTGGCGGACATCTTGGCAGAGACGATGCCCGCCGACGCTCCCGCGCCACAGGCGGTCCGGGGGATCGCGGTGTCGGAGACGACGGAAGAATTGCTCGACGCCGCGGGCCGGCTCTTGGCGTGTCTGGACTCGGAGGCCGACGCTCGCGTGCTAGCACCGCAGATTCGTCGAGAACTCCTCTACCGTGTGTTGCAGGGGCCACAGGGCGGGCTTCTACGGGGCGTCGGGACACGCGACGCTCGCCTCAACCAGGTGTCTCGCGCGCTCCAGTTGATCCACGCCGAGTATGGCCGTGCGCTCGACGTCGCGGAACTCGCGCGCGCGGCCCACATGAGCCCATCCACCTTCTTCGACGCCTTCCGGGCCGTGACGTCGCATTCTCCCCTTCAATACCTGAAGGAGGTTCGGCTCACACGCGCGCGGCAGATCATGATTTGGGAAGGTGCGAGCGCCAAGCGTGCGGCGGCGGAGGTCGGGTACCGGAGCGCGACGCAGTTCAGTCGTGAGTTCAAGCGCCGGTTCGGGCGTCCCCCGGCGCAGGAACGCGCGTGGGCAATCGAGACCGGTGAGTCGGCGAGTGCCCGGCCGTATTGAGGACAGGAGCCGTCACCCCGGCCTGGCCCCGTTGGCCGTCGGACCCATCGGCGGCGACGTTGAGTCGGCGCCGAGGATGATGGATGCTCCGGCTTGGACCTCTTCGACTCGCGCTTCCAGTTCGCCGAACCAGGCGTCGTCCACTCCTTGCTCGACCGCGAGGGACGTGACGAGTACGTCGACGAGGCGCGCGCGATCAGGCGCGTCTAGCTGGAGGGCGGCGGATTCGACGGCGGCGCGTGTGGGCATGACTCCCTCCGAGTCTCATGGGTCGACCCCACGATGCCCCCGCGATGTGGGCCGGACCATGTCGGCCTGAGCCTCGGCTTCACGCCGCTCGTGGCAGACGAGAAAGGCCGGTAGCTTCCCGGACCCGAGCCCCTTCTGCGATCCCGATGCGACTCCCGATTTTCCCGATTCCCGTTGTGCTGCTGCCGGGCGCCATGATGCCGCTCCACATCTTCGAGGAGCGGTACCAACGCATGGTCCTGGATGTGCTGGAGGGCGATCAGCGCTTCGGGATGATCTACCACGATTGGGACGATCACGGACCGTTTCTGAGTGAGCCGGGCACCATCGGGTGCGTCGCGACCATTCGGGAACATCAGCCCCTCGAGGACGGCCGGTCCCTCTTGGCCGTGGCCGGTGGCCCTCGCTTTCGGATCGTGGAGGACCTCGACCAGGTCGAACTGTACTTCGAGGCGGTCGTGGAGCCTGTAGCGGACACCACGATCATGGAGGGGGATGAGTTGATCTTCCGGCGCAGGGAGTCGATTCGCCTCTTCCACCAGCTGGTCGACACTCTGGCCGCCGACTCGGTCCAACTGCCGACGATCAACGAGACCGAAGAGGTTTCGTACATGCTCGCCCAGACAATTCAGATGAAGCCGAAGTGGCATCAACGACTCCTCGAACTCACCGACGAGGGTTCGCGGCTGGAGCGCGTCGATCAGGTGCTGCGCCGGGCCCTCGGCGAATAGCGGTGTCGATCGACCTCCACGAGCGTCTCCGGAAGCTGCCGGAGTCGGCGGCTCCGGCGGTGCGGGCATACCACCGGATCGACGGACCTGGTTCGAGTCTCGACCTGCGGGAGTTTCAGCAGGCTCTGTGGCGGACCCCACCTGAGACGCCGGCCCCCGAGCGTGACCCGACGGCCGCCTGGTCCGCGCGCCTGGCGCGGACGATCGCGATCACGATCGACACGGGGACATTGGTCCGAGCGGAAGCGTACGACGAGGGGCGCTTGGCCGTACGCTCGATCGAGTACGAGACCGAGGTCGAGGGTGAACCGGGCCGCATCGCGCCGGTCCGTGAGAACTGGCTCCTCAAGATCGTCGAGTCGTTCGACCTGACGGGGGTGCGCTTCGTGCTGCAGAACCTCGTGGCGGGAACGCACTCGTCGGGGCTCGGCGGCTCCGCGACCGCCACGACCGGCGTCGCGCTCCTCGCGAACGAGTTGGCCGCCTCCCCGATGAGTCCGACCCAAATCGTCGGCATGGCCTCCCGCGTGGAGACCGAGTATGGCGTCAGCCTGACCGGCACGCAGGAGCAGTCGAACGTCCTCTTTGGTGGGGTCGTCGACTACGTGTGGTGCCCGTGGGGCGTACCCGGCGAGGGAGACAGCGGTTTCGGATCGTCGATTCGAACGGTACTGGTCGAGGGGCACGAGTACCCCGAGCTGTTGGGTCGCCTGGCGATCTTCCACACCGGTCGAGAGCGTGCGAGTAGTTCGACCAATGCCGCATGGATCGAGGCGCTGCGGAGCCCCGATCGCCATGGTGGCGCCATCGAACAGAAGCTCGAGGCGGCGTACCGATACCGCGAAGGGCTACGGACCGGGACGTGGCGTGCGGTGGGAGAAGCAATCGAGGCGTATCGGGCCGCTCGAACCCAGCTTTGCCCGGACTACATGACGGGCGCAGACCGGATGTTCGAGGTGGCGACGCGCGGAGGCGGAGCGCTCTTTCCGCTCGGGGCCGGCGGAGGTGGGGGAACCCTCGTCTTCCACGAGGACCCCCCGGGGCTCGATGCGCTCTGTAGGGAGCTGGAGGGGGAGTTTCGGAGGGTCCCCTTCGACCTACGCTCCTCCGGTCACGAGCTCCTCAATCTGTAGGTTCGGGTGTCCGCCCGATCAGGCCGGAGTCATTCTTCCATGCGCCGAAGAATCCGCTCACGTCCCCATGCGAACGTCACCGCGAAGGTGAAGACAGAGAAGATGAAGAGCACGATCCCCGTCCCGATCGTGACCCGGTTCGAGTGCTCGATCATCTCGGCCGTGCGGATCCTCTGGCAGGCGCGCGTCCACGAGACGACCGAATCCTGACGTTCCTCCACCGTCAGCCCCAACGCCCCCATGCTGTCCGCGACCACCAGCATGCAGTCCGGATTCCGGTAGATGATGCGTTGATCGAGAGAGTCGATGTAGCGCGGGAGTTCCCGGGCTGCCGCGGCGGCGAAGCCGAGGAAGCCGATCCACATCAGGAGGACCGTACGTCCGGACCAGTTGGACTCCGAAGCCATGGCACTCGGGGGCTGAAGTGGAGGAGAGTGCACGATGGGAAGGTCTGCGGCGCAGAGCAAACGGCGTCTCGGCCGCTCGCGTCTCGGCTCGTAGCCCCCGTAGAATACCCGTCTCGCGCCCCGGAGGAGACGACATCATGAAGCGTGTCGCGTTTGCTGCCCTGTCCCTCGCGTACTTCGCCGTGCCCGCGACGGCTCAACTCCCGGACACGGAGTGGTCGTTGCACGGCCGAGACTCGGGTGAGCAGCGCTACAGCGAGCTCGCGCAGATCACCACCGACAACGTGAGCACGTTGGAGTCGGCGTGGTCGTATCCCATCCCGAAGATGGGCGCGCGGCTGGAAGCGACGCCGATCGTCGTCGACGGGCGCATGTTCGCTTCGGGTCCGCGGAGCACCGTGTTCGCGCTCGATGCGCGAACTGGTGAGGAGCTCTGGTTCTGGGATCCAGGCATCGTGGACGAGGAGTTCGGCGGGCCCTCTCGGTGCTGCGGCGACGTGAATCGCGGGGTCGCGGCATACGGCGGCAACATCATCGTCGGGTTGCTGGACGGGCGTCTGGTCGCGCTCGATCAGGAAACGGGGCGAATCGATTGGTCGGTGCAAACAACCCCGCCCGGAACCGACTACAGCATCACCGGCGCCCCGAGGATCTTCCGCGGCAAGGTGATCATCGGGAACGGCGGAGCGGAGTACGGCGTCCGCGGCTACGTAACCGCGTACGACGCGACGTCGGGCGAGGAGCTCTGGCGGACGTACACGGTACCGGGCGACCCGGACCTGGGATTCGAGAGTGATGCGATGGCCGCCGCGGCCGAAACGTGGTCCGGCCAATGGTGGATCGCCGGGGGCGGTGGGACGGTCTGGGATGCGATCGTCTACGACGACGAATTGAACCTGGTCTACATCGGCACGGGGAACGGAGCCCCGTGGAACCGTGACCACCGGAGCCCAGATGGCGGGGACAACCTGTACCTGTCGTCTATCGTCGCTCTCGACGGCGACACGGGCTTCATCCGCTGGTACTACCAGACGACCCCCGGGGACGACTGGGACTACACCGCCACCCAGCCCCTCATGCTGCTCGATCTGGAGATCGACGGCGGCATGCGGAAGACGATCGTGCAGGCGCCCAAGAACGGCTTCTTCTACGTCGTGGATCGGGAATCGGGGGAGTTCATCTCTGCCGAGGCGTTCTCGGACGACATCACCTGGGCGTCGCACATCGATCCCGACACCGGACGACCCGTCGAGAACCCCGAGGCACGGTACGGCCAGACGGGTCGCCCGGCGTGGCTGTCGCCCGGTCCGACGGGTGCACACACGTGGCCGCCGATGGCGTGGAGCGACCAGACGAGGCTCGTCTACCTGCCGGCCAAGAACACGACGTTCTACTTCGAGATGGAAGCCCAGTTCGAGTACGAAGGCGGCCGGTGGAATACGGGTACGCTGTTCCGTAGCCCGAACCGTCCCCCGAGGCCGGAGCTGAACGGCCCTCCGACGATGTTGGTCGCATGGGATCCCGAGGAGCAGCGAGAGGTCTGGCGTTCGGTTGGGCGTGGCGAAAACGGCGGCGCGCTCGCGACCGCGGGCGGGCTCGTCTTCTGGGGAAGTGGATCTCAGCTCGTCGCCTTCGACGCACAGTCGGGCGCGGAAGTGTGGTCGGCGGAGGTTGGACGAGGCACGGCCTCCCCGGTGACGTACTCGATCGACGGCGTCCAGTATGTGTCGATCGCAGGGGGCCGTTCGGTCAGTTCGACGGCGCCCGACCCCCCGACGCTTCACACCTTCAAGCTCCCGAGCCGCTGAGCTTGGCCTGACCGCCCGAGTGGGCTTGTCGTTTCCAGCTCTTCTAATTAAACATTGTTTATAAACAACGTTTAAGTGAGGTGCGGGATGGGTGGCCGGGACTACGTGGGGGAATTCGAGCTCGTCGTGTTGTTGGCCCTGGCCCGCCTGGAGGGTGGCGGATACGGCGCGTCCATTCACGGCGAGATCCTCGACACGACCGGACGGGATGTGTCGATCCCGGCGGTGTACGTCACCCTGAAGCGCCTCGAGGCCAAGGGCCTCGTCGAGTCCTCGGTCGGAGCTTCCTCGATCGGTTCACGCCGTAGTACTCGGAACTACCGGCTGGTGCCCGCCGGGCGCGAGGCCATCGAACGCTCGCGACGCCAGTTCGAGCAGCTCTGGGGCGCGCCCCCCATCCGGGGAGAGGTGGGCTCGTGACGTCGACACCCCCTCGGCCCCCTCGATGGGCCAGGGCGCTCGTGTCAGTGTCGACTCCCGCAGACGATCGAGCGCTGCTCCTCGCCGATCTCGACGAGCGATTCGCAGCGCTGTCCGCGGATCGAGGCGTGCGTCGAGCTCGGCGTTGGTACGCGTGGCAGGCTGTGCGGAGTGTACGCTTGCTGCCCGGTCGCGGGCTCGGTGCGTTGCGCGGGGGCGAGGGGTTCACGGGCGACCTGCGCACGGCAGCTCGTGCGCTCAGGCGGCGACCCGCGTATGCACTGGGTGTGATCGGTACCATGGCGACGGCGCTGGCGGCCTTCGCGATCGTTGGATCGGTCGCCTGGTCGGTCTGGCTCGCGCCATTCCCCTTCCCGGACCCGGACCGGGTCGTGCGCCTCTACGAGGTGGACAGGTCTGAGGGAGGGACGTCCAGATCGCGGATCTCCCCGCCTCTGCTCGAAGACTTGAGGGCCCGGTCCTGGACCACGGTCCTCGCCGTCGCCGGTGTCTCACAGAACGTCTTCGATTGGCGAATCGAGGACGACGTGCGCCGCGTTCGTTCGGTGACCGCTTCGCCCGAGATCTTCGATATCCTCGACCTCACCGTCATCGAAGGGCGGCCCATCTCGACGGACCAGGATGCGGTGGAGGTGGTCCTGACGGAGCCGTTTTGGGTCCGTGCCTTCGGGGCCGACCCAGGAGTCGTGGGGGCCGAGACGATGGCGTTGAATGGGACGAGTTACACCGTGGTCGGCGTGGTGCGGGCGGCCTCCGGGTATCCCCGCGACGCCGACGTCTTCACCGCGATCCGCTGGGACGAAGACGATCTCGGGGAAGGCATGAGGGGCGCGCGCTTTCTCGACGTGATCGCTAGGGTCGGTCCGGAGTACGCCGTCGCCGATGCCGCGACGGAGATGGATCGGGTCGTGAACGATCTGGGGCAGCTGTACGGGAACCACCGGGGATGGGGCGGGACGGCATCCGTCTTGTCGGAAGAACTCCTCGCACCCTATCAAGCTGTCCTTCGGTACCTACTCACGGCGGGCGTCGTCTTCCTCCTTTTGGCGATGGCCAACGTCGGGGGGCTGGCCTCTGCTCGAGCGCTCCGAGCTCGCCGCGACCGTGCGGTGCGGTTGGCACTCGGCTCGTCGGAGGGCCGGCTCTTCCGGGCTAGCGCCGTCGAAGGTGCCCTGTTGGCGCTCTGTTCGGGCCTTCTGTCTCTGCTCTTGGCGGCCGCGTTGATCGGGTCGGTTCGAGCCCTGGTGCCCGCGGGGACACCGCGGGCTCAGGACATCGCCATACTGCCCGGTTTGGCGATCGGCGTCATGGTGCTCGCCGTGCTCAGCGGCGGTATGGTCAGTGCCTTGGGGCACCTCCTGTCTCGACGATCGACATCACCCCTTCCGACCCGTGCGCCGTCCGCCCCGACGGGCGGGCCAGGCCGTAGCCTCATCGTGGCTGTTCAGGTCGCCCTGACCACGGTGCTCGGAACGGCGGGTGTGGTCGTGCTCGCGGAGATGAGTGCACTCCGCAGCGTCGATCTCGGCTTCGAGCCCGAAGGTGTGGCGTCGGTGCAGCTCATGTTGTCCGGCGAGCGGATGCCGACACCGGAGGCGCGTCGAGCATTTTGGGAGGAGTTGCTCGGCCGAGCGGCGCAACGCGGCGTCTCGATCGCGATCGGGACGAGTGCTCCGATGTCCGGGATGAACATGCCGTGGGGCTTCCGACCCGACGTGACCGCGGACCAGTCGTTCGCGCAGTATCACATCGTCAGCCCAGGCTACTTCCAGGCGTTCGACATCGACGTCGTCGAAGGCCGGGGATTCACCGCAGCCGATCGCGCCGACTCCGAGCCTGTGGTCGTCGTGAGCCGCGCCTTTGCGGACGAGATCTTCCCGGGAATGAGCCCGATCGGTCGCGAGATCCAAGTCGTCGCCGACATGAAGACGATCGTCGGCGTCGTCGAGCCCGTTCACCACTTCGGACCCGATCGAGAGGCACCGATCGAATTGTACGCTCCTCACACCCAAGACCCGTGGCCCCACGCGCAGGTGCTCGTCCGGGGTGACCCTGCGGTGGTGGGGCCGGTCGTGACCGAGATCGCGACCTCGATCGACCCGGGACTCGACGTTCCGCCCATGGGCGAGTACGCACGGTACGTCGAGGCCTGGTTTGCTGCGCTCCGGCTTCAATCCATCGTCGTAGGCCTTCTCGCGATCTTGGGCACCCTGCTCGCCGGGCTGGGCCTGTACGCGCTCGTCGCCTATCGCGTGGACGCACAACGTCGAGACATCGGAATCCGCATGGCTCTGGGAGCGTCGGGTCCCCGGACGGTGTGGAGCATCGTGCTTTCCGGGACCAGGCTCGCCGCGATCGGCGCGTGCATCGGCGGTGTGGGGTGGCTCCTGGCTATGCCTCGCCTCGCGGCGCTGCTCGGCTCCTTCGACGGGGTCGGCGCTCGGCCACCGCTGATGGTCGTCGGCGCCGTGATCGCAGTGTCGGTCGTGGCCTGCGCTATTCCGGCGTCGCGTTCGGCGAGGGTCGACCCTGCCGATACGTTGCGCGCCGAGGGCGGCTGAGCTGGAAGGGCGTCAGTTGGGGTCGGGCAGCTTGTCCGGCCGCTTCTCGCCCGCGCTGACGGCGAACGTCAGCCAGTTGGCTCGTGGCGGTAGGGCACACACCGAGAACGCGGTGAACACGCACGGCGCGTTGTAGGTGCGATTGAAGTCGATCGTCGTCCACCCCTCTTCGTCCACGAGCGCGGGGCGCACGTAGCGACCACCCTGGTAGGTGTCGATCGTGGCGGTAGAGTCCCAGATCATCACGAAGTACGACGTGCTCGTCTCCGTTGCCGTGGCGATGAGACGGTGCTCCCGGCCCTCGTGCTCGAAGACGAGCTCACCGGGAGCCGTGTATTCGACCGTCCCTCCCGTGACGTCCGGCACCCGAATGATCACGGGCTCGGGGTACGTCTCGAGTCGCGCCTGCACCCGCCACCCGGGATCGATGGGGTAGTAGTCCGGCAGCTCGAACGTCTCGATCTCGGGGTGGTCTTCGTCCCACGCCCTGAGCCACAGCCGGTCCGTGCCGCGTTCCGAGTGCACTCTCAACCCGAGCGAACCGAGCTGTAGACGGGTCGGGTCCTCCATCCGATCGTGCCGCAGGACGGTCGGCGCCTCGACGACGTCCCCCTCGAAGAGTGCAATCGGGGACCCTGGGGCAGGGGTGAGTTCGACGTCCTCTCCGCGTCTCCTCAGCGTGCCTGCCATCGGTGGAGCGTCTTCAGCGGGCATACGAATGTCGGCGGATTCGGAGGAGCCGAACGTGACCTCGTGTTCGGGGAGATCCCACAACCCCACCCACAGCAGCGGACCGCTGGGGGGAGTGACGGTCTTCTCCGCTCGGTCCAGCCGCCACACCTCGTGCTCCTCCGCAAACGCGACCGCGTCGACCGGCGGTGGCTCCGGCCATGGCTCTGCGCAGCCGACTGCAGCGAGGGCGAGAAGGGGCATGCGGAGTTTCATGCGGATCGAGTATCGGGACCGAGTGCAGCGGGGGCAACCGAAATGCGAGGGCGGGAGCCCGCGTATGATCGAACGTCACTGGCTGAGGAGCTACAATGAGCGGACGCTGGACCCGCCCTCTAACGTGCTGCGCGCTTGCCCTGTTCGCGATCATAGCGGCTGGGAGTGCGACGGCGGTGAGTGCCCAAGTGGTGCAGGGGGTCGTGCTCACGGCCGACTCCGGTGAGCCTGTTTCGGGGGCTCGCCTTCTCCTGCGTGACCCCGATGGCGTGATTCGGGCCGGAATGATCTCCAGCGACAGGGGCCGCTTCGAGCTGCGTGCGGACCTCGCAGGGATGCTCCGCCTCGAGGTCAGTCACATCGGCTACGCGGACTGGCGGACGGCCGCCTTCGCGCTCGGCACCGGTCAGACCCTCGACGTCGAGGTGAAGCTCGGGATCGAGGCGATCCCCCTCGAGCCGATCGTCGTCGTGGCCCGACGGTCTACGGGCGTCAGCCGGACGGCCCAGTTCCTACAGCGGATGAACGACCCTGCTCGGGTGGGCGGCTACTTCATACCCGAGGAGGACATCGAGAGCCGCCCGGCTTCCCTCGCGTCGACTCTGGTCGTCGGGACGCCCGGGATGAGTGTACGGCTCGCCAGCAGCGCGGCAGGGCTCGAACGGAACGTCATCATGGCCGGGGAGTGCCAGGCCCAGGCGTTCGTGGACGGGATCCGGGTACAGCAGGGCGGAGGTGCATCGGTCGATGATGTCGTCACCGTCGACCGTCTGGCGGGGGTGGAGATGTACCCACGCGCCTTGGGGGCGCCCTCTCAATACGTGGACACGCACAACCCGCGTTGTGGGGTCGTGTTGTACTGGACGCGAGAGGCGGAATCGTCCGAGGCCACATCGTGGGGCCGAGGCCGAATCGCCGTGGGAATCGGCATCGTGGCGGGGCTGATCACCTGGGGTATGGTGGGGTAGCTCCGTGAAGGAATGCGTTGCGGAATGCAACTCTTCGGCGTTTCGTAGTATCTGAAACAGTGAACGTCTGCTTCGCGTAGGACGAGACTGAGATCGGGAGCCCACGACGGGCCTCGATCGGTCGCACGGGATGTGAGGGACACCGCATGATGAAGTTCGCAGCCGGCCTGACAGCCTCCGGAATCATCGGCTTCCTGCTGTTGGAAGCCCTGAAGATTCTGATGGTGCCGATCACGGCGTGGATCATGGGTCTCCTCGCGACGGCGCTGAAGATTCTCCTCATCACGCTCGGTGTGGCGGGCGCCCTCGGATTGGGCTTCTTCGTCTACAAGCGTTCGATGAAGGACCGCGAGGTCGCGTAGAGCGACGTCTCCCGACCCGGCGCCCTCAACCATCCGAGGCGTCCAGTTGTCCCTGTTGAGCCGTTTTGCACGTCTATACGTGTAACCCGCTCATCTCGACACCCCGCCCATGCCTCGTTCGATCGTCCGCCGCGCCACACTGCCGGCCGTTCTGCTTCTCGCGGCGCTTTCAGCGCCGACGATCGTCTCTGCCCAGGCCGGCGACGTGGGTCGCCAGCCGACCAACCTCTTCGCCGGAGATTCGGTGCGCGTCGATGGGGAAGTCGGGCGGATTCTCAGTCTAGACGGTTCGAGGATGACCGTGGTGAGCCGTGCCGAGCCGGTGTGCCGTGCCGGCCAAATGCATGGGGACGCGCCGATCTGCGACCCGGCTCCGCTGATCCGGAACTCCTACGAGGTCGATCAGGTGTTCATCGAGCGGCGAAGCCACAAGTCTCACCTCACCGCTCGTACGATCGTGGGCGGACTCCTCGGTGCTGCAGCATTCGGGACGGTCGGGTACTTCGTCGGGCCTGAGATCGGGTTCGGGAAGATCGACGGATGTGTCGACTCGAGTGATTCCAGCGTCCAGTGCTCTCCGGTGAACCGGATTCCGCGCGACGTCTTCGAGGCTCGGCAGCTCGAGGCCGACCAGCGGCGGGGCGTGATCTTCTTCGGAGCGATCGGGGGTTCACTCACCGCGATCCTAGTGCGGAAGCTGTCCGTGGGATGGGTGCATGTGCAGCCGACCTACGGATCGGTACCTTCGTCGAGTTGGGATCTGAGCGTGTCTTTGCCTCGGTAGGCTTCCACCCCCTATGCGATCTCGAACCCTCGCGGCGGTTCTGGTCGCATCCCTGAGCCTAGCCCCCGCTCTCTCCGGTCAGGCGCCGGAGTACGTCCAGGTCAGCATCCTCGACGTTGGGCTCGGCGACCTGATCTTGGTACGAACGCCGGGCGGCGAGGTCGTGTTGGTGGACGGCGGTCCCAGCGACCCGCTCCGGTACTTCCAGCAGATGCGGATTGATTCCGTGGCGGTATCGGTCGTGACGGATGTGTCGAACGCCCACGTCGCAGGCTTGTTCGATGTCGTGACTGCACGTCCGGTCGGTCGACTCGTGCACGGGGGAGCCACCCGCACGAGCGATGGGTGGACCCGACTGCGAGCCGCGCTCGGTCGGTTGGAGGGGGTCCGGGTCACCGAGGTTCGAGAACGTACGGTGATCGAGATCGACGGGATCGAACTCGAGCTTTTGCCGGCACCTGACGCGCTCAACGGACGGGGATCGCTCGGCGTCGTGATGCGGTACGGGTCGTTTTCGGTGTTGCTGACGTCGTATGCCGACCCGGCGGTACAGAGAGCATGGGTCCGAGATGGGTGGGTGCCGGATGTGACGGTCATGACCGCGCCACGACACGGTGCGGCGCGATCGCTGTATCGCCCCCTCGTCACCGCGGCGAACCCCGAGGTCGGTGTTGTGTCGGGGCGGGGCGGGCCGCGAGACGACGTCGCCAACCCGTCGACCCTGACCACCCTCGCGAATCGGACCGACGCCATCCTGCGCACCGAACGGGATGGGCATCTCACGGTGTTGGGGTACGAAGACGGGAGCTTCGAACTCGTGATCGGGAGTGCGGACCCGACGTCGCCCGTTGACCCCGACGTCGATGAGGGGCCGACGCTACAAGAAGCGTTGGCCGGGGCGAGCCCTTTTCTCGCCCTCTCCGTGGACCCGGGTGTTTCGCCCGTGGGTCGGGAGGCGCTCAATGCGGAGCACGTGACGGTGCGGAACTCGGGCCCCTCGACTCTCCGGATCGACGGATGGACGTTGTGCGATCTGTCGAGTCGCTGCTTTCGCTTTCCGCCGGGCTCGCGTGTCGAGGCGGGAGCGGTCGTTCGGGTGTATAGCGGCTACGGTCACACCGACGGATACTCTTTCTTCATGAACGAGACCCGAGAGGTGTGGAACGACAACGGAGACGAGGCGACTCTTCGCGATGCGGGGGGCCGGGTGATGGCCCGTACGGTGTATTGAGCCGAATCGCCATCGGCCTCGCACTCCTCGCGATGTGCCTCTCGCCTCGGACGGCCCGAGCCCAAGAGGCGGACCGATACCCCGTCGATCCTCTCGCCGTTGAACGACCTCGCATCTCGGCCACGAGGGTATCCTCCCCGATCTCCGTAGACGGCGTCTTGGACGATGCGGCGTGGTCCGAGGCGGTGCTGTACGACGCGCCTTGGATCCAAACGATCCCCGACCCGGGCATGCCAGCCTCTCAGCCGACCGAACTCCGGATCGTCTACGACGATGAGGCCCTGTACATCGGCGCGGTGCTGTACGACGAGGACCCGACGAGCCTCGCCGTACCCGGACTCGAGCAGGACTTCGACACGCCGAATGCCGACATCTTCGGGGTCGCTCTCGACACGTATCTCGATCGCCAGAACGGCTTCCTCTTCGCCATCAACGCCGCCGGAGCGGTGTGGGATGCGCAAGCGTTCAATGACCAACGTGACCTCGTGCCTGCTTGGGAGGGCATCGTCGACGTCCGTACGTCGATCAACGACGTCGCGTGGATCGTGGAGATGCGGATCCCCTTCGCCACGCTCCGATTCAACCCTGTAGAGGGTGATCAACTCTGGGGGGTCAACTTCTCTCGGCGGATCCGCCGTCGGAACGAGGATGCGATCTGGGCGCCCGTCAGCCGGCAATACCGGGTGTACAAGTTTTCACTGGCCGGCACGATGGACGGACTTTCCGATCTACCCCGGTCGAGAAATCTCTGGCTAAAGCCCTTCGCCCTCGGAGACGCCCTCACGGGTGCCTCCGTGCCGGAAGACGGACGTACGACCGGGTCCGTCGGACTCGACGTGAAGTGGGGCATCACCTCGCGGATGACGTTGGACCTCACGGCCAACACCGACTTCAGCCAGGTCGAGGTCGACCGCGAACAGGTGAACCTGACTCGGTTCTCCCTCTTCTTCCCAGAGAAGCGCGACTTCTTCCTGGAGAACGAGGGCACCTTCGGCTTCCAGGACATCGCGATCCGGAACTACAGGACCGGATCCAGCCCGCGGAATTTTCGACTCTTCCACTCTCGCCGCATCGGGCTGTCGGCGACACGCGAGGCGCTCCCGATCGGAGGAGGAGCCCGGCTCACGGGGCGGATCGGCGATCGGCTGGAGGTCGGCTTCCTCGATATGCAGACGCGGTCCGACGGTGGCTTGTCGGACGGGTCGTTTTACAACGCCGAGAACTTCGCTGTTGGCCGCGTGAAGGCGCACCTCGGTCGGGCGACCGTCGGTGGCATCGTGGTGAACCGTCAGCAGACGGGCGGTCTAGGGGAGGCCTACAACCGCGCATACGGCGTCGACGCCAATGTGCAGGCCACGCAGAACCTCCTGGTCTCCGCCTACTGGGCGCGCACCGACGACGATACGCCACTCGGGGACGATCGAGGGATCGTGATGGGGCAGGCTGCGTATCGAAATCCGTTCTGGAACGTCTCGGGTTTGTTCAAGCAGGTGGGGGACGGCTTCGCGCCCGAGACGGGGTTCATCGACCGCACGTCGGTACGTCGATTCTTCGGGACGCTCGGCGTTCACCCCCAGGTCATGCGGGGTGGAGTGCGCGAGATCGCGCCGTACGTCGACGTCGATGTGTACACGACCCTCTCCGGAGCGTTGGAGACACGTCGTGTCGAAGGCGGATTTGTCATCGAGCCCCTCCAGGGTGGTCGCGCCACCTTCGCCTTGGCCGACCGCTGGGAGCGGTTGTTCACAGACACGCCGATCGCCGGCGCGACGGTCCAGGCCGGCACGTATTCGTGGTTGCAGCCCAGTGTGTCGCTGACCACGCCGGGCAACTATCCGCTCTTTCTGTCGGCGAACGTGGCGTGGGGGAACTTCTACGACGGGACGCGACGGAGCATCTCGGGCGATGTCACCTTCAGGCCGAACGAACACCTGTCCCTCGAAGTGGGCGCGCAGCACAACGCCCTCTCGCTGGGGGGCTCCGACTTCACAGCGGACCTGTTCAGCGCGCGTCTCCGCTACGCCTGGTCGACGCGGTCCTTCTTCTTGGCCTTCGTGCAATACAACGAGGCGACGGACGAACTCATCGCCAACGCCCGGTTCAACCTGATCCACGCTCCGCTGTCCGACGTCTTCCTCGTCTTCACCGAGCGCCGGACCCTCGCGGACGGAGCGCCGGAGTCGGTGCTCGAACGGGGTGTGACGCTGAAGGTCACGCGACTGCTCGCTTTCTAATCGGACCTGCGTCCTACGTCGGGAGCCCGGGCCACGAGGTGTACATCCCGTCGACGAAGGTGACGTCGTATCCCTCCCGCTCCAGGAACGACACGGCGAACGAGGCGCGGTTCCCCGATCGACAGTGCACGAGGACGGGCCGGTCCATCGGTACTTCGTCGAGTCGGCCGGCGAGTCGGGTGTACGCGATGTGGAGGGCCCCCGGGATGTGGCTTCCCGAGTACTCGGCGGCGCCCCGGACGTCCAGCACGGTTGCCGTGTCCGTGTCGGGCGACGGGTCGAGTTCGGAAAAGTCGATGCGTCGCGTCGTCGCATCGGCGACCCCGGAGCCGAGGAGCGTGGAGGGGGGCGCGTAGCCCTTCACGTTGTCGTACCCGATCCGTACCAGGATGCGGGCCGCGGCCTCCGCCCCCTCTGCATCCGCGAGCAGGTAGATGTCGTCCTCGGGGTCGACGTAGCTCCCGACGACCATCGCGAAGTTGATCCCGAGGGGAGCGTAGATCGAGCCGGGGATGTGACCGGCCGCAAACGCCGCCCGGTCAGAGCGCGTGTCGATGACGACGCTGCCCGCCGTCGTTGCGTGACCGACCATGTCTTCGACACTGAAGAGTTTGGGCTGAGGCAAGCCGCCCAGGACCGGTATGCCGCGTCGATTCAACTCCTTCATTCGTGCGAAGTAGAGAGGCGGCTCCGGCTGCCCGTCCAAAATCGACTCGATGAAGCCGCGTTCCTCCGCGAAGGAGAGTCCTGCGTTGAACCGGCGCTCGTATCCGACCGTCGATTGGGGCACGGAGCCGAGCGCCTTTCCGCATGCGCTCCCAGCGCCGTGGCCCGGCCAGACTTGAACGTGGTCGTCGAGCTCGAGGAAGCGCTTAGTCGACTGATACAGCGCCCGAGCCGCCGGCTCCCGTGCTCCCGAAACACCCGCGGCGGTCTCGAGGAGATCCGGTCGGCCGAGGGCGCCCACGAAGACGAAGTCGCCGGAGGCGAGTCCGATCGGTTCGTCCGCGCCCCCACCGTGGTCCGTAACGAGAAAGGCGATGTGCTCGGGCGTGTGACCGGGGGTATGGATCACCTGCAGCCCGATGTTCCCCACGTGGAAGGTGTCTCCGTCCTTCAGTAGCGTGGCGTCGTACGGGCCATCGTCGGCCCAATGGTACCGCCACTCTTCGGTGCCCTCCCCGGACAGGAAGAGGCGGGCGCCGTGCTGCGATGCGAGTTCGACGGTGCCCGACAGGAAGTCGGCGTGGATGTGCGTTTCCGTCGCGCTGGTGATCGTAAGCCCTTCTTCGGCCGCGATCGCGATGTAACGATCGACATCTCGTTGGGGGTCGATCACGATGGCTTCACCGGTGCGCTGACACCCGATGATGTACGCGTATTGTGCGAGATCCGGATCGAAGACCTGTCGGAAGAACATGGCGAGCGTCAGCTGTGGGGAAGTCGACCGCGGAGAGCACCGTACGTGGCGACCCCTGCGAGCGCAGAGAGGAGGGCGACGAACATGACGGTCATGCCGTTGCCGATGAGGACGTAGATGGGGCCTGGGCATGCGCCGAGAAGTCCCCACCCCAGGCCGAAGGCCGTCCCGCCGACCCAGTACTGGGTCCCGGGCGCTCGGAAGCGATCCTCCGGAAAGCTCGGTGTGGTCCCGGTGCGGGTCTTGGCATCGAACTTCTTGAGCAGCGCGACCCCCGTGGCTCCGACCGCGACCGCGCTCCCGATGATTCCGTACATGTGAATCGAGTGGAAGCGGAACATCTCCTGAATCCGGAACCACGACACGACTTCGGCGCGCGTGAATACGAAGCCGAGGACGATGCCCCAGAGCAGGTAGGGCCAGAGAGGTTCTCGTCGTTCGTTCATGAACCGAGCAGTCCGGGCAGGATCCAATGGGTCGTGATCAGTCCGCCGACGAAGAAGCCGATGACCGCGACGAGAGACGTGACGCGGAGCGCTGAGAGCCCGGAGATGGCGTGACCCGAGGTGCAGCCCCCGGCGTACCGGGTTCCGAAGCCGACGAGGAAGCCTCCGACGACGATCATGACGAAGCCGGGGAGGGTTGCGAGTCCGCTCCACGAGAAGATCTCGGTGGGGGCGAAGCCCGACGTGTCGGAGACTCCGATGGCGTGGAGCGCGGACACGGTATCCGCCGAAAGGGCCACGTCCGGTGTGGAGGCTGTGAAGGCCGCGGCGGCGCCACCGATGACGAGACCACACGCCATCAGGAGGCGCCACGATCCCTGCGCGCGCCACGAGTACCCGAAGTAGCCGGACTGCGCCGGGATCACCGCCGCGCATAGATCACGGAAGGTGGAGGACAGCCCCCACTTCCGGCCCGCGATCAGATACACGAGCGGGACCGTGAGGCCGATCAGCGGTCCCGCGACGTACCAAGGCCAGGGGTCACGGAGCAGGGACACGAGCATCTCCGGATTCGAAGAGAGAGAGGTGAGCGTCGGCGTGGGCTTGGATTCTCCCGCACATGACCTCACACAGCGTGAAGACCGAGGGGTCGGCGAGGGTGTAGAAGGCGCGCAGTCCCTCCTTTCGACGGCGGACGAATCCGGACGCCCGCAGTACGCCCAGGTGTTTCGAGACGTTGGCTTGTTGGAGGCCGGTGCGGTCGACCAGGTCGGTCACGGAGCACTCCCCGGCCATCAAGGTGCTGAGAATACGAAGCCGAGCCGGCTCCCCGAGCACGCGGAACCGCTCGGCGATCAGCTCGAGCACCTCCGGGGACAGATCGGCGGGCTTCATCCGGACACCCCCGGGCGTCCGATGGGGCGGCACGAACTGGCATGGCGGCCAGGCGCTCTGCATGATGCCGACGCTGCGACTCTTGCCGAGGACCCTCCGTGCGCCGCACTCACCTCTCGATCGTGTTGGCTGTCGTGGGGGTGGCGTGTGCTGCGCCGACGCCCGCCGAGATCGAGGAGTCCCCGCTGACGCTGACCGTGGCGGGTGACGTCACGATCGACAGCATCAACCCGGCGTACGGGATCGTGGCGATTCTGGACCCGACCGGCCGCCGCATCGCGACCACCACGTTGGTCGATGGCCGGTATCGCGTCGGCCAGCTCCTCGACGAGGGGGTGAACGTGTGCGAGGGCTTCGCCGTCTTCACCGAGATCGCCGACGAACGAGGCAGTCGGGTACAGAGCCGTGCCCTCGAGTCGACGTCCGGCGAGTGTGTCGTGTCGTCGATGGTGGAGATCGTGCACTACGTGGACCTCGACTTTCCGATCCTCCTGGGGCGTTCGGGCGCTCCCGGTGGATCATGAATCACTATATGACCAAGTAGTAATATAGTGTTCTATCCCTCTACGTCCAGCTTCGCTCGTCTGTTCGTGATGGCCGTTGGTGTCTCCCTGCTCGTGCCCTTGGCGGGCGTGGCGCAAGACGCGGCCCGGATCTCGGTAGACCGACGGACCCTACCGACGTACCCGTTCGGCGAGCCGGACCCCGTGCCGATCCTTGCCGACGACGCGCGCCTCTACCCGTACCATCGATTCGCCGGGTACGCCCACACGCCCGTGGACCGCGAGTGGACGGTGGTCCACCTGCAGAACGAATGGATCGAGCTCTGGGTGCTTCCCGAGGTGGGCGGGAAGGTGTGGGGCGCCCGAGTGAAGGAGTCAGGGCACGAGTTCATCTACCGGAACGAGGTCATGAAATTCCGGAACATCGCGCTCCGTGGCCCGTGGACGTCGGGGGGGATCGAATTCAACTTCGGCGTCATCGGGCACACGCCGGCGACCGCCACACCCGTCGACTGGGATACGCGCAGCAACGACGACGGGAGCGTCTCGGTGTTCGTCGGGTCGATGGATCTGCCGTCGCGCACGAAGTGGCGGGTCGAAGTTCGGCTACCCGCGGATCGCGCGTACTTCGAGACGCGGGCGCTGTGGCACAACCCGACTCCTTTGGAGCAGCCGTACTACAACTGGATGACCGGAGCGGCGTTCGCGCAGCCCGATCTGGTGATGACGATCCCGGGCAACGCGTACCTCGAGCACCCCGGAGGCGAGCGATCCTGGCCCACGAATCCGGAAGGCCGGGACCTAGCCGTCTATGCCGAGAACGACTTCGGCGGAAACAAGTCGTACCACGTCGTAGGCGAGTATGAAGACTTCTTCGGCGGCTACTACACCGAGGACGGATACGGCTTCGGACATTGGGCTCCGTACGAAGAGATGCCGGGTCAGAAGTTGTGGCTGTGGGCGCTCAGTCGGCAGGGCGGGATTTGGGAGGACCTCCTTACCGACACCGACGGTCAGTACATCGAGTTCCAGGCGGGTCGGCTTCTCGTTCAGTACACCCCGACCGGTGAGACCAACCCGATCTCGCAGGTCGGCTTCGATCCCGGTGCGCTCGATCGCTGGACCGAGACGTGGTTTCCCGTAGAGGGGTTGGGGGGACTCAGTGACGCCTCCCGCGACGGCGCGATGTACGTGCAGCATGACGGTGCCCAGCTCGTCGTTCGGGCCCACGCTTTCGGCGCTGTGAGCGATACCGTCGTCGTGACCGTAGGCGGGACCGTCGTCGCGCGAGAGCCCATAACCTTCGAGCCGCTCGAACCCGTCACCGTGTCCACCGCGGTCGAGCGCGCGACCGGTGCGGCCGTGGATGTCGCGCTGCCCGGACTCGACCTTTTCTGGTCGACGGACCCCGAGGCAGGAGTCCTCGCGCGACCGTTCGCAACCGACGAAGAAGCGTGGCCGAGCATCCCACCCCAGCGGAGACGAGTCGAGGCCGCGAGGGAGCTGCTACAGGGGCGACGGATCGAGGAGGCGAGGGCGTTGTTCGAGGAGGTGCTCGCCTCCGAGCCCTGGCATCGTGAGGCGCTCTTGGGCTTAGCGGATCTCGCCTACCGTCGGGGGATGTACGACGAGGGCCTGACGTACGCGCATCGGGTGCTACAGCTCGACGCCTACGACCCCGAGGGAAATTTCGCGGCGGGGCGACTATACCGAGGGCTCGGACACGACCTCGATGCCACAGAGGCGTTCGGCTGGTCTGCTCGGTCGATGGCATACCGGGCGGTCTCGTATGCGCAGTTGGCCGATCTCGCCCTAAGGAGCGGCGATGGAGAGCGGGCGCAGCACTACGCTCACCGGGCGCTCGACTACGACCGCCACGCGCTCACTGCACACGAGGTCGTCGCGCTCGCGGCGCGCACATCAGGAGATCACCAAGTCTGGAACGACGCGCTCCGGCGCCTCCTCGAGATCGACCCACTGCACCACTTCGTACGCGTCGAACGCTACCTGGCCGCTGCGGAGGGCGAGCGGGAGGAGCCCCGTCGGGCCCTTCTGGATGGACTGAGGGGGGAGTTCCCCGCCCAGGAGCTGATCGAGGTGGCCCTCACGCTCCATGCGCGCGGCTTCGATGCCGACGCGCTGGCCGTATTCCGCGTCGCGCTCGACGAGTGGGACGATGCGATAGCGCGCGCGTGGGTCGCTTCGTTGGCTGCGGAGCCCGAGCTCCTCGACCACGACGTCCAGGTGGCCTTCGCCGCCCCGTACCGTCGGGAGAGCATTCCGGTGCTCGAGTGGGCCGCCGAGACGAGCGCGCATTGGGCCTGGACCCACTTGCTGGCGCTCAACCTGTGGGCGCGCGACCGAACCGAAGAGGCGGGGGAGCGTTTCGCCGCTCTCGGTGCACGGCCCGACCAGGCGGCGGCGTACGCTGCTCGCGCGGCCTTCGGGGCGGCCGTGGACGTCGCGGCGATGTCGTTCGACCCGGACGAGGACTACCGCACGGCCGCGCGGATAGCGCCGGACGAACGTCCCTACGCTGTGGCCCTGGTCGACCAACTGGTGCAGTCGTTCCAGTGGGAGGCCGCGTCCCGCGAGGCGGCTGCGGCCCGCACGCGCTTCCCCCGGAGCTTCGAGCTGGCGCTCCTTCAGGCGACGGCGTGGAACGCCCTCGGTCGTTTTCGCGAGTCAGCGGAGCTACTGGACGCGGTCACCGTATTGCCGTCTGAGCATTCGAGTGCGAGCCAACGCCTCTTCGCGCAGGCCCACGTGGCGCTCGGTCTCGACGCGATGGACGAGGAGCGCTTCGGTGCGGCCACCGAGCACTTCCGAACCGCTACCACATGGCCCGAGCGCCTCGGCCTCGGACGCCCGTACGACCCCGAGACCCGGCTCCCCGACTTCTTGCAGGCCCGTGCGGCCCGTGATGACGGGGCGTCGTCGGCACATCTCACGAGAGTCGTCGAACACTCGGGGCCAGCCCTGAGCCACGAGCGCCCCTTGGATCGTCTCGATCTCCTGGCCGCGCTCGCCTACGTCGAACTGGGGCGTTCGGAGGCACTCGCCGACTTCGGAGCCGACTCCACGGAGGGCGCACTCGCTCGGATCGCTGCGGATATCCGCAGCGCCGTACGAGACGGTGCCTCTGTCGTCGACGCCGTCGTCGAGGGCGCCGAAGCCTCCCCGTCTCTGTTCACCGACCTGGACGGGTCGATGCTCCTTCGCGCGATTCAGCTCGCGCGTTAGAAGAGTCCCGTAACGACTCCGTCCTGGAGGTCGACATTCATTGCCGAAGGTTCGGCCCCGAGACCCGGCATCGTCATGATGCTCCCCGTCTTGGCCACGACGAAGCCGGCACCCGCCGACGGTGTGACCTCGCGGACGCTGATCCGGAATCCACTCGGGCGGCCCAGTAGAGTCGCGTCGTCCGAGAAGGAGTACTGCGTCTTGGCGATGCACACCGGAGCCGAACCCAGCCCCGCTTCCTCCAGAACGGCGATCTCTTTGGCCGCCTTGGGGTCGATGTCGACACCCTCGGCGCCGTAAATCTCGGTGGCGACCGTCTCGATCTTCTCCGCGATGCCCAGGTCGTCCCCGTACAGCGGACGGTAGTCGGCTTCGCCGCTCTCGAGCACATCCCACACCGCGTCGGCCAGGTCTAGGCAGCCTTCGCCACCTCCGCCCCACGGGTCGGCGATGACGGCCTTGGCACCCATCGCGGCACACGCGTCCATCATGGCCTCGAGTTCCGCCTCGGTGTCCGTGGCGAAACGGTTCACAGCCACGACCGGCGGAACGCCGAACTTCCGGACGTTTTCGATGTGCCCCGCGAGGTTCGCGAAGCCCGTCTGAACCGCCTCTACGTTCTCGGTGGCGAGGTCGGACTTCGCCACACCCCCGTTCATTTTCAGGGCCCGGGCGGTCGCCACGATCACCGCGGCACCCGGATCGAGGTTCCCGAAGCGGCACTTGATGTCGAAGAACTTCTCGGCACCCAGGTCCGCCCCGAAGCCCGCTTCCGTCACGACCACGTCGCCGAGGGAGAGCCCCACGCGGGTCGCGGTCAGCGAGTTGCACCCGTGGGCGATATTCGCGAAGGGTCCTCCATGAATGAGCGCGGGCGTCCCGCCCAGCGTCTGCACGAGGTTGGGGTTCACGGCATCCTTGAGGAGCGCCGCCATCGCACCGGAGACGCCGAGTCCGCCCGCGCGAATCGGCTTCCCGGAGCGGGTGTAGCCGATGATGATGCGGTCGAGACGCTCCTTGAGGTCACTGGTCCCGTCGGCCAGGCAGAAGATCGCCATGATCTCGGAGGCCGCCGTGATCACGAAGCCGTCCTGCCGCGGCACGCCGCCGGTACGTCCGCCGAGGCCGACGACGATGTTCCGGAGGGCGCGGTCGTTCATGTCGACCGCGCGCGGCCACGTAAGCCGCGTCGGGTCGATCTCCAGAGAGTTGGGTCGGTAGAGGTGGTTGTCGAGGACGGCGGATAGCAGCGCGTGCGCGGAAGAGATCGCGTGGAAGTCCCCGGTGAAGTGGAGGTTGATCTCCTCCATCGGGACGACCTGGCTGTGTCCACCGCCGGCGGCCCCTCCCTTGATTCCGAAGACCGGTCCGAGGCTCGGTTCACGGAGACACAGGACCGGCTTCCGTTCGCGGAGGTTGAGGGCATCGGCGAGTCCGACGGACACCGTCGACTTGCCTTCGCCTGCCGGAGTCGGGCTGATGCCCGTCACGAGGACCAGCTTTCCGTCCGAGCCGCCGCGGGCGCGCGCCACCTCGAGCGGGATCTTCGCCTTGTAGTGGCCGTGAGGGGAGATGTCCTCGGGGGCCAAGCCGATCTTGGCCGCGATCTCTTGAATCGGGCGTAGTTCGGCTGCTTGTGCGATCTCGATGTCGGTTTTGATGGGAAGCTCCGCGTTGCCGGCGACCGGGTTTCGGGGCGGCATAATCGATTCGGTCACGGCGAATGCGCAATGCGGCTCGGCATTTCGGTCGGCTGCCGTGTCTGTACCCATGAGTTACGATGCTCCGAGACCCACCCGGCCCGATCCTGGGATGAACGGCATGCGCCCACGCTCGTCGAAGACCCTCTGGTGCTTGATCTCTGCGGCCGCCGTTCTGGCGGTGGCTGTCCCTGCCTCCGCTCAGCAGCACTGGGAAAGCCATCGGGTTCGCGCGGTGGAGACGACGACTCCACCGATACTCGACGGCATCTTCGAAGAGCGTGAGTGGGGGAGGGGTGCGCTCATCGATGCGCTGGTGCAGCAGGAGCCGAACGAAGGCGCACCGGCCACCGAAGACACGGAGATCTACCTCCTGTACGACGCGGAGACGCTCTATATCGGCATTCGCGCGTGGGACCGGAGTGGCACGGTTACGGCGACGGAGATGCGACGAGACTCGGATCGCATCCTCGACGAGGACAACGTCCAGCTGATCTTCGACACGTTCAAGGATTCGAGATCGGGCTACATGTTCGTCACGAACCCGCTCGGTGCTCAGCTCGACCAGCAGGTGTTCAATGAGGGTGAAGGGGCGATCCGAGGCTTTGGCTTCACGACGTCGAATGTGAACCGCGACTGGGACGGCGTCTGGCACGTTGCGGCGAACGTCGTGGAGGACGGGTGGGTCGCGGAAATCGCGATCCCTATGGTGACGCTGCGCTTCCCTGCGACGGCCGAGCAGAGCTGGGGCCTGAACCTCATGCGCAACATCGGGAGCAAGAACGAGCAGTCCTTTTGGGCACCGATCTCGCAGGAGTTCACGATCCACCGCGTGAGCATGGCAGGGAGCTTGGACGGGATGCGGGAGCTGAGTCGGGGCCTCGACCTGCGCATGACGCCCTTCGTCACGGGCGGCGGCCAGAGCGTGCTCGAGCAGAGCATCGAGAACAACGATGTGAACGGAGACGCCGGGCTCGACCTGAAGTACGGGATCACTGCGGGCATCAACCTGGACGTCACGGTCAACACGGACTTCGCCCAGGCGGAGGTGGACGACGAGCAGGTTAACCTGACCCGCTTCCCGCTCTTCTTCCCCGAGAAGCGCGACTTCTTCTTGGAGGACTCCGGGCAGTTCAACGTCGGTTCGGTGAACCCGTTCAACCGCTACGCGGACCTCTTCTTCAGTCGGAGAATCGGTCTGTCTTCTGCCGGCTCCAACGTGCCGATCATCGCGGGGGCACGCGTGAGCGGGAAGGTCGGTCAGAACGACATCGCCGTGATGAATGTCCAGACGGACGAGGCCTTCGGTGCCACGGCCGAGAACTTCACCGTCGCGAAGTTCAGCCGGAACTTCTGGTCGCGGTCTCGAGTCGGGGCGCTCTTCATCAACAAGTCCTCGTCGAACTTCGTCGGTAGCGTCGACAGCGGTCACTTCAACCGGACCTATGCAATCGATGCGTCGATCGCGCCGCACCCGAACTTCACCGTCCAGGGCTTCCTCGCCCGGACCGAGACGCCGGGGATCGTCGTGCCGGCCGATGATCCGGCGACCCCGTGGCGAGAGGATGTCGGATACGGGGAGATGGGTGCCTACGTGAACGCGACTTGGCTCGACACCAAGTGGCGCATCTACGGCGAATACGCCGACATCGAGAACGACTTCAACCCCGAGGTCGGCTTCCTCCCTCGGCCTGGCATCCGGTCGACGCGTCTGCACATCGAGAGGAACCCGAGGCCGAACTTCTGGGGGATCCGTGTACTGTCGCCGATGGTCAACTGGCAGTACACGACGGACCAGGCCGGACTTCGCCTCACCGATCGATGGCACTATATGATCGGAGCCCGGTTCGACAACGGCGCCTTCCTCAACATTTGGTACAACGACCACTTCGATCGTGTGCAGCAGGACTTCACGCTCAATGGCGTGACGATTCCCGTGGGCGACTACGACTTCGGGGAGTTGCGGGTGAGCTTCGACTCGAATCCGTCGCGGCGTGTGTACTACGGCGGGATGTTCGCTCCCCAGCAGTTCTACGGGGGCGACCGCTGGGACGCTCAGGCCACCCTCGGCGCTCGCATCAACGATCGGCTCTCCGCCGAGGCTCGGTACACGCGAAACGACGTCGATCTACCGAGCGGTGACTTCGAGGTCGACCTCGCCTCCCTTCGCGTCGACTTCGCGATCTCCCCGACGATGTCCGTGCGGTCCGTCACCCAATACAACTCGCAGCGATCGCAATTCGGAGCGGCGGCCCGTTTCCGGTGGACGTACCGACCGGGCAGCGACATCTACATCGTGTACGATGAGGTCCAGAGGGATCCGACCGCGCCGCTCAACGATCCGTTCGCGGACCTCTACTTCCGAGATCGCAGCCTGATCATCAAGGCCACATTCCTGGTCACTCGCTGACGGAAGCCCCGCGGCTGAGCTCTCGACGAACGCCAGGGAGGTACGACCCGAGGAAGATCGCTCGGAGCACGACGTACAGGATGAAGCTCAGCCAGAGTCCGGTGTTCGCCGCGCGTGGGATGGCGAACCACGTCAGGGCGATGAAGCTGAGACACGATGCGACGCTCGCATTGCGCAGCCCTCTCGTGCCGGTCGCCCCGATGAAGATCCCGTCGAGCTGGAAGGCCCCGAAGGAGAGGGCCACGTAGACGGCTGCGAAGGGAAGGAAGTCCAACGCGACCGCCCGCACGGGTTCGAGATCGGTCAGTCCAGCGACGGCGAAGGGGCCGGCCAGCCACACGACGGCGGCCAGGATCACCGCGCTCAAGGCGGCCATCTCCGTGGCCTGACGAGCCGCTTCGTCGAAGAGGGACAGGTCTCCCGCGCCGACCGCTCGTCCGACAAAGATCTCCGTCGCCTGCGCATAGCCATCGAGCAGGTAGGCCGAGAGGGTGACCAACTGGAGTAGTACGTGATTCGCCGCCAGGATCTCCTCGCCGAAGAGGGCGCCTTGGTTCGTGAACCACGCGAAGCCGAGCATCAGGAAGAGGGTGCGGACCATGATGTCCCCGTTCGCACCCAGGAGCTTCGTGAAGGCGGCGCGATCGACGATGCGGTCCCTCGGCCAGAACGGCTCCGCGTCCTCGTGCTCTCGCCGGAGTAGGGGGAGGAGGAGGGAGAGGGCCAACAAGAAGGTGACCCACTCGGCGATGGCAGTTCCGATCGCGAGGCCCGGGACGCCCAGACCCAGCACCCCGGCAAAGAGGATGTCGAGGCCGATGTTCAGGCCGTTGAGCGTCAGCTGTGTGGCCAAGAGGTGCTTCGTTCGACCGAGTCCGACGAAGACGCCCAGCATCGCGAAGGTGGCGAGGGCCGCGGGAGCGCCGAAGATCCGAAGCGAGATGTACTGAGCCGTGGTCGACTCGACGGTCTCGCTGCCGCTCAGGATCTGCATCGACACGGTCCCGATCGGCCCTCGCAGCGCGAAGAGAACGATGCCGATCCCTACGCCGAGGAGGAGGGTCCGCGCCACCGTGGCGCGCACTTCGGCACTGTCCCCCGCCCCCGAAGCTTGAGCCACGAAGCCCGTCGTACCCATCCGCAGGAAGCCGAAGGTCCAGTAGACGAAGCTGAAGACGAGGGCGCCCAACGCGACGGCGCCCAGATCCGCGACCGTCCCGGTGTTCCCGATGACCGCGGTGTCGACCAGGCCGAGGAGAGGCACCGCGGCATTCGCGAGGACGATCGGCCAGGAAAGGCGCACGATCTCGGCTCGACTCACCGTGACGGCGTTCGTGGGCTGCCCTGCACTGCTCGTATGCACGCGACAAGCTAGCGCCATTGGCCGACGCCGTCGGCGGGCTGCACATTCAGCGCCGACCTCTCACGGATGCGAGTGACGACCGATGACCGATCCCCGCACGCTGTACGGCCTGGACCGCCTACCTCCACCGACCCGTCGCGAAGCGATCCGGAGGGGCGTCGGAGTCAGCGCCGCGGCAGCGTTGTTCCCCACCGAGGTCGCGGACCGCTTGTCCCGCTTGCCGGCCCCGATTCCGCAGGAAGCCGTCATTCCTTGGACGAACGCGCCGGAGCCGGGCGGCCCCGCGAATACGCTGAACTGGCAAGCCGTGTCCGGATGGATTACACCGACGGAAGACCTCTTTCGTGTCGGCCACTACGGCACGCCCGAGCTCGACGCCGACAGCTGGCGCCTCGAGGTCGACGGGCTCGTGGATCGGCCGGCCACCTTCACGCTCGACGAGATCCGAGCGCGGCCGAGGCGGGACGTCACCATGCTCCTGGAGTGCGCTGGGAATCGAGGGTTCTCGACCTTCATGGGCGCGGTTCACAACGCTCGATGGACCGGTACGGCGTTGGCCGACCTCCTCGACGACGTCGGGGTCCAGCCCGACGGCATCGAGGTCGTCTTCTACGGCGCGGACGTCGGCACGGAGACGGTTCGAGACATCGACGTGGAACAACACTTCGCGCGTAGCCTGTCGCTGGAGGACGCACGGGCCGAAGGCGTGCTGCTCGCGTACGAGGTGAACGGAGACACGCTTCCGGTGGCGAACGGCTTCCCGCTCCGGTTGATCGCGCCGGGGTGGTACGGTGTGGCCAACGTGAAGTGGCTGACACGCATCGAGGTCCGCGACACACGCTTCATGGGGAAGTTCATGGCGCGCGACTACGTGACGCTCCGCCTCGAGGGATCGGAAGAAGACGGCGTCTGGTCGGAGACGTCGGTCGGTCGGACCAACGTGAACTCGATCGCCGGAAAGGTCGTTCGGACCGATTCGGGATATCAGATCCGTGGGGCGGCGTGGGGTAAGCCGATCGATCGCGTCGAGGTTCAGATCGACGGCGGGCCTTGGGTCCCCGCGGTACTGGGGGAGGGACGATACGATCCGCACACGTGGACCTTCTGGCACCTCGACTGGGACGCGGCACCGGGTGATCACACCGTGACTTCGCGCGCGATCTCCGCAGCCGGCGAGGTCCAGCCCTCTCCGGAGGATCCGTCGATGGTCCAGAAGATCACGTACTGGGAGAGCCACGCGACCGTGACCCGCGAGATCACGATCGACTGAGTCAGGTCGAGCCCGTGCCTCGACTCGATGAGCTCAGCTTCCGCTGGCCGTGGCGTCCGTACCAGCTACGCGTCCTGGAGGCGATCGATCGGCACTTGGACGATGGTCGGCTTCACGTCGTCGCTGCCCCCGGCGCGGGGAAAACATCGTTGGGGCTCGAGGTGTTCCGGCGATTGGGTCGGCCCGCTCTCGTGTTGGCCCCCACGCGCACGATCCGCAACCAGTGGGTGCGCCGGCTCGAAGACTTCACGCCGGATGGCGCGCCGAGTCCTTCGTGGACCTCGACGGAGCTGACCGAGCCCGCCTTCTTCACGGCCGCGACGTACCAGGCCCTTCTGATGAAGATGCGCGCCGATGAGGACGGTCGGTCGGACGCGGCGGCCGCTCCCGAGGACGAACCGGTCCGCGCATCGCTGGCGCCGAGTCAGGACGACGAGGCCTCGTTGATCGAACTCCTGCAGCGTGCCGAGGTGGGGACGCTGATCTTGGATGAAGCACACCACCTCAAGCGAGCGTGGTGGCGCTCTCTGCAACGCGTCGTCGAGTCGATCCCAGAGTTGAACCTCGTCGCGCTCACGGGGACGCCCCCCTACGACGCGACCGGCCACGAGTGGCGTCGGTACGAAGAGTTGTGCGGGCCCATCGACGAGGAGATCTCGGCTCCCGAGTTGGTGAAGGCTCGGACCCTCTGCCCCCACCAGGACTTCGTGTATGCCGTGGCGCCGGCTACGGACGAGGCGGACACGGTGGCGGAGCACGACCGGAGAGTGCGCGAGACCTTGGCCGAGCTCCGGTCCGATCCGCGCTTTCAAGCCGCGGTCGACGGACATCCGTGGATGGGGCCGAACCCGCCGATCGAGGAGATCCTCGACCAACCGGAGTTGGCCTTCGCCCTCCTGTCCTTCGCGCAATCCACCGGAGCGGGGACACCGTTCGACTTGAGGCACGCCCTCGATCTCGGCGATCAACCCGTGCCTGCGTTGGAGCTGGCCGATTGGGACGTTCTCCTCCGAGGACGACTCTTCGGGAGCACCTTCGCGGAGGATCCGAACGAGTCGCGCGAATTCGCCAGGTCGCTGAGGGAAGAGGGCCTTCTGTGGAGGCGCACGCTCCGGCTCGAGCAGGCTCCCGATGTCGATCGGGCGCTGTCGAGGAGTCGGGCGAAGATCGATGCGTGCCTCGCCATCCACGAGGCCGAGCGCGCGGTGCGCCGGGACGAGCTCCGGCAGGTCTACCTCTTCGACTTCATCCGCGACGAGGTGCTCGACGGCCTCCCGGGGGACACCCCGATCGACTTGGGAGCGGTCCCCGTCTTCGACGCGCTCGGCGTGGAGGACATGGCTCTACTCACGGGCCGGGTCGTGGCGGTGCATGCGTCGCGGGAAGAGCTCGTGCGTTCGCGACTGCCGGACGTGTCCGTGTCCGCGCTCCCCAACCGACCGTCGTGGCGGCGACTCACCGGGGTGCCGACCGGCCGAGTCGTCTCCGCGTTGACCGATCTACTCGGCGAGGGACATCTGCGCGTCTTGGTCGGTACCCGGGCTCTGCTCGGGGAGGGGTGGGATGCGCCGGTCGTGAACTCGGTCGTATTGGGGAGCTACGTCGGCGCGTTCGTCTCGACGAACCAGATGCGCGGGCGCGGGATCCGGGCCGACCCACGAGACCGGAGCAAGGTGGCCAGTGTGTGGCACCTCGTGGCGGTCGATCCACGCTCGGAGCTGGGGCGTCGCGATCTGGCGCAGCTGGAGGCGCGCTTCCGCACCTTCGTTGGGCTCTCCGCGGACGGGTCGGTGATCGAGTCCGGGCTGGGCCGCCTCGACGCGCCTGTGACCGTCAACCCATCCGATCTCTCCTCATCGAACGAGGAGTTCGTCCGGAGGCTCGGCCGACTGTCTCATGTCGCTGTAGCGTGGCACGACGCGATCGAGCGGTCGGAGGCTGGCCAGGTCGTCCCCACCGTGTCCTTCCGGTCTCCGCCCTCCATGAGGCCGGTCCATATCGCGAATACCCTGCGGGTTGCCCTGAAAGAACTCGGCTTCGCGGCCCTCTTCGCCGCGGGCGGCATGCTCCACGCGGCGGCGTCGGGCGCCGGTGTGTTCGTCATGGCCGGAGCATCCATTCCGATGCTGATTCTCGCTCCGCGGATGGTGCGGACCGCCCGCATGGCGTGGCGGCATGCGCCCGTGGATGGGAGCGTTCGGGAGATCGGCCGGGCGGTAATGCGCGCACTGTCGGAGTGTGGGCTTCTCGACTCCCGCGACGTCCAGCTCCACGTCGATCGGGATCGGGACGGTTCGGTGCTGATCTCCGCTTCGGGAGGCACGTTCCGAGATCACTCGACGTTCGCCGACGCGATCGGCGAGGTACTCGGACCCGTCGGGAATCCGCGCTACTTGATCACGCGCAGCTACGGTCGGAAGCGCTCGCGCTTGGATTACCATGCCGTACCGTCCGTCTTCGGCACGAAGCGCGAGTTGGCCGAGGCATTCCACGCCGCGTGGATCGAACTCGTCGGCCCCGGAGAGCTCTTGTACACGCGTCGAGAGGGTGGACGCCGCATGTTGTTGGCGGCCCGCGCCCGGGCGTTCGCGAATCAGTTCGACGATCCCGCGGAGCGCGTCGAGCGATGGCGCTAGGCGGGTGCGCCCCGGTCAGCCGCCCGGCAGGAGGTCGAACGGGTCGTCTTCGGCGGGCGCTCGAACACGAAGGTCCTCGAGAGCGGCGGTCAGATCACCACCGTGTTCGGCCAGGAAGGCGTCGAAGTCCCCGAGGCGATTGTAGTAGCGGATGCGGGACATTAGCGTCGCGTTGTTCAGCGGAGTGTTCCGGTAGCCGGAGAAGGTGAGCGACTCCAACTCGGGGGCCACCTCCGAGTCGAATCGCTCGAGCGCCTCAGCGAAGACGACCTCACGGCGCTCGACCTTCTCCTCGGTCGTGAGCGTCGTGTCCGCGTAGAGTGCGAGCAACTCCGGCACCCAGCCGTCGAGGTGCGCGCTGAAGCGCTGTGCGTCCCGCCAACGCGCGAGAGCGCGCTGGCATTTGATCGAGTCGGGGCCGCTGCCCTCGCGCGTGCAGAAGAAGCGCGCCGCACCGACACGACCGATGAAGTTTGCGTAGCTCTCGTTGAAGGTCACCCGGCCCGGTACGAAGAGGTGCTGGTGCGAGAGTTCGTGGATGACCGTATTCACGACTTCCACTTCGTCCGAGCGAAGGGCGGTCGACATGATCGGATCGTTGAACCACCCGAGCGTACTGAACGCCGCGGTCGGGCGAACGATGGCATCAAAGCCCTCCGCCTCGAGGGAGGCCCGTTCCTTGAGTGCCGCCTCGAGTGAAAAATGGCCCTTGTACGGGACGTGTCCGACGATCGGGAACCACCACGTCTTCGGGACGAGTCGATCCGGGTAGACCGCGGACACGACGTGGGCCAGCGTGTCCCGATCGAGCTCCGCGTACATCGTGTACGACTCACCCGTATCGATGCCGAGCTCCTCGGCCGCGAACCGTCGCGCCTCGAGCACGTACGACAGCTTAGCCCGCGTCGCTGCGTCGACGGTCGAGTCGGCGAGGACGCGGTGGATGGGCTGACGCGCTCGGAGGATTCCGACTTGAGCGACCCCGGCCTTCACGACATACACCGGCGAGCAGGCGACACAGCCGGCGACCAAGGCCAACGCGCACAGAGCCAGGCCTCCGCGTAGCCAGCGGCGTCGTCGAGTCGGGCCTGCGTCGGGGGTCGATGACGTGTTCACGTCATACTGTACCGACGAAGCGCCGGCCGGGTTTCCCCGGCCGGCGCTCGTGCACCTTCGAGTCCCTCACCTGAAGTCGTGCGCGGTCAGTTTCCGCCGCCGAGCGACCGCATCAGGGGCACGCCACCTTCGGTGGGCACGTACACGACCGAACCGCCCGAGAGCGTGCTGAGCTGCTCGATGTACTTGAACGTCAGGTACTCGGGCGTGAGTCCCTCGGAGATGATCTTCTGTGCCTCGGCGATGCCTCGTGCTTCTTCGATCGCCTGCTGAGCGCGCTCCTGGATGATCTCCGTCTGGAAGCGCTCCTGCTCGACCTGCTGCTCCCGCTCGATACGAGACTCGATCGCCTCTCGGACGCGGGGCGGGGCCTGGACGTCACGGACAAACACGTCGACGACGCGAATCCGGTCACCCGCCTTGTCCTGAATGGCGGTCCGCATCTCGGCCGCGACCTCGCGCCGATCAGGAGAGAAGATTTCGTTGATCGACTTCGTGGCAACGGCGTCGCGAACTCCGTTCCGGACCGCGTTGAGCACGATGCTGCTCTTGATCGTGCGCTCCGTGCCTAAGCGGGAGTACAGATCCGGAGCGACCGTGCCGTCGAGCTGGAAGAGGATCGCGATCTCGAGTGTGACGTTGAGCTGCTCGCTGGTTTGCGCCTCGATGACTTCGACGCCTCCGCCCTCCGGGAAGCTCTGCTCGCGGACCGACATCTTCTCGATCGCCGCGAGCGGATTGACGAAGTGGACCCCTTCCTCGAGCGGCAACGGATCCACGGTGCCGAGGAAGTGCTTCACGCCGACCTCACCCACCGAGACGACGGTGAACATGTTGCTCATGACCAGCGCCACACCGGCGAGCATGAAGCCGTAGCCGGCCACTTTGGCTGCCCCTTCCGAACCGGGCTTTCCGGTCGACGGGCCGACGGTGCGGATCGCCGCACCGACGAGAATCACGATGATGGCCAGGATGATCGGGGCCATGGTTGAGCTCCTCCTCTTGGGAAGCGGACCTTCACGAATGGATACGGCTACCGGAGTCGGCGTCTTCAACCCGCCCGGTGGCCGAGTTAGGCGTCAGCCCGGCGGGGGGTCCTCGCCGAGGTAGGTACGTCGTTCGGGGTCGACGGCGACCCTCAGCTCCACGAGATCGACGTCCGGCGCGATCTCCGCAGGAATCTGGTCGGCGGCGGCCCGCAGGGCCGATGCGGCGTCTCCCGACTCGACCACCAGCGTGTGGTACCGTTGCCGGGCTCCACCGAAGCGGACGGTGACTTGATAGTGCATCACGAAAATCTACCGACGTCTGCGGGCCGGACCTATCCTCGGCCATGCTCTCGCACCACCGTCGATCGTGATGCTCGTCTACCGAGCGGCGCTCTTCGGGCTCCGCTTGCTCTCGCCCGTTCTGTCGATCGGCGAATCCAAGTTGGCCCGCGGAGTGGCGGGCCGGAGGCATGCGCACGAGCTGCTCGTCGCGTGGGGTTCGACGCTTCGTGATCCGGATCGCCCCCTGGTCTGGTTCCACGCCCCGAGTGTAGGAGAGGGGCTACGGGCCGATGCGGTGATCCGGGCGCTTCGGGGACTCGATCCCGATGTGCAGATCGTCTTCACCTTCTTCTCCCCCTCCGCCGAAGAGTGGGCCCGGTCCTTCGATGCCGACGTCGCGACGTATCTGCCGTGGGATCTCGGCGGCCCGATGCGAGCGGCCCTCGACGCCCTTCGGCCGGACCTCGTCGCCTTCACGAAGACCGAGGTGTGGCCCGTGCTGGCCGAGCTGTGTGGAGAGCGTGACATCCCGACTGCGCTGATCGGGGCGTCCGTACCCCCGGACGCGGGTCGTCGGAAGAAGGGTGCGCGGGCACTCCTCGGGCCGGCCTGGCAGGGGATGCACCTCGCGGCCGCGATCGGCGAGCGCGATGTGGACGGGCTTCTCTCTCTCGGCGTCGAGGAACCCCGAGTCGTGACGACGGGCGATCCGGGGATCGACGCAGCCGTAGCCCGCTTCGAGGAACGGGACGTCAGGGAGCCGGCGGTCGAGCTGCTTCGCTCCTCGCGCCCGACGTGGATCGCAGGCTCGACCTGGCCGTCCGACGAACGGGTGATCCTGCCGGCGTTCGAACGGGTCCGGGCGCGTGTGGTCGACGCCCGGCTACTCGTGGTGCCTCACGAGCCCACCCCGGACCGGGCCGCGAACACACTCGCGGGAGCGAAGGCGCGAGGGTGGTCGATCGGTCTCCTCTCCGAGATCGCGACGTCGGGTGTCGGACGAGACAGCGATGTGATCGTCGTCGATCGGGTGGGGTTGCTC
>JBCCEZ010000010.1:0-105630 GCA_039030015.1 Gemmatimonadota bacterium | reverse complement strand
CTTGCCGTGATCCACGTGCCCAATCGTTCCCACGTTCACGTGCGGCTTGGTACGCTCGAACTTCTCCTTGCCCATCGCTGCCCTCTCGGATCCTGTAAAGGCTCTCGTTGTCGGTCCTACAAGCTCTGAGCGGGGATTGAACCCGCGACCTCGTCCTTACCAAGGACGCGCTCTACCACTGAGCTATCAGAGCAACCGCGGCGTAACGCCGATCCCACGTTCATACTCGAAGAGCGGGAGACGGGACTCGAACCCGCGACCCTCAGCTTGGAAGGCTGATGCTCTAGCCAACTGAGCTACTCCCGCCTCGATCGTCCTACATGCTGCAGTGGTGGGGGGAGGATTCGAACCTCCGAAGGCTATGCCAGCAGATTTACAGTCTGCCCCGTTTGACCGCTTCGGTACCCCACCGTTGTCGCTCCCGAAACAGTCGTTCTGCGGAGCTACTCGATCGCGTGTCGCCACGACCTTTCCGTGGAAAAGAGCCGCCCCCGTGGACCCAAGGACGGCTACTTTGCGAACGAGCCCAGTAAAGTAACGAGCCCCCACAGAGGCGTAAAGGGCCGGAAACCCCCGGTTTTCAACGCCTCCGAGGGTATTCCTATCCGCTCGATCGAGCGCTGAGACGATCACGGAGCGGCATCCCTCGAACGGCCCGACGCCGGTACCTTTGGGCGCCCTCCACAACGACGTCCGGATCAGCATGACGCGGCTCGCCCGCCCCCTCGTTTTCCTCATGGCTCTCGGCTGGGTCGGCTTCCTCGCCTACCTCACCCTGACCCCCGGCCTGGCCTCGCCGCCGCTCTCGTTGCGGCGCTTCTTCTGCATCGTGTGTACCCACGCGGGCACTGCAGACCTGATCCGGAACTGGATCCTCTTCCTACCGGGCGGATTCGCCTTCGCGCTCCTGTACGGAAAGCGCCGTGCTGTGCTGATGTGCGCCGTACTGACCCTCATGATCGAGACGGCGCAGGTCTGGCTCCCTGGGCGAGACCCCGTCTTCCACGACCTGGCGCTCAATGCGCTCGGTGGGTGGACGGGCGCCCAGCTCGTCACGGCGGGCTGGCGCGGGTGGGTCCGATGGTCCGTGGCGGGTACCGCGGCCGCAGCCTGGTTGGTCCCCGCGCTCCTCCTGATCCCGCTGTCGCCGCATCAGACGCTCTACGGGCTGTGGACCCCACGCCTGGGGGGGATGGACTCGTACGAAGGCCAAGTCTTGGACGCTCGGGTCGGGCCGGTGTCCGTCCCAACCGGCCGGGTCCGCGACGACGATCGGGTTCGGGAAGCGATCGCGAATCGGGAAACGGTGACCGTGACCTTTACGCCTGGCCCGACCCCGACGTGGTACGCTCCGATCTTCATGGTGTCCACCGGCCGCCAAGTCGGCTTGTTGATGATTGCAACGCGGGGTGACGACATCCATGTGCACGGACACAACGTCGCTCGCCGACTGCGGCTCGATCAGCCTGCGGCCCTGGCCTTCGGCGCTCTCGCCGACCTGCCGCAAGACACGCCGGTCACGCTGACCCTCGAGCGAGATCGCGACTCTGGGTGCGTGACCGTGGACACAGTCGAGCATTGTCGCATGGCGCCCTCCCTCGCAGACGGATGGAGCTTCGTCCTGGATCTCACCTCCGCGAGCGCAGGCCTTCGGGCCTTCTTGCGAGCATGGTGGACCGTGTGTCTCGGGCTCGGCATCGGGCTGGCGGTCGGTGGGCTCGGGGGCGTCGGACTCGCCACCTTGGTGACCGCTCTGGGGCTGGTCATCAGCACCGTGTCGCCGGACGTTCGCCCCGACCTCCTGAACTCGGCCGTGCTCATGCTCACCACAGGCGCCGCGTGCGCGCTCCGACCGTGGGTGCTCGACGCTCGCGAATTCATCCGGGAGGCGACGCAGCGGACGGCTGCAACGAAGTGAAGCTGGCGAAGGGACTCGAACCCCCAACCTGCTGATTACAAATCAGCTGCTCTACCAGTTGAGCTACGCCAGCGTGGGACGAGAAGCTACCGCCTACGTCGTCACCTTCCAACGCGTACCGCCTGCACCGTCCTCGAGGACGATGTTCCTCGCCGAGAGCTCTTCACGGATCGCGTCGGCGGTCGCGAAGTCCTTGGCCGCCCTCGCGGCTGCTCGCTCCTCGATCTTGCCTTCCACCCACGCGGCGAGATCGTCATCCACGGTTCGCGAGGCGTGCGCGACCTCGAGCAGCCCCAACACCTGATCGACGTCGCGAAGAGCGGAGAGCGCCGCATCTCGGTCGGCACTCGAGACGGCCTCCCGACCGTCGAGGACCGCGTTCGCGGCGTTGACGAACACGAACACCGCGGCCAACCCGTCTGCCGAATTGAAGTCGTGGTCCAGCGCTTCGCGAAACGACGTCACCATCGCGGCCGCCAGCTCGGGCAGCTCGGTCCCTTCTGCTGCGTCGTCGATCGCCGTGTCTTCGAGCCGCGCCTCGAAGTTCAGCAAGCGCTGCACAGCGGACTGCGACCCTTCGAGGCCGGCGACCGTGAAGTTGAGGTCCCCTCGATAGTGCGAAGAGATCAACAGGTGACGTATCGCGGCGGGGTCGTGTCCGTCCTCCAGGAGGTCGCGGACGCGAATGAAGTTGCCGAGGGACTTCGACATCTTCTTCCCCTCTACGAAGAGGTGCTTCACGTGCATCCAGTACCGAGCGAACGTCTCGCCCGTCGCGCACTCCGACTGAGCGATCTCGTTCTCGTGATGAGGGAAGACTAGGTCCTCGCCGCCCAGATGCATGTCGAGGGTCGGCCCCAACTCGGCGGTGCTCATCACGGAGCACTCGAGGTGCCATCCCGGCCGGCCCCGGCCCCAGGGCGAATCCCATGCGGCACCTACCGCCTCGTCTTGAGGCGTAGCTCCCTTCCATAGGGCGAAGTCACGAGCGTCTTCTTTTTCGTACTCGTCCTGTTCGACCCGCGCTCCCGCGATCAAAGTCGAGGAGTCGATCCCTTTGAGTCGGCCGTACTCTGGGAAACTCTCGATCGAGAAGTAGACCGCTCCGTCCTCGGCAGGATATGCATGCCCACGCTCGACGAGGGTCTCGATGAACGACACCATCGCTTCGATGTAATGGGTCGCCCGTGGATAGAGGTCGACCGGGCGCACCCCGAGCGTCGTGCAGTCGGCGAGGAACACTTCACCGAACGGACCCGTGTGCTCGTCGATGGACACGCCCGCCGCGTGCGCAGCCTCGATCACCTTGTCGTCGACGTCCGTGAGGTTCATCAAGAACTTCACGTCGTATCCGGACCACTCGAGATGTCTGTGGACCAGATCGAAGAAGAGGAAGGTGCGGAAATTCCCGATGTGGGCGTGGTTGTAGATCGTCGGCCCGCAGGCGTACACATGCGCGCGGCCGGACACCAGCGGCGTGAACGTCTCGAGAGTGCGCGTGGCCGTGTTGTGAACTTTGAGCGTCATCGACGGTCGTGCGGTGGAGGGGGCTCTCGGTGCACAGTCTAGCACCGTGTCACGCGTTGCGTGTAGCCTCGTTCACTTCCTCCAGGATGGCGGCCAACGCGGCCGCGGGATCGGGCGCCTTCGTGATCGGTCGTCCGATCACGAGGTAGTCCGACCCGGCTTCGACGGCCGCAGCCGGAGTCGCCACTCGACTCTGATCACCGACGTCGCTGCCGGTCGGCCGGATCCCGGGCGTCACGATGAGCAAGTCGGCGCCCACTTCGCTACGGATCCACGACGCCTCGAGCGCGGACGCGACGACCCCGTCGACCCCGGCATCTCGGGTCATGAGTGCCAGTCGACCGACGTCCTCGCGGACGGATCGGATCTCACGATCCCAGACCGCCGACATCTCATCGGGCGAAAGGGAGGTGAGCACGGTCACACCGAGCAGCTTCAGAGACCCGGACCGAGCGTCCACGGCCGCCTCCATCATCCGGGGGCCGCCCGTCGCATGAAGCGTCAACAGGTCGACACCCAGATCCACCGCCGCGCGGACCGCACCCGCCACGGTATTCGGGATGTCGTGAAGCTTCAGGTCGAGGAACACCCGCTTCCCCCGACCGACGAGCGTCGAGACGACCCCGGGGCCCGCACGTGTGAACAGCTCGAAGCCGACCTTATAGAAGTCTGCATCGGGGCCGAGGCGATCGACCATCGCGATCGCCTCGACTTCCGACGCCACGTCGAGCGGAATGATGACCTGGCTCATGCTCCTCCGGCGATGTCGTTCCAGGCACGGACGCCGTGCCTCCGACCCCATTGCTGCAAACCGCGGACCAGGCGGGGCCCCGCCCCTGGCTCGGCGAAGGTCGCGGTCCCTATCTGGATCAGGTTCGCACCCGACCGCGCGTAGGCCACGGCATCCTGAGGCGCCATGATTCCTCCGACCCCGATGACCGGCGCATTCGTGGCGGACCGGACCTCGCGGACCGCTTTCAATCCCGCCGGCCGAAGCGCAGGGCCGCTCATCCCACCGGGTCCAGCGCCGAGTTCGGTCGTCCCGTCCTCTCGGACGAGGAGCCCGGGCATCGTATTCGAGACAGTCAAGCCGTCCGCTCCCGCCTCGACGGCTCGGGTCGCAGTCACCCCAACGTTCGGGTCGTTCGGTGCGAGCTTAGCGAGCAGGGGGCGGTCCGTGCGGCTTCGACAGCCCGACATGATCTCGGTGACTGCGTCGGGATCGAGAGCGAACGGCGGGCCACCCCGCTTCGCGTCGTTGGGGCACGAGAGGTTCACTTCGAACCCGACGAAGCCGTCCTCACCGTCGAACCCTTCGATCAGCGCGTAGAACTCCTCTGCGGTGTGGCCGGCGACGCTGACGAAGACCCGGGCTTTGCGAACGTTGGCGGCGAGCCACGGCAGCTTCTCCTTCCGAGCGCGCTCGAGTCCAGGGTTGGCCAACCCGACCGAGTTCAACATCCCACCGGCAAACTCGGTGACCCGAGGAGCCGGATTCCCAGCGCGTGGTTCCACCGTGACAGACTTCGTAACGAAGCCGCCGAGTTCGTCCACGTTGAGGACGTCGTGCAACTCCATCCCGAAACCGCACGTGCCAGCGGCGAGAAGGACCGGGTTCTGGAAGTCGATCCCGAGCGCCCGCGTCTGGAGGTTCATCGCTGGGTCACTTCTTCGAGTCGAGCATCGAGAGCGTCCTCGAGCTCGGCGAGTCCGGCGGCGGAGCCGCCTTGTGCCGCCACAACGTAAGGACTGCTCGCGTAGGCCTCCAGCCGACCCCGGAGCCATGCCCGGTCCCCGGCCTCGGCACTCACATCCAAGGCGGCGAGCAGAGCCTTCGGTACCCACGGCTCATCCCGGGTAGCGTCGGCGTACGCGAGGAAGAGCCCGCGGGCCAGATACGGCGCGCCGAGACGGTCTCGGGCGATCTCACCGGCCGCGAACCACGCAAGTGGATCGTCCAAACCCGCGGCCGCGAAGGCATCGATGGCATCGATCGCGGCCAGCCGATCGGCCGCGCCTCGTTCCGAGGCGGTCACCAGAAGATCCCGCCGCGCCGAGGCGAGGCCCGCGAGGTCTCGCAGCAGCCACGTGTCCCACGCTGACATCAGGAGTCGCGCTTCCGTGGCGTTCTGGTCTCGCCCGGACCGGAGATCTTCTGCAATCCGTCGAGCCTCCTGGGTCTCTCCCATATCGTGCAGGAGGCGGGCGCGAAGTAGGTGGACCCGGCCCTCCGCGGCACGGGGCCACGACGACCTCCGGATCAATGAGGCGAGCGCCACCGCCCCCTCCACCCCCCACACGTCCATCGACGTCTCGATCCGTGTCTCCACCTCACGGACACGCTCGCCCCCTTCCCGATACCCGAAGAGGCGACCCAATGCGGTCTCGGCTCGCGCGTCGTCGCCGCTGTCTATGGCTCCATCCAGGCCGATGAGTGCCGCATCGACGCGCACGGCGCGGTGGGCCTCGATCGCCCTGTCGAGATCCCACCATGCGAGGTCGACAGATCCTCGCTGGAGTAGCAGGCGAGCACGCAACAGATGGGCTTCCGCTCGCACGTCGTCCGCGAGGTCGCCCTCGAGCGCATCCTGCACACCGGCCAACGACTCGCCACGGTTGCCCATGGCCTCGTGAATCAGCGCCAGGTAGACGCCGGCATGCGGGCCGACGATCCCCTGCTCGGAGGCGGAGAGCTCTCGGAGCGCGGCCCGAGCTGCCCGGAGATTCCCTAGCCTGAAGTGCGCCTGGCCGAGCAAGAGCTGCGCGTCCTCCGCCCACTCGCTGTCCGGACGAGCTCGAAGCGCCTCCCCCGCCTTGCGCACGACGTCGCCGTAGAACGCTCCGGCCTCCTCGTGATCCCCGAGTCGCCGCTGAGCCTCAGCGTCCGCGAAGAGAGCGCTCGCGTTGCGCACGACGTTGTGATGGGCACACCCCGCGCCGGACAGCACGAGGCAGACCAAGGCCGTGGCAAGGGCTCTCATCGTTACGGGGTACGGCCCCCGACGCCGGAGCCCGGCGGATATCGCTCGAAGAACCGCAGCACCGCTTCGGCGATCGCCTCCGCCGAGTCGTCGTAAAAGCTCGACTGCGCCATCAACTCCGCCTCTGCCTGATTCGACAGATACCCGAGCTCGATGAGGACGGACGGCATCAACGCGTTTGTGAGCACCGCCAACACGCCCTGCTTCACGCCCCGATTCGGACCGGGGTGGAAGTCGTCCAGCTCCTCTTGCACGAAGCCCGCGAGGTTCTCGGACCAATGGGCGTGGTCGTAGTTTCGCAGGTCTCGAAGGATGAAATCGAGGTCCTCACCCTGGGCGGCCTCGTTCGCCGCGGGGTTCCGCGAGATCGGAGCGTTCTCGATCGCCGACACACGACGCTCGTGTTCGGTGCGAGCGTCGGATAGGAAGTAGGTCTCGAATCCACGCGCAGCCCGCCGGGCCGGGAACGAGTTGGCATGAATCGACACGAAGATCCCCGGGCGCTCACCCTTGGCCCGGGTGGCGATGAGCCCCCGATCCCAGATCTCCACGAACGTATCGTCCTCGCGGATCATCACGATCTCGAGGTCGTCTTCGCCCTGGAGCTCGTCCCGTAGCCGGAGCGCGACCGCGAGAGCGATGTCCTTCTCGAGGAGTCCGTCGGGGCTGAGCGAACCGGGGTCGGCGCCGCCGTGCCCGGCGTCGATCACGACCACGCGCGTCCCGTCGTACGTCGACGGTCGGGCGAGCTGCACCGCCTCGGCTGAGTTCTCGTCGAAGCCGGAGTCCGCTGCGGTCTCCGCCTCCGACGTGTCATCGGCCGCGGGCCGATCCTCCTCGGCGTCCGTGGCCGACTCGGCATCCGCGGAGTCGACATCCGCGCCCCCGAGCAGAGCAACGTCTCCAGCCCGGAGCAGGACGTCCTCGTCGGAGAAGTCGTAGAGACCGGGCAGGCGCCGCGGGAGAAAGTCGGACAGGAACTGGAGCGGGACATACGTCTCGCGACCGGCGCGGTACGGGGCGTCCGTCATCTGGAGGACGACACCGTCCCACCGGAAGAACGGCGACCCCACCCGCATGGCGATGCGAATCTCGTCCGCAGCAGACAGGGTCAGCACGGAGCCGTCCTCATCCACCACCCAGCCCAAGTCGGCCACGGCTCCGAGTTCGACCGCAGCGAATCCGCGATCGAGCGAAACCGACACTTCGGTCGTGCTGCCATCTCCGCGCTCCACCGCGAGCACGGGTCGGCTCTGGGCGTCCGCGTGGCCCGTGAGCCCGAGTCCGAGGACAGTCGCCACGACGGCCGCGACGGCGTTGCGTTCGAACATCTTCATTGTCCCCGCCCTTCGACCGCACGACGAGCTTCGCGGTCCTGCTGACGTCGCTTGAGCGTCTCGCGCTTGTCGTGGAGTTTCTTCCCTCGGGCAACGGCGAGGGAGAGCTTCGCATAGCCGCGAGAGAAGTAGATCTCGAGAGGGATGAGGGTCAGCCCCTTCTCCTCCGTCTTGATCGCGAGCTGACGGATCTCGTTGCGATTGAGCAGGAGGCGGCGCGGGCGGACCGGATCCACGTTGAACCGGTTCGCCTGTTCGTAGGGACTGATGTGTAGGCTGTGTAGCCACACCTCTCCACCGTCGACGCGCGCGAAGGAATCCTGGAAGGACACACCCCCCGCTCGAAGCGACTTCACTTCGGGACCCCTCAGCTCCATCCCCGCCTCGTAGGTGTCCAGGACCTCGTATTCGTGCCGCGCTTTGCGATTGCGCGCGACCACCTTGCGACCGTTGGGGGTGTTCATATTCCGTGTCAGTCGTCGTCCTCGAAGCGGACCACGCCGACTCGACTGGCCTTCCGCATCGTGTACACCTGCGCGACTTCGCTTCCGAGAATAAACACTAGCGATTCGTAATAGATCCAGAAAAACAACACCGCGACCGTCGCCAAATTGCCAAGAGTGGAGCTGTAGTTCGCCACGTCCGTCGCGTACCATGAGAAGGCGGTCTTCAGCGCTTCGTGGCTGACCGCGGTGAAGGTCGCCGCAACCATCGCGGTACGCGTCCCGACCGTGCGGACGGGCAGGTAACGGTACACGAGAAAGAGCAGGATCCAGATCGACGCGAACGACAGCGCGAGCCCCATCAGCCGCTGCGCCAGAGTCAGCTGGGGTCCCTCGATCCCGAAGAGAACCACCGAGTAGTCCACCGTGGCCGCGACGATCACCGTCACTCCGATGTTCGCGGTCAGGAGGACGACTCCGAGAAGTACGGCGACGATGTCGACGAGCTTCCCACGCACCGGGTGTCGCTTCGCGCTGAGGTCGAAGGTCTCGCGTAGCGCGACGCGCACCGAACCACTCAACCGGGTCGCGATGAAGAGCAGGACCAGCGACCCCGCGAGCGTATAGCCCGCTCGCCCTTCCATCAGAGACTCGGTGAGCTGGACCACTAACCCGTCCAGCTCGAGTCCCTCGACCGTTGGGAGTACGCCTTGCACCAGCGCGCGCACCTGCCCCGTCGGGTCACCCAGCCGAGCGAGGAGGAATCCCGTCAGGCCGATACCCAGGACGAGAAGGGGAATGAGGCCGAGCGCGACGTTGAACGCCAGGGCTCCCGCCATGAAGAGCACCTCGTCGTCGCCACACTTCTCGACGAGCCGGCGAATGAACTCCCGAAACCGGTGCCCGAACCGGTGGTGTCTCGGAGTTCGGGTCAGGCGTCGCCCTCTTCCGCGCCGGCGGCGACGGTCTCACGGGCTGCCGTGACCCCCGCTCGGTACGCCTGCTTGGAACGCTCCAGCCGGTCTTCGAGCTCTGCGCGCGCGTCGACCGCCGCTGTACGGCCCTGATTCACTGCGTCGCGAACCTCGTCGTAGCGAGCGGCTACGCCGTCGCGCGCTTCGTCCAGGCGCCCCTCGAGTTGCCGCTGCGCCTCTTTCACCCGCTCTTCCGCCACTTCCCTGAGCTTCTTGGCCTGGATCTTCAGCTCTTCCTGCGTCTCCTCGCCCGTCTTGGGCGCGAAGAGCAGAGCAAGGCCCGCCCCGACGATGGCGCCCATGAGGAACGAGCCGACGCCGCTGCCGCCGCGGTCGCGCTCGATCACAATGTACGGGACGTCCTCGTGGTCTCTCATATCAGGCTCCATGACGGTCGGGTGGTTCGTGACCGAAGTACTGGGCACACAAAGTAATCGACAGCCCCAGCGAGGGCACCTCGACCTAGACGATCCACCGAGGGTCGGGGGTTTCGAGTTCCGGCGGCTCCGACCCTTCCCGGCCCATCAGTCCGTAGGTCAGCCGCTTGCTCAATTCGACCCCGGGCTGATCGAGGGGATCGATCCCGTACAACGCCCCCGCGTAGACCGTCGCCATTTGCAGGAGCATGAAGAGTGCGCCCAAGGCAGCCGCGTCGACTCGGGGCAATGAGATCGTGGCATTCCACCGGCCGGAGCGTCGGAGGGCCTCCGCGGTCGCTCGCCGTTCGTTGTCGAGCAACGCCCCGAGAGAGTGTCCGCCGAGGTACGAGATGGTCGGAAGGCCGGGGTGCCGGTGGGGAATCACCACGTCCGCCCCCGGATCCTCGACGCCTACGAGCACGACGACCTTGTCGTGTGGGCCTTCCATCAGCAGCTGGAGAAGCGAGTGCTGATCCGTAGCTCCCGACGCAGCGAGCGGTGTCGGCCCGACGAGATCGGACGGATCCCCGCCCCGCACCTTGCCCAGGCTCTCACCCCACAGCTGCTGGAACCAAAGCGCCACGGGTCGCAGGCGATCGGAGTACGGCATCAAGACATGGATGGGACGACCGGCGCCGACGTCGGCTTCGACCAACAACGACGCGAAGAGCCCTGCGGGGTTCGTTGCGAGCGCACTCCCGTCACAGCGTTCGAGCATCGACGCGGCGCCCCCGAGGAGCGCCGCGATATCGACACCACACACGGCGGCCGGGAGCAGCCCGACCGGGGAGAGCACAGAGAATCGTCCGCCGACGTTCGGTGGAATCGGAAGCATCGGAATCCCCTCCGCCTCGCCGATTTGGCGGAGCGCCCCGTTGTGCGGATCCGTGGTGAAGAGGAAGTGGCCGCGTGCCTTGTCGTCGCCGACTGCCTCCTCGACCCACGCCCGAGCGACGAGGTACTGAGCCATCGTTTCGGCCGTCGCTCCAGACTTGCTGACCACGTTGAACAGCGTTCGAGCGGGATCCAGATGCTCGAACAACGCCCCGACCGTCACCGGGTCCGGGTTGTCCACCACGTGGAGCCGCGGGAAGTGCTCCCGTCCTTCCGCGTCGCGATCGTTCCAAAAGGGGCCCAGCAGGGCCTCTTTGACCGCGGTCGCACCGAGGCCCGAGCCTCCGATCCCCAACACCACGACGTCCTCGAACCACTGCGCGAAGCCGTCCGCGAGGGTCGAGACATTCTGGACGGAGTCTGTCGCGAACGGCAGGTCCAGAAAGCCGAGTCGGCCCTCCGCCTTCTGCTGTTGCACAACCTCGTGCGCCGTCGTGAAGCGCTCGGCGAGTTGCGTCTCGAGGTGTTGAGCATCGACGCCGCCCTCGACCCGAGAGGCCATCATGTTGCCGAAGTCGAACCGCACCGTCATGGCTCTACCTCTACCGTGAGTCCGTCGTACGCAGGGAACACGCCATCGGGAAGCCTATCGAGCAGCTCGGCGTGTGTGACGCGATGGGACAAGTGAGTAAGGTACGTCTGCTCCGCGCCCACGAGCGCGGCCACCTCGACCGCCTCTTCCACGTTGAAGTGGGTCGCGTGGGTCTTCCCGAACCAGAGGGCGTTCAGCACCAAGACCTCGACGCCTCGGAGACGCTCGAACGCTTCGTCGGGTAGCCGCTTGGCGTCCGTGACGTACCCGAGCCGCCCGACCCGGAAGCCGTACACGTCGACCTCTCCGTGCGGGACGACGATCGGTTCGAAGTCACGGCCCACCGTATGCACGGTGTCCTGTGCGCCGAAGCCGTGGATCGTCAGGCGTGGCTTCGAGCTGTCCGCCGGCGGGCGGACGGAGTCGTCGAAAATGTATCGGAAGCGTCCGACCATCTCGTCCACATAGCAGTGCGGGACGTGGGCGGGCATCGCCCCGCGCCGGGCCGTGAAGACACGGAGGTCGTCGATCCCGTGCACGTGATCGGCGTGCATGTGCGTGAACCACACGGCGTCTACGTGACGGGCCTGAGCCGCCAAGAGCTGGAGGCGCAGCTCGGGGGGCGCATCCACCAGGAGGACGCCGTCGTCGGTCGTCACGAGCGCGGCGTGCCGGGTTCGTCGATCTCGAGGATCGGAGGACCGACACGCTTCGCAGTCGCATCCCACCACAGGGACCCCGAACGAGGTGCCTGTGCCGAGGAATGTGAGACGGAGCGTCAAAGGTGATCGAGGCGCATGTTGTTCGTGGAACCCGACTCGTGGAAGGGAAAGCCCGCGGTGATCGCCACCGAGGCACCCACCTCTCCCACCCCCGCCTCGACGACGGCCGCCTTCCCGAACTCGGACAGCGACTGGTAGGTGACGGCGACGTCCTTCGGTGCGAGCACCGGGTAGACCCCCCAGACCGCGGCGAGCTGACACCACGTCGACTCTTCCGTCGTGACGGCGAAGACCGGTACGGCCGGGCGGTACGACGACACCAATCGAGCCGAGAAGCCCGATCGGGTGATCACGACGAGGGCCGGGGCCCCGGTCTGTCTCGCCGACGCCACCGTGGCATCCGCGATCGCGTGCTCCCGGGCCGAGGCCCCCGCACGGACGCGCAAGCCCGGACGCGTCAGATACCGCGGTCCGCGCTCGAGGAAGCCCGATCGTTCGATCTCTGTGGCAATGCGGACGATCGCGCCCAGAGCCTCGAGCGGGTACTTCCCGACCGCAGTTTCGCCCGAGAGCATCACCGCGTCGGACCCGTCGAGGATCGCGTTCGCCACGTCGGACGCCTCGGCCCTCGTGGGTCGAGCGTTCTCGATCATCGACTCGAGCATCTGTGTCGCGGTGATCACGGGCCGGCCGTGGTAATTCGCCAGCTGGATGATCCGTTTCTGCGCGAGCGGCACGCGCTCGAAGGGGAGCTCCACGCCCAGGTCGCCGCGGGCCACCATCACGGCATCCGTCACGGCGAGGATCTCTTCGATCGTCTTCAGTGCCTGGACCTTTTCGATCTTCGACACGACGAGGGCTTGCCCCGCCACGCGCTCCTTCAGATCCACCACATCCTCAGGGCGTCGCACGAAGGACAACCCGATGTACTCGACCCCCTCTTCCAAGGCGAAGTCGAGGTCGGCGAGATCCTTCTCCGTGAGCGACGGCGCTTTCACGTTGACCGTCGGAAGGTTGATCCCTTTTCGGCTCTTCAAGAGCCCGCCGCGCACGACGGTGAGCACCGTGCGATCCCCACGCGTACTCGTACAACGCAGCTCGAGGAGGCCGTCGTCCAGGAGGACGGCGTCGTTCGGCTCGATCTCTTCCGCGAGAGGCGCGTACGTGGTCGGGATCTCGTCCCCGTGAGCGTCCGCCTCCGGGGCCATCACGACCTCGGTCCCTTCTTCCAACTCGATGGGCTGATCCAACTCCCCGACGCGGATCTTCGGTCCAGCGAGATCGACGAGGATGGCAACGGGTCGGCCCACCTCGGCCGCGGCAGCTCGCACGGCAGCGATCGTCGCGCTGTGATGCTCGCGACGTCCGTGAGACATGTTGATGCGAGCCAGGTTCATTCCGCCGCGGACCATCGCGAGAACGGTGTCCGGGTCGGAGCTCGCCGGGCCCAGGGTACACACGACCTTCGTTCGAAGCATGGGTCTTCCGGGAGAGAACGGGCGAGGCGAACGAGAATTGTCGCCATGTCCCCCAGGAGCGGGCAACACCCGGGGCTGGCGCGTCGATCCGAGATCGGCTTTCCTTTGCAGTCCGCCGTTCCGCTCCGCGCCACCCACGATGACCTACATCCACGTCGAATCGCCGGAGCAGTCGGTCGGACTCATCGAAGCGCTCCGCTCCAGTGACAGAATCGCGCTCGACTGTGAAGCAGCGGGATTCCATCGCTACTCCGATCGACTGTGCCTCGTGCAGATCACGGCCAGCGGCGGTACGTGGATTCTCGACCCCCTCGCCTTCGACGTCACGGAGCTGTTGAAGGAGACGCTGGAGGACCCCGCGATTCCCGTCGTGATGCACGGAGCCGACTTCGATCTCCGGCTCCTGAGCCGCGACCTCGGCATTCGCCTCCGAGGCCTGATCGATACTCAGATTCAGGCGGCTCTGTCCGGCGAGGAGGGTCTCGGTCTGGCCGCGCTGTTGGAGGCTCGACTATCCGTCACCTTGTCGAAGAAGTACCAGCGGGCCGACTGGGCGGACCGTCCGCTGACCGACGGTATGCTGGCCTACGCCGCCAACGACACCGTGCATCTCGAGGCCCTGACCGACCTACTGGCGGAGGAGCTCGAGGGATTGGGCAGGTCGTCGTGGGCGGAAGAGGAGTTCCGTGCTCTCGAGGGCGTCGCCGACGATGCGGCCGAACCCGAGGAGCCTTCGGACCCCGTGCTCCGAGTGAAGGGGGCGAAAGATCTCAACCCGCGCGAGGTGACCGCGTTGCGTGTGGCGCTCGAGTGGCGAGACGAGATCGCTCGGCAACGCGACCGCGCGACCTTCCGTGTGATCGGCGACCCGCCCCTCATCGAGACGGTGCTTCGCTCGCCGCGACGCGCCGAGGAGCTGGTGGACATCCGGGGCTTCCCGAAGGCACTCGCGCGCGAGCGCGGCAAGGAGCTACTGCGCCGGATTCGTGAAGTCGCTGAACTCCCCGACGATCAACTCGTGCCGTACCCCCGAGGTATTCGGCGCGGACCCGGGCGGCCGCCCCCGGAGCTCGAGGAAGCCGTGGATCGCCTCAAAGCGATCCGGAACACGGCAGCAGAGGAACTCGGGCTACCCCGCGGCACGGTCCTCGCCAACGCCGTACTCCTCAACGTCGCACGCGAGGCACCCAAGACCACGGACGAACTCATAGCCGTGGACGGGATGCGTCGTTGGAAGGCTGCGGTGGTCGGCGAGCGCCTGCTCGAGGTCACCCGCTCACTCTGACGAGCCGCGCGGGTCTACGCCGCCGACTCTTCTTCAAGCTTGCACTCGATGCAGTACCGCGCATGCGGAAGAGCATCGAGTCGCTCGAACGCGACGTCCTTGGGGCAACTGTGGCACCGCCCGAAGTTCTTCGGATCCGCATACAGGCGACGCAATGCCTCTTCGAGCCGGTACAGGTATCGGCCCTCTTTGGTCGCAAAGGCCGCCGCTTTCTCCCGCTCCTGTGACTCCGTCCCCTGGTCGGCCATGTGGTCCGTGTACGAGGACAGATCGGAATCGCTCGAGTCACGGTTCGACTGCGTCCGGCGATCGAACCGTCCGAGTGCGCGCAGAGCACGCGCACGCTCCTTGAGGAGCCGCTGCTCCAAGTGATCGAGCTGTTTCTTCGTCAAGGGCATGATGACGGACCTCCACACCATTGTTGCTACCCAGCCACAAAAAATAGTCGTCAGCCCTAGGTGGTTCCAAGGGGGATCCCCGAAACCGAGATCGGGTACACCGACGCCGCACGACCCTCCTCCACCCCCTCTGCAAAGACCGATGACCGCCCAAACCATGACGTGCCGCCGCTGTGGCCAGGATGCTCTACCCCTGGAGAAGGCGCCGTTCCGCACCGACCTTGGCAAGCGGATCGTTGACGAGATCTGCGCTGAGTGCTGGAAGGAGTGGCTGCAGCACCAGACCCTCCTCATCAATCACTACGGCCTCGATCCGCGAGAGCCGAAGTCACGCGCCTTTCTCTACGAGCAGATCGAAACCGTGCTGCTCGGAGACGGAGACGGGAAGGAGATCGACACGAGCCAGCAAGGCTCGATCGAGTGGTGAGCTAGCCGACCGGCGGCTGTGGTTCCTCGTTGACGGTGAGTCGAAAGACGTCGGGACGCGCATAGTGCCCGACGACGTCGAAGTCGAACTTGCTACGCGCGATCGCCGACATGTCGAGATCGGCGATGACGATCCCGGCTTCGTTCCACAACGGGGCTCCGAGTTGCTCACCGAGCGGCCCGTAGATCGCGGACCCACCCGGTGACAGGGTCTCAGGCCACGCGTCCAAGTCCGACGCGATCTCCAGATCGGCCGGGTACATCGACCGGTGTACGTACTGGTTGCACCCCAACACGAAGCACCGCCCCTCCAGGGCGATGTGCTGCAGCGTAGCTTGCCAGCGATCCCGAGCGTCGGCAGTCGGAGCCAGGTAGATCTGCACTCCCTTCGCGTACATCGCGGTCCGTGCGAGGGGCATGTAGTTCTCCCAACAGATCAGCCCGCCGACCCGACCGAACGGGGCGTCGATCGTGGTGAGCGTGCTTCCATCACCCTCTCCCCAAATGAGGCGCTCCGCCGCCGTCGGCTTGAGCTTCCGGTGTTTGCCCAGGAGCGACCCGTCCGGACCGAAGTAGAGCAGCGTGCAAAAGAGGGTGCCGCCGCTGAAGGTGCTGTCGCGCTCGATCACTCCGACGCAGAGGTACACGCCGTGCTCGCTCGCGACTTCCCCGAGTCGCGAAACCTCCGGGCCGGGGACGTCGATCGCGGAGTCCCAGTAGCGCTCCCACGTACGCCGTCCGGCATCGGACCGTCCACCGACTGCGGTGCCGAAGGAGAGCCCCCACGGGTATCCCCCCACGTACGCCTCGGGAAACAGGATCAACTCGGCCCCATCCTCCGCGGCCGTCCGTGTCATGGACGCGACGGTCTGGACCGCTCCGGGCGTGTCGAACGGGTGTGCGCCCGCTTGCACCACGGCGGCGCGCACGGTCGTCGGAGAGGCTTCGCTCACGGATACTCCTCAAGAGGGGGGTGAAGGCGGCACAAACTAGGGCATCACGCTCGTGTGTCTACGCGCTCCAGTGACGCTCGACCGCCGTCCGGTGCTGCGCGCGATGTCGTACGTACCGATCTGGTGACGAGCCGCCGCGTCGGACCGACTATGGATAGATTGTGTCGTGACTACTCGCCCTTTCCGACTCCACGATGACCATCTCTCGGCGTGAATTCCTCGGATCTGCGGCCGCGATCTCGCTCGGCTTCCAAGGCATCGCCTGCGCACGCCCCCGTGTGATGCCTCTCGAGGTCCCCAGCCGGTTCGGACCGCTCGTCGATGACCCCGCGGGGATCATCGCTCTACCGGAAGGATTCAGCTATCGGCTGATCTCTCGGGGCGGGGAGCGCATGAACGACGGCTTCTTCGTGCCGACGCGGCACGACGGCATGGCGACCTTCGCCGGTCCGAATGGCACGACGGTACTCGTGCGGAACCACGAGATGGGCCTCGACACGGACCCGGCCGAGGGAGCGTTTGGTGCCGACATGGAGCTCCTGTCCCGCCTGGACGCGGACTTGCTGTACGACGCAGGAGGGGGCGATCGGCCAGCCCTCGGCGGCACGACGACCATCGTCTACGACACCGAGCGTCAGAGCCTGGTCTCGCATCATCTTAGTCTGGCCGGCACCCTCGTGAACTGTGCCGGAGGACCCACGCCATGGGGCAGCTGGATCAGCTGTGAGGAGACGACCGAGACGCCGGGTTCCCGCTACGACAAGGCACACGGATACAACTTCGAGGTCCCTGCGCTGGGCTCCGGAGTCGCCCAACCTCGCCCGCTCGTCGAGATGGGTCGTTTCGTCCACGAGGCCATCGCCGTCGATCCCGTGAGCGGTGTCGTGTACCAAACGGAGGATCTGAGTGACGGGCTGCTCTACCGCTTCATTCCGAACGTTCCGGGCCAACTGCACGAGGGAGGCCGACTCCAGGCGCTCGCGGTGCGAGACTCGCCTTCGGCCGACCTGCGAAACTTCGGGCAACAGAGCGTAACGCCTGGGCGGACGCTGGTCGTCGACTGGATCGACATGTGGGATCCCGAGTCTCCCGACAACGACCTCCGCTACCGTGGGTTCGAGGCCGGAGCTGCACGCTTCGCGCGTGGCGAGGGGATCTTCTACGGGGAGCGAGACGGTCAGGGTGAGGTCTACATCGCGTGCACGAACGGTGGCCCGGCGAGGAAGGGACAGATCTGGAGGTACCGCCCCAGTCCTGTCGAGGGCACGCCCGAAGAGTGGGAGCGTCCGGCAACACTCGAGTTGTTCGTCGAACCGAACGATGGCGCCATCGTGGAGAACGCCGACAACCTGGCGATCGCACCGTGGGGCGACCTCTTCGTCTGCGAAGACGGAACCGACGACGACCGGGTCTTGGTCGTGACGCCGGACGGGCGCATCTCACCGTTCGCTCACAATCTCAACGGCAACGGCGAGTTCGCCGGAGCGTGCTTCTCGCCCGACGGGTCGACCTTCTTCGTGAACATGCAGACCGACGCGTGGACGGTTGCGATCACAGGGCCGTGGAACCGTCGAAACGGCTGATCGCGCCTACCGCAGGTCAGCTCGGCAGGACACCCCACTCGGCGAGCTGTGCTCGCGCCTGATCCTGGAAGCCCGCGTCTACCGGGTGGACGGCTGGGAGAGCGAGCACCCGGCGATACGACTCGATTGCCTCTTCCCTGCGATCTCGGCGCCGATGAAGCTGCGCGAGGTCGAAGTGGAAGAGGACGTAGTCCGGCCACGCCTCCGCGGCCAGAGATAGGTGGTGTTCGGCGTTCTCCCAACTCATGTCGCGAAGCGCGTCATTACCCATGAAGGTCCGGGCGGCGAGTCGTTTGACTCTGGATAGCGCCATGACCTCGTAGTTCAGCTTCCCCAGCATGTTGTGCGCGCCACCGTGATCCGGGTCGGTGGCGAGGATGGCATGCGCATCGTCGTATACCACCTGGGCGAGCTGCGCGGCGTAGGACGGTGCCGCATTCATCGCACGCCGCCCCGTCGCGACGCCGCGCCAGTAGAGGCCGTCGACGTTGTCCGCCTCGAGTTCGACCGCACGACCCGCCCACCCGATGGCGGGGTCGAGCCATCGGTTCTGGTTCCGGGATCCATCTTCGGTGATGCCGATGATCACCGCGGAACGAGCCGCCCGCCACAGGGCGCCGACGTCCGTCGAGTCCTCGGCGAGGTACCGTTCCAAGACCTCCAACGATTGCCGAGCCTCTCCCGACAGGTAGAGGAGATCCGCCTCCTCGATGGGGCCGCCCAGGTCGAGGAACTGTCCCGACAGCTGACCCGGAAGAGTCAGCAGAACAGCGAGGGCGAAGGCAGAGCGCATGATCGTGGACGCGTCAGGAGCAAAGAGAAGAGGGCGACCCGGAATCGGGTCGCCCTCGTTCTACACCGCCAGCGAGAATGGTTACACGTGCGGTCGCGTCAGCCGCACTCGGAGTAGCCACAGATGTGGCACTTCTTGCAGCCTTCTTCGAACGCGAGATGCCCTGCGCCACACTCGGGGCACGTGCCCATATCGAAGAGGTCCGGTCCCGCGTCCGACGAGGCGCTCGACTGCGTCTGCGTCGCACCCTGGGTCGCCGACACCTTCAACGGCAGGTCCTCCTGGACGCCTTCCTTCTCGATCAGGTAGCGCTCGATCGCCTGACCGACCGCGTCCGGGACGGAGAGCACCTTGTTCGGGCCGAGCCCGACCGCGCGGTCACAGGAGATCCCTCGTACTTGATCCTTCACCTGCTTGATCGAGATCCCCGAGCGGAGCGCGAGCGACATGAGGCGCCCGATCGCTTCCGCGTCGGCCATCGCCGCCCCTCCGGCTTTGCCCAGTGTGCAGAAAACCTCGAACGGTCGGCCGTTCACATCCTCGTTGATCGTCACGTACAGATCGCCGAGCGGCGACATCATCTTCATCGTGTACCCGCGTAGCGCAGCGGGGCGCTGGCGCTTGTGTCGGGCGGCCCCGGCCGTCTGGTCCTGATCCAGAAGCTCGGCCTTCAGAAGATCCGCTTCGATCCGCAGGTTGTGCGCCTCCTCACGAGCATCGGCCAGCTGATGCTGGAGGTCGGTGACCTCGGCGGACTCGGTCTCCGCCTGACTGTCGCTCTTCGTGGCGCCTGTCGAGAGCACCTGACCATCCCGTGAGCCGTCCCGGTACACCGTGACACCCTTGCAGCCGAGGCTGAAGGCCAGCTCGTAGATCTGACGCACATCTTCCTCGCTCGCTTCACGCGGGAAGTTGGTCGTCTTGGAGATGGCCGAATCCGTGTGCTCCTGGAACGCGGCCTGCATCCGCACGTGCCACTCCGGCGTGATGTCGTGCGCGGTCCGGAAGATCCGTTGCACCGCCTCCGGCACCTCGTCGAAGTGGATGTGCCCTTCGTTCGCGATGCGCTCCATCAGTTCGTCGGAGTACCACCCGCCCTCCTTCGCCATCCGGACGAAGTCCGGGTTCACGTCCGGCATGAGCACGCCGGCCTGATTCCGCATGAAGGCCACGGCGAACATCGGCTCGATACCGCCCGAGCAGCCGGCGAAGATCGAGATCGTGCCGGTGGGGGCCACGGTCGTGAGGTTGCAGTTTCGGAGCGTGCGCTCGCCCCGAATCCGGCTGCCATCCTCTCGTGTCGCGGCCTTGCCGTCCGGTCCCCAAATCGACTCCTCCCACGCGGGGAAGACGCCACGGGTCTCGGCGAGACGCTCGGACGCGTTCCGGGACTCCTCGTTGAGGAATTCCATGACGCGACGACCGAGCTCGACCCCGGCCTCCGAATCGTACGGGACACCGAGCCGCACCAGCATATCCGCCCATCCCATCACACCGAGGCCGATGCGGCGGATGTTCTGTGCCAGATCGTGGATCTCGGGGAGCGGGTAGACGTTCGCGTCGATCACGTTGTCGAGGAAGTGCGTCGACATGTGGACCACCTGACGGAGCGCATCCCAGTCGACCGCCTCGTCCGGATCTTGTCCGGGGCGTGCATCGGGCTTCACGAACTTGCCCAGGTTGATGCTGCCGAGGTTGCAGACGTCGTACGGGAGGAGCGGCTGCTCTCCGCACGGGTTCGTCGCCTCGTACGACCCGAGGGCCGGAACCGGGTTGTACTCGTTCGCACGGTCGATGAAGAAGGTGCCGGGTTCGCCGGTCAGCCACGCACCGTGGATGATCATGTCGAAGATCTCACGGGCGTTCTCTTCCCCGATGACCTCGCCGTTCCGGGGATTCTTCAACGCGTACGTCGTGTCGTTCTGGACCGCCTCCATGAAGGCGTCCGTGATCGCCACCGAGATGTTGAAGTTCGTCACCTGCGTCGTGTCGTTCTTGCAGGTGATGAAGCTTCGGATATCGGGGTGGTCGACCCGGAGGATGCCCATGTTCGCGCCGCGCCGGGTTCCGCCCTGCTTCACGACGTCCGTGCTCGCGTCGTAGAGCTTCATGAAGGAAACCGGGCCCGACGCCACACCCATCGTGGAGCGAACGGTCTCACCCTCGGAGCGGAGCCGCGAGAAGCCGAAGCCGGTGCCCCCACCCGATTGGTGCACGAGCGCCATCGACTTCAAGGTGTCGTAGATGCCGCTCTGGCCATTCGAGAGCGCGTCGTCGACCGGAAGCACGAAGCAGGCGGACAGCTGCCCGAGGGGGCGACCCGCATTCATGAGCGTCGGCGAGTTCGGCTCGAACTTGCCGTTGATCATGAGGTCGTAGAAGTGGCGGGCGATCTCGTCTACGGCCGACTCGGAGGCACCGTAGTCCCCGTCTACGGCCGCGATCGTGCGCGCCACACGCCAGAACATCACTTCCGGCTCCTCGATCGGCTCCCCGTCCCCGTCCTTCTTCAGATAGCGCTTCCCCAGCACGATTCGGGCGTTTTCGGTGAGTTCGGCCTCCGGGAGATCCTCGGGTAGCACATCGTCGAAGATGACGGACTCTTTGCGGGGGCGGGGCTCATGAACGCGCATTGCGACGGTACTCCGTGTGGAAAAGCTGTGGAAAACGTGGGACCTAGAGGTGGGAAAGCGGCGGGAGCCAGCCCCCGCCGCCAACTTTCATGTGGAAAACTGTCCGAGCCCTACGAGATGTTGGGCAGAGGCATACTATGACCCCCATATCTTGGGGTCAAGACACAAACGCCTTGCGCCATATGTTCCTTGACGCGGGCGTCACGACCGGGTCACGAACCCGAAAATCTTCGGTGTTTCATCGCGATCCGTTCGGTGTATATTCGGCCGCAACTCGACGCCTCGCAAGGCTCGTCGGCGATCGTTCGATGGTGCGCGGGTTCCGCGCTAGAACGGCACTCCGACCCGCAGCCATCCCCGGACGCTCGTCCCGTCTCCGGCGACGCGAACGAAAGGCACCCCGAAGCCTCCTCGGAGGCGGAGCTGCACGTCGAACAGGGCCAAAACCTCGGTCGTGAGCTCGGCACCGGCGGAGGCGAGCGCCACCTGGAGCGTATTCACGAAGCCGGACGGGGAAACGTCGGGTCCCCACGCGTTCCCGGCATCGAAGAAGACGGAGACGTGGGATCGGTCGAGGTGGACCGGCCACACCCTGAAGCCTTGATTCCCGAGCCAGAGGGGGATCCGCCACTCGACCGATCCGCTCCACGCGTACCGGCCGAAGCGGGACGTGGGTGCGTACCCTCGGACGGGGAAGAAGATGAAGTTGCCGCCGAAGGCTTCCAGCCCGGTCAGCTGCTCGCGCTGCCCCGACGCACCACCGACCCGAAAGTGCCCAATACCGGCACCGGGGCCGTTCGCGACGCCTCCAGCCACCTGGATCGCGAGGACCTGCCGTCCGAAGCCACTGCGCCAGAGCGGGATCGCCCCTCGAACGCGGCCTCGCGCCTCGGATAGCGAACGATCGACCCCGGCGACGGACGCCAGAGAGTCCGCGAGGGTGGCGTCGTTGGCGATCCGGCCGAACACGAAGACGCTCAGCCCCTTCGACATTCCCATCTGGAAGGGGAAGCCGCGTGTGGAGTTGAACGAGACCGACGCACTGACTTCGTCCACCCGGGCCGTGGGCCGGGAGAGGGTGAACGCATCGGTCGGCTGGAGCGCGGTGTCCCACACCTCGCGGGACTCCCAGACCATGCCCGCGGCGAGTGTCAGCGAGAGGTTCCGGCGCCACGTCGGCATCAGCACGGTCAAGCCCGCGCTCACCCCTCGCTCTCGCTCGAGCACGAGTACGGTGTCCGCGGCCATGTCGGTGACCGTCTGACCCGCGCCCACCCACCCCTGGCGAGCACTGAGCGACAACAGGGGGTTGCCCAAACCGCCGTAGGAGTACGAGGCCGAGCCGGAGAACTTGTCACCGGCCGGCGCGAAGGTCGCCGCGGCACCCCACGCGTGGCGCCCGACCAGGTCGCGTCCCCCGGTCCGAATGCCGACCCCGACCCCCAGCAGTTCACGACCTGGAAGGACCAAGGAGTCCACCTGCACACGCGGGACCGACACGACGTCGGTGGTCGCGACCTCCCAGTACTTCGGCCCCACGGTGGGCCACGGTGAATAGTCCGAGGAGGCCTCGGTCGTCGAACCTCGCTGTGGCACGGGCCCACCGGCATCGAAGCGGATCCCGGCTCGGGGAGCGGACCGACGGCCGCTCGGTTCGAAAGCGGTCTCCTCGATGAACCATCCGTCTGCGTGGTACCCCGAGAAGTACAGGCGGGCGCCCGAGGGGTCCACGGCCGGATATGCGGCCCCCGTGCGCACGTTGGTCAACATCACGGGATCGCCGACCCGCCCGTCCTCGAGCACGGGGGCACCGAGAACGTTGACGATGCCCGTCCGGTCGGAGCCCCACAGCAGCCACGCACCGTCGGCGGTCCACGACGCGTTCATGTCGAGAGATCGGTCTCGCGTGACCCGTTGCACGACCTCTCCCGTCCCGGCGTCGAGCAAGACGAGGTCGTGATACCCCTCGGGCTCCCACCGCGTCACGGCGACAGTCCGCCCGTCGGGCGACCAGGTCGGGAAGGCCCAGTGAACGTCGGGGTCCGCCGCCACCCACGGCGTCACCTCGCCGGTGGCGAGATCGACCCGGACGAGGGCGTTGGTGCCCCCACCCTGTTGAACCGCCACCGCGGCGGACCCGTCCGGGGAGGGTGCGGGCTGGCTGACCCGCGCACCATGGGTGACCCGTCGCTCCGAGCCGTCCAACTCGCGTACGTAGAGATCGGACCAGGACTGGTACGGCCCGTCGAGTTCGAGTTGGCCGATCAGGAGTCGATTCCCGGGCAACCACGCCATGGTTGGCGTCCCGTTCGAGCGACCTGCGGAGTGCAGGAGGCCCGTGGTGACGTCGTAGAGACGAATCTGCAGGTCGGCATTCCCGTCGGAGCTGGCAAACGCCACGTACCGCCCGTCCGGGGAGACCTCGGGGTGAATCGCCAGCCGCCCCCCACCGGGCAGCATCTCGGATTCGGTGATCGGCCCGAGCTGCAGCAACCGTTCGTCCAACTCTGCGAGGTCTCTCTCGAGGTCTGCCCTCCACAACTCCCACTCATCGGTCAGGGAGACACCGAATGCGGAGCGTCCGGCTCCGTCGATGCGGTACGGGATCCACTGGCGGGCGATCGCCTCCGCGAAGGCCCCCATCCGCTCCGAGCCGTACTTCCGGGTCAGATAGTTGAAGAAGTGAGACCCGTAGGCGTACGCGCGGTTGCCCGTCGGCCACTGGGGCGACCGGCCCGACGCCTGACCGATGTCCTCGAAGCGATCCTCCAAGATCGCCGTCCGGATCTGCATCTCGTTGAAGGTGCCGTGGACGCGGCCCGCGTTCGTGAGCTCCGTCTCGTACCATGTGGCCAGCCCCTCGATCACCCATCTCGGGGTCCCCAGCTCGGGAAAGAACGGCCATTCGGCGCTGACGCGACCGAACACCGACCGCGCGACCCGACCGATCGGGTTGAGGCTCAGGTCCAAGTGGAGGATGTGCACCAACTCGTGGGTGATGACGAGTTCGAGCCACTCGTCCGAGTGTCCGATCGACCAGGAGTCGACCGGGGGCCGAGCATAGATCACGACGCGGTTCGACGGCGTCACACCCGCGAAGCCGTTCGAGACGTCCGTGTGATCGGTGAGGAGAACGTCGATCTTGTCCTGCGGTGGCTCGACGAAGACCTCGACCAACTCGTCCCACGCCCGTTCGGAGCGGTCCGCGGCCCGTCGGCCGAGCTCCTCGAGGTGCTCCGGGTAGGTGACCCGGAAGTGCTCGGTCGTGATGGTCTTCCAGCTCTCGTTCGGGCGCTGCGCGACCCCGTCTTCCGGCTCGAGGCCGACGAACGCCGTCGCGAGCACCGCCACACCGACGAGCTGCTTGAAATGCCTCCCCGCCCGCGCCACTCTTCTGCCTCCCGGTCCCGAACTCATCCTGCATGACCTCCACGAAGAGCATCTGGTTTCACCTCGGGCACGCCTTGGAGCGCGCCCGACACGCGCAGCCGAGGGCCGAGCGAAAAGTCCTTGGGCTGGCCGAACGCCGAGCCGAGGCCGAGGACCCGTCCCGAGACGGACACGGCCTGCCCGCTCAGCGCCCCGCGCAGAACGAGGTTCCGTCCGCTGACGAACTCGTCGCGGCGGCGATCGCGGTTTCGGTGGATCACCTGCTCGCCCGTTGGACCGGGAGCCGCACTCCAGGCTTCACGAAGCTGCTGCGCGCGTGTGCCGCAGGAGCAACGGCGGCGGTGCTCGTCGATCTGGTTCGACCACTCCTGCGCGGGGATCGGTCGGTGCCGATCCTCGATGAAGGAACGGCGGATCGCCTGATCGCGGGCGCGAGCCAGGGCCTCGTGTACGGTGGTGTCGTCGAGCCTCGTCTCCCGGGGTCGTCCGTCATGAAGGGCGCGATCTACGGGTCCGCGGAGTACGCCGCCGACCCTGTCGGGGGGCTGGGCTCGCTCCTCGGATCGCACACGCCGCAACGGCGACTCCCCTTCGTAGGAGAGCTGTTGGATGGCGTCGAGCCGGACGACCGGGCCTACCTCGAGCATCTCGTCTTCGGCATCGCGTTGGCCATCCTCTACGAGTCGTCTCCCTCGAGCAACGGAATCCCGGACGAGGACGAGTAGTTCTCGGCCTCGGCGGAACGGACGTACTCGTCCGGGCACGGGACGAGTCCCGTCTCTACGGAGTTGGACGTGCGAGCACCCGCCGGCAGGACACCGAGAAGCTGAGCCCCGCCCTGGGCCGGATCGCCGAAGGCACGGATGTAGCAGAACGCACTCGGTCTTCTCTGCACCGCTCCGGCCACGTAGCGGGCCGCGAGCCCGTCCCACTGATCCAGTAGGACGTATCGGGCCCCGAGTCGGTCGGCGAGCGCCAACTGCTCGTCCGGATCGTCGCTGAACGCGAATGCGCGGCTCGGCACGCCGCTCTGGGCGTAGAAGTGCCGCGGCTTGCGGGAGAGCACGGCAGCCCCCTCGGGGAGCCCGCGAGTTGTCCACCGTGCCGCCTCGACAAAGGAGCTCACCCGTGGCCCATAACAGGCCCATGGGCCGTTCGCGGCGGCGAACGATGCACAGGTGCGGTTCTGCTCCCGCGCGTCGAGTGTCGATGCCGTGGCGGGCAGAAAGAGCCCGAGGAAGACGAGCGCACCGACCGCCCGCATGGCCGGAATCGGCACTCGATCCCCGAGGCGTCGGATCGCGACCACGCCGTACAGAAAGACGATCGGGAAGAGGGGCAGCGCGAAGCGGTCACCGCCCCACACGGCCGGCCACAGCAGGATCAGGCCGACGTACAGGGGGAGGAACAACTCGGTGACCCCGAGGTCGTCCCGAGACGAGAGGGCCCAACCGACGAGCGCGACGACGATGAGGCCGACGCCGATCCAGGGCAGCGCCGGCCCGCCCGCTCCCACGATCCCGGCCGGAAGGTGTTGCAGGAGGTACGCCTCCCCATTCTCGAAGGCGCGGGGAATCAAACCCGCCACGCCGATCGTGCCCAACTCGGGCTCGTACGGATTGACCATCCAGAATTCGGTCCCGTACTGGGCGACGCCTTCACCCCGGCCGCGTATCGACCAGAGCAGCATCGGAAGACCGAGCCCCCCCGCGGCCGCGGCCAGCGGTCGCCATTCCCGTCGAAGCGCGAGCCACGCCAAGACGGCCACCACGAGGGGGAGCCCTGCCGACCGGGTGAAGTAGGCGAGTCCAGTGCATACCACACCCACCGCCAGCCACACCGGCACCAGCGGCCTCTCGGACTCCCCGTCCGTGGGATCCGCTAGGGACCTGGAGAAGGCGTACAGGGCGCCCATGGTGAGGGCGATGAAGAGGGGGTCGGACAGCACCCAGTGCGCGTAATACACGAACGCCGACGACGCCGCGACGAGGGTCGAGACGCCGAGGGCCGGAAGCCTACCCACCCGTCGTTCCGCCCACAGATACGTGAGCAGCACCGTGAGGATCGTCGGGAGCGCCGCCGACCACTTGAGGGCGGCCCAACTCTTCGCTCCCAGACCGACCATCGCCGCGAGGAACGCGGGGAAGAGCGGAGGATACTTCGTGTGGGGGAGCCCCTCCGGGTCGAAGACGTCGGTGTACCCGGCGCCGTCGAGAAGTCCGTGAGCGAGCGCCACGTACCCGGCGTTGTCTCCGCCTGTGTGCGGGACCGGTGTGAAGCCGAGCCATACGAAGCACGCCGCCACTCCCACGACGAGAGCGATCGACGCCCCCTGCCACTGGTTCGGCGTCACTCCGGCAGCACCCCGTCGATGTCCGCCACGACGCCGTTCGCGTCGGAGAGCATCTCCGTGGCACGCTCCGCCGGAACGCCGAGCCGTCCCATGACGATCGCCGTCTTCACGTGGCCACCGGCCGAATCGAGCAGATGCTTCGCGTCGGCGCGCGGCACGTCCAACAACTCCTGGAGGATTCGCTCACCGCGATCCTGGAGCTTTTCGCACGTGACCTGGAGGTCCACCATCAGGTTGCCGTAGACCTTCCCGAGACGGACCATCGCGCCCGTCGTGATCGTGTTGAGCACGAGCTTCGTGGCGGTGCCCGCTTTCATCCGGGTCGACCCCGTGATGACCTCCGGTCCCACCAGCGGGGCGATCACGACGTCCATGCGTTCGATCAATTCATCGGGCGGCGGCGTACAGAGGAAGAAGCCGACACGTGCTCCCCGTTCCCGCGCTCGGTCGACTGCTCCGTGGACGTACGGAGTCGTCCCCGACGTCGCGATGCCGAGCACGAAGTCCCGCTCGGACACGTCGAGTTCGTCGATCGCGGCCGCTCCGTCGGCCCGGTGGTCCTCGGCGCCTTCCTGCGCCCGAACCAAGGCCTCGAGTCCGCCCGCGATGACCCCCCGCACCATCTCGGGGTCTGTCCCGTACGTGGGTGGCATCTCCGCGGCGTCCAACACACCGAGGCGTCCCGAGGTGCCCGCACCCACGTAGATCAGTCGACCGCCCGCCCGGAATGCGGCCTCCGCGAAGCCGAGTGCGCGGGCGATCGGCTCACGCTGCGCCCCCACGGCCTCCGCCACGGTACGGTCCTGGGCATTGATCAAATCGACGATGCCGAGGGGGTCCAACCGGTCGATGTCTCCGGACGCAGGGTTCCGTTGCTCGGTGAGTCGTGGGTCTCGCATGACTGCTTGTGACGGGGCTGGGGCTCACTGATCTTCAGCGGCGCCCGAAGCTACGGACGGCCGCCGAGGCGCGGCAACGAAGCTACTCCCTCCCGGACCATACATGTTCCCTCGCCCTGACACGTCGACGTCCACCATCGCGCGCCGGAGTTGGTTCGGCGTGCTCGTCGTCCTGGCCGGTTGTGCCGTCGACGACGCCTCGACCGATGGTGTGACCTTCCCGGCTTCGTGGGACTACTCCGCGACCGCGGCACCCGTGACCGCGCCGACGGGCATGGTGGTGTCGACCGACGAGTACGCGAGCGACATCGGCGTCGACGTGCTCCGGGCCGGTGGCAATGCGATCGACGCGGCGATCGCCGTTCAATTCGCGCTGGCCGTGGTCAACCCGGAAGCCGGGAACATCGGCGGGGGCGGCTTCATGGTCCTTCGGACGGCGGACGGACATACGGACGCCATCGACTACCGCGAGAAGGCGCCCTTGGCTGCCACGCGGGACATGTACCTCGACGACGAAGGCAATTTGACGGACAAGTCGGTCGTCGGGCACCTCGCGGCCGGAGTCCCCGGCACCGTCGCCGGCATGTGGGAGGTGCATCAACGGTACGGGACGATGGCATGGAACGACCTCGTCGAGCCCGCCGTCCTCCTCGCCGACGGCTTCGTCGTGCGCGAGCGATTCCTCCGCTCCCTGGCGCCGACGATGGTCGAGGCGTTGAGCGCATTCCCGGCGTCTGCCGCCCAGTTCCTCCCTCGTGACGGGGCGCCCCCGATCGTCGGGGACACCCTCCGGCAGCCCGACCTCGCGGCCACTCTGCGGCGGATCCGAGACCAGGGCCCCGACGGCTTCTACCGCGGAGAAACCGCGGATTTGATCGTGGCCGAGATGGATCGCGGCGACGGCATCATCACGCACGAAGACCTCGCGCAGTACGCGGCTGCCTGGCGCGATCCGATCACCTTCACGTACCGCGGCCACACGGTCACCTCGATGCCCCCATCGTCGTCCGGAGGGGCAACGATGGCCGAGATGGCGAACATCCTCGAGCGGTACGACCTCTCGTCGATGCCGTGGCACGGACCGGAGATGGTTCACCTGTACGCCGAAGCGTGGAAGCGCGCCTACGCGGACCGGAATCACTACCTGGCCGACCCCGACTTCGTCGACATGCCCCTCGAGCGCATGACCTCGAACGCGTACGCCGCGGAGCGGGCGACGACGATCCGATCCGATGCCGCGACGGCGTCCACCGACGTCGGTCCGGGGATGGAGGGGGGACCGGACGAAGGCGAGAACACCACGCACTATTCGATCGTGGACGGGGACGGAAATGCCGTGTCCGTAACGACGACGATCAACTCGTGGTACGGCAGCAAGGTGACGGTGGCGGGTGCCGGCTTCGTCCTGAACAACGAGATGGACGACTTCGCCGCGAAGCCGGGCACGCCGAACCAGTTCGGATTGGTCCAGGGGGAGAACAATGCGGTCGGACCGGGCAAGCGCATGCTGTCCGCGATGACTCCGTCGATCGTCGTCGGTCCGGACGGGCAGCTGAGAATGGTCACGGGGACGCCCGGCGGCTCCACGATCATCACGACCGTCTTCCAAACGATCTCGAACGTCTTGGACTACGGGATGAACGTGGTGCAGGCCGTGAACGCCCCGCGTGTGCACCACCAACACCTACCCGATCAGATCTTCTACGAAGCCGGCGGACTCGACCCGGCCACCGTCGCAGCCCTCGAGGCGCTCGGTCATACGATGGTCGAACGCGGCGGAGTGTCGGGAGACGTGCAGGCGATCCTCGTTGGCCCGGACGGGCTCTCCGCGTGGTCCGATCCACGACGCGGAGGAGCCGCGCGCGGGTACTGACCGCCCCCGCGGGCGGCGGACCCGACCTTTCCGTCCTGATCGCGTCCAAGGACCGCGCGGACATTCTGCGGGGCACCTTGGAGCGCATCGACGCACAACGGGGTCCGGACCTGGACGTCCAACTCCTCGTCTGCGACAGCGCCAGCTCGGACCACACGTCCGAGATGCTCGAGACCCTGAAGGGCCCGCTGTCACTCCACGTCGAGCGGGAGACACGACCGGGGAAGAACCGGGCGCTGAACCGTCTCCTCCCCCACGTCGGATCCGCCCTCGTCGTCTTCACCGACGATGACGTCATTCCGACCCCCGAGTGGCTCCGCGCGCTGGCCCGCGCCGCTGAGGAGTGGCCCGACGCGGGGATCTTCGGAGGGCGAACCACGCTGGCAGCGCCGCCCGGCTTTCCCGACGCGGTCTTCGCACTCGAGGAGCAGCCCGGCATCAACTTCGCTCGATACGCGCCTCGTCCGGACGAGGGAGAAACGACGGCGCCCCCCAATGGGCCGAACCTCGCGGTGCGCACGAACGTCCTGAAGGACTTCGGATTGGACGACTCGATCGGCCCCGACGGGTCGCCGACCTACACGATGGGGTCGGAGACCGACCTGATCCTCCGAATGGTCCGCGGAGGAACGACGATCGTGTACGTCCCCGACGCGCACGTCCGCCATATCGTGCGCCCCGACCAACTCACGAGGAAGCAGCTCTTCGCGCGGAGCTTTCGGGTCGGCCTGACGTGGTCGAGGTTGATCCAGCCGTATCCCGAGGGGCCGATGCTGGGACGGGCGCCACGATGGCACTGGCGGGCCCTCCTCGAGGGCCTCGGGGCCCATCTCGTGTCTCGCGCGCGGCACACTCCCGACGCGATCGAGACCGGCCTCACACTCCACCGCCTACGCGGCATCCTTCACGAATATCGCAACACGCACGGAGCGGGCTCGCCCGGGCCGTCGTCGTAGATCGGACCGACATCGCCGAACCCGGGTACCGCCCTTCCCATGCACGAGCTGCGCACCATCCTCCCGTACTTCCGCCCGTATCGGGTCGGCCTTTTTTGGGGGATCGTGTGCGTGATCTTCGCGAACGTATTCCAGGTGGCCGGCCCCTGGTTCATGAAGCTCGCGATCGATGCGCTGGAGGACCCGAACGTCACGGCTGGACGCATCGCGGGATTGGCCGGGTTGATCATCGCGGCCTCCTTCGCAGGAGGGGTGTTTCGGTTCGGCATGCGGCAGCTTCTCAACGGGATCTCTCGCCGCATCGAGACCGACCTCCGCGACAACTTCTTCGGGCACCTCCTCCGAATGGACGCGACCTTCTACGGGGAGACGCGCACCGGTGACCTGATGAGCAGGGCGACGAACGACACCCTCGCGGTCCGCATGGCCGCCGGCCCGGCGATCATGTACACGGTCAACACCGTCGCCAGCTTCGCCTTCGCACTCGCGCTGATGTTGACGATCAGTCCGCGTCTGACCGGCTTCGCTCTGGTTCCCCTGCTCGCCCTTCCGCCGATCGTCCTCTTCTTCGGCCGAATCATCCATCGACGCTTCGAGGAGATCCAAGAGCAGTTCTCCTCGCTCTCCACCTTCGTCCAGGAGAACCTGTCGGGCGTCCGACTCGTGCGTGCCTACACGCAGGAGGACGAGCAGCGCCGCCAGTTCGACGACTACAACCTGGACTACCGCGCTCGGAACATGCGACTCGTCCTGACGGCCGGGATGTTCCACCCCTTCCTCATGCTCATGTCCGGGGTGGCGATGGTGCTCGTAACCGGGCTGGGCGCACTCGAGGTCATCGCGGATCGGATCAGCCTCGGCGACTTCGTCGCGTTCGGCTTCTACCTCACCCTTCTGATCTGGCCGATGATCGCCCTCGGGTGGGTGGTGAACCTCTACCAGCGGGGCGCGGCCTCGATGGGCCGACTGAACCGGATCTTCGAAACGGAGTCCGCGATCCACGTCGCGGGGGACGTTCGATCGATCGAGAACGCGCGGGGCACCATCGAGTTTCGCAACGTCGGCTTCACGTACCCGGGGACGGAACGCCCCGTGCTTCAAGACGTGAGCTTCCGGGTCGAGGCGGGGCAGACGGCGGCCATCGTCGGGCCGACGGGTTCGGGAAAGACGACGCTCATCGCCCTCATGACCCGCCTGTACGACCCGACCGAAGGGACGATCCTCCTGGACGGTATTCCGCTCGACGAGGTGGATCCCCGCGAACTCCGAAGGATCTTCGGCGTGGTCCCCCAGGACCCCTTCCTCTTCTCGGACTCGATCGCGGGCAACATCGGCATGGGCATCGACGGTCGGACGACGGCCGCCGAGATCGAGACCGCTGAGTCACCGGTGGCCCGGGCGGTGAAGACGTCGGCCGAGGTCGCCCAGCTCCACGACCAGATCGTCGACTTCCCTGCGGGCTACGACACGATGCTGGGTGAGCGGGGGATCAACCTGTCCGGAGGCCAGAAGCAGCGCGCGACCCTCGCTCGAGCACTCGCACGGGATCCTCGGATCCTCGTGCTAGACGACGCCCTGAGCGCGGTCGACACCCATACCGAAACGGCGATCCTCGACGATCTCCGCAATGTGACGGACCTCCGCACGGCGTTCATCATCAGCCACAGAGTGTCTGCGGTGATGGATGCCGATGTGATCCTCGTGCTCGACGACGGTCGAATCGCACAGCGGGGCACGCACCCCGAACTGATCGGAGAGGAAGGGACGTACGCCCGCCTCCTCCGTCGTCAGATGATCGCGGAAGACCTGGCCGGCCCTGCCCTCAGATCCGCTCCATGATGAAGTCGGGCGTGAAGCGGTTGAGCCACGCCGCGAGCACGGTCAGCCGACCGGTCAGGAGCAACAGCCCGAGCACGATCAGAAGAACACCCGAACTCTTCTCGATGATCGGAATCCACTTCCTGAACCTCTGGAAGGTCTGAAGGAACCAGTCCAGCGCGAGCGATGCCGCCAAGAACGGGACCGCCAGTCCGAGAGAGTAGACACTCAGAAGGCCGACCCCGGCCCACATCGTGTCTTGGGTGGCTCCGTACGTGAGAATCGCGCCCAGGATGGGTCCGATGCACGGCGTCCACCCCGCGCCGAACGCCATCCCGACACCCAGGGTCCCGAGGTATCCGGCGGGTTTGTCGTGCAAGTGGATCCGCTTCTCCCGCATCAGCGGGGTCAACTTGAAGACGCCCGCGAGGTGGAGCCCGAGGATGATGATGATCAGCCCACCGATTCGGGCGATCCAATCCTGGTAGGCCCGAAAGAACTGACCCAAGAAGGACGCCGACGCGCCGAGCAGGATGAAGATCGAGCTGAAGCCGATCACGAAGAGAAGCGAATGAATGAATGTCGCTTTTCGGTTCACGCCTTCCTGGAGATCCTCGAGGCTCATCCCCGTCACGAACGTCAGGTAGCTCGGCACCAGAGGGAGCACGCACGGGGAAAGGAAGGAGAAGACACCCGCCGTGAAGGCGATGGCGATCCCGATGTCGACTTGATTCACAGTGGTTCATCCTGGGCGGGACCCGACGGCCCCACCGGTTCGATTTCGATTCGTTCGGAATGGTCGTCCAGCGCTTCCTGGGCGGCACTCTCCTCTCTTCTCGCCCGCCGAGCCTGAGCCAGCGCGCGCACTCCGGTGACCGCGCCAATCCAGAAGGCGATCACCGCCACAACGATCCCCACCGCCGTCGGGAAGAGGGCGGAGAGCCCCGCGAAGCCAAGCACGACGATCGACAGCGACCCGAGGACGGTACGGTCCTCTCTGCCGAGGGTCCGGTTGCCCGCGAGGGCTTCCCCCAGCGCCTCACCGGCGCGAACGATCGACGCCATCGTGAGTCGACCCGGCCCCGGCCCAAGCGTCCGGTAGCGCTCGATCCGCGCCGCGATCTGCGGCTCGGGTTCGAGTGGCTCCGTGGACATCCCTACTGCCGTAGACACTGCGCGACCTCCGATTGCTGGCCCTCCGGGAAGCACGATTTCGACCGAACTGGCCAGGTCGGCCAAGAACAGACCTTCCATCTGCTGCCCGAGATCCGCATCGAGAACGCCGACATCCAGCTCCCAGTTCCCGATCAGGCTGGCGGCATTCAAGTTGCTGGATCCGACGCGGCTCCACATTCCGTCCACCACCGCGGTTTTGGCGTGGATCATCGGCCCCTGCCATTCGAAGATCCGTACCCCGGCTTCGAGTAGCGCGCGGTACCCACCCCGGGAGAGCGAGCCGACAATCGGCCAGTTGTTGTGGGCCGGGACGAGGATGCGCACGTCCACCCCCTGCTGCGCGGCGGCCGAAAGGGCCTCCGTGAGCGGCCGCGGTGCGACGAAGTAGGCGTCGGTGATCCAGATCGAGCGACGGGCTCGAGCCGCGGTAAGGTGCAGTGTCCTGTACACCCGAGCCCGACCGGGTTCACCCTCGATCAGCCACACGGGGAGCCCACCAGCCTCGACCGGCTCCTCCGTGGTCGCCGCGAGGAAAATCGGGTCGGCCAGCTTGTTCCAGAACCGCTCGAACGCCTTCGCGGCGGCCAGGGCAGCGGGGCCCCTGATCTCCAGACCGGTGTCACGCCACGGAGCTTCCGTCTCGGTACCGGCCCACTCCTGCCCGACGCAGAGTCCTCCGAGGTGAGCCACGGTCCCATCGACGACGACGAGCTTCCGGTGGTCCCGCTGGAGTGCTCCGAACGGATTCCTCAGGGCACGGAGCGGTGGATTGACGACACCTAGGTGCACCCCTGCTCGCTTGAGCGGAGTCCAGAAGGTGGGCGGAGTCGCCCAGCACCCGAACCAATCCCGGATCAAGTAGACCGGCACACCTTCCTTCGCCTTCGCGATGAGCGCCTCTCGGAAGCGGCGGCCGACCGCATCGCCACGGACCAGGTAGTTCTCGAAGTAGACGTACTTCTCGGCCGACTCGATCGCGTCCAGCCACGTCTCGAAGGTCGCGGGTCCGTCGAAGTGGAGCTGGACCGAGTTTCCGGTGATCGTCTCCCCACCCGTTGCGCGGGCGAGATCGATCCACGGGAAACGCCTCTCGACCTCATCCCCCGAGGGGCGTCGGAACTCGAAGGAGTGTGGGGATCCTATGGGAATCGGCTCTGGAAGCGGTACGAGATCAGCTTGTAGACGAGCTTCGCGACCAAGAAGTCCGGGGCCGGCAGACCGGGGGTCGGGGCCAGCTCCACGACGTCCGCCGCCACGACGTGTCGCTCGGCGAAGACCCGCTTGAGAAACTTCAGGGTCGGATACCAGCTCCCACCGCCTGGCTCGGGGGTGCCCGTCGACGGAACGATCGACGGGTCGAAGAAGTCGACGTCGAAGGTGAGGTACACGGTGGGGCCGAGGGCGTCCATCGCCCGATCCATCCACTCCTCGCCCGCGTGCATCTCGTCGGCCCAGAGCAACGTCGAGCCCTCGTGCTTCCGGCTCACTTCGACCTCCTCGGCACTCACACCACGCACACCGACCGCAACGACGTCGGCCACGTCGAGAACCCTCGCCATCGCGCACGCGTGCGAGTGCGGGGTGCCTTCGAACTCGCCTCGCAGATCGGCGTGAGCGTCCAGCTGCAGCACGGAGAGTCGTTCACCCGTCTTCTCTGCGAGCCGCTCCGCTTGCACACGAATGGGGGGTGCGGATACGGAGTGCTCCCCGCCCAGCATCAGGAGGAAGCGGTCGCCCGCCTCGGCGGCGACCCTTCCGTACGCCCGCCCGAGCTCCTCCATCGCGGGACCGGCCCCCGCGCGGGAAAGCTCCAGGGAGGGAAGGGTGTGAATCGAGAGCTCGCCGCCGGGCTCGCAGTCGAATTCCTGGTCATACAGCTCCACATACCGCGATGCCCCGAGGATCGCATCGGGTCCGCGACGCGTCCCACTGCCCCACGACGTGGTCGACTCGTAGGGGACCGGGAGGATCCACGAATCGGCGCGGTCAGCCGAGCCCGCCGGGCTGTCGAGCCCTAAGAATGTCTTCGGGAGGGCCCAGTGGAGGTCCCCCAAGGACTCGGGGACGCCGTGAGGGGCCGGATCCTCCGAGCCTCGTCCGGAGGCATCCGGGTCGCGTCGATTGGGCATTCCGTCCCTACCGCACGATCTCGATCGGGCAGATCAGTCCCTCGGTGGTCAACTCGATGCCGGCATCTTGGCAGGCCTTGCAGAGGCCATAGACCTCGAGCCGCCTCCGCACCGGGATGAAGCCGAACTCGGCCCGCAATCGTTGCTCGATCTTGTACAGCTCCGGACTCTCGAACTCCGTCACGGTCGCGCACTCGACGCAGATCATGTGCTCGTGCTGCGGCGTCCCGGAAAGACGATTCTCGTACCGCTTGAAGCCCTCACCGAAGTCGTGCTCTTCGACGAGGCGAGAGCGGACGAGGAGATCGAGCGTGCGATAGATCGTCGCCTTCCCGATGCGCTCGCCGCGTTCACGGAGCCGAACCTCGATGTCGTCGACCGAGAGATGACCCTCCGCCGCAAAGACGACGTCCGCAACGGCCTCCCTCTGTTGGGTGACCGGTAGCCCCTGGTCTCGGAGATACCGCCCGAAGAGCCGGAGGAACGGCGGGGTACCCTGCTCCGGCGGAGCGGGCTGCTTGATCTTGTTCATCGGTCGGTCGCCTCGATGAAGACGTCGTCGTACTCCTGCATCAGCTCCTCGAACCGCTCAGCCGACGCACCGATCTCTACCTCGCGGGGTTCCTTCGCACCCTCACCGGAGCGCCGGACGACCCCCTGCATGACCGGGGGAAAGAGATCCGGGGGCGCAAAGCCCTCTTGGGTGAACGAGGGCTCGACGGTGATCCCCTTTCCGGTGTGCTCGGCGTTGTACGCGACCGTGACCATGACGCGGCGCTCTTCCCCATCCTGGTACGTGCTGACCGCGACGAGGCCCTGTTCTCGGCGGCCTTTCCGGACCGGGGGAAAGATCCACATCCGGTCGATCGCTTCGACGCCGAGTCGATCCCGGAGTCGAATGAGGGTGCGAGGGAGTGCTTCCGGCACACCTGGATCTTCGGACTTCTTCCGTTCGGGAAGCTTCACGAACGCCCCCCTTGCCCGCGAGTCTGTTCCACAGCGACCCGAGCCGCACCGAGCACGGTGTCGATGGCGCGGTCCATGGGACCCGGCACGACGGCTCCAGAAGCCTTCACATGCCCGCCTCCCTTGAAGCGACGAGCCAGTGCGTTGACGTCGACCCGTCCATTCGAGCGGAACGAGATCTTCACTTCACCCGACGCCGTGCTGCGGAAGAGAAGCCCGACCTCGGTTCCTTCGATCGAGCGTGGGATGTCCACGATGCCCTCGAGGTCTTGGGCGACGACGCCCAACGCGTCGTACGGCTCCTTCGGGATGATCATCCACGAGAGCCCCGAGGCATGGTCGTGTTCCAGCGTGTCGAGCGCATGGCGCAAGATCTTCCAGCGCCGCATGGGGCTTCGGCCATACACCCGCTCGTGCATCCGCTCGGGCTCGACGCCCATCCCGACGAGCTCGGCCACGATGCGATGGCATCCCTCCGTCGTGTTGTCGAAGCGGAAGCCGCCCGTATCGGTCAGAAGAGCGACGTACAATCCGGAGGCGATGGTCTCGGACCACGGACCGTCGGCGGCCGAGATCACGTCGAAGACGAGCTCACCCGCGGCGCACGCCGTCGCGTCTCGTAGGGAGGTGCCCCCGATCGGCTGATCCCCGATCGGATGGTGGTCGATCACGACCGTGGGCAGCGCACGGATCATCTCGTTGACCCGACCAATTCTCGGCACCTCCCCCGTGTCCACGACCACGGCCAGGTCCGCATTCTCGCACACGTCGCGAGCGCGCGCGGAGCCCGCAGACACGATCCAATCGTCGTGATCAACCATGAACCGGAATGTGTCCGGAAAGGCGGTCGGATTCACGATCCATGCCTCGGAGCCGTTCGCACGCATCCACGAGGCGAGCGCAATCTGAGATCCGGCTCCGTCACCATCCGCGTTGAGGTGCGTCGTGAGCACCGCACGTCGTGAGGCGAGTAGAGCGTTTCGGACCTGGGCGACCTCCGCCGCTCGATGCGGGGGCGTCCGATAACTCACGTAGCGATCCTAACCCTAGAGTGCAGGCGTGGCGCGCCACGCCGCAGGGCCAAAGCTACCTAGAGGCGCAAGGGAGCCGCTACTCGATCCCCGGGAGTTTCTTGGCGACTTTGGCCCACGTCGACGCGAGGTGCACCCAACGAGGTGCCTCACCGCCGCCGGGCATCGCCTGCGTGAGCGCCGCTCGAAGGCCTTCGGGTGTGTTGGGGTGCGTCGGCATCGCGTTGAAGGCGTTCCCGACTTCCCCCACCGTGTGTGCGTCGGACCCCGCACTCTTGAGTGCACCCAGCCGCTCGGCGAGCGCGAACGCACGCTGATTCATCGTCGGGTCGTGAAGCCTGGAGTTCACGACCTCGATGACGTCGCAGAGTGCACCGAGCCGTTCCGCGTGTACCCCTCCACCACCCTTCCCTCCGGCGTACGGATGGGGAAGCAGCGGCAGCCCACCCTGCGCTCGGATGCGCTCGATCGTCTCCTCGGCCGGCGTGCCTTTGGGGATCTCCTCGGCCAGGTAGAGTCCGATCACGTCGATCCCCTCCGCCGTTTTGACCTCTTCCCCGGGGATGATCCGATCCGGGTGACGGGCCGCCATGTCGAGGGCAACGTGGACACGGTTGTGATCGGTGATGGCGATCCTGTCGAAACGGAGCGACAGCGCTCTCGCCAGAACGAGCTCCGGGTCCGAGAGGCAGTCCCACGATCCCCGCGTGTGCAGGTGGAGGTCGAGCAGCATTCGAGGCACGTCCTCGGGCAGCCGAATGTCGTCCAGCACCTTGTAGGCGATCCCGCGCAATTCGTCGAGCGAGCCGGCGTTCTCGATCACATGATCGGACGCGTCACGCTTCTCGTGCGCGGGCATTTGACTGCGGATGATCCGCTCGGCCTCGCCCCGATCGATCCCCCGGCGATCCACCATACGCTCGAGTCGGACCTCCTCGGGAGCGTCGACGAGCACGACGACATCGAAGGCCTCCTCCGCCCCGGTCTCGAAGAGAAGCGGAATCTCGGAGCACACGACCTCGGCCCCTTCCTGACGACGGGCCTCGAGCCACGCGTCACGACGTCGCCATACTTCCGGGTGGATGATGGCTTCGAGTCGAGTCCGTGCCTCGCCGTCTTCGAAGACGATCGACCGCACTCGAGCTCGATCCATCGACCCGTCCGCCGAGAGCACGTCCGGACCGAACGCTTCGACGATTCGCTCCAAGGCATCCGATCCCGGCTGCACCGCGGCGCGCGCCAACTCATCCGCACTCACGACCGGAACGTTCAGCGACGACCACGCTTCGGTCACCGTCGACTTCCCGGACGCGACGTTGCCGGTCAGCCCGATCGAGATCACGAGCCGAATCCGGGCCAGATGCTGGAGAGATCGATCAGGTAGACGATGGCGACATACTTCCCGGTCAGCCCGATGAAGGAGAAGAGAAACGCCTTCGGGGCGCTGTACCGGACCATCCCGGACACGAGGAGCATGTTCGGGGAGGACAACGGGAGAAGGTTGAAGAAGAGAATCGCGGCGCCTCCCCACTTCTCGATCGTCGCTTTGATCGAATCGTAGCGTTCCTGCCCGATGAGGTTGTCGATGACTCGATCACTGAACGCTCGGCCGATCCCGTAGTCGATCGCCTGGGCCAAGAGCGCCGTCCCGACCGCGAGGAGAATCAATGTCGAGCCGGCGTGCCCCTCCGCCTCGTAGATCGGGACTAACGCCTCCACCGGCATCAACAGGAAGAACAGGTATCCGGCGAAATGAACGGCGGCGAAGGATCCCAATCCAGGGCTCTGCCCCTCGTAGATCATCCGCCCCAGCGTCGAGGAGACGTAGGCGATCGCCACGAGCGCGGTGATCGCCACCGCAATGATCCGATGACGCTTCACGAACCGCGTGCGGTGGAGACGCCGAAGTCGTCGTCGGTCATCCGAACACGATCGGGCCCGAAGGAGACGACGCGTACGGAGTCGACGGTCGCCTCCATCTGGTAGATCGAGCCCCACGGGTCCGTGTACATGTCCTCCGCCGCATAGCGGTAGTCGAGCCACGCGAGCCATCCGCTGCCCGCGGGCATCGTCCCGGTGAGCCGCTCGTGCTCGACCACGTTCCGAGCGATCTGCGCCATGTCCTCCTCCGTGCTCCACCGTACGATCGGCGTGACGATCGGCTCGGCGACGCCGAGGACGATGGCGCGCGTTTCGGGGAAGTAGAGCCAGGTCACGATCGCGAGGAGCGTGAGCAGGATCAGCCGAGTCACCGTCGACGCCGCATTTGGGCGCGCATGCGCGCCGTCCACACGACGTATCGCTCGAGCTCGTCCAGCGGCGGGACCGCGTCGGGATCCCCGTACGCCGTGTCCAGACGCCACCGTACGTACGACCGAGGCGGAATCGGAAGGAAGGGGGGTCGACGATACCAATCGCGGGCTCGGAAGGCCCAGGCGGCCGACAACAGATACGGGATCAGGCGGGGCCGACGCAGCGCCAGACCAGCCATTCTCAAAACCAGCGGATCCTCTCCCTTCGGATCGAACATCCCCCGCGGGGAGTACGCTTCCCCCCGGAGAAGGGTCGCAGAAAAGGTAACGTATCGGCCCCCTGCAAACCCGAACTTCGTACGGTCGAAGTTCCCTACGTACCGCACCGGTACCGGAGTTCCATGCCGAACCGCCTCGGAGCCGAGTCCAGTCCGTACCTCCTACAGCACGCCCACAACCCCGTAGAGTGGTACCCGTGGGGACCCGAGGCGCTGGAACGGGCCGTCGAGGAGGACCGTCCCATCCTCCTCTCGGTCGGCTACTCGTCGTGTCACTGGTGCCACGTTATGGAGCGAGAGTCGTTCGAGAACCCGGCGATCGCCGAACAGATGAACCGACTGTTCGTGAACGTGAAGGTCGACCGGGAAGAGAGGCCGGACATCGATCAGATCTACATGAAGGCGGTTCAGGCGATGACCGGCCGCGGAGGCTGGCCGATGACGGTCTTTCTCACCCCGGCCCGCATCCCCTTCTTCGGCGGCACGTACTATCCGCCGGAGCCACAGCCCGGCATGCCCTCCTTCCCGCAGGTCATGGAGGCCGTGTACGACGCCTGGACGAATCGACGGGATGACGTCCGGGCAGGCGGAGAACGTCTCATGCAGGCCTTGGAATCGACCCTCCACCCCGGAGCGTCGGGATCCGCCGAGGCCAGCCAGCTGGTCGATGCGGCGCGTTCCCTCCAAAACCAGTTCGACGCGACGTGGGGAGGCTTCGGCCGGGCTCCGAAGTTCCCGCAGCCCGTCGCGCTCGACTTCCTCCTCGCCGAACACGGCCGGACCGCGGCGACCCTTCCGCTCGACATGGCTGTGCTGACCCTCCGGCGAATGGCTGCCGGAGGGATGCGTGACCACGTCGGCGGGGGGTTCCACCGCTACTCCGTCGACGAGCGGTGGCTCGTGCCCCACTTCGAGAAGATGCTCTACGACAACGCACTCCTGGCGCGTGTGTACGTCGAGGCGTGGCGCCACCTCGACTCGGACGACGTGCGTGAGGTCGCCGAGGCGACGCTCGACTACCTCGTCGACGACCTGCGGGACGATGACGGTCGTTTCTATTCGGCTCGAGACGCCGACTCCGAGGGCGTCGAAGGGCGCTTCTATGTGTGGACCCCGACCGAAGTGGACGACGTCCTCGGCCCCGAGGACGGGGCGCTCTTCCGTCGGGCGTACGACATCACCGATGGGGGGAACTTCGAGGGCGAGAGCATCCCGCACCTTCCCCACGAGCTCAGTGCGATCGCGCATGCGGAAGGCGTGACGCTCGGGCACCTCGAATCGACCCTCGAACGCAGCCGCCGGGCGCTCGCGACCCGCCGTGCGCTTCGCCCCGCGCCCTTCCGAGACGAGAAGGCGCTCACGAGCTGGAACGGCTTCGCGATCCGCGCGTTCGCGGAGGCGGGGGCGGCGATGGGGCGCGACGACTACGTCGACGTGGCGCGTAGCTGTGCCTCGAGGCTCTGGGACCTCCACCGGGCGGACGGACGGCTCCTGCACAGCTCGATGGGAAGCACCGCGAAACACCATGCCTTCCTCGACGACCACGGGGCGCTGGCCAACGCGTTCTTGGCCCTACATGCCGCGACCCTCGATCCCATCTGGTTCGAACGGGTCGTCTGGCTCTGCGATGAGATCGTGCGGCGCTTTTGGGACAACGCGGAGGGCGTCGTCTACGACACGCCGAACGACGCGGAAGCACTCATCGTCCGACCCCGGGAGGCGATGGACCATGCGACGCCGTCCGGCGCCTCACTTGCGGCAGAGGCGTTCGCACGCCTCGGGCGGCTCCGCGACTCGGCGGAGGATCGGGCTCGGGCGCACGCCATCGTCGACCTGGAAAGCGAACACCTGGGCCGCTACGCCGCTGCATACGGGCGCATGCTCACCGCCCTGGAGCGGCTCGTCGCCCCCCCGGTCGAGATCGTCGTGACCGGTCCGACGCTCGAGTCCACCGCCCCCCTGCTCCGAGCCGCGCACCGTGTGGTGCACCCCGGGGTCGTGATCACCGGCGCGATCGGCGGCAGCGGTCCGTCGATTCCCCTCCTCGAAGGTCGGCTGCTCAGTGAGCGCCCAATGGCCTACGTCTGCGCCGACTACACCTGTCGACTCCCGGTCGAAGAGCCCGCCCAGCTACACGCAGAGGTGGAAGTGCTCCTCGGCTAGGGTATCTTTTAGATCTACCCCAGATCACCTGACCCACGACTCGATGGCGACGCAAGAACGAGAGATTCTCGAGGCTACGGATCTAGCCGGCCTTACTCATACACAGCTTCTCGACTTCTACCGCACGATGGTGACCTCGCGTCGGATCGACGATCGTGAGATGGGGTTGAAGCGACAGAACAAGATCTTCTTCCAGATCTCCGGCGCTGGGCATGAAGCGGTCGGTGTCGCGGTTGCCTCTCATTGCGACGGGACGCGCGACTGGTTCTACCCGTACTACCGCGACCGGGCGCTGATGCTGACGCTCGGTCAGACCCCGCTCGATCACCTCTTGCAGGCGGTCGGTGCCGAGGCGGACCCCGCGTCCGGTGGACGTCAGATGCCCGCCCACTTCGGGGACAAGCGGTTCAACACCCCGACCTCCTCGTCTCCAACCGGGACCCAATTCCTTCAGGCGGTCGGGTGTGCTGAGGCCGGTCTCAAGGTCCAAGCCGTGCCTGGACTCGAAGGGGTCGTGACCCCGCACGACGACAACGAGGTCGTCATCGTCTGCACGGGAGACGGCGCCACGTCCGAAGGCGAGTTCTGGGAGTCGCTCAACACGGCCTGTAACCTGAAGCTTCCGGTCGTCTACGTCGTCCAGGACAACGGGTACGCGATCTCCGTACCGATCGAGGTGCAGACGGCAGGGGGTAGCGTGTCTCGACTCGCCTCCAGCTTCCCGGATCTGCACATCGTCGAATGTGACGGTACCGACGTCGTCGCGACGTACCGTGCCGCCGGAGAGGCCATCGAAAACGCGCGCTCGGGCCGAGGCCCGGCCATGCTGCACGCACACACCACCCGGCCGTATTCCCACTCGATGTCCGACGACGAGCGCGCGTATCGGACGCCCGCGGAGCGCGAGGAGCAGGACGCACGCGACCCGCTCACGAGAACGCGCGCTCTCTTGATCTCGACCGGAGCCGCGACCGAAGCCGAGTTGGACGCCCTCGAGGCGGACGTCGAAGCCGAGGTAGCGCGCGCCGCCGACGAGGCTCTCGAGTTTCCCCCGCCGGCTCCGTCGACCGCGATGAAGCACCTCTTCTCGGAGGAGGTAGATCCGACGTCGGACGCGTTCGACACGGAGGACTCGCCCGACTACCAGGGCGACAAGCTCCTGACGATGGTCGACCTGTTGAACTCGTGCATGAGCACCGAGATGGAGCGCGACCCGCGCATCATGGTCTTCGGTGAGGACGTCGCCGACGCCTCCCGGGAGGACATCCTCGAAGAGGTGAAGGGTAAGGGCGGTGTCTTCAAGGTCACCCACGGCCTCCAGCAGCGTTTCGGTTCCGATCGCGTCTACAACTCACCGCTGGCCGAGGCGAACATCGCGGGGCGTGCCGTCGGTATGGCGACGCGCGGACTCAAGCCGGTCGTCGAGATCCAGTTCTTCGACTACATCTGGCCCGCGATGATGCAGATCCGCAACGAGATGGCCACGATGCGCTACCGGTCGAACGGTGCCTTCTCGTCCGCCGCGGTCGTCCGCGTGACGTACGGTGGATACCTCAAGGGTGGCGCGATCTACCACTCTCAGACGGGTGAGACGCTCTTCACGCACTGCCCCGGCCTCCGGGTGTGTATGCCCGCCACCGCCGAGGACGCGGCCGGGCTTCTGCGCACGGCGATCCGCTGTGACGACCCGGTGCTCTTCCTCGAGCACAAACACCTCTACCGCCAGGTCTACAACAAAGGCCGCGACCCGGGCCCCGAGTACATGATCCCCTTCGGAAAAGCGAAGGTGTGTCGTGAGGGATCGGACGTGACCGTCGTCACCTGCGGTGCGCTCGTGAAGCGGTCGATGGACGCGGCCAAGATCGCGTCCGAGCAGCACGGCGTGGAGGCCGAGGTGATCGACCTGCGCACGGTTCAACCCTTCGATATGGAGCGGATCGCGGACTCCGTGAAGAAGACGAACAAGGTCGTCGTCGTCCACGAGGACTCCCTCTCGTGGGGCATCGGTTCGGAGATCGCCGCTCGGATCGCGGACGACCTTTTCGAATACCTCGACGGGCCGGTGAAGCGGGTCGCTTCGATGGACACGTGGGTCGCCTACGCGCCCCAGGTGGAGCAAGTGATCCTGCCGCAGACGCCCGACGTCGTGCAAGCGATCACCGAGTTGGCGGCGTACTAGTCGACGCGAGTCTCGATGGAAGCCCGTCCACCTCCGGGTGGGCGGGCTTTTTTTCGTACCACGGGCACGGCCCTTGCGACTACTTTGACGTGCGAGGGGGGATTCCCGAGGAATTCCTAGGCAAAACAAGGGCTGGCACCCATGTCTGAGCGGGTACTCTTTACCGGCTTGCTTCAGTCGCTTCCGCGTCGTGCACCCACCGCACTGATCGCATTGACCCTCGTGACGGCGACCGGCTGCTACGAGCAGCTCACCGATCCGGCCACCGAAGGGGACGCGCGAGCGACCGTCACGAATGACGAAACGGTCCTCGCAGATCGGATGACGTACGTCGAGGAGGAGATTCCGATCGACCCTCCGACCCCGGGAGCATTCTCGTCCTTCATGCTCGAGCCCGCCAAGGCTCCATCCGCGGTTCGACTGGTCGGTGTCGCCCGAGTGCAGCCCCCCGAAATCGACGGGGTCGTCCTGCAGGCGACGGCGGTCTCCCGGCGCTCGCAGAACAGCTTCCTCGTGAGCTACAACGTGCGGGGCGAGCAGTTCTTGGGCGGTGTCGACTACATCGTGAACTGGGCGAGCCGCTTCCCCGTGATCTACTCGTACGTCGAGTTCCGTGACTCCGACATCTCCTCCGTCGCCTTGGATGGGAACGCGATCTACCTGGCCCAGGCCACGAACGCCGATGGCTTCTCGACCTCTGCCGCCGTCGAACGCATGCGCCTCGGCAACTGGGGTATTCGGGTGTTGGACAACCAGCGCTTCGACCTGAGCTCGTTCGCGGCGACGAGTGTCCGCCGCCAAGGCAACACGCTGTACGTCACGACCGGCTCGAACGGAGACGTCTACGGCCTGAATGCCAACGACCTCACGGTCCGCGGGCAGTACGCGTTGGAAGACGCGCGGTGGGTCGAGATCGACGAGGAGAACGATCGCGTGGTCGTCGTCCAGGGGACCCCCGGGCGGATCTCGGTCTTCGAGGAGGGGGACTTCCCCGGCGGCTCGATGACGCTGCTGAACACCTTCCCCTTCGATGGAGCCGACGTGGCGGAGGCCAAGTCGACCGTCGAAGTGGTGGACAACAAGGCGTTCATCGCCGCCGGACCGGACGGGGTCCAGGTGATGTGCCTCGACGACGGATCGATCATCGGATCGGTCCCGATTCCGGATCCGGCATCGCTCGGGCTCGACCCTTCGGTCGTCACGACCAACGCGGTCACCGTCGACGGCGACCTCATGTTCATCTCGAACGGTGAGGCCGGGGTCTACGTCGCCGCGGGTGTGGACGACTTCGACGACTCAGGGTGTGCGCCGCAGTCGATCTCGGTGATGGGACAGATGCGGTTCGCCGACCTCCAGTCGGTCAACCACGTCGACTACCGCAACGGGTACCTCTTCATCGCCGCCGGTCTCGGCGGGGTGAAGATCGTCGAGGTCCAGGTCACACCCTGACCCGGACGCTCTACAGACGAAGTCCGAGCGTCAGCGGAATCAGCCGGGTCGTGCTGCCCGACGTGATATGCACGTATCGAATCTCGGCGAACGCACCCAAACCGAGCTGACCGAGGACGACGCCGAAGCCAGCCTGGAAGCCCGTGTCGGACACAGTCGTCGTCGAGCCCGTAGCCCCCGTCTCGACTCGGTACGTACCGGCGCCCGCCAAGACGTACGGACGAAGCGAGACGCCCGGAAGCAGGTAGACCACGCTCAACGCCCCCTCGAGGACCTCGGGGTCTTCTAGTGCCGCATCCTTCGAGCCGAGGCGGTGGAGGGCCCCGTCGGCTCGTAGGGCGACCGGCAGGGTCGGGATTCCGACGTGAAGGGCGGCCCGAATGTGGTAGCCAGGATCCGCGGCATCGGCGATCGCTCCATTGGGAGCCGTGACCCCGGCTCCGACCATGAGACGAGGTTGCGCTTCGACGGCAGTGGGGACGATCAAGAGCAGTGCGGCGACGAACAAGCGGCGCATGAGAGCGATCCTGGAAGTGCGTGAAGTCATGGGAGCGTGATACCTGAGCGAGCGGGCGGGGGTCCCGGTTCCGTCGCCCCTACACGAGTATGACGACCGAGTGCTCCGAGCTTAGACGATCCACGCCAATCCGAGGGTGATCGCCGTATAGCTGTAGCCGTCCGCCCCCGTCGCGAACGTCGCCAACCCGGCCGAAGAGTACCGCAGCATCAGGGACAGTTCCCGGCCATCTCCGATCCGGTACCCGACTCGAGCATTGCTTCGGATAGAGGTGCCGAGATCTCCGTCGCTGGTGATCTGCTGCACGCCCGGCGCGAGTTCGATCAGGACGGTCCACGGCAGCGGTCGAAATACCCACGAGCTCGTGACTTCGGCGATGCCGTAGAAGTCGGGATCGAAGTACCCCTCCGCCAGATTCTTCTCGAAGGAGAAGCCACGGAAGCCAGCCCCGAACGTGAAGGCTCGGCCGACGCGCCGAGAGGCCGAGAGGGTAGCGGCCCGACGGCCATTGCCTTCGTCGCCCTCGTACGACCCCGCGGTCACGGATGCGTCGACGCGCCACGCCCGGTCGGGAAACCAGCGAGCGGCGAGCGTCACACTGGTGGCCCGAATGCCCCGAGACGCCAGTGAAGCGGTCTCATCGATCCCGCTCGACGTCGCGAGAGCCGTCAACCCGAACGGAACGCGATCCGGTGTGCGCACGGAGAGATTCCCCGCCCACATCGTCGGACGTCCTTCTGCGTCCGTGACGTGCGCGCCGAGCCCCGCGGAGACGGTCCATCCAGGACGGAGCTGCGTGCGGGCGGTCACCATGCCGCGCACGCTCTGCCGCGTCAGACTCCCCTCGGCGAACTCTTGCTCGAGATCTTTGAGGGTGGCGACGGCGGTGACTTGAACGCGTGGCGAGGCGTACCACCGCCCATCCACGGTCGCCGTCCACATGGCGTTCCCGTCCGAATCCTGCTCGCTCGTCACGGTGGGGGTCACCCGAGGAGCGAAGCCGAGACGGACGGAGCGAAGCTGATCACGGATTTCGGGGTTCGTCGGATCGAATCGGGTCGCGAACTCGAACGCCTCCAACGCGGCTGCGTCCCTGCCTTGCGCCCGATACGACTGTCCGAGTCCACCCCACGCCACGCCACTGGCGTTGTCGACGTCGAGGGCGGCCAGCGCCGATCGCTCGCTCTCGACGAGCCGTCCCGCCCACATGAGGGTTCTCGTGCGCCCGGCCAACGCCCGCATCTCGTCCGGGACGGCGCGCACGACCAGATCGTATTGCTCGATCGAACGATCGAAAAAGCCGCCCACAGCCAAGGCGTTGGCGAGGCCGAGCCGGGCATCGAGGTCCCGTGGATTCTCTTCCACTAGAGCCGTGAAGGTCTCGATCGACTGGTCGAGATCGGCAGCCCACGCCATCGCCTGAGCGTGTTGGCGTCGACCCGCTCCGTGCTCCGGTGCGATCGTCATGAGGGCGTCGTAACTCTCCAACGATCCGGCGAGGTCACCCGACCACGACTGGAAGAGGGCGAGCGTGGCGAGCGCGTCCGCGTTGTCCGGGACGACCCCCAACACCTCTTCGACCTCGTCTCGCGCCCGGGGCAGGTCCCCATTCCACGCGTGCACCCGCGCCCTCGCGAGCCGCCCGTCCACGTTCGTCGGCTCGAGATCCACGAGTAGGTCGAGCAGGATCAGTGCCGCTTCGTACTGCCCCGCCCACGCGCGGATCAGGCCCAGCCTCAGCATCGCCAGACCATCCAGCGGATCGTCGTCCAGCCGGGCCGAATACAGGCCGAGAGCCGCCTCGGTGTCCCCTCGCATCCACGCCTCGTCCGCCGCGTCGGGCGGGGCGGACACCGCGGCTTCGGCGTCGGAGACGAGAGCCAGGTATTCCAGCGCGGTCGGATGGTCGGGTGCCAAGGTCAGCGCTCGTTCGAAGTGCTCACGCACAGCGACGAGATCCCCGGTCCGCCAGCGGGCGAGTCCCAAACCGACCCGGGCGTCGACGTTGTTCGGTTCCGAACGCACGACCCGCTCGAGCAGCTCGGCGGCCTCCGCGGTATCCCCGTCTCGGAGGGCGACGTACCCGAGTCCCGTCCGCGCGTAGTGATCGTTGTCGCACTGGGTCAGGGCAGCGTTGAACTCGTCCCGAGCCGCGACCATGTCGCCCGCCTGATAGGCCGTCCAACCCGCCTCGGCCCGAGGCCCGGAGGCGCTGGGACACGGGTCCTGGGCCTCGGCGCTCGCGGGAGTCGACAACGTGACGCCCCCCAGGAAGAGCAAGGCGAGGGTCGTCCGCGTCATCGAGCGATTCCGGCAGCGTGTCATGGCGTCAAGCCAATTCATGCCGGAGCCCCCGCGGGGGTCAAGGATCTCGGTCGGCCTCGACTTCGACGGTCGGCAGGATCAGGCGGATCGCCCGCCGATAAAAGACGTAGTTCCAGCCCCAGTTGAGGAGGACGAGAGCCCGGTTCCGGAAGCCGATCAGCCAGCTGACGTGGATGACCAGCCAGAGGAACCAGGCGATGCCGCCGCGGAACGCGCGACCGAAGACGTGCGCGACGGCGGAGTTGCGTCCGATCACGGCGAGCATCCCCGGATCTCGGTAACGGAAGGCCGTCGCGGCCTCGCCGCGCGCGCGGGCCAGGACGTTCTTGGCCGCCTTTCTTCCCTGTTGAATCGCCACCTGGGCCACCTGCGGGAGTGGCTCACCGCGTTCGTCTTCGAGGTACGCCAGGTCGCCGATCACGGACACGCTGGGGTCGTCGGCGAGGACCAGGTCCGGCTCGACCACCACACGTCCTCCACGACCCACCGGCAGCCCCCAAGACTCGGCCTGAGGATGCCCTTGGATGCCCGCCGTCCACACGACGGTGTCCGTGGGGATGGGGTCAACGCCCCGCACCTCGACCCGATCCGACTCAATCCGTTCGACCAGCGCGCCGAAGCGCACGGAGACGTTCCGGCGCCGCAGCCGCTCGGCGGCGTACGCTCCGAGCCGCTCCGGCATCCCGGCCAGGACGCGATCACCGCCCTCGAGCAGTACGATCTCCACATCGTCCGGGGAGACCCACGGGAAGTCGCGCAACAGAGGGCCGTACACGAGCTCCGCCAAGGCACCGGCGTATTCGACCCCGGTCGGGCCGCCCCCCACGACACAGAAGCGCAGGAGCCGATCTCGATCCTCGGGCGTCGCGTCCTGAGCCGCTTCGAAGCGCGTCAACACGTGATGCCTCAGTGGGATCGCGTCACGCATCCAGCGAAGTGGGAAGGCGTGCTCTTCGGCGCCCTCGACGCCGAAGTACGCGGACTCGCTACCGAGCCCCAGGATCAGATGGTCGTACTCGATGGGCCCGGCGTCGGTGTGAAGGGTCTTCATGGCACGGTCCAGCCCGGTCATCGCGGCCATCCGGACCGACACGTTGTGGGCGTGCCGGAAGATCGATCGAATCGGGTGCGCGATGTCCGTCGGCACGAGCTCCGCGGCGGCCACCTGATACAGGAGCGGGAAGAAGGTGTGGTAGTTGTTCCGATCGACGAGGACGACGTCGACGGGCTCGTTTCGAAGTGTCCGCGCGGCCCACATCCCCCCGAAGCCGGCACCGACGATGACGACTCTAGGCGGGGTCATCGTCACACCACGCGGATCGTCGGATCGATCTCGTCACTCCACGCTCGGAGTCCCCCCCGCATGGACGACACCTGTGCGCGGCCGGCGGCGATCAGTTGCGCCGCTGCCTGCGTGCTTCGTCCCCCGCCCCGGCAGTAGACCAGGACGGGTCGATCGGCAGGAACCTCCTCGAGGCGTTCACCGAGCTCCGCGAGCGGCACGAGGCGCGCTCCGAGGTCGCCGAGACTGCCGACCGCCCACTCCCACGGCTCCCTCACGTCGAGCAGGAACGGGGGCGTATCGGAGTCGAGGCGAGCGCGGGCGTCGACCACTGTGACCTGCTCCACCGCCCCGTTCGCCTCTGCGCCGTCCGCGGGCCCGGCCGTCGGCGCGACACCACAGAAGACCTCGTAGTCGATCAGCGCTCGCTGCGTGGGTTCGTCGCCACACACGGGGCACTTCGGGTTCCGTCGCAGTGCAACTTCACGCCACTCCATCTCCATGGCATCGAAGATCTGCAAGCGACCGATCAACGGGCGCCCGACCCCGAGGAGGAGCTTGACCGTCTCCATGGCCTGGGCCGACCCGATCAGCCCCGGGAGTGCACCGAGCACTCCACCCTCGGCGCAGTTCGGCACCAGCCCCGGCGGCGGAGGCTCTCGGAAGAGGCACCGGTAACACGGCCCCCCTTCGGTCGCGAATACGGAAAGCTGCCCCTCCCAGCGGAAGACCGAACCGTAGACGTTCGGGATACCGAGCAGCACGCACGCGTCGTTGACGAGATACCGCGTGGGGAAGTTGTCCGTACCGTCGACCACCACGTCGTAGCCGTCCAGGATCTCCAGGGCGTTCTCGGACGAGAGCCGCGTCGGATGCAGCACGACGTCGACGTGCGGATTCACGTCACGTAGGCGCTCCTGAGCGCTCTCCAGCTTCGACCGTCCGACGTCGGAGGTCCCGTGGAGGATCTGCCGCTGGAGGTTGCTCTCGTCCACGACGTCGAAGTCCACGATCCCGATCGTGCCGACGCCGGCCGCAGCCAAGTACATCGAGAGCGGAGAACCCAATCCACCGGCTCCGACGCAGAGTACCTTCGCCGCCTTCAGACGCTGCTGCCCCTCGAAGCCGACATCGGGAAGCGCCAAGTGCCGCGCGTACCGGTACAGTTCTTCGCGGGTCAGATCGTGCTCAGCCATGCGATCTAGCACCCCCCCTGCTCGGGCGGGTTCCCCCACGCGCGGTCGGCCGTTTCGAGCTAGGGGTTCGAGCGACCCGGGGTCCCCTTAGGACCCCCGAGCGCGACCGTTTCGAACGCGGACGCGTCCGTTCGGAGCCGCGTCACTTCGGCCGGTACGCCGCCCGAAACCTCGATCGCGTTCGAGAGCTGGAGAGCGAGCACGTAGTACTGCATCGGCATCATGCTCGTGGACCGATCCGGCCAGATATCCCGATCACGTAGCCCCCGGAACAGATAGACGTCGTCGTACAGCGTCATCGACTTCTCGAGGTCGACCCAATCGGCGCCGTACTCCGGGTCGAGCAACGTCAGTCCCTCGGAGTGTTCGTCGATGTTCCGCAGTTCGAGCTTGGTGGTCAGGCCGTGTTTGACACCCCACGGATCGAGACCGAGCTGCTGCATCAAGCCACCGGCCGACGAGAAGTATACCGGCCGATCGGTGGCCGTATCACTGATGATGCGGAGTGCGAGCTGTTGGATCCGACCGAGGACCATGCCCTCCGGGTAGGTGACCGCGAGCCGCGGGAAGGGCACCGTCAGATCCTGGCCGAGCCGGACGGGCCCCACCCGGTCCATCTCCTCGTCCGTGAGTCGCGTGATCGAGCGCGTCGGTACTTCGCCGGCCTCGTGAAGGCCCGGCGCCCACGAATCGTCGTAGGGTCGCTGGTTCTCCGGCGCGGAGAGGTCGCGCAGCTGCTTGATGTACCACGTCGTCTGCAGGTACTGGCCCACGATGACGGTGACATCCTCCCGAATGCCTTCGACTTCTTGGAGGTACCACAGTGGGAAGGTGTCGTTGTCCCCGTTCGTGAAGAGGACGGCATACGGCTCGACGCTCATCAAGAGATCGTACGCCCAGTCGCGGGCCGCGTGATCGCCGGAGCGCGTCGCCCACGCCCAGTTCGTGACCATCGGGAAGAAGGCGACGAGCAGGACGGCGGCTGTCGCCCCGTAGCGTCGAGCGCCACCACCCACGCGTTGGGCCAGCATGTCCCAGAACCACGTCAAACCGATCCCGGCGAGAACCCCCCAATAGAGGAATCCTGCGATGAAGAAGTAGTCGCGCTCGCGGACCTCTCTTTGGGCCTGAGCGAGGTCCGCGTGAAGGGAGTAGCCGTGCTTGAAGTTCAGATACACGACGAGCGCCAGCGTGAGCGTGCCGGCCAGCACGAAGAGGTAGGCGAAGAGCGCTCGATCCACCTTTGCGATCGTCCAGAGGCCCATCACCCCGAGTGCGAAGAAGAGTAGGGTCGGTGGAATGCGCGGCCCGGACGGCAGGGGACTCGCATCCAACCCTCTCGACCACTGCCACTCGAAGTACTGGAGGTAGGTGCCGAGTTGTGCCCCGAACGGCGCATTCCGCGCCGTGATGGGAGGAGTTTGGTACTGCTCCCGAGTGAGGACGGCCGCCAGGGCCTCGCACCCGCTCCGTCCGCCGGTGAAGACCGCAACGGCCGCCTCACCGACGGCTTCGCACGCCGGGTCCCCTTCGTTCACCACCGGATCGAGCCCCGCTCGGATCGGGAGGACGAAGTTGAAGGAAATCCCGACGAGGACGAGGAGCACCGCCCGAGAGAGGAAGTGCACCGTAAGCAGACGTCGGAGTCCGGCGACCGCGACGAGCGCGACCAGCGCCGGTGCCGGCAGCACCGACATCATGTGACTCGTGGAGCCGAGCGCGAGCATGAAGATGGCGACGAGCAGATAGCGCTCGCTGCCCTCTTCGTCTCGATGATCGTACCACGTCACCGCGAGCCAACTCACGACCGCGATGATGAGTACGCTCAGCGTGTACACCTTCTCGTTCACGTTCGACTGATTCCACACCGTGAACGCGGTTGCGCCGATCAGCGCGGCGGCTCCGGAGCCGACCAGGGCGGCCCGCGCGGACGGGAGATACGCGCTGAGCACACGGTGGGTCACGAGGTAGAAGAACCCGGTCGCGCCCGCGCTCGTCGCCGCGGCGAACAGGTTGATGCGCACCGCTACCGAAAGCCCGGTGGGAGCCAGGAGCATGCTCCACACTTTGGCGACGAAGACGAAGAGGGGGTTCCCCGGTGGATGCGGGATCCCGACGATGTGCGCCGTCGCGATGTACTCGGACGTGTCCCAGAAGGCCGTGGTCGGCGCGAGCGTGATCACGTAGAGCGCGAAGGCGCCGAGCCCGGCAGCCAGAGCGCCGAGAGTCCGTGGGGTCGGGCGGTTCATCGCGGTGGGATCGGGTGAAGTCTCGTGGAGTCGGACGCGGTCAGGCCGGAATACCGTTGCGGACGGCATCGTCGATCAGATCCAGCACGCGCTCGACCTGGTCGGGACTGTTGTAGATGTGCGTGGACAGTCGCATCCACCCGTACCCGTACTCGCCGATCACTCGGGTCCGCACACCGCCAACGCGGGAAAGGTGGCGCTGCAGCGATGCGGACTCCAGGCCGTCGATCGAGAACGAGACCATGCCGCCTTTTCGCGCCTCGTCCTCCGGCGTCACGACCGTGACGCGATCCATCGCCCGCAATCCCCCATCCAGCATCGACCGAAGGGCCCGCACGCGAGCCTCGATCCGGTCGATGCCGATCGCCGTGAGGTACTCGGCAGCGGCGAGTAGCCCCGCCGGCCGACTCTCGTCGATCGTGCCCATATGGTTGAATCGGTGCGCCCCCAGAGACAGGTCGTCCCACCCCCCGGACGCCAGCGTAGGCCACAAGCGTTCCCGCCACCGCTCGGGCACGTAGAGTAGGCCCGTACCCTGCGGGGCGAGCATCCACTTATGGGGAGACGAGCCGTAGAGGGTGTCGATCGCTCTGAGGTCGAAGGACAACATCCCCGGCGGGTGTGCCCCATCGACGACGAGCTCGATCCCGGCCTCCTCGCACCGGGCCTTCAGCAGCTCGACGGGGAGCACCGTCCCCGTCGTGAAGGTCATGTGGGACACGCTCAGCACGCGAGTGGCCGGTCCGACGGCCTGCCACACCGCGTCGACGATCTCCGAATCGGATGCGGCGGGACCCGGGAGGTCGGCCACGCGGAGTATGCCGTGCCGACGGCGAGTGACCGCCTTCCACGGCTCGAGTCCCCCGATGTGCTCGTGGTTCGTCGTCACCACCTCGTCCCCCGTCACGAGATCGATCCCGTTGGCCACGAAGCTCATGGCCTCCGTGGTGTTTCGGGGGAAGACGAAGCCGTCGGGGTCGCCTCCGATGAGCGCGGAGACGCCGGCCTTCACGTCGTCCCACGCCACCCCCGGCGGTAGGGTCGATGCGACCCGGTTCTGATGCTCGTGGATCGCGTCGACAACGACCCGCGGAGACGGCCCGAGCGTGCCGTTGTTCAGATAGATGCGACCCTCGGGGATCAGGAAATGGCCACGCACCTCCCGCCAGAAGTCCTCGTCCCCGGGATCACCTCCGCCTTCGAGCCGCCGGCTCAGCGCCTCGACCGCCCTGGGCCACGCGAGTGTGGAACCACCCAGGGCGGCCAAGAAGCGCCGCCGCGGCCAACCGTTGGCGGTCAGTCGTCCGTCTTCACGGCGATGAACGAGATCTCGATCAGCGCGCCACCCACGAGGCCCGAGATCTCCATGGCGACCCGGGAGGGAGGTTCGATGCCCTCGAAGTACGTGGCGTACGCCTGGTTCATCTCTCCGTAGCCATTGATGTCGGTGAGATAGACGGTGGCGCGTACGACGTCACCGAAGTCCATGCCGAGTTCCTCGAGCAACGCTTCGAAGGAGCGCATGATATTGTGCGTTTCCGCGGCCATCCGACCCTCGGTCATGGCGCGGGTTTCCGAGCTGGCCCCGAGCTTTCCGGAGAGCCAGTACGTATTGCCGACCTGAACCGCCGCGCTGAACGGGATCCGCGTGGACGGGTTGTGAGCGATCCGGGGGCCCTCTTGTGCGAGCGCCGGTTGGGCGGCGAACGCGAGGGCTGAAAGGGCGACGAGAGCACGCTTCACGGCTGAGACTCCTTCATGGAACAGACGTTCTTGGCAGTCAGGGCGGATCATGCTGGGGAGGGCCCTGTGGGGCAAGCGGAGCTTACCTTTCCGTATGACCTCTCCCAGCGTACGCACGCTTCGATACGCGCGAGCTTGGACGACCGGGGCCTATCGGTACCGGGAGTCCGATGTCGTGGTAACGCGTGACGGCCTCGACGTTCCCGCGACCATCGTGCGCCCCGTCGGGGACCCGGACCCACCGTCCTGGGTCGTGCTCCATGGCATCACCCGCCCCGGCCGAGCCCATGCCCAGCTCCTTCGATTCACCCGTTCGATCGCCACGGCGGGCATCGCGACCATCGTCCCGGACGTGCCCGAGTGGCGAGATCTCCAGCTCAGGCCGGACATGTCGGCGCCGACTGTGGCCGCCGGCCTCGAGGGACTCCGGGCCGCGGGCTTGAGCCGCGACCGACCGGTCGGGGTGATCGGCTTCTCCTTCGGCGCGCCGCACGCGATTGCCGCGGTGGGCCAGCCGGCCCTGGCGGGCCAGGTCGGAGGCGTCGCGGGCTTCGGCGGGTACCTCCACCTCGAGTCGACCTTCACCTTCATGATGTACGGGCGTCACACGCACGACGGAGTACCGCACCAGATCCAACCGGACCCGTACGGTCGATGGATCGTAGCCGCGAACATTCTCACGGCCATTCCCGGCTGTGAGGACGCCGGCGACGTCGCGTCAGCCCTGCACTCCCTCGGAGCGCACTCGGGCGACGTGGGGAAGGTCGCTTCGGATCCGATCTACGACTCGTTCATCCGCGCGACGAGAGAGCGCGTCGCGCCCGAGCGACGGGCGATGTTCGACCAGTTCGCCACCCCGTCGACCGAAGCCAGACCGGAGCCCGATCGCGACTGGCCCACCCTGTTGGCGAATGCGGCACGGTTCCTCGACCCACGCATCGATGCTTCGGATCAGCTCGGGCATACCCCCTGCCCTGTGACCCTCATGCACGGCTACCGGGACAACCTGATCCCGTGTTCGGAAGCGCAGCGCATCGCCGACGCGGTCGGACGGCCGGACACCTCGGTCACCGTGACGAGACTCCTCGGTCACAGTGCCCAAGAGCGCTTCCGAATCGGGGAGACCCTCCGGGACCTCCCGCGATTCACGAGGTCCCTGGCCCGAGTCCTCTCGATGGTGTGACGACGAACGTCAGCCGTACAGCATGCCTTTGACGGCGTCTTTGACGTCTTCGTCCTTGTCCTTGGCGACGTCGATCAAGAGCTGCTTCGCATGGGGGGTCCCGATCTGGTGCAGGGCACGGTACGCCGCGATACGCACATCCGTGCTGGGTCGTCGGAGCAGACCCGGAACGGCGAACTTCTCCAGGGACGGGACAGCTCCGGGGTCACCGATGTGCCCGAGCGCCCGGATGATCGGCACGGACTGATCCGAGCTCTTCGCCTCGTCCAACATGGTGAGCAGGGGTCGAAGCGCCCGGCCGACCTTCAACTCGCCGGACGCGACGGCGGCCGCCATGCGGACCTCCTCGTCCGGGTCGTCGAGGAAGCCGAGTACCCACTCCCCCGCGGCCGGATCACCCAACTTGGCCAGCGACTTGAGGGCCTCCCGCCGCACTCGACGGTCCGAATTGGCCAAGGCGCTGGTCACGAGTTCGACGGCGTTGTCGCCTCCGATGTCCCCGAGGATGGAGACGGCGTTGCGAACGATGAACTGATTGTCGTCGTCGATCATCGATTCGATCTTGGCCCGGCCGACAGGCCCCATCTCGGTCAACGCCTCGCAGTAGATGCGCCGGGCCAACCGATCCGTTGTTGTCTCACCGAGCTCGTTCTTGATCGCTTCGGCCATCTCTTCCCCGAGCGTCGAACAGAGTCGGTAGTAATCGCTTCGACGCTCCTCAGTGCGCTCGGAGCCCATGCGCCGAACCACCCGTTCCAGGACACGCATCGGCATGATCGAACCGGCCAGCTCGACGAGCTGCGTATCGGGCGGGTCACCGGCCTCCATGATGAGCCGTTCGACGGCCCGGGCGGCGGGATCGAGCTCTTGTCGACCGATGAAGTCGGCCGCGAGAGATTGGATCTCCGAGGCTTGCCCAGCGTCCCCACCCAGGTAGGCGTCGACCGCCGCATCCAACGGCGTGGGCTCGTAGTCGAGTTCGACGTCTCGCGCTCCATCCGCCGGGATGGCCGCGACCATCCCCGTCGCAGCGAGCGCCGGTTCGACGTCCGCCGGTGCGAGGGTGCCGATGCCCTGAAGCCCGAGCTCGGTCTCCATCGGCGCCGGGTCGTCGGGCTCCGGTTCGGCCATCTCCGGCAGGGGCGGTGGCTCTGGCTCGGCCACCTCCGGCAGGGGCGGCGCCTCCGGTTCGGCCATCTCCGGCGGGGGCGGTGGCTCTGGCTCGGCCATCTCCGGCAGGGGCGGCGGCTCCGGCTCGGCCATCTCCGGCAGGGGCGGCGGCTCTGGCTCGGCCATCTCCGGCAGGGGCGGCGGCTCCGGCTCGGCCATCTCCGGCAGGGGCGGCGGCTCCGGCTCGCTCATCTCCGGCAGGGGCAGCGGCTCCGGCGCCGGCGTCTCCAGCGTCGCGGGTTCGGCAGGCATCTCGAGATCGAACTCACCCATCGCGGCGAGATCGATGTCCCCACCCGGCGGGTCCTCCGCCCCGACGGGTTCCTCGAACCATGCGCCTTCGGCGCTACCCTCGAGGTCACCGGTCGTGAAGTCGACCCCGGTGACGTCGAGCAGCTCCGGCTCGGGGATCGTCGGGGTCACCTCGGCTTCCGGAGTCGCTGCAGCCGACTCTCCCGAAAAGAGAGCGTCGATCGAACGGGCCAATCCTTCGAGCTTCTTCCCCTCGGACTCGGTCATAGTTCTACCGGGCAGGGTGAGCGGGAACCGCGTCTGACGGCAATGTATGCCGGGGCGAAGTCGCTCGGGAGGTTCATGTTTTGGCCCGTCCTCGGGACGAGCTGCCGGGCGTCGACTTTCTTGCTTGCCGCCCGGGGGGAGCTTCATCTTCTGAATTCCCCCCGGTGGCGCCCTACTTCTGCAATGAATGTGTATCAGGAGAGCCAGGATATGCCTGTGTTCACCCGCTTTCGGGACGGTTTGTTGGAGCTGACCGTCGACGGCGATTTCACCGCGAACGAAGTTCGCCGAGTCGCCTTCAAAGCCTTTGAAGCCGAGGACACCCCCGACGCGGTGCCGGTGCTACTCGACATGAGTGGCGCAGCCGGTATCGCGACGAAGTCGACAGACGAGATGCAGGCCACCGGCGCAATCTTCGGCGCCTACCGTGACCGTATCGCCGGACTAGGGGTGGTCGGGAACGCGGATGTGCATGCGATGTTCGCCGCGGAAGGTGACTTCGGACGGGAGGCAGGAATCTCGATCCACGCCTGCCACTCCCATGCGGAGGCCCGCACGGCCTTGGGGGTCTCCGAGCAGTAAGCCGAGGGCGCGTCGCAGGGACGCGAGCGCGCCGCCAAACCAACCGATGTGAGGTGAGGACGATGGGTCGTCGTATCGGAGTCCTAGCGCTGGTCACGCTGATTGTGCCCACAGTCTCGTGCGCGCAGGTGGAGCCCGCCGCACCGGGCACGGTCGCGTTCGTGGGTGTCACGGTCCTCCCGATGGATCAGCCGGGAGCGGTGTCCGACCAGACGGTCGTTGTCGTCGACGGGGAGATCACCGAGGTCGGGGCGACCTCGGACGTGCAGGTGGGTGAGGGCGCGACGATCATCGACGGGACGGACCGCTACCTCATGCCTGGTCTGGCGGAGATGCACGCGCACGTGCCGCCGAGCGCCAACCCGCCCAGGGAAGCAGTCGAAGACATCCTCTTCCTCTACATCGCAAACGGCGTGACGACGATTCGAGGGATGCTCGGATCGGAGTATCAGATCCCGCTCGCGGAGGAGATCGCACGCGAAGACGTACTCGGCCCGACCTTCTACGTCGGCGCGCCCTCCATCAACGGGAACTCGGCTCCGAACTCGGAGCGCGCCGAAACCATGATTCGGGAGCATCACGCGGCGGGCTACGACCTCCAGAAGATCCATCCCGGGGTCACGCTCGAGACGTGGGACCACATGGCGGCGGTCGCGGCCGAGGTCGGTTTCACGTACGGCGGGCACGTGCCCGCGGCGGTCGGACTGGTCCACGCCCTCGAAACGGGGATGTCCACCGTCGACCACCTCGACGGCTATGTGCAGGCCGTGGCGTCGGATGACGTGGTGGCCCAGGTTAACACCGGGCTACCCATCAGCCTGGAAGGGCTCTTGAGCGGGGTCGACGAGGCGAAGATCGGTGAGATCGTCGACCTGACCGTGCAGCACGACGTGTACCTCGTCCCCACCATGTACCTGTGGGAGAACCTCTACGGGACGTCCGACGCGGAGCCGTTCCTCCAGCAGCCCGAGATGCGCTACGTCTCTCAGGCGCAACGCGATGCGTGGCGAAACCAGGCGGCGCCGGGGCCGCGCGGCGCTCCGGACGTCGTTCGGGCCTTCCTCGACGTTCGCAACCGGATCCTCAATGATCTCGCCGATGCGGGTGCCAACGTCATGATGGGGACCGACTCGCCGCAGATGTTCAACGTTCCCGGCTTCGCCTTGCACCGCGAGATCGCGGTGATGTCCGAAGCCGGCATGACGAACCAGCAGATCCTCGAGAGCGGCACGGCCACCGTCGGCCGATACGTCCGAGACCACCTCGGGATCGATCACGACTTCGGAACGGTCGCCGCGGGTCAACGAGCGGATCTGGTGCTGCTCGGCTCGAATCCCCTCGACGACCTCGCCAACCTCACGGACCGAGTAGGCGTGATGGTGCGAGGGACGTGGGTGACACGCGCGGAAATCGACCAGGGCCTCGAATCTCTCGCCGCCAAACACGCGACGAACTAGGACTCCATCACTCCTCGGCCGCCTCGTCCTCCTCGACGAAGCGGTACGATGCGTGCACATCGTAGTCGATCCCCTGCTCCGACTTGAGCGTCTGAATGCGCTCCAGGTCGGCCTGTGTGTGGGGGCTGGCCACCCCACCGTGTGGCATCGCCTCGAAAGTATGGAGGAGGGTTTCCTCGAGTAGCTCGGTGAGGTCCATCTCCTTGTGAGCCGCCAAGGCGCGGAGTACGCCGACGATTCGGGTCTCCAAGCGCACCGCGACCTCTTCCCTCCGGATGGCGAGCTTCGGCTCTCGCGCAATCGCGGGCTGTGCAAAGGTGAGGTGATTCCCGACGAGATCCCGTACGGCGATCTCCCTCATTTCCCAGGGCTGAGTCTCGGGAGGGTGCGCCACGTCTGCCCCGGCTGCGCGCAGGCGCTCGTACAGGGCGTCGACGTCGGGCACGACGAAGTAGAGCCAATTCACGCCCGGATCCGGCGCCACGGAGGAGAAGTGGACTTCGACCCGACCGAAGCTCATCCCCGCGTGCGTCGGCGGTTCACCCCACGTCCACCCCTCGCTGAACCCGACCACATCGCGGTACCAGGCGATGGCCGCGTCGACGTCGCCCACGGCCAGCGTCGGGATGACCTCGGTGCACTCCGCCGAACCCTCGCTCATCGTCCTCTCCCCACCCTGGTGTCTACTCCGGTGCGTCGGCCCCTGCCGCCACCGCGAACGGTACCGGCAACTTCGGGAGGTCGAAGGCGCCCGGGAAGTCCGGCTCGACCTCTTTCTGCTTGCCGCTCCACGCCTCCACCTCGATGCGGTAGACCGCGGTCCGTTTCAGTTCGTCGTCCGTGGTGGCGCGGTAGTCCCGCCCCGGGGCCAAATGCGGTGCGTACTTGTCGAGAAGCGCTTGCAACGCCTCGCGGGCCTCGTCGGCGTCCTCGACGACGTGCCCGGTGCCGAACGCAGTCACACCCGCGTATTCCACGGAGAACTCGAGCGCCTCGTCCGCTGGGAGGAGGCGACCCATCGCCGCGATCCCGAAAGCCACGCGGTCCCCCGCCTCGACGTTCCGGCGCGTGCGGCCAGTCCGGTGCGTATGCAGGTAGATGCAGTGCCGTTCGGCGTCGTAGACGAACAAGTTGGAGTTCAGGAACGGCTGCCCTTCGTCTCCGACCGTGGCCATAAAGCCGTACGGCGCGGCTTCGACGAAGGCCCGGACCCAGGCCTCGTCCTTCCCGCGATCTCGGCGGCGTAGCAGGCTCCGCTCGTCGTCTTTCCCCGCGTTGGTCGCGCCGACCTTCCCATCCCCTTCGCTCACGAACCGCCCTCCACGTAGTGCTCGCCGATGAGTTTCTGATGCCAGAGCTCATGCCCCGCGATGATCCAGGGAAAGCTCCGCACCGTGAAGTCGTAGCCAGAAGCTCGCCCCACCCGGTCCCATGCCGAGTCCGGGAAGGTGGCGAACATGTGGATGTTGGCTCGGCGGAGCGCCGCCCACTCGGCACCCAAGTCGTCGAGCGTACGACCATCCGCGTCGGACGAAGCCACCCACTCGTCTTGATCCATCCCCGGCAGCTCGACCCCCTCTCCACGCGCCATCGCGAGGGCGCGGAAGGCGAAGAGGCGCTCCGTGTCGACCAGGTGCACGACCACCTCACGCAGGCTCCACTTGCCCTCGGCGTACCGATAGAGCTCCTGCTCCGGGGTCAGCCCTTGAAGCATGGCGAGGGTGTCACCCAGCTGTTCACGTAGCGTTTCGAGGATGTTTCCGTCCGGGACTTCCGCCACGTAGCGGGCGTAGTAGTCCGCGTGCTCACCGGGTGCCGGGCGTGCGATCGGGCTCATGAGTCGTCTCCGATCAAGCCGTCCATCTCTTCGATGGTCCGGGTCGACGGGGGGCGCTCACGCTGAAGCCGACTCGCCACCGCCTCGGCTTCCCGCCACGCTCGCATGACGTTCTCTCCCGCCACCTTTCGAAGGTCCTCGTCCGACCAACCGCGCCGCGACAACTCCGCGAGTAGGGCCGGGAAGGTCGACACGTCTTCGAGCCCGACCGGCGTGGACGCGATCCCGTCGAAGTCCGAGCCGATCCCGACGTGGTCGACCCCCGCGATCTCCGCGATGTGCTCGATGTGATCCGCGACGTCCCCGATCGTGGCCTCGTCGTTCCGAGTCAGGAAGGAGGGCACGAAGGTGACCATGACCACGCCACCGTTGGCCGGCAGTCGACGGAGCACCTGATCCGGCACGTTCCTCGGGTGGTCGTGGAGCGCACGAGCCGAGGCATGGGACCAGATGACCGGAGCCTCACTGACGTCGAGGGTGGCGTTCATCGTCTCGGGAGAGGTGTGCGAAATGTCGATCAGCATCCCCATCCGGTTCATCTCACGGACCACCTCTTTGCCGAAGTCGGTGAGTCCTCCGTGCCGAGGCAAGTCGCAGCACGCGTCCGCCCAGTCCAAGGTGCCGTTGTGCGTGAGGGTCATGTAGCGCACGCCCATCGCGTAGTACGCGCGCAGAGTGCCCAGAGAGTTCTCGATCGCATGGGCCCCCTCCATACCGAGCATCGAGGCCACCCGCCCCTTCCCGAACGCGGTCTCCACATCCGACGCGGTGAGCGCCAACTCCAGCGCCTCCGGGTACTTCTCGATGATCTGGAGCGCGATATCGATCTGCTCCAACTGCATCTTCGCGGCGCCGTACTCGATGGCGTCGAACGGGACATAGACGGACCAGAACTGAGCCCCCACGCCGCCGGCCTGAAGGCGTTCCAAGTCGGTGTGGAAGGGAGTGCGGGTCCGAAGGTCGTGCGCCGCCGCCTCTACGTCGTGGGGGCCGGCTTCACTGTTGCGGATCGCCCACGGCAGATCGTTGTGGCCGTCGACGAGAGGTGTCGTGGCGAGAATCCTCATCGCCCGCTCGTTGTGAGACTCTTGGGCCATGAGTGGCACGGTCAGCGCTGAGAGGGCGAGAAGTCCGAGTACGGTCGATCGGTAGTTCATCATGATGGCTCATCGTTCGGACGCGAGACGAAGCGAACGATCGCGGTGCCTGAGCGCGTCGGGCAAGCGGGTCACGGGCGCGCGTCCCACTCCTCGATCGTGACCGCGTACATGCCGTGGTCCTGCCACTCGCCTCCGATCCGCAGGTAGCGCTGCGCCAGCCCCTCCTCGCGGAACCCGACCTTGGCCGCGACGCGTAGCGACGCGCCGTTCGATGGCATGATGTTGGCCTGCACCCTGTGGAGCCCGACGCCAGTCGGCGACGGCGTGAACGCCAACACCAAGAGGCCTCGCACGCCCGCGGTTGCGAGGCCCCGTCCCACCCACTCCGCCCCGATCTGCCAACTGGCGTGGGCAGACTCGAACACGCCGCGCACGATGTCGTTCAGTGCAAAGAGACCGACGAGCGTGCCGTTCGGCGTGAAGCCTCCCACGCGGAGGTGGGTGCCGGCCCGAGCCGTCGCCTCCGCTCGTGATCGTTCCCTCCCGAAGCGTTCGCCTGCCGACAACCGGGCTTCGGGAGCCGGAGTCCATGGAGCCCACATCGCCTCACTCGAGTCGAGGAGCCGGACGAAGGCGGTTTCATCCGTCGTTTGAAGAGGCCGTAGGTGAAGCGGACCCTCGTCGACCCTGAGGCGCGTCAGATCCATCGCGCGGGCCACACGGGAAGCGCCGGCGGCCGGGTTGCGGAAGACACGGTGGCGAGCCGGAGGCTCAGGACGTTTATTGATCCGCGTGGCTCCGTGTGCAACCAGGGACCCGATCGGCGTCTTATTCGGTACACAGGGCGGAGTCGTAGCGTGACAGGAGGGACCATGGTGTCGAACAAGGTAAAGCAGAACGCGTTGCATCGACGCGCGTTGGGCCTCGGCCTGTCCGCCTCCATTGCTGCGCACGTGGCCGTTCTGACGATCATGACGATCCCCGCGCCCGAGGTCGGAGCGGGGGACGACGAGGCCGATCGGGTCACGATGGTGCCCTTCGACGGGATCGAGCTCGTCGAGCTACCCGAGGTCGTGGAGCAGCCGGTCGAGGCTCCGGAAGAAGTCTCGACCGCGGACGCGCAGGGCGCCGTGGCGCGCGAGACCAGCGACGCCTCCCCTCAGCTGGATGAACTCCTCTCCCAGATGGGACAGGTGAGCCTCACGGCTGCGGTACCGTCGACGAGTCGCCCGGTGGTGACCTTCGCGGACTTGGAGCCTGTCGCGAATACGGCGGCGATGATGGCTCAGTTCGCCTTCGAGCAAGGGTTGATCGACGACAACGACGAGGCGAGCCTCGAGGGCCTGCTGGGCCAACTGGGTGCGTCCCTCAGCGGCGGCGGCCATTGCCCGACGCCGGGGACCGCCGGCATGGGTCCGCTGATCCTACGGTAGCCCCGTCGGGCTGAAGCCCGACTTCAGACGGTCAGTCCCGGTCGCGCCCTGGGCGCTGAAGCCCCAACGCGCGGATCTTTCGATGGAGCGTACGGGCGGACACGCCGAGCGCCTCGGCAGCGCGGCCTTGATGCCACCCCGTTGCCGTTAACGCTTCCTGAATGGCCATTCGCTCCAGCTCGTCGAGATCGAGCGTCGGCACGCGGGCTCCACGGCCCTCGCCCTGAGTCGAGGAGTCGCTGGGGCGGGAGGGGATCGCGGTGCCGAGTGCCGCCGTCAGATCGGAAGCCCGAATCGTGCGATCCTGTGCGAGAAGTGCGACCCGCTCGATGACGTTCTTGAGTTCTCGGATGTTGCCGGGCCACCCGTACGCGCGGAGGAGGTCCATCGCCTCGTCCTCGACGCGCCACCAGTCGGCCTCGCCGGGCCGGAACTCCTCCAGGAAGTGTCCGACCAAATGGGGAAGGTCGTCCGTCCGCTCTCGCAGCGCGGGCAACTCCATGACGATCGCGTTGATCCGGTAGAACAGATCCCCCCGGAACGTCCCCTCCTCGACCCGCTTTTGGAGCGGGCGGTGGGTCGCCGACACGAGTCGGAAGTTCGCGGGGAACTCCTTCACCCCTCCGACACGTCGGAAGAGTCGTGTCTCGAGGACGCGCAGGAGCTTCGCCTGAAGGGGGGCCGCGAGGTCGCCGATCTCGTCGAGGAAAAGGGTCCCGCCGTCCGCCTGTTCCACCAAACCGATCTTTCGGCTGGCCGCGCCCGTGAAGGCCCCCTTCTCGTGCCCGAAGAGCTCCGACTCCGCCAACGACTCAGCGACAGCGGCACAGTTCAGTGCGACGAGGGGCTGATCGGCACGACCCGACAGGCGATGCACCTCGCGGGCGATCAGCTCCTTTCCGGTGCCGGACTCTCCGTGGATCAGGACCGAAGCCTCGGACGGCGCGACCTTCGCCACGAGTTTGAGGATGTCGTTCATCCGACGGTCCCTCGTCACGATCGGTACCGAGCCGGAGTCCCGCTTCACGACGGCCTCGAGTCGCGCGGTCCGGCTGAGTGCGTCGCGGGCTTGGGCCGCCTTCCAGACGATCGCCACGAATCGCTCCGGATCGACCGGTTTCTCGAGGAAGTCGTAGGCTCCGAGCTTCATCGCCGTGGTCGCGGTCTCCACCGTGCCGGTACCCGACAGGAAGACCACCTGGGGGCGCGTCGGATCCTCTCCGATGAGTTCGAGCACCTCGAGCCCATCCAGACCCGGCATGCTCAAGTCCAAGATGGCGACGTCGAACACCCGCTCGCGTAGGGCACCGAGCGCCTCCCGTCCGTCGTTGACGAGGGTTACGTCGTGGGGTGCCCACCCCGCTTGGAGTAGGATGCTGCGCGCAAGTTGGCGCTGGTCGTCATCGTCATCGGCCACCAGCACGGAGATGACGCGTTCGGGCGTCGCGTTCATCCTCACTCTCTACCACCGGCCGGACCCGACACGCAAGAAGAAGGCCCCGCAGGCGTTGCCTGCGGGGCCGAGGGCGACCCGATCGGGGGGGGATGGCCACCCTCTCTCCTGGGGGGGCGGGCTGCGGGACCGACCCTGGGGGGATTCAAGCCGTGTGTTCTTGTCGCCTCCCGGCGAGCCGGGAAGAAGAACGGCCCCGCAGCCCGGATGTCTTGTTGTGCCTTTAGGTAGGGCAAGGCCGGTGCCAAAGTGGACCCATAGTCTTAAGGCATTTATTTGCAGGAACTTACGCAACGCCGACCATAACTCTCGCCTGCGGACAGAGTGTCCGAATCGGACACAGTGTCCGGACACTGTGTCCGGACAAGGTGTCCGGTCGGGAGTCGAGACATAAAAAGTGCCCCTCCGACCGAGCACCTCCCTATCTTTGCGGCACCGAGAGGTCACGGCCCACGCGCCCCACGCGCGTCCCCAAGAACGAGGTCTCATGACGGACTCGGTCCCCCAGAAGCTCGAGACTCTTTCCGCCCAGCTGGAAGGCTTGGCGGCCGCGGCCGCTTCGCTCGGAGCCGACCCGACCGTCGAGGCGTCCGTGCGTCGGATCGCCCGCTCGTTGGAAGCCGCGGCGGGCTCGCTCGGACTGGGAGAGGTAGAGGCCGGCGCGAAAGCGATCCAACGGGCGGCGGACGCGCACCTCGCACGCTCCGTGACGAACTTTCTCGCTCGGATCGACGAGCTACGACGTGAACGCGAGCCGGAAGACGCCACGATCCTCATCGTGGAGGACAACCGGACCGTCGCCGCCGCGACCCAGGCGTACCTGAAGGGTCCCGGACGCACGATGTTGGTCGCCAGTCACGCCCAGGAAGCGCTCGACATTCTCGCGACGCGACGCGTCGACCTCGTCATCCTCGACCTCATCCTACCGGACCGAGACGGGCGTGACGTCCTCGTACAGATTCGCGAGCAGGCTTCGACGGCCACGATCCCGGTCGTCGTTCTTTCGTCTACCGAGTCGCCGGTCGCGAAGACGGAGTGCCTGGCGGTCGGAGCCGACGAGTTCTTTTCGAAGCCGGCCGATCCGAAGCTGCTTCGGGCGGCTGCGGTCGAACACATCGAGGTGGGACGCCGGCGGAGGGACGCCGTCCGCGACGGCCTGACCGGCCTCCCGAATCGAGCCGGCCTCGCGCTCGCGTTCGAGGAGCAGCAGCGCGCGCTCCATCGGGACGGCACACCGGTCGCGCTCGGTGTCGTGTCGCTGAGTGCCCTCGCCGAAGTCACGATGAAGCTGGGACGCGATGCAGGAGACGGGTTCCTCCTGGAGTGCTGTGCGGCCCTCCACGAAGGGATGGTCGGCGGAGACGTTCTGGGGCGCTGGGAGACCGGCGAGCTCGTCGCGCTACTCCCGGGCAGATCCGAGGCCGAGGCGAAGGGTCTCTTGGGCAGCTTGATCCGTGAACTGCTGGTCGACCCCGTGCTGACCGACGTGAGAGAGGCCGGCATCGACATCACGATGAAGGGCGGGGTCACGGCGTTGAGTCGGGGGCAGACGCTCCACGAAGCAATCTCGGATGCCCACCGCTCGCTCCTCCACGCGCGGAGTCCCCAGTCGGATCCGATCCAGTCCGAGGCCGAGCTGGTCGAGCTCGATACGCGCACCGTGCTCCTGGTCGAAGACGACCGGGTCACGGCGACTCTGATTCATCACCGTCTCGTCCGCGACGGTCACGAAGTCGTGAGCTTCGCGGACGGGGCGTTGGCCCACCGCTGGATCTTCGACCGGGGTGCGTTCGACATCGCCGTCCTCGACGTGAAGGTCCCGGGGATGGACGGCTTCGAACTCCTGGCGAAGTTGCGCGACGACCCGCGCCACGCTCGCGTGCCCATCATCATGCTCACCGGAATGGGAAGCGAGGCGGACGTCATCCGGGGGCTCGACCTCGGCGCGAACGACTACATGTTGAAGCCGTTCTCCCCGTCCGAACTCCTGGCGAGGGTTCGTCGCCTGCTCCACGAGCATGCCACGGACGGGCCTCCGAAGGAGATCCAGGCCTGATCGGGGACGTCGTCGAGGCGTTCCGCACGCTCGCCATCGTCGATCGAAGCTTCCTCGTCCTGTCGATCGCCGCGGCGCTTCTCCTGATCGGCTCCTTCTCCTTCGCCGTCGGGGCCATCGCGCTGCGCCTTCGAAACCGCGCCCGGATCCGACGCCGGGAACGACTCGCACGAACGTGGGAGCCCGCGATGCTCGAGGTCCTCGGAGGGGCGGCCCCTCCAGAGGCGATCTTCGAGCGCGTCCACGACCGAGACGGCTTGCGCTTCCTCGGATTCCTGCTGGGGTACGCTCGCCTCCTGCGGGGCGACGAGATCGAGCTCGTCAATCAGATGGCTCGCCCCTACCTGCCGAGGGTGCTCCCCCGGCTTCAGCGCGGCACGCCGGAATCTCGAGGCAACGCCGTCCTCATGCTCGCCCGAATGGGGATGCCCGAGTACGCCGACGCGGTCGCGGACTCCCTGACCGACGACTCTCCGGTCGTCGCCATGATCGCGGCGAGGAGCCTCTTCCGCCCCGAACACGAGGAACACTTCGGCGCAGTCCTCGCGCACCTCCCTCGCTTCACCGTGTGGTCGCGCAGATTCCTCGGGAGCATGCTCGCGGGAGGAGGAGGGGCCGCGTCTCCCCTGCTCCGCTACATCATGGCCGACCCGCGCCAGGACGCCCTAGTCCGGGCCGTCGCGTCGGACGCCTTGCGAGAGCTCAACGACCTCGACTCGGTCCCGCTCGCCCTCGCCCTCGTCTCGACCGAGCAGGACCGTGAACTCGTCGCCGGCTGCCTCCGCATCCTCAAGCACCTCGGTCACCGAGACCACATTACGACGATCGTCGCGATGGCCGAGGCCGACGATCCAGTCATCCGAGCGACGGCGACGTCAGCCCTCGGGGCCGTCGGTGGAGACGCCGAGACCCCGCTCCTCTTAGAGCGCCTCGACGACGACTCGTTCTGGGTGAGCCTCGAGGCCGCTCGCGGCCTGAAGGCGCTCGGCAGCACAGAGCGACTCGAAGCACTCGCGACATCGGACGACCCGAGGGCGCTGTTGGCCCAGCAGGTGCTCGCCGAATGAGTTGGGCTGCGGTGAGTGCGTGGGCCGGGGCCGCGCTGGACGCCTTCAACATCGGCGTGATCGTCTACTTCATCCTCTTGAACGGCACGTACCTGCTGATGACGGCGCTCGCCTTCCGGGCGCTCCGGAGGTACGCCCTTCGCATGACCGCCGTCGACCCGGACGAGCTGATGACCACGGCGGGCATGCCTCCGGTGACGCTGATCGCCCCGGCGTACAACGAGGAACCGACGTGCGTCGAGTCGGCGAGGTCACTGCTGACGTTGAAGTACCCGAGTTACGACATCGTCGTCGTCAACGACGGCTCCTCGGACGGGACGCTGGCTCGCTTGACGAAGGCCTTCGAGCTCGAGCCCGCTGCCCGAGCGCCCGTCTCATCGATCGAGACCCAGCCCGTTCGCGGCGTCTATCGGAGCCGAGTCCACCCAAACCTCTGGGTGATCGACAAAGAGAACGGAGGGAAAGCCGACGCCCTCAATACCGGGATCAACTACTGCCGTTCTCCACTCTTCTGCGCGATGGATGCGGATAGTCTCCTCGAACCGGAAGCCCTCACGAGAATCGTGCGGGCCTTCCTGGAGGACGCCTCGACGGTGGCGGCCGGGGGCATGATCCGGATCGTCAACGACTGTCGTGTTCGGTCGGGTCGGGTCGAAGAGGTCCGGATGCCTAAGAGCTTCCTCGCCCGCATCCAAGTGCTGGAGTACCTCCGCTCCTTCTTGGGGGGCCGGATGGGATGGGACGCGATCGACGCCACGCTCATCATCTCGGGCGCGTTCGGGATGTTCAGTCGAAACCACGTGGTCGCGGTCGGGGGCTATCGGCACGACACCGTCGGGGAGGACATGGAGCTCGTCGTTCGGCTCCATCGCCACTGTAGAGAACAAGGGGAGCCCTATCGCGTCGCCTTCGTTCCCGATCCGGTCGCGTGGACCGAGTGCCCCGAGGACCTCGCCGTTCTCGGCCGCCAGAGGGATCGATGGCAACGCGGTCTCCTCGAGTCGATGTGGGGAAACCGAGTCATGATCCTCAACCCGAAGTACGGCCGAATCGGCATGTTCGCCGCTCCGTACTTCTTCTTCCTCGAAGTGCTCGGGCCGATCATCGAGGGCCTCGGCTACTTCACCTTCCTCCTCTCGATTGCCCTGGGTCGAGCGTCGGGAGCCTACGTCGCCGCCTTCTTGGCGGTAGCGTTCGCCCTCGGCATCTCGCTCTCCTTTGCAGCGGTGGGCCTCGAGGAGTTGTCGTTCCGCAGATATCCCCGCTACCGCGACCTCCTCACCCTCCTCGTCATCGCCATCGTCGAGAACGTCGGCTACCGACAACTCTCCATGTGGTGGCGACTTCGTGGTATGGTTTCCAAGTTCCGCGGCGCCCAATCCTGGGGCGCCATGGAGCGGAAGGGATTCGCGAGCTCCGATGACGAGGGTGACGAAGCCACGTGAGTGAGGTAGAGCACGGCCACCGTCCGAACGCCGACCTGACGGACTTCTTCGATGCCGAGCTCGGCATGCTCTGTATCCGAGACACGGACGGCTTCTTCCGACGGGTGAACCCGGCGTTCCAGACGGTGCTCGGCTATGCCGAGGAGGAGTTGCTCCAGCAGCCGATCCGGAGCTTCATGCACACCGAGGACGTCACCAGGACGGAGGCGATCCTCGCTGGCCTCGCCCCGGGCAGCTCGGCTCCGACCTTCGAAGACCGGTGGCGCTGTGCGGACGGGTCGTGGAAGACGCTCGCGTGGTCCGCGTCCCGCAGCGAGGACGGCGAGTACGTCTACGCGATCGCGCGAGATGTGACCGCCGCCCGGAAGGCCGAGGCGGACCTCCGGCGGGCGATGGAGGTCTCCGAGGAAGCCAACACGGCGAAGAGTGAGTTCCTCGCGAACATGAGCCACGAGATCCGGACTCCGATGAATGGCATCATCGGGATGACGGAGCTGACGCTCGACACAAATCTCACCGACCAGCAACGCGAGTACCTGGAGATGGTTCAGAGCTCGGCCGGGGCCCTGCTCGACATCATCAACAGCATACTCGACTTCTCAAAGATCGAAGCAGGCAAGCTCGAGCTGGATCGGATCGACTTCACCCTCTGGGAGACCGTCACCGGGGCCCTCAAACCCCTCGCGCTGACGGGTCGGAACAAGGGCGTCGAGCTGCTCTACGACGAAGGCCCGGACGTGCCCGAGCGACTTCGCGGGGACCCCGGTCGGCTTCGCCAAGCTCTCATCAACCTGGTGGGCAACGCGGTGAAGTTCACCGAGTCCGGCTTCGTGCGACTGACGGTCCATCGCGTTCGGAGCACGGGAGACCGAATCCGACTCCGTTTCGAGGTGGCCGACACAGGCATCGGCATTCCGCCCGAGAAGCTCGAGCACATCTTCGGCTCCTTCAACCAGGTCGACGGGAGCATGACGCGTCGGTTCGGAGGCACGGGGCTGGGTCTCGCGATCACGGCGGGAATCGTCGACATGATGGGTGGAGAAATCGCGGTACAGTCCGAGGTCGGTCACGGGAGCATCTTCGCGTTCGAAGCCGACTTCGATCACGCCCTCCAGCCTCCCCCCCGCGCGTCCCAGCCGACGGCCGAATTGGAGGGACTTCGCGTCCTGGCCGTGGACGACCACGAGGCGAACCGCCGCATTCTTGCGGAGTTCACGCGGCGCATGGGCATGCGCGCCGAGTCCGCCTCGTCCGGACAGGAGGCCTTGGAGGTCATCGCGCAGGCTCAAGAGGACGGGGACCCGATCCAACTGGCGCTCCTCGACTGCCACATGCCGGGGATGGGCGGATTCGAAGTCGCGGAGCGGATCCGCGAAGATCCCCGCCACGAAAACATGCTCATGGTCGCCTTCACCGCGGCCGGGCAACCGGGAGATGGAGCGCGTTGCGAGGAACTCGGGATCTCGTCCTACCTCCTGAAGCCGCTCGCCCCGGTCGAGCTGCGAGACGCGCTGCTACTCACCCTCGAGAAGGGGCCAGTGTCCGACGCTCGGGGCCAACTGGTCACACGTCACTCGCTCCGCGAGGCGCGGCTGGCGCTGAACGTCCTCCTGGCGGAGGACAACCGGGTCAACCAACGCCTCGCCGTGCACATCCTCGAGCGCTTCGGCCATACCGTGCACATCGCACGAACCGGTCAGGAAGCGATCGATGCCGTCGAACACGAACACTTCGACGTGATCTTGATGGACATCCAGATGCCCGAGGTGGACGGCATCGAAGCGACCCGACAGATCCGGGCCCGGGAGGACGGGAGCGAGCGCCGGGTGCCGATCGTTGCCATGACCGCCCACGCCATGGTGGGGGATCGGGAGCGTTTCATTGAAGCCGGGATGGACGACTACTTGTCGAAGCCGATCAGCCGCGACCGACTCCGTGAGGTCCTCCGGGGCGTGGGGCGTGGCGGCACCCCGACCCTGCCCGCTCAGATCCCCGAAGCCGAATCCGACGAGTGGGTCGATGGAGAGACGTTCTCCACAGATCGGCTCCTGGAGCAGGCCGACGGAGACATGGAGTTGGTCCGCACCTTGGTCGAGGTCTTCGACGACGACCGGCCAGGGCTGCTCCGCGAGATCGAAGACGCGCTCGACGCGAGTGACGCCGAGGCCCTCGAGCGCGCGGCCCACACGATCAAAGGGGCGTTGGGCGTCTTCGCGGCCGAACCGGCGCGAAGGCGAGCCGAGCGCCTCGAACACATGGCGCGTGACCGGCGCGTCGAAGCGTGTCGCCAGCAGTATCCTGCGCTGAAGCGCGCCGTGCTCGGTCTGCACGCCGCGCTTCACGACTTCGTCGGTCGGGGAGGCTAGTTCCCCGGAGGCCCTTCGTTCACGAGGACCTCCCGCACGAGCACCGTGACGGACATCCCGGTGTCTTCACCGTCCATGAGCGCGCGGAACTGTTCGAGCTGCTCCGCCATCATCGCCTCCACCATCCGCCGCTGCCCCTCGGGCATGCGCTCGAGCTCCGCCTGCATTTCCTCGAACTGTGCGCGAGTCTCCGGGTCGATCGCGGCGGCCAAGCCCTCGATCGTGACGGCGGTGCGGAAGGGGAAGAGCATGCCCTCGACCTCACGGTAGTCGCCCATGTCGATGACGCTGGTGACCGTGTGCACGGAGCCGTTAGAGGTCATCTCACCGTCGAAGACGAGACGCCGGGGCGCGTAGGTATCGACGTCCAGGTAGAGTCTGCCCCGGGTCGGCGCGAACTCCGAGTCCTCGGTCACATTGCGTCCGAAGTCGACGCCGCTCAAATCGGGGACGTCGAGCACGTGGACGTCGTAGTGATCGACCCGCTCGATCCCCTCGTATCGAGCCAGCCCCGCGAGGTCCGCGCCTAGTGCGTAGATCTCGTCGACACTCTGACTCGGTGCGCCCATGGCCATCTCACCCATGCGCGTCCGACGCAGCTGGAAGACCGGTCGGCCATCGAGTTCGGTCTTCTCGAAGTAGGCGAGAGATTCGAGGCCCATCGTCTCTTGGACGATCGTGTAGTCCTCGACCCCACGCGCCCGGTCGGCATAGCTGTCGAGCATGCGATCGACGATGTCTGCCGCGGATTGGGCCGCGACAGCCGTGGGTAGCACGAGGATCAGGGCCGCCGCAGCGGTGAGGGAGCGCATTCGGAATCAGCCTCCGGAGATCGAGAACTTCTGCACCCGTCGTCCTGTGGACGCTTCACCGACGAAGATGTTCCCGCGTGAGTCGACGCTCATGCCGTGCGGCCGAAGGAATTGACCGAGCTGCCGACCGCCCCGCCCGAAGTCCCCGACGACCTCGAGGTCCGAGCGGCGGAGGATCCACACCTTGTGGTTGGTGCCATCGGCGAGGTAGAGCCACTCCTGGTCCTCGTCCGGAGACAGCGCGATCACGAAGGACGAACCCGAAGCGAGCGTGCGGGCTTCGATGAGCTTCTCCGTCACGAACGTCCCGTCCTGCTGGAAGACCTGAATCCGATTCCCCCGTCGGTCGGCCACGTAGATGAGCCCGTCGTTCGACCCGATCAGCCCATGGACCGTAGAGAACTGCGTCGGCGGGTCGCTGGCGTGAGTCATCCCGCCGAAGTCGTATTCGTAGGCGTCCGTCGGGATCTCTCCGTACGCACCCCAGTGCCGCTTGTACTCGCCGGTGTCCGCATCGAAGACGATGATCCGTCGGTTCCTGTAGCCGTCGGCAATGAAGATCTCGTTCGTATTCGGGTCGATCCACATGCCGGCCGGACCACCGAGCAACGCGGGGTCGGCGTTCCCCCCGGTCTCGTCGTACGTCCCGATCTGAAGGAGCAACTCACCCGTGCGGGTGAACTTCATGACGCGGTGATGGCGGTACGTCCCGATCCACACGTTGTCGTTGTGGTCGACGATCAGTCCGTGTGCGTTGCGCGGGAACTCCGAGACGTCCTGCGTCGCCGGATCACCCCAGCCCTGAACGACGTTCCCCACCTCGTCGAATTCGATGACCACCGGAGCCGGCCGACAACAGAGTCCGATCGGCGGGTCCTGTACCGCGGAGAGTTCTTCCGGAGTAAGGGTCTCCGGTAGGTGCGTCACCCAGACGTGGTCCTGAGCGTCGACGAAGACCGCGGTCACCGAGCCCATGATCCAATCGCTCGGCATCTCGGCGGGCCACGTCGGGTCCACCGTGAAGCTGGGGATCCGGCCCGCCGCGGCTTCGGCGGCGCTGTTGTCCTCTGCCGCACCGCCCGAACAACCGACCATGAGGAACGAGGCGAGCGCACACGCGCCCCACGATGACGGGATCCGTCGCAACGACATCCGAGCCTCCACAGGCTGAGGGGAAGTCGGAAGCTACGCCGTCCCTAGTGGACGGGACATGGCCGCAACCAGCCGGCCCGCCTAGCTTCCGGCCCCATGGCGTTTTTCCCCGTCGTCTGCGCGCTCGCGCTCGCCTTGTGCGCGCTGACGCCGCGTGTTCAGGCCAACCCGACTCTCGTGGTCTCCTTTCTGTCCGCGGCCGGTGTCGTGCTCGCCTGGACGGCCGTGCTCGTGTGGGCTCGCAGAGGAGGACGGCTCGCGCTCGCCCACACGATCCAGCTCCGCCCTCAACACTACGTCCAGGCGGTGTGCCAGCTCGCCGTGTACGTCTATTGGGGCTGGTATTGGCGGAACGTCTACGACTCGGCGCTACTCATCACGGGCCAGCTCGCGTTCGCCTACGCGGTCAGCGCGCTCATCACGTGGAGTCGCGGCCGGACGTGGACTCTCGGCTTCGGGCCGGTGCCGATCATCCTGAGCATCAACCTCTTCCTGTGGTTCCGAGACGACTGGTTCTACCTGCAGTTCCTCATGATCCTGGTTGGCTTCCTCGGAAAGGAGCTCGTCCGTTGGCAGCGGGACGGGCGGTCCGTGCACATCTTCAATCCCTCCGCCTTTGCGCTCGGCCTCTTCTCCCTGGTCCTGATCGCGACGGGCACGACGGACCTCACGTGGGGCCGGGACATCGCGTCTACGCTGACCTTCGCCCCGTCGATCTACGCCTACCTGTTCGTGGTCGGGCTCGTGGTCATGTACGCCTTCTCGATCACGCTGGTCGCCGGGACGGCTGCCGCCGTGTTGTTCGGCCTCAGCGCGATCGCGTATGCGCTGACGGGCGTCCCGTACTTCGTCGACTCCGAGATCCCGGCCGCGGTGTTCCTGGGGCTCCACCTCCTGGTAACGGACCCGTCGACGTCTCCTCGCACCCCCGCGGGAAAAGCCGTGTTCGGCGCGATGTACGGGGTCGGTGTCTTCGCCCTGTACGCGATCCTCTCCGCGACCGGGACGCCGAGCTTCTACGACAAGCTCCTCTGTGTGCCGCTACTGAATCTGAGCGTGCGGGCGATCGATCGGGCCGTCCGCGATATCGACCGGACTCTCCCGAGATTGGCTCGTGCGCTTGGTCAGGGGCTCGAGCATGTCGCCGCCCGCCGGGCGAATCTCGCCCACATCGGAGTCTGGGTGCTCTTCTTCGGCGTGATGTCGGTGACGGGTCGCACGGACGGGATGCACGTCGGCGACCGCGTTCCGTTTTGGCTCACCGCCTGCGAGGAGTCACGGGCCGGTGCGTGTGACCGGCTGATTCAGTTGGAGAGCAGCTACTGTCGAGACAACTCGGCGTGGGCCTGCAACGAACTGGGCCTCCACTACGCAGACGGAACGCATGTCCCGGCGGACCCGGGCTTTGCCGCCGGCCTCTTCGCGCGGGCGTGCGAGCTTCGCCTTCAGGCGGGATGTCTGAATCTGGCCAAACCAGACCGACGGATCCGCACCCACCCGAGAGACCTGGACCTGCGCCTCCTGACCCGTGAGGCCGGCCTCAACCGACTGGACGACTCGGCGGGCGATCTCGCGGCTCGTGCGTGCCGGCACGGGTGGGCGTTCGCCTGCTCGGGACAGCGGAGCTAAGGCGCGATGCGCGGGCTCACGCCAGGCGTCGGAGCCGTGCTCCTCGTCGTCGCTACCGCCGGCGCACTCGCACTCGCGCCGCCGGCTTCAGAGGCCGGTGTGGAGGCTGCGACGCCGTTGGAGCCATGGACGGCGGAGGACATCCCCGGCTTTCGCCCCGAGCTCTTCGCGCTTCCGGACGATGCCTTGGGCGGCTTCTCCCTCGTCCCGGGCGGCCTCTTCTTGATGGGCAGCGATCCGGCACGCGACCCCGCCCCGTTCGCGGAAGAACGCTGGAGCCGCTCCGAGTTGCAGGGGCGCGTGGAGCTGCCCGACTTCTACATCGGGACGTTCGAGGTCACCGTCGCCCAGTTCGTCGACTTCGTGCGCAGGACGGGTCACCCGATCCCTCGCGGCACGGACGTGGGGACTCACCCCCTGCACCCGGTGACCCAGGTGACATGGGCCGACGCCCAGCAGTACGTGCACTGGCTCGACGGCGTCCTCCGCGACAGCCCGGCCACTCCATCCGGCCTTCGGGACCTGCTCGACGCGGGTTGGCGCGTCGTACTTCCCGACGAAGCCCATTGGGAAAAAGCGGCCCGAGGGAGCGACGGACGCCTCTTTCCGTGGGGCGACGACTTCTCACCGAGCTTCGCCAACGTCGGTTCGGGGGAGATCGCGCCGGTCGGGCGCGCTCCGTGTCCGTGCGCACACGGGCTTCACGACATGGCGGGGAACGTGTGGGAGTGGACAGCGAGTCCACACCAGCCGTATCCGCACACGGCCGAGGACGACGTCGGCACCGTCGTGGACGACGCGGTATGGGTCATGCGAGGCGGATCGTTCATGGACGGACCGCAGCAGGTTCGAGCGGCGCACCGAGGAGGGGCCGACCCCGGTGTCCGCCGGCCCTTCATCGGCTTCCGGATCGCGCTCGTCCACGCTGGCCCGCCACGCTGATTCAGCCTTCGCCCGCGTCCTCTCGGCTCTCGACGACGCCCTCGTCGATCAACCGGTCGATGTCGTCGGGTTCAAGTCCGAGCTCGAGGAGGAGCTCGCGGGTGTGGGCCCCTGGCGACGGGGGCGGAAGGGGTGCTGTCGGTCGCTCACCGTCGATCCGAAGGGGAAGCTGAACGTCTCGGTACGACGGCAATTCGGGATCGCGGCCTCGTCCCAGTAGATCCGCCGCTTCGACTTGGGGATCGGCGACGACGGCGTCGATCGACTGGATGGCCGAAGCCGGTACGGCATGCGCACGGAGCTGATCGAGGAGAGCCGCAGTCGTGAACGGCCGGGTCGCCGCCTCCACCGCGGGGTCCAACACATCGCGGTGTTCAACGCGCAGGGGGTTCGTCTCGAAGCGGGCGTCGGTGGCGAGCTCCGGCCGATCGATGGCTGCGCAGAGGCGCTCGAAGATGCCATCGTTGCCCGCTGCGATCATCACGTGCCCGTCGGACGTTTCGAAGGCTCGATACGGAGCGATCGCACCGAGGCTCGTGCCCAACGGACCGGGCACGTTCCCGGTCGCGAGGTAGCCCATGATGTGGTAAGAGATCCACCCCAGTGAGGTGTCGAGAAGGGCGGCGTCCAGCGATGCCCCCTCCCCTGTGGCGTCCCGTCTACGTAGCGCAGCCAGAACCGCGATCGCCGCCCACATCCCCGTCCCGAAATCGACGACGGATCCCCCGACCCGGGCTGGTGCCCCGTCGGGTTGGCCGGTGACCGAGATGATCCCCGCGTACGCCTGCATCAAGGGATCGTACCCGGGCTGATTCGCCATCGGGCCGTCCGGACCGTACGCGCTCACCGACAGGTGGATCAGGCTCTCCTTCCACCCCCGAACGGAGGCTGCGTCGATCCCGAGGCGGCGCGCCGAGCTGGGCCGAGAGGCCTGCATGAAGACGTCACAGCCCTCCGCGATCCGTCGCAGGAGACCCATCCCCTGCTCCGACTTCAAATCCAGCACGATGGAGCGCTTCCCACGATTCGCGGAGAGGAAGAGCGTGCTGTCTTCGCCCCAAAACGGGGGCCCCCACGCCCGCCCCAGATCCGCCCCAGGCGGCTCGACCTTGATCACCGTGGCGCCGAGGTCGGCGAGGATCTGACCGCAAAACGGCCCCGCCAGATTCTGCGTCACGTCGCACACCCGGATACCCTCGAGCGGCTTGGCCATCAGGCCTCCATGCAGGCGATGTTGGGGCGGCCCTTCGCCCCGACGGCGGGGTAAGGTAAGCGTTCCCCCTGTACAGTACCGCCGGGCCCCACCACGTTGGCGCGATCCACGAGGCCGAGAGGGTGTGATGACACGATATAGAAGAGCGTTGATGATGGCGGGCGGCGTGTTGATCGCTCTGGCTCCTGCGGCGTGTGAGGCTCAGCAACGCCGAAGCCGCGAGCCACAACTCCCGCCCCCCTCGATCACGGAGTACACGCCGCAGTCCACACTGGTCGTGCCGGAGCACGAAGTACCGCGCGCTCGCTTCCCCTTGGTCGACATCCACGGCCACCCGCCACGCCTCGACAACCCGGAGAACATCGCACGGGTCATCGAAGCGATGGATCGACTGAACATCGGCGTGATGGTCCAGGCACGGCCCTCTTCTGGAGCCGCGCTCCGCGCGCAAATCGAGGCCGTTCGCGAGGCCGGCTACGAGGATCGCTTCGTCTTCTTCGCATCCCTCAACCTGGACAACATCGGTCCGGGCTCTGGTGCTCGGATCGCGGCGCAACTCGAGGAAGACGTGGCCGCTGGGGCCGTCGGAATCGGTGAGATCAGCAAGGCCTTCGGGCTCGCGTACCGTCGAGACGACGGAAGCCTGCTCGAGATGGACGACCCCGAACTCGACATCGTCTGGGAGACCGCCGCCCGTCTCGACATCCCCGTATTCGTACACACCGCGGATCCGCCCGAGTTCTTCGAGCCGCTCGACTACACCAACGAGCGGTGGCTCGAGCTGGCGATCTTCCCCAACCGGCGCTTCATGGACCGCGAACGCTTCCCATCGTTCGACGACCTCATGGGTCAACGCAACCGGATGATCATGAAGCACCCCGAGACGACGTGGATCCTCGCCCACATGGGATGGCACACGGCGGATCTCGCCCGCCTCGGCGAGATCTTCGACGCGCACCCGAACGTCCTCGCTGAAGTCGGGGCCGTACTGTACGACCTCGGCCGCCAACCTCGGAACGCGGCTGCCTTCTTCGAGAAGTACCAGGACCGCGTCCTCTTCGGGAAGGACTCCTTCCAGCCCGACGAGTACCCCTACTTCTTCCGCGTCTTCGAAACCGCGGACGAGTACTTCGATTACTACCGCGACTACCACGCCTTCTGGAAGCTCTATGGGATGGACCTCTCGGACGACGTCCTGAGGGCGTTCTACTACGAGAACGCGCAACGCATCATCCCCCGCATGCCGACGGCGGCCTTCCCGGGACCTTGATGGAGGATCGCATGGACCATCCCGTGGCGACGACTCGGGCACTCGGCGTACGCGCCTCGCGTTCGACGTCCACCCTCGTGGCGGCGCTGGCGCTATCCACCCTCGTCGGGTGCGCCGCAGGGGAGCCGGAGGAGTCTGGGCTCGAGGAGCAGCTCGCGATCCTCTTCGAGGGCACCGACGACTACTGTTCGATCGACGGCATATCCGCGGAAGTCTTGGCTCAGGCGCCGCGGGAGGGCGGTGCTCCCGTCGATGATGTGAACTGGTTCGCTCGGCCGGTCCTGCACGACGGAGACGACTTCATCATCGCCTTCGCCAGCCACGACCAGAACTACCTCTACAACCTGTCGACCGACTCCCGGGTGAAGATTCCCGACCGCTCCGACGCGGTCGCGACTCCGGACGGACGGTACATGACCGTCCCGTCCTACTACACGCCCGACTCGAACACCCGCTTCTACGACGTCCAGCCGATGCTCGATGCCCTCGCCGCAGGGCGCGACGTCGACACGATGGAGCCCGTCTTCATCCACGAGCACCCGGCGATGTCGAGGGTCTACTACCAGTCGACGGCGCTTCTCTCCGAAGTCGATACCGACAGCGGGCTCGAGACGACGTACCGGCTCATGTTCTCCGGCACGGCGGACGAGTCGCGGTTCAGGATCGTCGACTACCTCTTCCGACACCACGCCGACAGCGGGGAGCTCCTCGCCGTGGAGCCCAGCGCCCCGATGGTCATCTGCCCGGCGGTCGAAAACGACCTCAACACCCCGTTCATCTCGAAGGACGGTCGGTACGTCGCGGCATACACGAGCCCCGAGGCCGGAAATTCCTGGACGGCCGGCGCGTCGCTGAAGGTCTTCGAGATCACCGGAACCGACGCCTCGGCGGGCACCACGACGTGCCGCGAAGTCGCGGACGTCGGCTTCGCGGCCGGGAAGGCCGACTTCTCCTTCGACAACCGCCAGCTGACGTTCCACCTCAGTCAGGGCGCGTACCTGACGCCATTCGTGAACGGTGGCCTCCCTGAGGGGACGATCACCGACGTGATGGTGGCTCGCTTCGCCTTCGACGACGCCGGCGGGATCTCAGGGGTCGAGTCCGTGCAGCGACTCACCACATCGACCGCCTCCGGCGTGGGGAGTTACTTCCCTGCGTACTTCCCGGACGGGAACCTCTTCTTCCTGGCCAACGAGATCCCTCGGGATGCCGACGGGGAGAAGCGCTTCCACTTCTACACGGTCGATCCGTCGTCGCGCGGGTGGCGGACACCTTCGACGTCGGATCCGGCGATGCTGGACCAATGGACGGAGCTCGGAGAGCTCTGGCAGGCCGCGTGCACCGATCCCCCGTTCGACCAAGAGCCGTTCCCCTTGGACGAGCACGAGCTCGCCGCGCACGTCATGGCGTTGACCGTCCCTCAGTGTGAGGCTTTGGTCTTCGACGCACGGGCCAGCGACGAGACGAGCATGAGGGCGTGGGACACACTCTCAGGACTCTGTCGAGGGCTCGAGTCGAGCTGACCCTCCTCTCGACTCCCACGCGCTGCGAACGCCTCAGCCGCGGAGTGCCGCGAGTCGTGCGGTAGCCCGCTCGTGCCCCGGCACGACCTCGAGAACCCGCTCGTAGAACGGGATGGCCTCGGCGTCGCGGCCGGTGCGCTCGTGCAGGTCGCCCAGGGCCAACAGGATGGCGAGGGAGTTGGGGTAGAACTCCAAGTTGAGCGCGTACATCGCGATCGCGTCGACGTATCGCTCGGCGGCGACAAGGCCCTCGGCGAGGGTGTTCATCTCCCACTCCCCGAAGTCGTAGCGCCCTGCGAGCGTCTGGTTCGCCCGCAGGTCACGATAGCGAGCGACCGCGGCGTCGGGCCCTTCCGCGTCGAGGGTGCGGGCGAGCGCCTCGGTGAGCAGCTCGGGCTTTGGAGCGCCCCGGTGGCACGTCTTGCACGAGATGACGGAGCCCGGCTCGTCCCGGTCCGGCATGTCGGCGAGCATCGTCCGATTCAGCCGCTCGACCATGCGCAGCATGTAGCGTGCTTTGCGTTTGTCGGGATCGTCGTCGCTCGCGAAGTCGACGCCCTCGAAGGAGACGCCATCGCCGCCGACGTGACAGTATTGGCACCGGACGCCGAGCGCGAAGGAGAACTGCCGCATGTGCTCGATCACCTCCGAGCGCGGCGTGTCCGGGTCGAAGAACTGAAGATTCTCGGGCGCATCCTGAGCCCCGACCGGGGCACTCCACCCCAGCCCAAGTACCACAAAGAGCCCTACCCGTCGACGTCGCATCCGAACCTCCCGCCCGGTCACCCCAAGACCCCCGCACCGAGGGTCGGCGAGCATGAGAGATAGCCGTTCGCCCTCCGCGACACGCCTCGAAGTGTGTCAGGAAGTCGTCAGGACCGGCTCTTCTGGCCCAGGACCCCGTATGGTCCAGAGGAACGGAATGCCCAAGGGGGGGACGGGATGGTCATGCGAACGACGTGGAGCGGGTCTATCGCGAGGATCCTGGGTCGCGGTGTTGCCGCGGTAGTTCTGGCGATCGGGAGCGTTGCGCCGGGGAGTACTCAGGAGCCCGGCGGATACGAGAACCTCCAGGTGCTGCCGGCCGATATCTCGCGCCAAGAGCTGATGGATATCATGCTCCGCAACCAACAGGACCTCGGGCTACCTCGCCGCGCGAACGAAGGCTGTCTCTTCTGTCACGTCGGGTCGATGGACGTCCCGTCGCGAGAGTGGGACTGGGCATCCGACGCCAATCCGATGAAGGTCAAGGCTCGGGCGATGATGGCGATGGTCGATGAGATCAATGGACGCTGGTTGAGTGATCTCGATCGGTCGACCGAGCTGGAGGTCGGATGCGTGACGTGCCACACCGGACGGACGAACCCGCAACCGCTCCCCCAGCTCCTGCATGCGCGGTACGAGGAGGGAGGTGTCGACGACCTCATCGAGACGTACCAAGCACTGCGCGGCCGCTACTTCGCGGCGGGGGCCTACGACTTCAGAACCCACGTTCTCGCCGGGATGGCGCAGGAGCTGTCAGGGCGCGGAGAGACGAGGGACGCGATCCGAGTCCATCAGCTCAACATCGAAGCGAGCGGAGACCCCGCCGCCCGGCACGGTCTCATTCAGCTGCACATGGTCACGGCGCTCGAGGCGAGAGGGATCGAGGCGATGGTCGAGCGGTACCACGAGCTCAAGGACGATCATCCAACCGAGGCGTTCACGCCTCCCCTGTTGACTCAGCTGGGCTGGACGATCTTCCGGGACGGGAGGGAAGACGCGGGCTACCGGGTCTTCGAGCTCAACTACGAGGAACACCCGGACGCATACGCGCCGACGGAGGACCTGGCATGGGGAAGCGCAGCGATCGGCGATCAGGCCCGTGCGCTGGCACTCGCCGAGGCGTGGGTCGCGCGTCACCCGGACCACGAGCTCGGACAACGACTCCTCTCCGACCTGAGAGGCGGCGAGGAATGAGGTGACGTGGGTACCGGCTGGTCGCCGGCGCACCGAGTGGGCCGTCACGCTCGCGTTGGCCGCCACCTTTACCGTGCTGGCGGGACTCTGGCTCCAGGGCTTTCGCTCGGTGCGTGCGCACCACGCCATGGTCGAAACCACCCTCAGCGACTACGCCGGCTTCGCCGCGGAGCGGATCGCCAGTGATCTGGACCAAGTTTTCGCGGCGATCTTCCTGGACCAGATCGGGCTCGCGCGTGCTGCGCACTACGACTGGGCCGTCGGCGGAACGTCCGAGCGGCCCGAGTCCAGGCAGCGCCTTCCACCGGGCGCGACCCCGATCTTCTTCTCGTGGACCGAGGACGGGCTCCATCCACACGGTCCCGGCGTCCCCGATCTCGAACCGTGGATCGAGCGCGAGGTACGCCAGCACCACCCGGGGTACCCCCGGCCCGCCCCGTATGTGGTCTTGCGAGGGCGTGATGCGTACGCGCTCGTGTACCGGCGCGAGTACGACTACGAAGCCGACGACGAAGCCCTCTTCGGCTTCGTGATCGACCTCACGGTCTTCGGACACTGGCTCCAGCCGGTCCTCGACAACGCCGAGCTCCTTCCCCGGTCTCTGTCGATCGACGCAGACCCGAACCGGATCCTTCACTCCGCGATCCATCTCCACCCGGACGCCGAGCCCCTGCTCGACTGGGGTCGGGTGGACGCGGTCGGTCCGAAGGAGTGGGCCTTTGCTCGGAAGGGCGCGCGCTTGGCGGTAGGTGTCACGGTCGATGCGGAGGAAGCCGCCCCCCTCACGGCGGGAGGGGCCCGCGCGGCATCCCTTCCCGGACTCGGTGCACTCGGCGCCCTCACACTGGTCCTCCTCGGCGTGTCGCTTCGTTTGATGAAGCGAGCCTCCCGCCTCCACGCTCTGCGTGAGCGCTTCATCGCGAACGTCTCGCACGACCTGCGCACGCCGATCGCGCAGATCCGACTCTTCAGTGAGTCGCTGCTCACCGGACGCCTCGAGGACGATGCCGACCGGGCCCGGGCACTCGGGATCATTCACCGACAGACCGAGATCTTGAGCGATCTCGTCTCGAATGTGCTCCACGCCGGTCACGATCGTCCCCCTCTGGCGGTGGTCCACTCCGAACTCGAACCGCTCGTGCAGAATGTCGTCGAGGCGCTCGAGCCTCTGGCCGCCGACCAGGGCGCTCGGATCGAGGTCGGCTGGCCCGCCGCACGTTCAGGCTCCGTGGATCCGCTCGCCTTCCAGCGCGTCCTGACGAATCTGATCGAGAACGCACTGAAGCACGCCGACGGCGCGACGCGCGTGCTCGTCGAAGTGGACGCGTCGCAGACCGACGTCACGCTCACCGTCGACGACGACGGAAGGGGCATTCCGCCAGGAAAGGAGGGTGACGTCTTCGAACGGTTCACGAGTCTCGACGACCGGGGAGCCGGGACGGGCCTCGGCCTATCCGTGGTTCGTGATCTCGCGCGCAGGCACGGCGGCGACGCCTGGGTCGCCGACAGAGACGCGCCGGGGGCACGCCTCGTCGTTCGGCTCGGATCGACTGTGGCCACACCACCGTGACGACACGCATCCTCGTCGTCGAGGACACGGACGACCTCGCGTTCGGCCTGCGACGGAACCTCGAATTCGACGGACACGACGTCGACGTCGTCGGAGATGGCCGCACGGCTCTCGACCGAGCCTTGTCGGGCCAACACGACCTCATCGTCCTCGATCTGATGCTACCCGGGATGGACGGGTTGACCGTGCTTACGAAGGTGAGGGCGGCAGAGATCGACACGCCCGTGTTGATCCTCACCGCCCTCGGCACCGAAGCGGACACGGTGCGCGGACTCCGAGCCGGGGCGGACGACTATCTCACCAAGCCGTTCGGCATCGCGGAGTTCATCGCGCGGGTCGACGCCCTACTGCGGCGCTCGGCCTCTGCGCACCCAGAGCGGCCCCTCACGCCGTTCCGCTTCGGCTCGGTCGAGGTCGACCGGGCGGCCCGCGTCGTCCACCGAGACGGCGTGGAGGTCGCCTTGGCACCGAAGGAGTTCGACCTTCTCGTTGCGTTGCTCGAGGCAGACGGAGCTGCACGATCTCGGCACGTCCTGCTTCGGGACGTATGGGGGCACAAAGCCGCGGTCGAGACCCGCACGATCGACACGCATGTCGGAGAACTTCGAAAGAAGCTCGAGGTCGATCCCGCGAAGCCTCGCCACATCCTCACCGTGCGGAAGTTCGGCTACCGACTCCTGACCGAGGGTTAGCGCCCCTCGACGAAGGCTTCGAGGAAACGCCGATATCCCTCGGCGTTGCGATAGCCGGGGAGGACCGGAGAGACCCGGTCCGCCGAAAAGACGAGAAGTGCTGGCGCGTGCACCTGGAGTTCGCGGGTGAGTAGCTCGACGGAGGCGATCCGCCGGAGCGCCGCCTCCGGCCCACCCACGCGAAGAAGCTCCGCTCGCGCGAACGATGTGTCGCCCGGAGCGATCAACACGGGTTCGAAGCCGAACCCTGCGTCGCGAGCGGCTTCGGCGACTTCGGGTAACCCGTCGACCGAAAGGGGCATGTGAGGGGACCACGCGTACACCACCACCCCACCCGGGTGCGCCCGCCGCGCAGCCTCGAGGTCAGCATCGGTAAAGCGCGCCCCTTCGACCGGAAGGTCCGAGAGTGACACGGTCATCCGGGGCTCGTGGCATCCGTCGGCGAAGTGCCACCGGGACACACCCTCCGGGCTCCGTAGCGTTACGACGGGAGCCCCTTCGAGCACGGCTACGCTCACGTGGGCGCCACGAGGCTGCTCCGGGAAGTGGATCTCCGACCCGTCCGGGCCGCTCCTCGTTTCCCCCGACTGAGGATCGACGCCCAGCGCCTCGAGTCGGGTGGCCACTTCCGCCGCGCACGCCGCTTCGCCCGCCGGGGGTTGGCCGCCACAGCTGACGAGGGTGCACACGCCCACGACTCGCGCCGCGGACCGGGTCGCGCGCCCCACCGGTCAGATCATACCCGGCGAGAGGGTGTCCTCGTGATACGCGGTGTAGTCCGCACCCGGCCCTCGGCCCTGCACGGTGCGCACCCACGCGTCGCGTTCGTGTTGCACGACCGCCAGCTCCCACGAGCAGGCGATCAGCGTATCGGGCACGGGGTGCACGAAGTCGGCCGGAGCATCGAGGGTCGCGCACACCATTCGATGGTGCATCAGGCACGTGTCCGTCCACCAGTGGACGAGCAGCCAGACCGCGTCTTCCCCGGCGTGAACAATGGCGAAGGCCTGCCCGTGCACGGCCCCTTCCACCTCGGGCAACAGATCGGGGATGCGCGCCTCTGCCGCCGTCAGAGAGTCCGCCGCGGGGCTGCCTCGGCCGGAGTCGATCGTGTACAGCTTCAACGACCACGGGCCGAGCGAGCGGACGCCGACAAAGGCGACCGCTCGCTCGTGGTACTCCGGAAATGTCGTGCTCATGTCGCGCTTCGACTCCTAGCGCCGGAGTGCGGACCTCACACGTTGGCGGTCCGACCGGCTGAGGTCCTCGGCCAGCTCCAGATAACGATCTCGCTGTGCGCCGTCGAGGGCGTAGAGACCCGCGAGGTTGACCAGGACCATCGACCGTTGATGACTCGAGTCGATCCGCCCCACGGCGTCGAGCACCGTCATGATACCGTCGGCCCGAAGCGTCTCGTCCTCGAGGACGAGCGAGAGTGTCGAGCCGAGCTGGTGGTCCGAGCTCAGGCCGGACGCGACCATCAGCACTTCGTCGAGCTCTCGCGCAGAAAGCTCTTCGCGCATGATCACATTCTTGAGGATCGTCGCCCGTTGGTGATCCGAGGCCACCTGATCCGCCATCGTGAGGACGAGCGCGAGATGCTCTTGGGTGAAGTCGGCTCGCTGGAGAATCGCCTCCGTCGTCATCGCGACCTGGTGATCGGAGTCGAGTTGCGCCGCACTCCGTAGGTACGCCGTGACCTGAGGGCCACTCAGCGTGTACTCGGCGGCGATCCGCTGCAGGATCGTTCCCCGATTGTGGTCGGAGTCCAGCCCCTGGGTCATGTCGAGAACCTGGCCGACCTCGTCATCCGACAGCGTGCCGGAGTCGAGGAACGTCTCGAGGACCATGCTGTGGTTGTGGTCGGACTCGATCGACTCCAGTGCCCTCAGGAAGGACGATCGGCTGACCTCGGTCCACCGCCCCGATCGGGCCACACCAGACAGCAACATGCCGAGGTTGTGGTCCGAGTCGATCGTCGCAGCGCTCTCGAGCACGGCCTCGATCTGACTCGGCGACAAGTCGGAAGCCAAGAGGGTCTCGAGAACTCGGGTCTTTTGGTGGTCGGAGTCGATCCCTTCTGCCGCCCGAAGCATCGGGCCTTGGAACGCCGGACGGAGACCCGCCGTCTCGACGACTCGGAGGAGCAGCTCACCCGCACCGTGATCCGAGTCCATATCGGCCGCGAAATCGATGACCCGCGCGTACTCGGCCTCGTCGAGCCGCTCCGCCTCCATCATGAGCTCGAGATACGTCCGGAGTACGTGATCGCTCTCGATGAGGGCGGCCTCGGCGAAGAGACGATCGGGCCCACCGTCGTCGAGCATGCGACGGACGCGGGCCTCCGCATTGATGGTCGTGTGTCGAAAGAGCTGGGGGAGGACCGCCGCGATCCATGCGTCGGCTTCACCGCTCCACTCGACTTCGTCGCCATCGACCCAGTAGCGTCGCTCGATGCCCGTCCGGGTCCCTTCGAATCGAGCCCGTTTGCGGTCTCGACCGATCCGCTCCTCGATCTCGAAGACCGCATCCCGCGCCATCGACTCGATTCGCGTGTCGTCATCGGAGAAGTCGACCTCGCCTTCGATCTCGATGTCCACTCGGCACCCGTCCGTCTCCCAACGGATGCGGATCTCGTCGTCGTTCGACACGACGTTCGTCGACCGCCCGCCCTCGTCTCGGAAGACACACAGCTCCTGGGCTGGCTCGGCCGCCGGTCGCGGTTGTGGTAGCGCTTCGAGCGCCGCGGCCGCCAGCACGGTCGGCTCGGCCGGAGGCTCCGGCACGTCGACGACTGGGGAGGCCTCTGGCGACTCGGCGGCCACGGGCTCGACAGCGGCCACGGGCTGCTGCTGCGCCGACGCGACCGGCACGAAGGCGGACGTCGCGAATCCGAGCGCGAAGGTGCCGGCGACGAGCGCCAAGGCCGTCGGCCGGCTCAGGCGATCCCGGGCCTGCGTCGGATCCAACACCGCCCGTACCCGGCTGCCGAGTCCGGCCGGACGCGCCATGGCCATCGACGCCTCGGGCAGCCCCGCCCCGTTGGGTAGAGAGCGCACGAGCCCGAGGAGGTCCTGGGCGTAATCACTCGCGGCTTCCCCACGGCTGAGCACCAGGTCGTCGCACGCGTACTCACTCTCGGCACGCTGGCGTTTCACGGCGATCCACGCCAACGGGTTGGGCCAGTGCAGCGCTCGGGCCAGGGCACCCATCGCGTACGTGACGCAGTCTCCCCGCTGGATATGCGCGAGCTCGTGCAGCAGGACCCGATCGAACGACTCCGTCGACCACGACGCATACTGTGGAGGCAGCACGATCACCGGGGAGCGAAGCCCCCAGGTGGCGGGCACGCGCGCCGCCGGTTGAACGACCAGACGCACAGGTCTGCGAATCCCGAGCTCGACCCGAAGCGCCGCCAGTCGTCGGTTCGCTTCCGGGGTGGCTCGATCGACACCCACGGTCGTCAGCCGATGAGCCGCGAGATGGCTCGCGAGTACGCCGGTCGCGAGGGTGAGAGCCCCCAGCGCCCAGATCAGCGCGAACACCTCCAGCAGCGTCAGTCCTCCGCCCGCGTCCCCGGCTCGAGTCGCCATCTGCTCTCCCGCACGGGGAACGACGACCTCCGTCACAGCCGGCGCCGAAGCCGCCACGCCCGAACCCACCTCACTCCGCGATGCCGATCGGTCCACCGTGTGGCTGATCCCACCCGCGGCCGCGGCACGACGGGTGACCGGCGAAGCCGAGGCCACCGGCCGGATGCGATCCGAAGGCCGCACTTCCGTCACCGCCAAAGAGGCCCCGACCCCGACCGCCGTCCCCTCGACGGAGGCTGAGGCCACGGGTTCATCCGCGTCCTCTCCCGCCGAGGCCACCCACGCCGGGAGCACGGGCACCTCGATCCGAACGCCCATCGCTTCGAATGCCGGCAGCGCGAGCAACAGGCCCAACGCCGTCGTCCATATCGCGTGCCGGAGCGAGGCCGGCGCCCGGCTCGCCACACGATCGAAGAGGTAGGCCAGTCCCATCACGGCGACGCCCGCCAACGCAACACCACCCATCATCGTCATCGTCCCTCCCTTCGTGCCCTACGCACGAGGGTTTCAAGCTCATCGAGGTCGTCGCTCGTCAGCTCTTCCGCCGAAAGATCCATCAACGCCGCCATTGCCCTGGACGGTGAGCCCTCGAAGAAGGTGCTGAGTACCCGCTGTAGCGCGGACGCGCTGGCTTCTTCCGCCGACGTGGTGGGGCGGTAGACGTACCGAGGACCGTCGGTCGTGTGGCTCAGCTGCCCTTTTTCGGTCAACACGCGCATGAGTGCGCGGACCGTCGAATAGCTGGGAGGGTCCGGGATGGCACCCCGGACATCGGCGACCGTCGCTTCGCCCAGCCGATACACGACGTCCATGATCTGGCGTTCCCGCCGACTCAACCCCCCGCCCGTCTCCTCACCCACCACGACCTCCCAGCCAGTGCTATTTTCTTAGCATACCGCTAATATTTTAGCACGTCAAGCGGAGGTCAGCTCGCCATCATCCCACGCAGAGACTGTGAACCCTTGCGGCTCGCTACGATCGTCGAGTCGTCGTCGAGCGTGAGCACCAGCCGTCGCTCGTCGTAGCGCCCGATCCGGCGCACGCGACCCAGATGAACCAGGTGCGCGCGATGCACCCGCACGAAGTCCTTCGGATCGAGTCTCTGCTCGACTTCTCCCAGGGTGGAGTCGAGGGTGTAGACCCCGCGATCCGTATGGACTTCGACTCCACCGTCCGCCGCGGTGAGCCGGGAGACGTCCGAGACGGCAATAGGAATCATGGCACCGCGGTGTCGCGCAAAGAGTCGATCGACGTAGTCGACCTCCGCCCCTGCACTCGCGGTCCGTCGGCCGGCCCCGCCTTCTCCGACCAGTCGCACCCGGACTCGGTCTAAGGTGCGCACGAGGCGGTCGCGACCGAACGGCTTCACGAGGTAATCCACCGCGCCGTGGTCGAAGGCCGACACCGCGTACTCGTCGAATGCGGTCGTGAACACCACGGCTGGCTTGTCTTCCAACGCCTCGAGTACTTCGATTCCCGTCAGGCCCGGCATGCGGACGTCCAGGAAGACGAGGTCAGGATCGTGTTTGTTGATGACCCGCAGGGCCGCTCGTCCATCCGATGCGGTATCGACCACCTGCACCCACTCGACGTCCTTCAGGTACTCCTGCATCGCGCGGAGAGCCAGCGGTTCGTCTTCACAGATGACCGCACGTACGATCCCGAGTCCGTCGCCCTCAGCCATGGGCCACCTCGACCGGCTCTTCTCGCTCCTCGATCACGGCGAGTTCGGCCTCGGGTGGGATCTCTTCCGCCGGCAAGGTGAGGATCGTGGTGAACCCTCCGCCGGGCTCCGTTTCCCAGCGGACCGACGCCGAGGAGCCGTAGCGGGATCCGAGGCGGCGGGCGAGCAGCTCCAACCCGTGACCACTCTTCCGCACCGCACCCGGATCCGCTCCGGCTCCGTTGTCTTGGACGCGTGCCGTGAGCGTTTCCTTCCCCGCTTCGACCGTGACCGAGATCCGACCGCCGGCGGCGATCGGCTCGATCCCATGCTTCACCGCGTTCTCCACGAGGGTCTGTAGGGCGAACGCCGGCACCACGAGGTCGCGCGACTCATCGGCGACGGCCCACGTCACCTCGAGTCGTGGACCGAGACGAAGCTGTTCGAGGGCGAGGTAGCGTCGAGAGACCTCCACTTCCTTCGCCATCGGTACAGCGTCGATATCTCGGCGCTGGATGATCGAGGCATACCGGATCAGCGTGGCGACGTCTTCGATCGCGCGCTCCGCGGCTGCGGGGTCGGCCCTCACCAACAGCATGAGGGAGTGCAAGGTGTTGAAGACGAAGTGCGGATTGAACTGGGCCCGCACCGCCTTCGCCTCGGCCTCCGCCCGAAGGATCGCCTCTCGAGCCACCATCGCGTGACTCACGTGGACACGCCGAATGGACTCGGTCCAGATGAGGAAGCCGAAGAACACCATGTAGATGAATGCGGCCGGGAGGAGGTTGAAGAGCACACGCGCCCACCGAGTCATGTCGGCGGCCTCCGCGTTCGGCCCGAGCCAGCCGACCATGAAGATCGCTTCCCACGTGAGCGCGAGGGCGAACGCGAAGGTCAGTCCCACGACCTTGTGCACCCCGAGGGTCTTCCAGAGGCCCCACTCCGGCCGAAGGAGCCGCTCGCGGTGGTACGCCACGAACCACGTCGCGAGTACCGGCGGAGTCAGGAAGAGGGCGATCAGCCACACGGCGGACGGAAAGCCGGCGCCGCCCTGGGTCAGCTCGATCGTGAGGATGATCGAGAAGATCGCGAGCCACCCGACCGCGTAGCCCGCCCAGAAGAGCCGGCTGGACCCGGTGGACGATGCGTCGAGGGGAGTACCCAGCTCCCCTCCGTCCACCGGATCCGCCGTGCTGTCGAACATGCGTACCTCGTCCTGGTCAGTCGTCCCGGAGCGCCATCACCGGATCCATCGAGGCCGCCCGCCACGCCGGCAGGAGGCTCGCCGCCAAGGTGACGGCGAAGAGGACCCCCGCCACGTACAGGCCCGTGTCCGCGCTCACCGTCGTGAAGCCGGCGAGGAGGCTGCGCACGAGGCGGGTCAGGGGCACCAACATGACGCCTCCGATCGCCAGACCGATGACCGCCATGACGAGTCCTTGTCGTGTCACCATCCGCAGAACCTCGCGACCCTCCGCGCCGATCGCCATTCGGATTCCGATCTCGTGACGGCGCTGCGTGACTTGGTATGCCAACACCCCGTACGTACCGAAGGCGGCCAACAACATCCCGAGGACCCCGAAGCCTCCCAAGATCGAGTTGAACACCGTCACCCCCGTGAAGAACTGGTCGACCCGCTCCTCCATCGTCGCCACCTGCGAGATCGTCACGTCGGGATCCAGCTCCTGCACCCCCGTCCGCAGCGGCTCCTTGAGCAGCGCGGGATCATCGGATGCGAGCGCCAACACCGAGTAGCCGTCCATGGGATGCTGCGCCGCCGGCATGAAGATCGCCTCGGCCTGTACCGCCCCCGGCGTCGGGAAGAGGAGCTGCTGAATGTCCTCTACGACACCCACGATCTGTCGGGACTCACCCGCAACGATCAAAGACTGTCCGAGAGGCTCAAGCCCCTCGAGCCATCGCTCGGCAAAGGAACGGTTCACCACGGCGACGGGCGGGGTTCCCCGTCGGTCGTTCTCCGAGAAGAAACGGCCCTGTAGGACCTCCACACCGAGGGCGTCGTCGTAGTTCGGCGACACCTTGAGGGAAAAGGCGCGAGGTGCGGCTCCGACGCCTTCTCGTGGTCGTCCCGCGACCGCGAAGGTGTCGGTCGGCACGGCGAAGTTCCGCGGCAATGCGTTCGCCAGCGTCGGTTCCGACGCTCCATCGAGCCGCCCGACGCGGTCCAGCAGTTGGTCCAGAAAAACCAACCGCTGTTCCTCATCCGGATACTTCGACTCCGGTACTCCCACGCTGGCGGTCACGAGTCCGCTCCCGTCGAAGCCCGGGTCCGCGGTTCGGAGTGCGACGAAGGAGCGCACCAGCATGCCCCCACCACCCAGCGCGACGAGGGAGAGCGCGATCTCGGCGACGACGAGCCCGCGGGTCACGAGCTTTCGCGTCGACCCCTGGCTCGACTTGCCCGACCCCTCCTTGAGCACCTCCGACTGAGCCGTTCTCAGCGTCTGCCCGACGGGTGCCAGCCCGAAGATCAGGCCCGCGAGAATGGACACGCCTCCTGTGAACAGGATGACCGTCCCGTCGAGGGTCGGGGTGAAGTTCGGGGGTAGCAGGTTACCGAAGCTGGCTGCGATGAGCCGGATGCCGACCCACCCCAGGAGAAGGCCGAGGACGGCGCCGGTGAAGACGAGCAGACCGCTCTCCGTGAGCAGTTGCCTCGTGAGCCGCCCTCGTCCGGCGCCGAGCACGGTGCGCAGAGCGATCTCACGCCGTCGTTCCTGAGCCCGTGCGAGGAGTAGGTTCGTGATGTTGGTACACGCGATCAGCAGGACGAAGAACACCGAGCCTTGAAGGAGGGCGTAGAAGAGCTTCGTCGTAGTGTCCGGAATGTCGGTGCGGGCGTTGAAGACGTCCGTCGTCCAGTTCTCCTGCACCTCCGGGTACTCCGCTCTCAGGTCGGCCGCGATCCCGGTGATGTCCTCACGGACCTGCTCCATGGCAAAGCCGTCCGCGATGCGTGCGATCGCGATCACATCCCGTCGGTCCCTCGGGCTCGAAGCCGCGGTCTCGGTCAGCGGCACGATGATGTCGGCTGTGCCGAAGATGAACGAGAAGTCGGGCGGCATGACGCCGACGACCTCCACCGGATCCCCGCTCAGGGTCAGGACGGCGCCCAAAGCTTCGGTGTCGCCCTGCGTGCGTTCCCAGAACTCCTGGGTCACCACCGCGACCTTCCGACCACCCGGGACGCTCTCTTCGGCCAGGAAAGCCCGCCCGCGGAACACGGGCGTCCCGATCACTTCGAAGAAGCTCTGCGAGACCTCGGCCGAGGAGATCGGTTCGGATCGATCGACCTGCCGGAGGCCCAAGACCGTCGGCCGGTACGTCGCCCACGCGCTCGTGGTCCGGCTGCGGCGCGCAAAGTCGTCCGCAGTGGGGAGCGACGTGGAGAGCGTCGACAGGGTCGGCGGCTGCTCGAGCGTGCGCTCCTGCACGACGATCAGCTCTTCGGCGTTCTCGATCGAAAGTGGGGTGAACAAGAACGTGTTGATCAGTCCGAAGACCGCGGTGTTCCCACCGATGGCCACGGCCAGCGACCCGACGGCGAGCAGCGTTACGCCCCACCCCCGCCTCAGCATACGCGCCGCGAACCGTACGTCCTGCACGAAGTCGGACATTCCCCACCTCCCTATTGGCTCACCCGACCGATTCGGGTGCCTATGGAGGATTCCCTTGGACGTCCGCAACGCCCAGTCGATGTCGCCCAACGAGCCGAAGTGGACGCTGAGTGGGCCCGGCGCCCCGATGAGCGGCGGCCCGGAGGAGGAATCGGCGCCCCGCGTGGACGCCGGGGGGAGTCGGGCAGGTCTAGCGGGGAAGCGCGTCCAAGACGAAGCCGTGGCGCTCGTTGACCTCACGGATGCGAGGGTCGGTCAGCACTCGTTCGTAGATCCACTCGTAGTGGGTGATCGACGCCATGAGGGCACGCGCCGCCTCCTCACCGATCAGACGGGTCATCGCCTGGAACTCCAGGTCGCAGACGATCAGGTGACGGTACGTCGACTCCTGATCTCGGGCGCCTCCCCCTTCACGGGCCGGGGCTTCGGGGAAGAGAGCCTGAAAGGCACGCATCGCTGCACGGAAGGCGGGCAGCGTCTCCCCTTCCTCGAGCCAATGGAACTGCTCGTGTACGAAGGTCGACATCAGGTGCTCGTCGTCCCCGAGGTGTCTCGTGTGGAGAGTGAGGACCGGATGGCTGTGTGGGATCTGAGTCTGGTCGATGATGACGTCGGTCGTGTAGATCCACTCCGCGACGTCGTACTCTCGGAGCAGTTCGATCAGCCGAGTACGGGTCGCCCGCTCGGCCTCGCTGTCGTGGACCGTCTCGATGGTCAGTTGGGATTCAGCCATCAGCGGGGTTCCAACCGTGGCGACGAGTGCAGCGGCGAACAGACGGAGTCGGGACATCTTCGTGGTTCGGCGTGGAGGAATCGGCTCAGGGAAGGTGAGCGCCGCCTCCACCGATTGCCTTGCATGTTTCGGACTTTCGCCCCCGATCCCGGAAGAGCGTGGGCGACTCGCCGATGAGGTCGACGAAGTCCCGGGCGAGATGGGCTTGGTCCGAGTAGCCCGATCGAGAGGCGACCCGACCGACGGTGCACGCACCGTCTCGAAGTTGGTAGGCCGCGTCGTACAGACGATGGATGCGCACGTGTCGCATCGGCGTGAGACCGGTTTCGCGCACGATCGCACGGCGAAGCGTCCTGGGGGGAACTCCGAGTGCGTCCGAGATCCCACGCACGCTCGGTCCCGAACCTCGTTCCGAAGCAGATCGAATCAGGGCGCGCTCGAAGGCGGCACTCAACCACCCCGGACGCCGCACGTCCGTGGCGAGTCTCGACAGAAAGTCCCAGGCTCGGTCCAACGCCACGTCCGGATCGAGCACGGCCTCGATTCGAGAGGACGCGGCTTCGCCGACCCTTCCCCACACGTCGCCCAACGTGACGCTCCGGTCGAGCACTTCCTCACCCGGCGGTCCGCCCAGCGCGACCAACGCCCCCGAGGCGAAGCGCACCCCGACCGTCCAGAGACGCCGCCGGACGGGGAAGGTTACCCCGACGGCTCGGGGGCCCACGATCGAGGCTCGGCTTCGACACGCGCCGGAGCGGTCTTCCACGATGTGCACGAGTAGATGAGCCGACCGGTCGGGTACGACCAACCAGGACGCCGACTCCACCGAACGCATATCCATGACCGAGGCGTGCTCGACCAAATCCCGGAGCAGTGGTGGCGGCGGAACGACGCGCGCCTTGGGGCCCAACCACCCGCATTGATCCAACGTGACCATGGCCCCCCTCGTGCGCGATTCGTCCCCGTGTCGGATACTACGCGTGCCGCTTGGATGATGTGCCGACAGGGAGGGAGGATGAGGAGAAGGCGTTTCTTGCATACAACGCTCGGCGGAGCCGCTGCGATGGGCGCGGCGGGGTGGAACGGAGCCGGAGACCGGCCGGACCGACCGCATCCACAGTCGGTACGAGACCTCTTCCCGCGGCTGGAGGGTGAGACCTTCCTGAACGGAGCGGGCGGCACGCCCCTCGGGGACTTCACCGACGAGGCGATCCAACGCTACGTGGACATGATGCGGCTCGGGCCGGGAGACGGTCGGGGCGCATGGTGGGGAGACGTCTGGGGTCGCGTCCGGGGTCGGTTCGCGGACCTCATCGGGGCCGACGCGGCCGAAGTCGGCTTGGTCGAGTCGACGAAGGCGGGCGAGCAACTCGTGTTGGACGCGCTGCCCGGACTGCGGAGTGGGGCGAACGTCGTGACGAACGACCTCCACTTCTCAGGATCCCTCCACAACCTCGAAGGGCTAAGGCGTGCCGGGGTCGACGTCCGATTCGTACCCAGCGACGACTTCCGCGTCTCCTTGGATCGCATGGCCGACGCGATCGACGACCGCACGGAGCTCGTTACGGTTTCTCTCGTGTCGAACGTCACCGGGCACGTCGAGGACATCCGTGCCCTCGCGGACCTGGCCCACGGGCACGGAGCCCTCCTCTTCGCGGACATCATCCAGGCCGCGGGTATCGTGCCGATCGATGTGCGCTCGATGGGCATCGATGTCGCGGCCTGCTCCTCGTACAAGTGGTTGTATGGGATCCACGGCGCGGGCTTCCTCTACGTGGCCCGGGAGCATCAGGGCGCCGCGATCGCCGACGATCGATTTCCCGGGACCGCGCGGCGGCGCTACCCGCCCTTCGCGGTCGACGGTGAAGCCGGCACGCTGTCCTTCGCCCCCCGCGAGTCCGCCGACCGGTACCGGCCCGGCCACGTGAACTACCTCGGATACGCGGCGGTGGACGCAGGCCTGGGCTTCATCGCGGAGCATGGGGTGGAGTCGATGCTCGCGCACACGGTGCGGTTGAACCGCCGACTCCTCGACCAGCTCGATCGAGATCGATACCGCGTCCTCTCGAGCCATCTCTATGCGTCCCCGATCCTGGCGCTCGCCGTCCCGGACGCCGAGGGGCTCCGGACGAGACTCCAGGCGGCCGATGTCGTGATCGGCGTGGGAGGCGACGTGCACAACCTCGCCCGCATCTCACCCGCGATCTACAACACCGAGGAGGACGTGGACCGTCTGGCCGAGGTGCTGAGTCTCTGACGTCAGTCGTCCGCGAGCGCCTCGCTCGGACGTAGCGCGAGGACGCGCTGCGTCGGCAGCCAGGTCGCGGCGAGCGCCACGACGATCAGTGCGAATGGCACGATCGCGTACGTGAGGGGATCCCGCGCGGACACGTCGTACAGGAACGCGCTCAGGACTCCCGATCCGAGCCATGCCAGGACACAACCGATTGCGATGCCGACGACGGCGAGCCGCAGGGTGTGTCGAAGCACGAGCCAACGCACGCCAGCGACCTCTGCCCCGAGTGCGACGCGGACCCCGATCTCCCTCCTTCGGCGCGCCACGTTGAAGGTGGTGACGCCATAGATGCCCAGCGCCGAAAGCGCGAGTGCGATGACACCGAATGCGGAGAGCACGATGAGAGACACGCGCGGCCAGGCGAGGGTCTGTCGGACATCGTCGAGTACCGCGGTCGGCGCGATCGCGGGCACATCGGGATCGACGCGGACGGCGGCCTCGCGCAGAGCCGGCACCAACTCTTCCGGGTCCGACGCCGTCCGAACCAGCACCACCGGCTGATCCCAAAACGTGTAGTCGAACGGGCGGTAGACCCGGGGCCTCGGCACGACATCGATGCGCTCATCTCTGGCGTTCGCCACGACACCGACCACGACACACTGCCGCCCGCCCGGGAGGAACCAGGTCACGAGTCGACCGATCGGATCCTCCTGAGGAAAGAGGAGCTCCGCGAGCGTCTCGTCGATGATGATCGGCGGGTTCGCGACACGCTCGCCGGGTGACACACGGTCCTCGGGCCCGAAGACTCGCCCCGCACGCAGCTCGATTCCCGCTGCGTCGAAATACGCGCCGGAGATCGCGCGCCAACTGACCGGCTGAAAGTCCTCCTGTCTCCCCGGCTCCGCGTCCGACCGGGCCACGAAGTTCGACGGTCTCATGGCCGAGAAGGGAGCGACGGTCGCGCCGCCCACCGCCACTACGCCAGGCAGAGCCTCGACTTCATCGGCCAGTCGCTCCAAGTAGTCGGTCCGGGCGCGTTGGTCGAAGCGGTTGGCGGGTAGCCGTACTCCGAATCGGACGACACCTCCCGCCTCGAAGCCCATGTCCACCCGCTGTAGCTCGACGAAGCTCCGGCCGAGCAGTCCCGCCCCGACGACGACCAAGACGGTCAGCCCGAATTGTGCCACGACGAGCCCATCCCGGAGTCGGCGCTCCGAACCGGTCGAACCGCGTCCTCCTGCACGGAGGGCTCCCGCACCCGTTGTCCGACTCAAGAGGGCCGCCGGGGCCAATCCCGCTACGAGCGATGTCACCACGGCAGCAGAGAGCGCGAGACCCAACATCGAGGCGTCGATCGTGGCGTCGGCGAGGCGTGCGACATCCGCAGGTCCCCATGCTTGCAGCAGGCCGATGCCGCGATACGACAACACGACCGCGAGCACCGTCCCGATCCCGGCCACGAGGAGTGCCTCGACCACGAGCTGACTCCACACACGGCCTCGGCTCGCACCGAGCGCCATCCTCATCCCCATCTCTCGCACCCGAGTCGACGCACGCGCCACCATCAGGTTGGAGAGCGACGCGCACGTCATGAGCAGAAAGACGCCCACCGCGCCGAGGAGCAGCGCCCCGAGCCGGGACAACTCCGGCCGGATCAGCCAAGAGCGTACCGGCTGGACTTGCGCACCCCATCCATCGTTGCTCTCGGGGTACTCGACCGACAGGTCCGCCGCGATCTGCGTGACGTCCTCTCGGGCTGCCGTGAGGGTCACGCCGTCACGCAGGCGTGCGATCGCCTCCAGGCGCTGGTCGTCACGGAACTCGTCCGGGTTGGGCGCGAGGGGAGTGAAGACGTCGATCCCCGGCCACGCCTCGCCCGACCTGGCCACACCGACCACCGTATGAGAGAGCCCGTCGAGAATCAGCGAGCGACCCACCACCTCCCCATCGCCGCCGAACCTGCGATCCGCAGCGGCTTCGGAGAGGACGACGACGCGACGCTCCGCACCGTAGGCGTCCTCCTCGCGCAAGAAGCTCCGTCCTCTCGTGAACTCGACCCCGAGGATCGTAAAGAAGTCGTGGGACACCCCCAGACCGTTCACGCTCTCCGCTGGGCCGAGACCGGAGAGGACCGGCGTCGTCCACTCGATCCCCGCGACCGCCTCGAAGGAGCGCTGACGCGCCTCGACATCGACGAAGTTCGGCTCGGAGATCGAATAGGGACGGCCCTGGGGCGACGTCTGACTGACGTGGACGATCCGATCCGGATTCTCGAACGGGAGGGGGGCGAGCACGACCGCGTGTACGACCGAGAAGACGACGGTCGTCGCCGCGACCCCCACGGCGAGCGTACCGATCGTGAGCGCGGTCATCGCGGGACTACGCGTCATCAGTCGACGTGCAAAGCGAAGATCCTGACGCAGGGAGTCCAACCACCCGCCGGCGACGGAGCGAGGTCCGCTCGTCGAGGTTCGGCGCTCGACATCCTCGGGGTCCCCGAACCGTCGGCGTGCCTCACGTCGGGCCGCTTCGGCTTCCCAGCCCTCGTCGATCAGTTGCGCCTCGAGCAACGCCAAGTGGTGATCAATCTCTTCTCGGACTCGACGATCGCGGGGATCCATGTTCACGTTACCCCTCCGACTCGAGGACCTGCTGCACGGCTCGCGCCGAATCGGTCCATTTGAGGGTCAGGGCATCGAGCTGTGCAGAGCCAGACGGGGTGATCCGATAGTAGCGCGCCCGTCGCCCGCGTTCGGTGCGCTTCCACTCGGACTCGAGCCAGCCCCGCTTCTCCATCCGGTGGAGCGCCGGGTATAAAGCACCCTCTTCGACGGTGAGGCGATCCCCGGTCACCCCCTCGATCCAACGTGCGATCCCGAATCCGTGCAGGCTGTCTCCCGCCACGGCCTTGAGCACCATCATGTCGAGCGTGCCCGGCACCAGGTCGACCCTTTCTCCCATTCCGCCCCCTACCCTGAGTGACTTAGGGTAAAGCCTAAACCGCTTACCCTAAGTGATCAAGGGTAACGGTGCGGACGAAACGAAGGGCGCGGCCGGGATGATCCGACCGCGCCCCCGCGCTGCTGCGGAGTCCTCGACCCTATCGGGAGGACGGCGGGACGATCCCGTTGATGCGCATGTACGTCACGAGGTTCCCGTAGTGCTCGTAGTTGTGCGCCGCGTTGAAGGCGAGCACACCAAAGACGGTGTTCGGACCCGTGAAGAACTGAACGGGCTCCGCGCCTCGCGCGTCGGTCATGCCCGCGAACACGCCATCACAGTACCCGAAGCCGGCCTCGAGAGCCTCGAGAATCGATGTCTTCGTGTTCCGACGGCCTTCGAAGTTCTCTGTAGCGGGATTCCGCTCACCCGCCGCGGCAGAGCAAAAGGCGTACTGCGAATTCGCGAGATGGGCGAACAACTCTCCCATCGATCGCACTTCCTCGGTCGGACGGAAGCTGTACAGCTCCTCGTCGAGGAGCTGGGCACTCGCGATGACGTTGTCACGCGTGATTTCGTAGAGCCCCTGGAGACTCTCGGATACGGTCTGTCCGCGCGCAGTCGCAGGGGCAGCGAAGGCCGCGACCGCGGCGAGCATCAACATCCGACGGAACATGGGTACCTCGCGGTTCGGGCTCGCACGGGCCACGCACGGGGCGGACGACACGTGGTGCATGGCTCGCCTCAGAAGCTACCGGGCGCGTGATCCGGAGTCGACTTGGCATGTTATATCGAGACGTATTATACTGCAGAGTACAACATGGCCTCACGCACAGACGCTCGCCCATGTCGACCGAATCGCTTCCGCTCAAACCACAGTGGTTCCACATCCTCCTCGCGCTCTCGCACGGGGCGCAGCACGGATCCGGAATCGTCCGCTCGGTCCTGGAAGCCACCGACGGGAAAATGCGTCTGTGGCCGGCGACGCTGTACGGCTCGCTCGAGGAGTTGACCGAGATCGGCTGGATCACCGAGGTCGGGACCGAAGAGCGGCCGGTCGGGGCAAGCGACAAGAAGCGTTTCTATCGCCTCACGCCTCAGGGCGCCCGGACGCTCCGGGCGGATGCGCAGAGATTGGCAGCGTTGGCGGACACGGCTCTGTCGAGGCTGGCTGACGGTGGTGCCGGCGCGTGACGGTTCGGGTGGGCGTGTGGCTCGTACAGGCGCTGGCACGCCTCACGCTGTCGGCCGACTTCCGTCGCCGGTACGGCGTAGAGCTGCTCGAGCTCACTCGAGAGGGGCTGGAGGCCGAAGCACGTCGAGGTTGGATCTGGGGATGGGCCGCGGTCGTGCGCGCATCGTGGGACGTCGTCGAACAAGGGCGCCGTGAACGCGCCCACATGAAGGAAGAACAGGACTTCAAGGGCTGGGGAGAAGGGATGATGGACACCATCGAACAGGACGTACGGTTCGCGCTTCGCTCACTGCTGAAGGCGCCCGGCTTCGTGGCGATCGCGGTGCTGACGCTGGCACTCGGCATCGGCGCCAACACGGCCATCTTCAGCTTGGTCAACGCCGTGTTGCTCCGCGCCCCCGCGCATGTGGATCAGCCGGGCGAGCTCATCACGATCTATACATCCGACTTCTCGGGCGGCCCCGGCTACGGGATGAATTCTCGGCCGGACTACGAGGATTTCCGCAGCCAGGTCCCCGCGATCGACGACGCGGTGGCGCTCTCGCCCGGTGTGGTGAACGTCGCCCGAGAGGACGGCCTCGCCGAGATCTTCGTCGTCGAGGCGGTCAGCGGGAACTACTTCGACGTGCTGGGCGTCGAGCCGGCGTATGGCCGCACCTTCTCGGTCGACGAAGGGGACTACACCTCCGGAGCCGCCGTAGCCGTACTGAGTCACGGGCTGTGGAGCCGGGCGTTCGCCGCCGATCCCGGCGTCGTGGGCACAACCTTCCGCGCGTCCGGACAAACCGTCACGATCGTCGGAATCGCCCCGGAGGGATTCGCCGGGTCGGTCCCCCTGATCACTCCGGAGCTATGGATCCCGCCGCCGACGGACGCCCTCATCAACGGCGTGCAGGCGTACGAAGGCCGAGGAGCCCGCGGCTCGATCATCCGCGCCAGGCTCGCCGATGGGGCCACCGCAGCCCAGGCGCAGGAGCAGCTGACGGCCCTCGCCCGAAGGCTGCATGAGACGTGGCCTTCGAACTGGACGGACGTGAACGACGAGATTCGTCGCGTCACGGTCGTGGAGGACGCACTTCTGCCGCCGACGATTCTGGGCCCCCTCAAGCTCTTCGCGGGTCTACTCCTCGGGGTCGTCGGGGTGGTGCTCCTCATCGCGTGCGCGAACGTGGCGAACCTGACCCTCGCACGCGCCACGCGACGCGGAAAAGAGATGGCCATCCGGATCTCGATGGGCGCAGGGCGCGGGCGCATCGTCCGGCAGCTCCTCTCGGAGAGTCTGATCATCGGTGCAGCGGGCGGCCTCGGCGGAGCTGCCCTCGCCACCTGGGCGCTCCGCTTCGCCGAAACGTTCCGTCCCGTGACCGGCGTCGCCGTCTCGTTGGACCTGGGCGTCGATGGGCGCGTGTTCGCGTTCTCCGCGGTGGTGACGGTGCTCACGGTGATGGCGGTGGGACTCCTTCCCGCGCTCCGTGCGTCTCGGCCCGACGTCGTCCCTCAGCTGAAGGAGAACGCGGCCGAGGGCTCGGGACCGTTCCGATGGCACGAACTGAGACACCTCCTCGTGGTGAGCCAGGTCTCGGCATCACTTCTCCTGCTCGTCGGGGCAGGGCTCTTCCTCAAAAGCCTTCGCGCCGCCGTCGACGTCGATCCGGGCTTCGCCGTCGAGGGCCTCGCGGCGATGTCCCTCGGACTCGGACCGGAAGGCTTCGACACCGACGAGGCGATGAACTTCATGGGCGAGATCGAAGAGCGGATCTCCAGCGCCCCGAGCGTGGCATCGACGGCGCTCGTGGACGCCATGCCCATGACCCTCATGGCCGGTCGGCGAAGCGGGATCACCGTCCCGGGATACGAGGCGGCGACCGGAGAGGACATGGAGTTTCAGTTCCACTCGGTCGGCCCGGGCTATATGGAGACGATGGGGACGGAGGTGCTTCGGGGACGGGAGTTCACCGCAGAAGACCACGCCGAAGCTCAGTTCACGATCCTGGTCAACGAGTCGTTCGCCGAGCACTTCTGGCCGACGGAGGACCCGCTCGGTCAGATCGTCGTGTGGGCGGGCAGCAACGAGGCCCAGGTCGTGGGCGTCGTCGCCAATGCCATGTACCGCGACCTTCGGGACGAAGGACGACTCGCCTTCTTCCTTCCGCTTGCCCAGAACCCGTCGACGTCGCTCACGCTGCTGGCTCGTACTCGACCCGGGGGCACGCCCGAAGTCCTGGGTGCGATGCGCCGCGAGGTCACGTCGAGGAACGCGAACCTCCCGATCTCGTCTCTCCAGTCGATGGAAGACGCCATCGCATTCACCCTGCTGCCCCAACGGATCGCGGGCAGCCTTCTGACGATCGCCGGGGCGCTCGGCCTCCTCCTCGCCACCGTCGGACTCTACGGCGTGATGTCGTTCCTCGTGAGCCAGCGCACTCGGGAAGTGGCCGTCCGCATGGCTCTCGGGGCAGAACGGGCCGACGTGATCCGCATGGTCGTCCGGCGAGGTCTACTTCTCGCTTCGATCGGGGCGGTCCTCGGACTCGGGGTCGCCGCAGCGGTGACCCGATTCGCGTCGAGCCTCCTCTTCGGCGTCAGCACGCTCGACGTGACGGTGTTCGCCGCGATGGCGATCGCCGCCCTCGCGGTGTCGGCTCTCGCGAGCTGGGTACCGGCACGCCGCGCCGCGACGATCGCCCCGATGGAGGCGCTCCGGGAGGAGTAGCCAAAGGGGAACACCCTCTATATTCTGTGTCACATAATATGTGACGTGAGACATAGGGAGGGGACATGGGTCGGGTGCCGAAGGCGTGGATGCGAGGAGCGGGCCCGCTCGCGGTCTTGAAGCTGCTCGACGGCCGTGAGATGTACGGCTACGAGCTGGCGGAAGCGTTGGATCGCGAGAGCGAGGGTGTGCTGGCGATGGGTCACTCCACACTGTACCCCCTGCTCTACAAGCTCGAGGAGCGCGGCCACATCCTTCGGCGTGCGCCCCGGGAGGCCGGGGGTCGAGTGCGGAAATACTACGCCATCACCGACACCGGCCGAGAGTGGCTGGCGGAGCACCAAAAGGAGTGGGCAGGACTCGTCGATGCGATGACGCGACTCGGTCTCGCATGAGCGGGCGACGACTCCCCGCGGAGTTGGCAGCCCTTGTCGACGACGTGGTCCGCTCGGTGGACCTGCCTCCGGGATCCGCAGCCCGCCTGCGAGAGGATCTCGAACAGCACCTTCACGACGGACTCGCCGCTGGGCGCACGGCGGACGAACTGATCGCACGCTTCGGGTCTCCGACCGATGCGTCGAGACTCGTCGCCGAATCCCGCCCACCGGCCCCAGCCTCCGCGCCCCGTGAACGGCCGTGGTCTGAGTTGGCCGCAGACCTCCGCTACGCCGCGCGGAGTCTGAGGCGCGCGCCCGTTCTGGCCGCGACGGCGTCGCTCGTCCTCGCGCTGGGGATCGCGGCGAACACGACCGTGTTCACCGTCGTGAACGCCCTCCTACTCCGCCCCCTGCCCGTCTCCGAGCCGAGCGGACTGGTCGACGTCTGGCCCGATATCCCTGGAGGAAACTCCTTCCTCGGCATCTCATGGGGCGACTATCTCCGGTACCGGGAGAGCGATCGGGTTGAGTCGCTCGCCGCCTTCACCGGCGTGCGCGCGACGCTGGGCGACGAGTCCGGTCCCGACATCGT
>JBCCEZ010000009.1:0-112051 GCA_039030015.1 Gemmatimonadota bacterium | reverse complement strand
GGCCACGATAAGTCACCCGCGGGCCCGGCACAACACCCACCCGCCCGGCGCCGACGGTTCGGCCTCCCGGGTACCGATCTACCGTGGCGCCCGGCCGGCGCGCCCGGGGGCGCCTCTTTGCAGCATCCTTATCCCACCCCGGTTGCGTCCGAAGAGCGGATCCCTGTTCGTAGGGCTTCGTGCCGCCCCCGCTGCCAAGGAGAAGTGAACAGGTGAACCTGTACCCCACGGTCATCATGACCCTCGGGTTCTTCGGGATCGTCGTCTTCGTGGGCGGAGTGGCGTTGCTGGTAGGTCTGGCGGCACCGGGCCCTAGGGCGAGGCTGGCTCACTCGTTTCGGGGCCAGGAGCGACACCCCGTGACGTGGGCCGCGATCCTCGCCACGACCGCGATGGCCGCGAGCCTGTACCTCTCCGAGGTCATTGGTCTCATCCCGTGCTCCTTCTGTTGGTACCAGCGCTTCGCGATGTACCCCTTGGCGCTGATCCTCATCGGCGCTGCGGTGACGAACCGCCCGGGCGTGTGGCGCATCGGGCTCCCGTTGTCGACGATCGGCCTCGCCATCGCGATCTACCATGTGACGATCCAGTGGATGCCGACGCTCGACGTCGGAGCTTGCTCCTCCGGGGCTCCGTGCACGGGTCGGTACGTGGCCGTCTTCGGCTTCATCTCGATCCCGACGATGGCGGGCGCTGTCTTCACCGCGGTCCTCGCCCTCATGGTGTTGCTGTGGATCGCGGAGCGGAACGGCCCCTCGACCGCAGCAGCCTCAGACGCCACAACCTGAGTCGCACGTTGCGATACGAAGGGAAGCTCTACCGACCGCCGTCCGAGGCAGACGCGTACATCGTCCAAGCAACGATCGGGTGCTCGCACAACCTGTGCACGTACTGCGACATGTACCGGGACAAGCAGTTCCGCGTCCGCGACCTCGATGCGGTGATGGAAGACATTGCCGAGGCCGGCCGACGCGTTCCCGGCGCCCAGAAAGTCTTCGTCGCGGATGGAGACGCGCTCATCATGGACGTTGATCGATGGGCGACGATCCTGGGGGCGTGCCGCGAATCCTTCCCCCACCTCCGCCGCGTCTCCTGCTACGCCACGGCCGAGAACGTCTTGGAGAAGTCCGAGGACGAACTCGCCACACTGCGCTCCGCAGGCCTGAGCATGCTGTACATCGGGCCCGAGTCCGGGGACGATGAGACGTTGAAGCGGATCGTCAAGGGCGGAACTCACGCCGAACACGTGGAGGCCGCGCAACGAGCTCACGCAGCGGGTATGACGCTCAGCGTGATCGTCCTGCTGGGCGCGGGAGGCACCGCGCGCACCCGAGAACATGCGACCGAGACTGCGAAGCTCATCACGGCCATGGACCCGGAGTACGTCGGCGCACTGACGCTGACGGTCATTCCGGGAACACCACAGGCACGCATGGTCGAGAAGGGGCACTTCGAGCTGCCTGCCATCCCCACGCTGCTGCGTGAACTGCGTACGATCGTGGCCGAGACCAACCCCACGGACACGGTCTTCCGCACCAATCACGCGTCGAGCTATCTGCCGATCGCCGGGAGACTTCCCGAGGACCGTGAAGCGATTCTCCACGCCATTGATTTGGCCCTCGAGGGAGCGCTACCGCTCAAGCCCGAGTACCTCCGGGGGCTCTGAGGCTCGATCCGGAGGGCCATCGTTTGCGGTGACCGGGAGGAGCGCCGAGCTTCGTCGCCTGGACCCCCACCGAGGAGCCGACATGCACCGCCGCCCCTTCGTCGTACTCGCGCTGCTTTGGGGAGGTGCCTCATGCGCACCGGCCGAGCAGGCTCCCGACTTCACCGTCGCCGTCGCGTCGTTCCAACACGAGACGTGCACCTTCTGCCCAAGCGGTGAGACGACCGCCGACGATTGGCTCGTCCGGATGGTGGGGGATGAAGTGTTGTCCTCGGGGGCCTACGTGCGCGGCTTCGTTCAGCAGGCCACCGACTACGGAGACATCGAGCTGGTCGGACTCCGGTCACCCGGCGGCGTCTTCGGCGGCTCCTCGAGGAGCTGGAATACGAAGGAAGCCTTCGACGGATTCGTCGACGAGATGCTCGAAGACCTACGCGCAGCCATGCCCGTGGACGGTGTGTACCTGGCGCTTCACGGTGCTATGGCGGTGCGAGACGTTCCGCGGCCAGAGGCGGAGATCGCCCGCCGGTTCCGAGAGGTAGTCGGACCGGACGTGCCGATCGCCGGGAGCTTCGATCTCCACGGGAACGAAGATGAGGAGTTCCTCGAACACGCGGACTTCGCCTTCGTGACGAAGCGTTACCCGCACTACGACGCAGCGCTGCAGGGAGCTCGCTCGGCCCGAGCGCTGCATCGGGTGATGTCGGGCACCTATGCTCCGACGACGGCCACGAGAAAGCCCGGCATCATTACGGCGACGGTCCATCAGTGGACGGGCCAATCCCCGTCCATGGACATCATGGAACGGGCGCGCCGTTGGGAGGCTCGAGAGGACGACGTCTTCGTTTCCGTCTTCTACGGCTACCCCTGGTCCGACGTCCCGGATGTCGGGGCGACGATCCACGTGATGACGAACGGTGACCAAGAACTCGCCGACCGGATCGCGGACGACATGAACGACTTTTTCTGGCGCGTTCGAGAGGACTTCGCCGTCGGCGGCTACCCGGTGCCGGACGAAGCAGCACGCCAGGTTGAGGCAGCCGTACGAGCCGGGGAGACTCCGGTCGCGGTCGGCGACCACAGCGACCGCCCCGGCGACGCCACCCACATCTTCAGGGCGTTCGACGCGGCCGGCATCAACCGAGTCCTACACGGGGCGATCAGCGACCCGGCAGTCCTCGAACGCCTCGCGGCGGCCGGAGCCGAAGCAGGAGCCGCCTTCGATGACGAGATCGGTGGCTTCACCCCCTCCGGGGGCACGCCCGTTCGCGTACAAGGGGAACTCGCGTATTTCGGAGAGTGGCGGAGCTACGAGCAGGTTGCCGTCGTCCGGTACGGAGAGGGGAGCGCCGTGATCATCGTCCCGGCCTACACCCAGATCACCGACCCGGAGGCCTTCCGATTCGGGCCGCTCGATCCGGACGACTTCGACGTTTTCGTCGTGAAGTCCCGCGTGCATTTCCGGAGGGGTTTCGACGAGACGGGCTTCGCCCCGACGATCACAGTCGTCGAGGCACCCGGACCGTTCGTGGGCACAACCTACTTGGACGCCCTCCCCTACGAGCACGTCGACCTTTCGACTCTATACCCGTACGGCACCCCCAGCGCACGTCGATAGTCCTCCGATTTTTCTTGCAATCGGGCCCGTAAAAAGGGCTTCTTGGAGACGGAACCTGACGGCGAATCGATAGACGGTTCGCGGCCTCCCCCAGTCTCCGGTTGCGCGATGACCCATCTGATCACGGTCCTGTTGACCGGTGTGGTGTCGTGGGTCGCTCCATCGGCCGCGTCGACCGTACCCACCTCCGAGGTCGCGACGCTGCGCGGCAGTGTGCGCGTGTCGGCCCCGAGTGCGTCCGCGCCGGCTCCGAGCAGCCCCTACTCACGCCGTCGGTCCATCCCACCTCAAAATCCCGGGACCGCTCGGGGCGCGGAGGATGCGTTCGTATACCTGGAGCCCCTCGACGGTCCTGCGACGAGCGCAACTCCGTCGCCGGCTCAGGTGCTGCAGCGCGATCGAACGATCATGCCTCACGTCACCGCCGTGCAGGTCGGTCAGCTCGTGGAGTTCCCCAACGACGACGACGTCTTTCACAACCTCTTCTCCCTGTCGTCCGAGAACACCTTCTCGCTGGGCCGCTATGCACCGGGTGTGACCGAAACGCACGAGTTCGAGCAACCGGGCGTCGTTCGGCTCTTTTGTGACATTCACGCAGAGATGGCCGGTGTCATCCTCGTGGTGGACACTCCCTTCCTCTCTCGGGTGGAGGCGGACGGCCGCTACGACATTTCGTCTGTCCCGGCCGGGTCGTATCGGGCCATCGCCTGGCACCCGACCGCCGGGGCCGATACGACGGTGATCCGACTCGAGGACGGCGCCATCGCGACCGCGGACTTCTCACTCGTGAGCGCTCCGTGAAGTCGCTTTCTCTCCGCTGGCGACTCCTCCTTTGGTCCAGCATGGCGTCGGTCCTGACCCTCGCGCTGGTCGTCCTCCTCGTCGACGTATCCTTCCGCAGCGAGATCCGGAGCCAGTTGGACGAAAGCCTGCTCTTCGCCCTCCAAGTCGCGGAAGAGGCTTGGGCGAGCCAGGTCTTCGAACAGAGCGACATGACCGCGAACCTCGCGCTGGGACCACTGCGGGCGGCGGTGGCCAGTGGGGACGGCCCGACGATCCGTCAGACTCTGAACGAAGTGGCACCCGCCGCGGGGTGGTCGGCCGTCGTGACCGCCGATGCGGGTGTGTTGGCCGCGACCCAAGGCGCGCCGGTCCAAGCGCTCCAGAATGCCCAAGCCCTCGTCGAAGAAGCGATGTACTTCCACACGGCCGACGTGTGGCAGGTCGGCGGATACATCACACGGGTCGGCGCCGCCGCTCTACTCTTCGGCGGCGAGCCGATCGCGGTGCTCGTGACCGGTGAGCCCGTGGAGGCCGAAGAGGTCACGGCGCTCGAGGCGCTCGTCGGCCGAGGCACGGCCATCGTGACGGACGCCCGCCCGACCTTCGGAAGCGAGGCCGGGAGGCTCGATCAGCAGGCGGCGTCGGAGTTGGCCGAGTGGGCGGCCCGTCCGGACCAAGGACTCGAACTCGTCGCCCTCGGCGGCGAACGGTTCGTGACCGTGGCGAATCCGATTCGGTCGAACGAGGGAGATCGCCTCGGGACGCTCGTCCTACTCGCGTCGTACGACGAGGCCCTCGCTCCGTCGAATCGCCTCAGGGCGATCTTGATCGTGATCCTGGTGCTGGGGCTCGGCGTCACCTTCGGAGTCAGCGGCCTCTTCTCGAAGGGAATCACCGTTCCGGTCGGCCGCCTTCTCCGGGAAACGGAGCGGCTGGCCGCGGGCGATCTGGACCAACCGATCGTCCCCGTGCGTGATGACGAGATCGGCCGCCTCGCGACGTCGTTCGACGAGATGCGGACGTCGCTGAACACGGCCCGGTCCGAGCTCATCCGAGTCGAACGCCTCAGCGCGATCGGACAGGCCGCCAGCGCCGTGGCCCATGACTTCACGCAGCCGCTGTCGACGATCGCCGGAGCCATCGGCCTACTTCGCATGGACGACAGCAATCCCGATGCGCGAGAGCGGTGTTTCCGGGCGATCGAATCCGAGCTCGATCGTCTGGGTCGCATGAAGCAGGAGATCGTCGAATTCGCGCGGGGTGAGGCGTCTCTCGAGACCGCGTCGATCAAGTTCGACAGCTTCCTCGAGAACACCGTCTCCGGACTCCGGGAAGGGCTGTCCCACGAAGGTGTGATCGTCCGCGTCGAACACGGATACTCGGGCGACTGGTGCATCGACAGCTACCGGCTCGGCCGGGTCATCGAAAACCTGATCCGCAACTCGGCGAGCGCCGAAGCACGCTCGATCAACCTGTGCACGGCCTTCGAGGGCGGTGAACTCATCATCCGCCTGGACGACGATGGAACAGGCATACCGGCCGACCTGATCGACGAGATCTTCGAGCCCTTCGTGACCCATGGAAAGAAAGAGGGCACCGGCTTGGGATTGGCGATCGCACGCAACGTGGTCGGCCAACACGGGGGGACGATCGATGTAGAATCGGCCCCGGGTCGCACTCTCTTCACCATACGACTCCCCGCGGCCGAGCCGACCGTGCCCGCGCCTGCCCTGGCGACCGCCTGATGGTACGTCGACTCTTCACTCGCCTGCTTCTTTCCGTGTGCGTGTTCGTTGTGCTCGGCATCACTCCGGGCGCTGCCCAGGGACAGACCGCGCTACGGATCTCCGGCCAGCTCGACCTCGCCGCCGCGGAATCCGATCGACTCGGCGTCAACCGGGCTTTTCGAGGGGACAGCCCCTTCAACCCCGTCCGGTTGAGGCTCTTCGCGCAGAAGTGGGTCACGCCACGCATCGGTGTCTTCAGCGAGATCCTGTACGACAGCAGTTCGGGGATTCGGGTGAACGGGGCGTACGCCGTGATCAACGAGATCGGTGGTGAGACGTGGCTGAACGGCCGCTTCGGCCTCGCGCCCAACCCCGTAGGCGCATTCGGTCTTCGGAGCACCTACTTCAATGCCAACCCGTTGATCGGACTTCCCCTAGCCTGGCAATACAGAACGAACCTGGTGGGCGAAGGCACCTCGACCTTCGCGTCCCTGACCGGAGCCGCGGCGGGCCCCGGAGGCGGCGTGCCGCTCTTGTACGACGCGTGCTGGAACATCCAATGGGAGCTCCTCGGCGAAGCGGGCATCTTCGAATACTCGTTCGCCCTCACGCCCGGCTCCTTGTCCAATCCGGCCAAGAGCGCGGACGTCGAGGGGCAGAGCTGGATGGCCCGAGTCGGACTGACGCCAGCCGCGGGGCTTCGCGTCGGAGTGTCCGCCTCCGAAGGCCCATTCCTCTCCGCGCCCACGCCGGATGAGAACGGGGACCTTCCGTACACGGCTGAAACGAACAGCTTCGATCAGAGCCTGCTCGGGGTCGATGTGGAGTTCCTGCGCGGTCCCTTCGCGATCCATGCCGAAGTGCACGCGAGCCGCTGGGAAACGCCGCTCGTCGACGACGCTCTCGATCTGACGAGCGGCTTCGTCGAGGTACGCTACGACATCTCCCCGCGCTGGTACGCCGCCGGGCGCGTCGGCACGATGCGCTTCGGCGAGATCGCGCCCAACGGGGGTGGGAACGCGTTGCCGTGGGACGCCGACCTGAACCGCACCGAGTTCGCACTGGGGTATCGGGCCTCGCGCGGCGTCCTGATCAAGGCCGACTGGCAACGGACCCGCACCGTCGGGACCGGATTCACGCAGAACCTCTTCGCGACCCAACTCTCCACCGTCTTCTGATCGCATTCATGGCCTCGAGCGAATCCGCAGTTCCAGAGCCCTATGACGTCGTCGTCGTGGACGACGAAGACCTCATCGGCGAGTACATCGCCAAGATCGTCGAGGAGTTGGGCACAACGAGGGTCCACGTCTTCCACCGTCCCCAGGACGTAGGTGAGCGGTGGTACCACCAAGTCCCGGATCTGCTGATCACCGACTTCCAGATGCCGGGGATGAACGGTGTGGAGCTCATCACGGAGTTCCGCGCGGCCCATCCAAACGTGGAAGTGCCGATCATCGTGGTGACTGCGGACGCCCAGCGTGACACACGTAACTCCGCTCTCGACGCCGGGGCCAGCGAGTTCCTGCGGAAGCCGGTCGACCGGGACGAGGTCCGGATCCGGGTACGGAACATGTTGGCTCTGCGAGAGGGGCAGCGATCCGCCGAACGGCGCGCCGACGATCTACGGATGGAGGTCGCGTCGGCCACGGCGTCGATCATCGAACGCGAGGAGGAGACGATCCTCTCCCTGGCGCGTGCGATGGAGTACCGGGATTGGGAGACCGGCGGTCACATCATCCGGATGGCGACCTACTCCCGACTGATCGCAGCCCAACTCGAACTCCCACCGGACCTCGACCCTCAGAAGATCTTCAAGGCGGCGCCCCTTCATGATGTCGGGAAGATCGGAGTACCCGACCACATCCTCCTCAAGCCCAGTTCGCTCACGGAGGAGGAGTACAAGGCGATGCAGAGGCACGCCGAGATCGGTCACGAGATCCTACAGGACTGCAGCGGCGAGATCCTCAAACTGGGTTCACTGATCGCCCTCACTCACCACGAGAGGCTGGACGGATCGGGGTATCCGAGGGGCCTGAAGGGTGAGGAGATCCCTCTCGTGGGCAGGATCGTGGCGATCGCCGACGTCTTCGACGCCCTGACGTCGTCGCGTCCGTACAAGGAGGCGTGGGCCTTCGACGCGGCCTTCGCCAACCTCCAGCAAGAAGCGGGCGTCCTGTACGACGAAGCGTGCGTGAACGCGTTCCTCGGCATCGAAGATCAGGTGCGAAAGGTCGCGGAGACCGTTACGCACTAGGCGTCGCTCCCCTCCCCCGCCGTCTCATGCCGTCTCGTCGAGCTCGTGAGCGAGCCAAGCTCGAGCCGAGCGCCAATCTCGTTTCACCGTAGCCGGCGACACGTCGAGAATGTCCGCGGTCTCCTCGACCTCGAAGCCGCAGAAGAATCGACACTCCACGACCTTGGCTTTGCGCTCGTCGAAGGCGGCCAGTCTCTCGAGTGCCTCGTCGAGCGCCAGGAGCTGATCGGGTCGGACGGCCGCCGAGCCATCCCCTTCGTGGAGTGTCACGAAGTCCCTGTCTCCGCCGCGTTTTTCCGCGCCCCTACGCCGCGCCGCATCCACGAGCACCTGCCGCATCGCCCGCACCATGATGTAGTTGAAGTGCGCCCGATCGGAGATCGGAAGACCGCGGTCGGGCGTGAGCTTGAGATAGGCCTCGTGCACCAGAGCGGTCGTATTCAGCGTAGCGGAGCCGCCTCGCCGCGCCCAGTGGGCCCGCCTACGCAGCTCGCCGTAGGCCAACTCAAAGAGCCGATCGACCGCCTCGCGGTCGCCGTCTCGAGCCCCTTGGACCAGGGCAGCGGTAACGGTCCCATCTTCCGTCTGCATGAGGCGAAGGTGCCCGCGGAGCGAGGCGCCTCGCAACCAACCTCAATCGGAGGGGGTCTCGATCATGGCACGGAACCGAGCCGCTTCTTCGTCGCGGCCGTCGCCGGCGTAGAGCTGAGCCAGGTGCGTGTTCACCCAGTACCAGTCTTCGCCGCGCGCTCGTTTGTGAGGCGCCAAGATCGCGTGGGCGTCCAACAAGACCTCCTCGGCGAGGGATGCTCGGCGCACCCCGCGAAGGGCGACGCCGTAGTACAGCTTCGTGTGCCCGACCCTCCAATGGTCTTCTGGCCAGGAGGCGGTCACGATCCCGTGCGCTCGATCCAAAACCCGATGGGCCTCGTCGGCATCCCCCTGCACGAAGTGCAACCACCCCAACGATACGAGAATGCTCCCAAGAGACGCGTGATCCGCGCCGCGCGTAGCTTGGATGATGTCGACAGCCTGCGTCAGTAGCGGCACCGCCTCCTCTTGACGACCACGCGCCGATACGACCCCGCCCAGGTTGCCCAGCACCGTCGCCGTGTAGGGATGCGTCTCGCCGAGATCATCCCGCTGCGCCTCCCACGCCTGACGAAAACGTCGCTCCGCTTCGGCAAGTTGTTGCCGATTGCGCAGGAAGACCCCGTAGTCGTTGAGGATTCGTCCCCGCTGGCTTCCGTGCGAAAAGGTCAACGCCTGATCGAACTCGGCGGACGCTTCGTCGAATCGCGCCTGCCCTGCCAAAGCCTGGGCCAACCACGCACGAGTGTTTGCGCTCACGGAGTCGGCCATCGTCTCCTCTCGGAGCCGAAGGGCCTCGCGAAGGTGAAACTCTGCAGTCTCGAACGCCCCCAATCGCAAGTGCACGAGGCCTAGCCCATTCAGACTGCTCCCCATGCGAGGATGGTCGGGCCCATAAATGCTACGCCGCGCCTCCAGTGCCCGCTCCAACACGGGCCTGGCGTCCTCGTATCGGCCGATCCCTTCATAGAACCAACCGAGCTGAGTCAGCGTGCTGAACGTCTGAGGACTCGTCGCTCCCCAACGACGCTCTCGGAGGTCAAGCGCCTCCTGGAACAGACGCTCGGCGTCCTCGGCTCCCCCCGTGTGCATGTGCCACCACGCCAGGAAGTGGGTCGCGTCGCCAAGGAGCCCGAGGTCGTTCAACTCGCGTGCCACGGATCGGGCTTCCTCCAGACGCCCGCGGGAGGCCTCCGCATCGCCGGAGCGAGGGAGGAACATGAGGTAGCTCGACCCCAGCCCGGCGAGTGCACGGGCGAGTTCGCCTCGGAGGTCCGGACGCTGCCGAGCCGCTGAGACGGCAACGTCGAACAAGCGGACCGCCTCATGCTCATGCTCGATCGTGCGGTCGAACCGGTTCGCGAGGTGTTCCGCCAAGTCGACGACGGCCGCGATCGTGCGCGGGTGGTCGGCCCCGAGTTCGGCTCGATTCCGTGCGACGGCGCGCTCGAGCAGCACATGCGCCGTGCTGTCTTCGGCGAGTCCCCGATATACCCGACCCAACACGCCCATCATCTGAGCTTGCAAGAGCGGTTGGCTCGCGAGCTCGTTCTCCACGCGGCGAGCACCCCGGTCGAGGATTTCCGCCGCCGAGATCTCGTAGGCCGGGGGACCATCCCCCGGCATCGAGACGTTGAAGACACCGGTCAGGAACTCGGTGACCTCCTCGGCCCTCGCCGCTTCGACCTCGGCCCTGTCTCTCTCGAGCGCCGCGACCCGCCCCTGCCAGTACGAACCGACTGCACCGGCCACGATACTCCCAGAGAGCAGAGCGCTTCCGAGCACTGCAACCCGGTTCCGCCGAACGAAGCGGTGCGCGCGGTAAGAAACCGTTGCCGAACGCGCCGATACGGGCCGCGAAGTGCGGAAACGCACCAGATCGTCCAGGAGAGCTTGAGCAGAGGGGTAGCGCCGAGCGGGATCTTCCTCGAGCGCCCTCCCGAGAATGCACTCGAGGTCGCCACGGAGGGACGCAGGCAGCTCGGAGAAGGTGCTGCGATCTGGCCCGACAGGAGTGTCTGTCTCGGTCCACCCCGAAACCGAGGCCCCAGACGGGTCCGATCGAGGCCGTCGGCCGGTCAACAGCTCGTGCAGTACGACGCCGAGTGAGTAGACGTCGGTCGACGTCGCCGTCGGCTCTCCTCGCCGCTGCTCCGGACTCGCGTAGGCAGGAGTCATCCCGCTGGCACCGCCCACTTCTTTGTGGGCCTCATCACCGTGGAGCTCAGCGACCCCGAAGTCGAGCAGCTTCACCACCCCGTCGTCGGTGACGAGGATATTGGCCGGCTTGAGGTCTCGGTGCACGACGAGCTGTTGGTGCGCGTATTGCACCGCTCCACAGACCTCCTCGAAGAGGAGGACTCGGTCTGTCGCCGACAAGCCACGAGAGTCGGCAAAGTCAGTGATTCGGCGCCCGTCGACCAACTCCATCACGAGAAACGCGACGCCCTGGTCGACACCAGCGTCGTACAGTCGCGCGACGTTCGGGTGCTCGAGCCGAGCCAGTACGCCCGCCTCGCCGCGGAAACGTTCCCGCGCACTCTCGGAGGCGAAGGCCGAGGCCAAGATTTTCAGGGCGGTGCGTCGCTCGAACCGACCGTCTGCGCGCTCGGCCACGAACACCCGCCCCATTCCCCCCTCTCCGATCTCCTCCAGGATCGCGTACGGGCCCAGACGCTCGGGGGTAGCGGACCGATCTATGTCCTGAGCAAAGTCGAGGCCGCCCGCAGCGCGTAGAAATGTGGGCGCACGTTCGTCTGCCCCTAGGATCCGCTCGAGAGGCTCACGCACGTTCGGGTCCGACTCGAACAGCGCGGCCAAGAAGCGCTCACGCTCTTCACGCGGGAGCCCCCAGACCTCCTCGGCGAGGTTCAAGATTCTGGGCCAATCGGGTGCGTTCACGAGCTGCGTTCAAGCGACAGGCGACTCGACAGGCTATCCCGATCCACGGGCGACGGCCATCGGAGCACGCGAGTCCTGGGGCGGATCATGCACCGCCGAGCCGTCTGGGACTCACGGGATGATGCAGGCTGCGTTGCCCGTTCCCGTCCCGGTGACCGTCGCGCCGTTGTCCGTGCAGGTGCCCCCGACCTCGAACGAACCGTTGTTCACGATCGTGGCCCCCGCGCCCAACGTGAGGTCCAAACCGATCCGGACCGCGAAGTTCGTAATCGTCACGGTCCCGTTCAGCGTCATCGACCCTTCGGCCCCGACGCGGTTGTTGAACGTCGCCGTACTCCCGGGTGCGACCTCGAAGTGCGCGAAGTGCGAGCGGTCGACCTCCAGGTCGGAGGACGTCATGATGACGTTCTGGGGCAACGACCCGTCCATGATGAAGACATGGTCGTCCGTCGCCGCCAACGCTTCCGTCGAACCATCCAGGCTCTGAAGCACGTCTCGGGCAGCGCGGATCGTACCGGCGGTCAGGAGCCCCTGCGTGCTTCCGCCACTGAAGAAGGTCTCGCCCTCGATGTCCAGCTCGCCCGAAGCGTCCATCATGACGAGGACTCCGAGACTCGACGTTCGAAAGTCACCGCCCACAGCCACGTCGTTCGGCCCGATCGTCAAGCTTCCCGTATCGACACGGAGATCCCCCGTTAGAACGGTCGTCCCCGTCATGGAGGCGGTTCCCGTCACCCAGACGGACCGGTAGCCGAGGCCTGCTTGGATCGACTGACCCACCCCGGTGAAGTAGGTCGTGAACGGTGAAAACGACCCAGAGATCGCCATCGAGTCACCGATGTCGACCCGGAACGTCGTGACGGACGACCCCGCCGCGGTCGTCAAATCTCCCAGGATCTGTAGGGTCCCGCCCCCTGTGACCGTGGTGGGCGCGGACACGTCGACGTCTCCCTCGGCATAGGTGGTCAAAGGGAAGTCGACCGCCTGACCCGCGATCTCGAGGTGCGCGAAGTGCGACTCCGTCGCCCCCGTACCCGCTGACCCGAAGACCATCGACTGGATCACCGATCCGGCGAGGACGGTGCGATGGTTCTCCGTTGCGGAGAAGGAGGCGCGATTCCCCACCAGGCTGAACTGGTCGAGGTCCGCGCGCAGGAGAAGAGTGCCGTTCGTGAGTAACCCGTTGGTGGAGGCACCGCTGAAACGTGCGTCACCGTCGACCTCGAGTACGCCCGCCGCATCCTGCATCACCAACGTCCCATCGTCTTCCGTTCGGAAGATGTCCGCCACAGTCACGGAGTGCGGACCGATCGTCAGACGCCCCCCGTCCGTGATCCGAAGGGACCCGTCCACTTCGGTCGGTCCGGTCAGTGCGGCCGTGCCGGTGATCCACAATCGGTCGTAGTCGAGGCCGGCAGGGATGCCCTGGTCCACCCCCGTGAAGTACGTGTTTTCCGGCGAGAACGACCCGGTTACGTCCAGGGTCCCCCCGATGTCGACCCGAGCCGGCCTAAGGTCTGATCCAGCCGATGTCGTCACGTCCCCCAAGACGCTCAGCGATCCGATTCCGGTCACCGTGGTGGCCGACGTGATCTGCAGAGCGCCTTCGACCACCGCAGTGTGAGTCACGTCTACCGCGAGACCCGCGATCTCCAGGTGTGCGAAGTGGGAACGGTTCGAGCCCGCTTCCGAGAGTGAGAGCGTGAGCGTCTGTGCCCCCCCGCCGTCGAGCACGACCACATGGTCCTCGGTGGCGGAGAACGACGCGAACGTCCCCACGTTGAACTGGAGGAAGTCTCCCCCCACGCGGAGCGTCCCTGCCGTCATCAAGCCGTTCGAGTCCCCACCCCTGAAGCGGGCTTCGCCCTCGACGTCCACGAGCGCCACGGCCTCCTGCATCATCAGGACACCGACGTTCGCGGTGGAGAAGTCTCCCCCGACGGTCACGGTTCCCGTACCCACATCGAGTCGACCGGTACCCGAGACGGCCATGTCGCCACAGACCGAAAGCGGGCCGGAGAGCGTGTACGGCCCCGTCACCCTCAAGCCGGGCATCTGACCACTCAGCGTCCCCCCGCTGACCGCGACGATCGTCCCTCCACCGGTGCATACGTCGCCCTCGACCTCGGCGTCCCGTACAACCGTTAGCTCGTTGCCGTCGAGGTTGATCGATGCACCGGCCTCCACCGTGAGGCCGCTAACGGACTGATCGGCATCGAGCGTGGGCACGTTCCCGCCGGGCGACACGAGAACGGTGTCCGTCGCAGTCGGGACACCGTTGGGCGTCCAGTTCGACGCGTTCGACCAGCTGTCGTCCGGCCCGTCCGTGCGCCAGACGCGGGTGACGCCGGAGAGTGCGGGCCCAGCGGTCACGACGACCGACGCCGTATCCGATACGGCCTCCACCGTGGCGATGATCGAGGTGCTCCCTGCGCCAACGGCCGTAACCGTCCCCGTCAGCGAATCCACGCGGGCGACGGACGGATCGGCAGACGACCACCGCACTTCCCGTCCCGGCAGGACGCCACCCGAGGCGTCCCGTGCCTCGGCGTCGAGAGAGAGCGTGTCCCCTTCCTCTAGAGTTACGCTGTCCGGGCTCACGACGACCTCCGCGACCGGTACGGGGAGGACATCGACGGTCGCCGAGCCGACAACGCCCTCCGATGTCGCGCGTACCGTGGTCGATCCCTCTGAGACACCGGTGACCGTACCGTTCGCGTCCACCGTGGCCACCGTGGAGTTCGCGACCGACCACGCGATGGTCCGACCGGTCAACGGTGCGCCGCCCGTCGCCAACGTGCTCGCAGAGAACGCGCGTGTCTCCCGGGCGATGATGGTGGCGCTGTCGGGCGTCACTTGGACCGAGGCGACCGGCTCCGGGTCCGGTTCAGGACCGGTCGAGGTGCCACACGCGAAGAGCGCAACGGGAAGTAGAGTGAGCGCGAGTGTCCGAGCGAGGGCGGTGCGAGCAGATCGCTCAGGGCGTGGGCAAAGCGGCGGCATGGGCCTTCTCGGCGAGCGGGGGGACCTCTCTCGCCTCGTAGCTACGCAGCCCTTTCTCGGCAGGGCTCATCGGCCAGCACGGGGGCGGCGCGTCCGCCGCAAGGGTCAGCCGGCGGCGTCGTCGTCGGGCGGGGAGACCGTCACGAGTGCGAAGGCCTCCGTGAGGAGCACCAGGAACACCCACGCTGTCGGCTCGAGGGGAGAGAGCCTCCACCCAGCCAGAAAGAACACACTTCCGAGAAACGGAATGCCGGAGACGTTGCGCGGTGACCCCGCTCGTCTGTGGGCGGCCATGAGCCGATGACGATTCAGGTTGAAGGCGACGACGAAGGCCGCCAGCATCATCAAGCCACCGCCCACGATCCAACCCAGGGCAGCGCGCATCTCGGGTTCGGTCAAAAACGGGGACCCTTCGGACGTGAGTCACCCTCGGACGCGACGAACCGCGCGACGACGATCGCGACCACGACCACACCACCGAGCACCTTAAGTGCCAGCTGAGCACCCGGGCCGAAGTCCGCCCATCGAGCCCCCACGAACCATCCGACCAGCGCGACGAGTCCGACGACCCCGAGGATCGGGCCCATCATGTTGATGGCCACGAAACCCGCGCGACCACAGCACCGGCCTTTCGGTCGATCAGGCAACAACGAACTCATCGACGGTCGAATCTGAGGTTTCTGACCCGACTGCCGGTTACGAGGAACCCGTCGACGCTCCCGTCGGCGGCCCGGGTGAACCGAACCTCCGGGAACCACTGCGTGTCCCCTCGAAAGAGGTCGTCTCCGTACGGCGTGAGCTCGGCATCGTCGTTGCGCCAGTGACGCGCCACGAGCGTGCCGTCCTCCACCACGAGATCGTAGGTCGAGTCGAGCTCTGGGCTCCGGTAGCTGCCCTCGTAGACCCGAAGAGCCGAAGGGGCCAACTCGAGGGCCGGCACCCGTTCCGCCGCCGGTCCCGGCTGGCTCTCGGGCTCGAAGTCGTCTCCAATGAAGACTTCGGCGACTTCGCGCGCCCGTCCCGCAGGGTTGCAGTTCGAGACGTTACAGAAGACCACGATCGAGAGGTTCTGGTCGGGGAAACGCTGGAAGCTCGTCCTGAAGCCCGCCCAGCTTCCCCCATGACCGAAGGTCGGGACACCTCGGTATTCACCCGTCGTGAGCCCATGCGCGTAGCCGATCTCCTCACCGTCGTCGAGCACGCCTCGATCGAGCATTCGCTCGACGAGTTCTCCTCCGACCGAACGATCCTCGTAGTTCCGCATCCACACGAGGAAGTCGTCGATCGTCGTATTCAACGAGCTGGACGCGAGCGCGGTGAGCTGATTGATGACGCGTACGTACCCGCCGTCGCTGGGCGCATACGATTCGGCCCGACCGGGGACGATCTCCAGGTAGTCGTCCGAGAAGTGGGAGCGCTCCATCCCGAGCGGCTCGAAGATCCGAGCCTCCGTGTACTCGCGAAACGACATCCCCGACTGCACTTCGATGATCCGCGCGAGCAGGTTGTAGCCGGTGTTCGAATACGAGTACTCGTCGCCCGGGTCGAAGTCCAAGTCTTCCTGCTGGTGCAGCATTCGGAGGATCTTCTCGAAGGAGATGACGTCCGTGTACGACACGCCACCGAGCAGCATTGCATGGGGCCAGTCTCGAATCCCGCTCGTGTGGTGAATGAGATGCCGCGGTGTGATGGTCGTCCCGAAGTCGGGGAGCTCGGGCACATAGGTCCGAACGTCAGCATCCAGGTCGAGGCGCCCCTCTTCCGCAAGCAGCAAAGCCGCCATGGCCCCGAACTGCTTCGAGATCGAAGCGATGTCGAAGACGGTCTGAGGCGTGATCGGGATCCCGTGGTCCATGTTCGCGACGCCGTATCCCGCCCGGTGCACCACCTCTCCGTTCAAGAGGACTCCCACTGCGGCACCGGGTCCGTCCGTGCGGTTCAGATCCGAGAAGACCTGATCGACCTCCGGATTGGTCGGCCCCGCCCCCTCGACTGGAGGCGGTGTGGAGTCACAGGCGATCGTCGCGAGCAGAGCTACCCACGCCGGTGTCCTGCCGACGCGCCACGTGCCGACGCCCTTCGTACCGTGCACCGCGGTGTTCAGCGTCATGACTCCTCCTTCGTCGTGACCTCAACTGCGCCGGCGTGATCATAGGGCGGGCGACCGGCTAGGGGCCAATGGTCCAAGCGCGCGGTCTGCGCGGCTCAGGCCGGTCAGCAGGACGAAGACGAGAAGACCGTTCAGAGGGTGAAAGGCCCCGAGGAAGGGAGACCGGGCCGCGAGAACGAAGGCGATGACCGGCTGGGCGATCAGCAGGAGCACCAAGAGGCAGGCTCGGCCGACACGCGGCGCACGCAGACCGTACCCCGCGACTGCACTTCCGCCAGCCAGGACTCCGCCCGCGATGAGGAGCCATCCCCCGACGGCGTGCACATGAGGTCGACCAGCCAACATGAGCCACGACGAATAGAACTGGAGGAGCACACCGATCCAGAGAAGTCGAGCGACGCCGAGGTGCACCGCTCGGGCCGCTCTGCGCCACCCCGGGATTCCCTCCCCGTCCGACCCAACCATACCACCACGCATCTGCCACTCCTCTGTCTGAATATGTCGCAACACATAGTATGTGACACGACATATCGAAACAACGTGGCTTCATCTGGCTGGATGCCTAGGTCCGAACCATCATGTGTCCGCACTCTCTGCATCACTCCGACCGACTCGACCATGCGCTCTACCGTTCGTGCACTCCTCGCCCTTTGCGTCCTGTCCGCCGCGACGACCGCGATCGAGGCCCAAGAGCTCCCGCGTACCTGGCAGGAGCAGGAGAATTACCGATCCGGCCCGACACCGTTCGAGCCGCTCATGGAGTTCTGGTACGAGCTGGACCGCATGAGCGAAATCGTCAGTATGCAGCCGCTCGCCACGACACTCGGCGGCCGTGAGATGAAGCTGATCGTGATCGCGGAGGACCCGATCGTCAGCGCCCAGGACGCGATTCGCTCCGGGAAGACGATCGTCTTCGTGGCCCCCTCGGTACACGGGGGAGAGGTGTCGCCGAAGGAGTCGTTCCAGCTGGTCGCTCGCGAGCTGGTCGGAGGTGACCTCCGTCACCTGCTCGAAGACATCATCGTCATCGGCACGCCCCTCACGAACCCGGACGGTGGTGAAGTGCGTCGGCGCACCAACGACGCTGGCTTCGACATGAATCGCGACTATCTCAAGCTCGAGTCGCAAGAGATCCAGGCGTACGTGACCCAAGTCATGACGGAGTGGACTCCGGACATCCACGTAGACGGCCACCACGGTGGATCGGATCCGTACGTGATCACCTACCAAGGGACGCTCAACCCCGCCGCCGACGACGAACTTCGCCGCTGGCCATACGAGAACATCTTCCCGCGGATCCAAGCGGCTGCCATCGAGGAAGACTACCGGGCCTTCGACTACTCGGGTGTCCGCACGCAGGACGGAGTCCGAGGGTGGGGATCGACGTCCGTGGAGCCTCGAAAGCACCACGTCTATACGGGCCTGACCAACTCGATCGGCATCCTCCTGGAGACGCCGCGTAACACGATGCGCGTGATGCGGGACGACTCCGTCGTCGAGATTCCGCTCGACGAACGCTACTACCACCAGATCCGCGGCGGAGTCATCGCTCTGACCACCATCCTCGAAGTCGCCGCGGAACGACGGTTAGAGATCCGGGAGCTGACGACGGCGTCTCGAATGAGGGCCATCCAGGCGGGTCACGCGGGAGAGCATGACGTCGTGCTGGACTACGAGCTTCAGAGCCGTGGGACCGAGCCCGTATGGATGCCCAACGAAGACACGGAGAGTGGGTTCGCGCTCGAGAACGTCCCGGTCTATCTGAATTGGGTCCCGACCCGCACCACGACCCGGCCGGTCGGGTATCTGATGCCGTCGGCGATGGCTTCGGTCGTACCGATCCTCTTGGACCATGACATCGCGGTGTACCGCTTCAGCGAGACCGCGACGATCGATGCCGAGGTCTACTACGCGACCCGCGTATGGACCGACTCCTACTTCCAAGGGCACTACCTGAAGTCGGTCGAGGTCGAAAAGGAAGAGGAGTCCGTCGACGTGATCGAGGGGTGGTTCTACATCCCGACGTCCCAATCGATGGGCCACCTCATCACCTATCTCATGGAGCCCGAGACGGACGACAACCTCATCACGTGGAATTGGGCCGACCACGTGCTTCAGGACACTCCGGAGTCCGAAGAAGCGGTGCTCGAGAGTGTGCTGGGGGGCCGCGACTTCTCGGCGATGGGCGAGCGGCAGCAGAACCAGATCATGGGGCAGGTCGAGCGCATCTGGAATCGCCGCCAGCGCGTCCCAATGATGCGGGTTCTCGACCACCAAGAGATGTCCGTCGTGCGTGTCGTGCCCGGAAACGGCTTCCACCGGAACCGCTTCTACCGTTAGATCCGGACCGCCACGTGGTCTCGCGCGCTTTGTCAGGGTTCTGCAAGGATCGCGCGGGACCGCTGTGGTCCCCTCAACCCGCTCGCTACCGTGAGGCTCGGCAGTACGAGCAATCCACGGTTGGAGGGGACGATGAAGCGGTTCGCGATGGTGGCGATCGGGTTCTGCATGTTCGGGGCGGCACCCGCTGGGGCTCAACAGGCCTCGGCACCGTTGCCCGACGAAGTGCGCGAATGGTTGGAGCGGGACCAGGCGCAGCGGTGGGCCGCGATGGTCCGCGAAGGCAACACACTCTTCAACGAAGGGAGCTGCGCTCGATGCCACGGGGACGCCGGTTCGGGCGGTGGCAACGGCCCAGACCTCACGGACGACGCATGGGGCCAGAGCGACGGTTCGCTGGAAGGGATTCGACGGACGATTTTCTGGGGTGTGCAACGGCAGCACATGTCGTCGGAGTGGCGTTTCGAGATGAACCCGGGCGGCGGGTTGGATCTGGAGTGGAACCAGTACGCCGCTCTCGCCGCGTACGTCTGGACACTCTCCCACGGGGCTCCGTGATCCGCACCGACCAGGGCGACCGAGCGGGCCGATGAGGTGGCTGCGGAGTGTCGCTGCGGTGGTCGGAGGTCTGCTCGCCGGGATGGTGGTGGTGATCGGCCTGACCGCCGCCGCGACCTTCTTGCTCTTCGAGGGAGACATGTCCGCGCCCCCCACGCCGGGCTACCTCGCGGCGAACGTGCTCTACTCGGCGGGCGCCGCGGGCCTGGCCGGGTGGATCGCGGCGAGGTGGGCGCCCTCCCACGGACTCGTACACAGCGGGGCCGTCGCCCTCATCATGCTCCTCATGTCCAGTGGGGGGACATCTGCTGCCGAAGGGGTGCCGAGCTGGTACGGTCCAGCCGTTGCCGTATTGGCGCCGGTGGGGGCTCTGGTGGGAGGGTGGCTTCGAGTGCGAAGCGTGGGTCGATCCGCCAACGAGTAGGCTCGGGCCTGATCGCAGGAGCGGCTGTACCTTGGGGCGTCGCGATCGACGCAGACACCGCCCCCAGGCCTCGCCATGAACAGACCCCGCACCAGGACGGCCCTCGGCGTGGGGATCGCCATCGTCCTCGCCTCAGGAGCCGGTGCGGTCTTCTCCCGAACCCCCTCGCTCGAGCGGGATTGGGACGAAGACGTACGCATCCTGACCCCCGTGGCCTGGCAAGCCGACGGGGCGATCGAACTCGCGGCGGTCCGTGACTGGAGGTACACGCCCGACGCGGTGACGTCGAAAACGTACACGCCCGCGCGCTACCTCCCCGCCGACGTACAGGGGCTGTGGATGTACGAGCAGCCGCTCGGCCTCGGAGGGAGGATCGCCCACACCTTCTTGGTCTTCGAATTCCCCGAGTCGTATGCGCCCCACGAATGGTTGGGTCTGTCCGTAGAGACGCGCCGCGAGGTCGGGGAGACGTATTCGATCGTGCGCGGCGTGCTTCGCGGTTTCGAGGTGACCCACATCTGGGCCACCGAGGAGGATCTCGTGCGCCGCCGGGTGGAGCACCTGAACTACCCGCTCGTGCGGTACCCGGTGACGGTCCCTCAAGACGCGATCGCGCGTGTGTTCGAGCAGTTCGCTCAGGAGACCCACGAACTGGCCTCCACACCTCGGTGGTACAACACCCTGCTCACCAACTGCACGTCCTCTCTGATCCAGTACGTCAACGAGGCCGAGCCGGGAGCGATCCCATGGGATCTCAGCTTCATCCTCACCGGCCGCGCCGACGATCATCTGGGCACACTGGGCTACGTCGACCTCGACAAGGCTGAGCAGATCACCCGTGAGTGGCTCGACCAGTACCCCGTTCGGAGCCCCTCGAGCGACCCATGACACGCACCCTCGACGCCTTCTACCGACCAACGTTCAGCCTACTGTTCGTAGCGGCCCTGCTCGTTACGGCGGGATGCCAAGCCGGCGACGACTCGACGCCGTCCGCTCCAGGCTTCGTCATCGCGGGGGCCACGGTCGTAGACGGCACGGGCGCGTCGGGCGTCGTATCGAACGTGCGGGTCGTCGGAGATCGCATCGCCGAGGTGGGCTCTTTCGAACCGGGTCCGAGCGAGACGGTGATCGATGCGGACGCGCTCGTGCTGGCTCCGGGGTTCATCGATACGCACAGCCATCACGATCGAGGGCTGGACCGGATGTCGGACGCACTGGCCGCGGTGAGTCAGGGCATCACCACGATCGTGGCCGGACAGGACGGTGGCTCACCACTACCGCTGGCCGACTACTTCGAACGACTCGAGGCGTCGCCGGCCGCGATCAACGTCGCGGCCTACGTCGGACACAACAGCATCCGCCGAGCGGTCATGGGACAGGACTTCCGGCGCACCGCCTCGGCGGAAGAGATCGAAGAGATGGTGGCGCTCCTCCAGACCGAGCTTGCGGCGGGTGCGATTGGCCTATCGACCGGCCTGGAATACGACCCGGGTATCTACTCGGAAACCGACGAGGTACTGACCCTTGCTCGCATCACGGCGGATGACGGTGGCCGGTACATCAGCCACATGCGGAGCGAGGACCGCTACTTCTTCGAGGCCCTCGACGAGCTGCTCCTGATCGGGCGAGAAACGGGCATGCCCGTGCAGATCGGGCACATGAAGCTGGCCATGAAGTCCCTCTGGGGCCGTACCGACGAGGTCATCGGCATCCTCGACTCGGCTCGAGCAGAGGGCATCGACGTCACCGCAGACGTCTACCCGTACGAGTTCTGGCAATCGACGATGACCGTCCTTTTCCCGGACCGCGCCTTCACGCGCGAGGCGGCTCAGTTCGCCCTCGACGAATTGGCTCCAGCCGACGGCATGATCATCGCGGCGTTCGACCCCGACCCGTCCTACGTCGGCATGACTCTCGCCGAGATCGCGGAACAGAGAGGCCGGCCCGCGGTCGACGTGTATCTGGAGTTAATCGCCGAAGTGGACTCGACCGGAGGCTCCGAGAGCATCATCGCCAGAAGCATGGAGCCGGAAGACATCGCCGCACTGCTCCGCTGGCCGCATACGAACGTGTCCAGCGACGGCGGATTGGCGGGCCGGCACCCACGCGGATTCGGAGCGTTCACCCGGGTCCTGGGCCGGCACGTGCGAGAGCGCGGTGACCTCGAACTCGAGGAAGCGGTTCGTAAGATGTCTTCGCTCGCCGCCGAGCACATGGGCCTCGAAGATCGGGGCACGATCGTGGAGGGGGCCTTTGCGGACCTGGTTCTCTTCAACCCACGCACCGTGCGCGACATGGCGACGCCGGAGGCCCCGAATGAGCCGTCCGAGGGCGTGATCGCGGTGTGGGTCAACGGACAACAAGTCTACGGCGCGACGGGCACGACCGGGGCCACGCCGGGCCGAGTTCTGAGACGGAGACGGTAGTGATGCGAGCGAATGTGACGGTGCCCCTGATCGCGGCCTTCCTGGCGCTCCCGGCGGCGGTACTCGGACAAACGAGCTTCGACGAAGCGGCGGTCGATGCCGTGTTCTCGGACTTCTCTGCGACCACGCCTGGATGCGCGCTCGGCGTGGTCGAGGACGGTGGGCTCCGGTACGGTCGAGGCTACGGCGCCGCGAATCTGGAGCACGGCATCCCGATCACGACCCAGTCGGTCTTCCGGTCGGGTTCGGTATCCAAGCAATTCACCGCAGCGGTCGTCGCCATCGCGGCGATGGACGGCCATCTCAGCCTCGAGGATGAGCTGCGCACGTGGGTTCCTGAGATTCCGGACTACGGGGACCGGCTCACGATCCTACATACGCTCAACCACACCAGCGGGCTGCGTGACTACCTCACCCTGATGAGTTTGCGCGGCTTGCGGTCTTCCGACTTCTACAACGAAGTCGAGCTGATCGAGCGACAAGCCGCTCAGGCCGAGCTCAACTTCGAGCCCGGTAGCGAATACCTCTACTCGAACTCGGGGTACTTCCTCGTGACCGAGGCCGTAGCCCGAGCCGTGGGGATGTCATTCCGCGAATACGCGGACGAGGTCCTCTTCTCCCGACTCGGCATGGACGCGTCCCACTTCCACGACGACCACCAGTTCATCGTCCCCCTTCGAGCCGATGGGTACGCTCCGGTCGACGGGGGCGGGTTCAGGACGTCGATGACCACGCTCGAGATGATCGGAGACGGGGGCGTCTACACCTCCATCGAGGATCTCGTCTCCTGGCTCACCGCTCAGGAGCAGGACGGGCTTCGTTCCGGACTGAACGACATCGTGCATGCGCCCGGCGTGTTGAACGACGGGGAGACGATCCCGTACGCGCTCGGACTGAGCCATGGCGAGTACCGTGGACTCCCGACCATCGGCCACGGCGGCGCCTTCGTCGGCTTCCGTGCCCACACGCTGCGCTTCCCGACCGAGGGTCTCGGCCTCGCCCTTCTCTGCAATCGGTCCGACGCGAATCCGGGCGCCCGCATCCGGCAGGTCGCAGACGTCGTGCTCGCAGGACGACTCGACGCACCCGAGCAGGCTCGAGCCGGGAGCGCCGCACCCGACACCAGTATCCCTGCGGTCTCTCCCCCCGGCGCCAGGGACTTCGTCGGTTCCTACTACAGTGCCGAGCTCGACGTGACCTACCGGATTAGCGTGGAGGACGAGTCCCTGCGCGTGCGCGCCGGCGCGGCGATCGACGAGGAGCTCTTCGTCGTCGACGGCGACACCTTGGCGACGGGATTCCGGCGTTCGGATGGGCGGGTCCAGCCACAACTGATTCTGCGCTTCGATCGCTCCGCCGGGCAGATCCGAGGCTTCGAGCTCGATGCGGGGCGGGTCGTCCACCTCGCGTTCGAGCGAGTCGACGGAGCCTAGCTACCTAGCGCCGGAATCTGCCCAACACGGCCGAACCGACTCTTCGAAGCAGTCCACGGAACATCACGAGGGTGGGCACCGGGTCCGTCCACGACCACGTGACGTGCACATCCGCGCGCGCCGCGGATCCGAACACCCTGCTCACGGCGCGGATGCGATCTCGCCCGCTCATCGCCCCGCGTTGCTCGATCACGCCCGTGATGTCTCCGAGTAACCAGTTCATCGTCTCGCCGCGACGGTACCCGGACGTGCTCCCCGCTCGATCCACGACCCACCCTCGCGCCCGAAGGGCCGCCTCGAGCGTCGCGAGCGGCATGTCGACACCACAGTGCACGGGGAAGGCACAGCTCGCACACATACGAGGATTCACCTCCAAGCACCGAATCCCCTGCCCTTCTTCGCCCATAAGGAACTGGATGCACGCAGCACCGGTGTAGCCGGCTCCCTCGGTGATGCGACGGCACAACTCCCACAACTCCTCCGTGGGCACACCGGACCTCGCCTCCACACACAAGCCGGTCCCGTCCAGACGATCCGTGCGGACGATCACCTGTTCGAAGCGAGCCGTGATGGACCCCGACTCCGCCACCAAGTGGCAGTTGTGCCGGCGGCCCCGCACATACTCCTGGACGAGGAGATAGGACGCACCCGCGGGCCACTCCGGCATCGCGGTGCGTGCCTCCTCTACTGTAGAGCAGATGAGCGCCTTGTTGCCCGCAATGGTCGCGAGCGACGTGTCCGGCTTGATCACCGCCGGAACGCCCACGCCCGCCAACGCCGCGCCGAGCTCTTCCAGAGACCGCACTGTACGGGTCTCCGGAGGCGAAACGCCGACGGAGGTCATGAAGTCCTGTGCAGCGCTCTTGTCCAGGCACGTCCGGACGGTCTCCGACGCCGGCATGATGGGAAGGAGCTCTGGAGGAAGCTCCGAGTCGGGCTGCGACAAGGCCAGGAGTTCGCTGTCGCCGAGTGGAAACACGGCGAGCCGATCGTGCGACGCTGCGAAGTCCCGCAATCCGTCGATGAAGTCCACGTCCCCCACATCGGTATGATGCCAGAGCTCTCCGGCGAAGCGACTTCGCGCCGCGGGGTTCCCGTGCGGCCCAACACCGACGATCACCCGATATCCAGCTCGGGCGAGGGACCGGGCGACGGCCGGGGCCTGTCGATATCCTCCCAAGAGCAGGACGGGCAGTCGTTCCGATCGGGTCACCGGCCCTCCGCCTCGTTGGCCGACTGAAAGACCCGACCGAGCCGTGCAAGAGCCCGCCCGAACTCCTCCCCGTACACCTCTTCCCGACGTAGTCCAGCCGATTCGAGATACGTCGCCCATTCGGGGGTGGCGGCGACGCGGCGCATGGTGTCGATCCACCACTCCTGCACCGCCGGCTCGACCTCCGGCGCCAACACCACCCCACGAGGCATGGACACTACTACCCCACCATAGCCGAGCTCTTCGAACGTGGGTACGTCGCTCATCCACGCCGGAGGCACTGCACCCGCATAAGCGATGCCTCGAAGGGTCCCCGCTCGAAGGAGGCCGATCGCTTCGCCGGGACTCGTGACGACCACATCGACCGCACCGGACAACAGGGCGCTTGACAGTGCCCCAAAGCCGTTGAACGACACATACCGGAGTGTGAAGCCAGCCTCGCGAGCCAGTCCTCGAAGTGTGAGCACATCGCTATTCAGAGCGCCCACCCCTCCCACCGCGACAGGGCCGTCACGCGCCGATCGAAGGAACGCCTCGAAGGTCGCGGGTGCACTGTCGGACCCGACAACCAGAATGGCGTCGTCGGACGCCATGAGGGCCACCGGAGTGAAGTCGGAAGGCGTCCAAGGGACGCCCGCTTGAAACGGCAGCGTGAGGAAGGAGCCACTGATCGTCGTGATTTGGTAGGGGTCACCGCGCCGAGCAAAGACCCAGCCCCAGCCCTGCGCCCCGCTCCCACCCACTCGGTTCGACGGCTCGATCCCCTCCGGGTACCAACCATAGAGGTCGATGATGTCGATCAACGTCCTCGCCATGCGGTCGTTCCCTCCCCCCGGTCCGAACGGAATGGTCCAACGGAGGCGTTCGGCGGGGTACGCGCCGGCGTCGCGGTCCACGGTTTCCCCCGAGCACCCGACGACTCCCGCGACGGCGAACGTCGCGAGCAGCCGTCGTAGGTACGTCGGAGGGATCATGTCGAGCCTTTCGGGAGCGATGCGCGAAGGGGGCCACGCACGATAGCAGCCAGTGTGAGGAGTCCGATCAGGAGGGCGACAGGGCGCTCCATGAAGATCGCAGGCGAGCCGCCGGAGATCACCAAGGTCTGCCGAAGAGAATCCTCGGCTAGGGGAGCCAGCACGAATCCGATGATCATCGCGGGTGTCGAAAACCCAAAGCGCTTCATAGCGAACCCGAGCAGCCCCCCGGCCCACATGACGGTCATCCCGAACGTGCCAGCCGACGCTGCCGCACCGACCACGCAGAGGACGATGACGACAGGTGCGGCAACGCCTCGGGGTATCTGGGCGATCTTCGCGAAGACACGCACGGCCCCGAGACTCACGGCGAGCAAGGCCACGTTTCCGAGGGCCATGCTCGCGATCAGGCCCCACGCGAAGTCGGGATTCTCGGTCATGAGGAGTGGACCGGGCACCAAACCCCACGTCAACAGTGCGCCCAACAGAACTGCGGTCGCAGCCGATCCGGGGACTCCTAGCATCAAGAGCGGGACCATGGCACCACTCGCGGCCGCGTTGTTCGCCGCCTCCGGGGCCGCCAGCCCGGGCATCGCGCCCGCACCGAATCGCTCGGGCGACGTCGACCGTCCCTTCTCGACCCCGTAAGCGAGGAGTGAAGCGAGAGTCGCCCCAACCCCGGGGACGACCCCGATCAAGAATCCGATCGCTGACCCGCGCAGCATGGCCGGCCTGGACTCCGCCCACTCGTCCTTCGTCGGCAACTCACCACCGGAGTCTCGGGCCCCACGGTCGTTCGTTTCTCGCGTTCCCCCTTCATGAGTCGCGCTCAGAATCTCACCCACTCCGAAGACGCCAATGGCCAACGGTATGAACGGCACTCCCGCCAGGAGCTCCGCCGTTCCGAAGGTGAAGCGAGGTTGGCCCGACCCGACGTCGAGACCGATCGTGGCCAGCGCGAAACCGATCAGCGCAGAGAGGATCCCAGATCGCCGTTCGGTACCCAGAATGGCGCCGATCGCGAGCATACCCGCCGCACTCAGCATGAAGAACTCCGGTGGACCGAACCGGGTCGCGAGCGTCGTGGCAAACGGCGCGAGGAGCGCAAGAAGGAGCAGACCGGTCATCCCGCCGGTGAACGAAGCCACGGCTTGCATCACGAGCGCCGCCCCGGCCCGCCCTTGGCGGGCGAGTGGGTGTCCGTCGAAGGTGCTCGCCATCACGGCCGGTACGCCTGGCGTGTTGATGAGGATGGCCGTGATCGTCGCGCCATACATGGCCCCGTAGTAGATGGCGGCCAGCATCATGATCGCTGTGACGGGTTCGACGTTGAGCGTCGCGGGCAGCAGGATGGCGATCCCGGCAGTCGGGCCCAAACCAGGAAGAATGCCGACGACGGTGCCCATCAACACCCCAGCCGAGAGGTACGCGAGGTTCAACGGCGTCAGCGCTACCGTGAAGCCGTCCAGTAATGGAACGAAGACCTCCATCGGCTAGACCAGGCGGGACCAAAGCCCGGTCGGCAAACGAACGCCCAGCCATACCTCGAACACGATCACGACGAACGTGGTCAACCCGATCGCCAGCAGACCGCGCTCGATACGGCTGTGTCGGCCGAGAGTCTTGGGTGCGAAGAAGAGAAAGAGAAGGACCGCTGGGACCGTGCCTACCAGCCACGCGGTCCCAACCAGTCCCGTGCCCTCCAAGACGAAGCGATGGGTTCCCGCGGGCACGGAAGATATCGAACGGTCGCCCCACGTCGACCCGATCTCCAGACCGATCAACCCGACCAACCCCAACGCCACGAGTGTGGGCACGAAGCCGGCCGCCGGAACGTTGAAGTCGTCGAAAAGGGGCAGGCGAAGCGCCGCGGCCAGGTACGCCAGACAACAGACGCCTAGACCGACCAACAAACGAGATCTAGTCACCAGGGACGGTCGCCGAGCCCGAGCGCGCCTGTGAGTGTCGTGATCAACCCGCCGGGTACACGTAGCTCGCCTGCAGCCCGAGTGGGATTCCGAGCCCCCAGTAGGCGAGCAGGAAGACCGACCAGAGGACGATGAAGAACATCGAATACGGGAGCATGATCGACACGAGCGATCCGATCCCCAGTCCCTTCACGTACCGCTGACAGTAGACGACGACCAAGGGGAAGTACGGCATGAGCGGCGTGATGATGTTCGTCGTCGAATCGCCCACCCGGTAGGCGGCCTGAGTCAGGTCGGGGCTGATGCCGAGCTGCATGAGCATCGGCACGAAGATCGGCGCCAGGAGTGCCCACTTCGCCGAGGCCGATCCCACGGCGAGGTTCACGAAGCCCGTCAGGAAGATGATCCCTACGATCGTGAAGCCGGCCGGAAGGGCGAGTTCCCGCAGGATGTTCGCACCCTTGACGGCGAGTAGCGCCCCCAGATTCGACGTGCCGAACGCGGAGATGAAGAGCGCGCAGAAGAACGCCATGACGACGTAGTAGCTCATCTGCGTCATGGCCTTCGTCATGGCATCGATGACGTCCTTGCTCTCCTTGAACGTTCCAGCGACGTAGCCGTAGACGGTCCCCGGGATCATGAAGAGGAGGAAGATCAGCGGGACGATCGACTGCATGAGGGGTGCCGAGAACGCCGTCAGCTCACCGTTCACCGACCGAAGTGGCGAGTCCGTCGGCGAGGCTGCGATCCACAGCAGAGCGACGCCGAGGGCCATGACGCCGGTCGAGATCCAAAACGCGGTCCGCTCTCGGGACTCGAGGTCTTTCATCTCGGGCATCTCGGCCGGATCTCCGTCGACCGATGTGCCTGCGAGTCGCGGTTCGACGACCCGATCGGTGAGGTACCACCCCACCAGGATGATCAGAACGCTCGACGCGGAGGTGAAGAACCAGTTGTTCAACGGGTTCACCAGCATCTGGGGCTCGATGATCTGAGCCGCGCTCTGTGTGAAGCCCTGGAGGAGAGGATCGATGCCGGACGGCACGAAGTTGGCGCTGAACCCACCCGACACCCCCGCGAACGCTGCCGCGATCCCGGCCAGGGGATGGCGGCCCGCCGCGTAATAGATGACTCCACCGAGAGGGATGACCAGCACGTACCCGGCGTCCGTCGCCGTATGACTGACGATGGCGACGAGGATCAACATCGGCGTGAGGAGCATCTTCGGTGTCAAACCGAGGACGATGCGTAGCGCCGCGTTGATGTAGCCGCCGTGCTCCGCGACCCCGATGCCGAGCATCGCGACCAGCACCACACCGAGCGGCGGAAAGGTCGTGAAGGTCTGCACCATCCCGGCGAGGAAGGCAGCCAGCCCCGGTCCATTGAGCAGGTTCGTCACCTCGATCGGGTCCCCTGATCGAGGGTCGATCTCCGTGAACGAGACGCCCGACAGAAGCCACGAGAGTCCCCACACCAGGAACAGGCTGATCACGAACAGCACGGCGGGATCGGGGAGCTTGTTCCCAACGACCTCGATCGCGTTGAGCATACGATCGATGGCTTTCGGTTTCGCGGCAGTCGCGGCGTCTTCGGACACGTCGGGCTCCGAGGGAGAGCGGTTGGGCCCGCTCAAGGTGGGGAGGCGATGAGGCCTTCGCACCCTCGGGTCCGACAAGTCGTGTAGGGACGGGAGGTTGGAGGCTTACTCGGAAACCTGAGCGATCGTCGCCATCCGCTCTCGACTGCTGACTACGACCCCTCCCGGCCGCTCCACGGTGACAGCGAAGAGTGTGGGCGCGCCCACCTCGAGCGTCGCCATGATCGGAACGTCGACCACATCCAGACCGTCCGGGATGTCGAAGACGCCACCATCCACCGGGAAGCGGTCATCTCGCCCTTCCGCGAAGATCCACAGCTGGTACTGCGCGTCGGACGGGTCGTTCGCGCTCAGGCCGCTGAAGCGCATGACACCCGACTGCGCACCCGGACTCCACACGACCTCGCCCGCGACTTCGGCACCGAAGTCGTCCCCGCCGGGCTGCCACTCCGCCCGCACGACGTCCTCGAGCGCGACGACCTCTGCGAAGGTGGGGACCCGATCGTCGTTCCCCCTCAGGGGGCCGAACGCGAGGAAGGCGATCGCTGCAGCCGCCGCCCATCCGGCCCACGATGTGAGACGACCTATCGACGGACCAGTCGGGGCGGGTCGAGCCTCGTCCGGGGCATCATCCGGCTCGGGGCCGGCCGCGACGAGCGCTGCACGCAGCCCCTCCGAGAGCGGAGTCTCCGACCCCGCCGCCCACTCGGCGTCGACTTCGCCGACGAGCCGATCCACCCACTCCTTATCGACCCCTGGATGCTCGATCAGTAGCTGGTTCAGCCGACGTGATTCATCGGGGCCCAACCCCTCGGTCGCCCGCTGAACGAGGAGTGCGTCGAGCTCTTCGCGTCGCTCCGTCATCCTCTCACCTCCTGCATGTCCTCACCTTCGAGCCATCCCCGCATCTCGGCCAGTCCCCGTCGTATGCCCGACTTCACCGTCCCGAGCGGTGTGTTGGAGCGCTCCGCGATCTCACGGTGCGAATAGCCCTCGACCACGGCCATCACGATCCATCTCCGCCTTTCTTCGGAGAGTCGGCGCAGCGCATCCATTGCGGGGCCTGCCTGGAGACGCCCCAGGGTGCGCTCGTGCTCGTCACTCCCTCGATCCTGGCCGGGATCATACTCCACCGTGCTCGGCTGACGCTCCTCACGTCGCGTCCGGTCGATAACACGTCGCCTCGTGATCATCGCGACGAACCCTCGGTCCGAGGCCCTGTCGGGATCGAAGCGATGAGCGCTCCGCCACAGCGCGACGAAGACCTCCTGAACGACGTCTTCGACGTCGGACGCCGCGGGTCGCAGACGTCGGATGAGCGCCTGAACCATAGGGCCGTACGCGTCCACGCACGCCTCGACGGCCCCGACCTCTCCGCGCGACAGTCGTAGCAATGGCGAACCCAGACGGAGCGTCGTCATCGCCCCATCCCGACCCGCTCGCCACTCCGCGAGCTCGACCACATCACCCTTCTCCATGGCATCATGCTCCGCCTGCTACCCACGTGACCGGATGGGGTCCCGTGCACCCTGGGAAGGGGCACGGGACCACCCTCGTTGCTCCCTGCCTCAATGCGTGCTTCGTCGCGCCATCCGGCCGTCGATCTCGTCGAGTGCCCGGTCCATCGCCCGTCGATAGGCCCAAGCCCGGTCCCGCATGTCGTGCTGGTGCCGGCCATCCCGAAGTCCTCGCTCGAGTGCGCGCTCCGCGGATCGGGGGAGACCATACCCTCCCATGAGCACGGCCTGCATCCCGACCTCGTAGATCCCCGCGGTCGCAGACGCATGGCCATCGTTGAACAACGGCACGCCGCGATCGATGGCTAGAGCGAGCACGTCCGTCGCCCTGCGCATCATCTCCTCATCCCGGGAACGCATCGTGCGCGCCTCTTCGTCCATCTCCGGCAAGAGGACCTGGTCGATGACGTGGATCACACCGTTCGTCGCCATGATGTCGGTCGCGATCACGTTCGAGTCGTTGATCCGTACGTGTCCGCCGTTCACTCGGATCGAGACGTCGGCTCCGTTGACCGTCGTCGCTCGATCGAGCTCGACGACCTGGTCGGCCGTCACGCGACCGGGCACCACATGGTAGGTCAACACCGCGACGAGTGCGTCCCGGTTCTCCGGACGCAGAAGATCCTCGACGGTTCCTGCCGGAAGCTGAGCGAACGCTTCGTCGGTCGGCGCGAACACGGTGAACGGGCCCTCGCCCTTGAGCGTCGACACGAGGTCGGCGGCAGTCAACGCGGCGGCCAACGTCTCGAATCCGCCTGCCTCGATCGCCGTATCGACGATGTCTCGCTCTTGAGCCGACACCGACGCGGCGCTCAGCGCGGCACCCAACGTCATCGCGGCAACAACCCCCCTCGTTTTCCCAAACATCCTAGCCCCCTGGTTGTGATGGTCTGTGACAAGGGGTTCGCACGGATGTTCGAATCGGATGCACGCTGGCGTTTCGAGGGTCCAGTGGGCACACTCGGTCACCGTGGCCCACCCACTCGATACGCACGTCTGAATGAACCCGACATCTTCGGCCCGATCCTCGCTCTTGCCTGTCGCGCTGGCTTTGGCGGTCCTCGCCTGCTCCCCGGGAATCCACCAGGGCGTTGGGGTCGGGGTGGACGCGGGCGCCGACACCTTGGTCTACGGGCTCATTCCGGACGGTGGCGGAGAACCGACCTCCCTCGTCGATCGAATGCAGCACTATGGCGTGCCGGGGGTCAGCGTGGCCGTCCTGCGAGACGGGGAGTTGGCGTGGGCGGAGGGCTTCGGAGTGAAGCTGTCCGGTTCGGAAGACCGGATCGACGCCGAGACCGTCTTCTCCGTCGGCTCGCTGAGCAAAGTGGGAGCAGCCGCCACCAGCCTGAGACTCGCGGACGCAGGTGTCGTGCACCTCGATACGAACGTGGACGACTACCTCACATCGTGGTCGATCCCAGAGAACGACTTCACACCAACCAGTCCGGTCACGCTTCGGCGCCTCATGTCCCACACCGCGGGCACTACCGTCCACGGCTTCGCCGACTTCCAACCGAACGAAGCGCTCCCGACCACGGTGCAGATCCTCGAGGGTTCGGGCCCGGCCAAGAACCCTCCCATCGTCGTCGACACCGAGCCGGGAACGCTGTGGCGGTACTCGGGCGGCGGGACGACGGTCCAGCAGCTCCTCATCGAAGACGTGACGGGCGGGTCGTTCGCCGACGCAGCCCGAACTTGGGTGTTCGAGCCGCTCGGCATGACCCGTAGTACGTACGTGAACCCGCTCCCGTCGGAGCATGGGAATATCGCTAGGGCGCACGATCGCTCGGGAAGTCCGGATGCTCTGCCTCGCGGTTGGGAGTCCTTCCCCGAGTCTGCTGCATCGGGACTATGGACGACCCCGAGCGACTACGCGCTCATGCTTCTCGCCTTCCGCGACGCTTGGCTCGGTGAATCCGACGACTTCCTGACTCACGAGACGGGGATCGACCTCATGACGGCGGTACAGCCGGGCGACTACGGGTTGGGGCCCCGACTCGGAGGCGAAGGGGAGGCTCGCTACTTCAGTCACGGCGGGGCCAACCAGTCGTACAAGGCGTACTTCGTCGTGTACCTCGAAAGCGGAGACGGCGCGATCGTCTTCACGAACGGTACCAGGGGAAGCGACCTGAACGGTGAAATCCTGAACGCTCTGGCTCGGTCCGAGGGGTGGCCCTCGTGAAGGGCGCGATGAGGCTCACCCGCGTAGCGATTGTGGCGTTGTCGATGCTCTCGGCGCCGGCCCTTTTGGTCGCTCAGTCCTGGGGGGGCACGTACCAGATGTCCCTGCCGACCGGTGCCGCTCAGCTGACCCTCCAGGAGGCCGGCGGGAACGTCACGGGGACGCTGGTGACCGCCGATGGCACCACGTATTCGCTCACCGGTGCGGTGTCCGAAACCAACCAGGGCCCGGCGGTCGTGGGTCGTGCCAGCGGACCGGCGCTCACTGGTTTCGCCTTCCAGGCGGTCACCGGTGGCTACCAATTTTCCTTCGCGCCTCTCGATCCGTCGGGGGTCCCCAGGATCGACCCCAACCTCGTCTTTCCGGCCTCACGGGTCGGAGCCCAAGCCACACCCTCGACGCCTCCGCCCCCCCCGACGGTCGACGAGTCCCTCGACGCTCGGCTCCTTGGACTGTGGTCGACGCAGGCCGTGATGAACAGCGAGGTCGGAAGTGTCGCCACCGAGCTGCGATGGCGCTTCGATCCGGACGGTCGCCTGTACGATCTCGGGTCGCGCGCCGTCGGACTCGGTATCGACACGGGGCCGATGATGCCGCAGAGCATCCTGCTGTGGCGGGCTGAAGGGAACGTCTTGTACGTCAGCCAGGGCAACGACGTCTGGGTCCCTCTAGCTCAGTACGACTTCACCAGTGGACGGATGCACCTCTTCTATCCGTCGGACGGCTCACGCCAGGTCTGGTCCCCGGTCCGGTAGCCGGACCCGCCTACGCCGGATCCGGCTCGGGTGCGGAGTACGGCTCCTGCACATCGGACCAGTAACTCCGATCGCCGCGTCGGACCCGCGAGCCCGCGGTGCCTGCGAGGTCGAACCCGAGTTCCTCGAGAAGGCGGCGCGAGGGTGCGCCGCCGGGCATGACCGCCGCACCGCACCACCCTCCTTTCGATCGCTCTGTGGCAACCCGCAGTCGCTCGATCAACGACGTACGGAGCACCTCGGGACCGGCATTCGGGTGCGTGAACCCCTCCTGGAGGAAGGAGATTCCACCATCGATGTCGAGCCGGTGATTCGACGTCGGCCAGACCTTCTTCGCGTCGACCGACAACCAGCCACAATGGATCAGAGCCCCATCACGTAGCACGGTTGCCATCAGATCACCGCGCTCCAACCGAGACACGGCGGCAGACAGGAAGTCGGTGAGACGCGGGTCCGACGACGTCGCCGGCTCGTAGAGAAGCAGATCGTCCAGCTCGTTGAATCGGACCGTCGTCCCGTTCGACGGTTCCGGCACGGGCGTGTCGATCGAGCGACGGAAGAGGACGAACTCTTCGCGGCTCGCCACCCACGCCATGCCACCTGCGCTGCCCCGGGCCACCGCCCCGACCGGACCGTGGATGCGGACGGCAGCGGCGGCAAAGCGCACCGAACCGAGAAGATCTCGACCCAGCCGCTGGCCCAGCTTTCGTCCGAACGTCACGACCCGTCGCCGAATGCGGAAACGCCGCTGCACGGACGGATTGAGCATGACGTCGAGGACCGCCACGTCGTCGTGGTCGGTCGCGAACCGATCTTTGTACCCCTCACCGGGTGTCATATCGAACCACTCGAGCCCCTGCTCCCCGAGGAGTTGGCCCAGGAAGAGGATCAACAGCTTTCCGGGAGAGGCGCGCCCGTATTGCGGCGCGTGGGTGATCAGACCCAGCGAGACCATGTCGCCGCTCCGCAGCCCCAGGTGAGACGCCACCACCTTGCCCCCGGCCCGCAGCACGGTGCAGTGCATGACGTCCGGGTCTCTTGCGAGGGTGAGGTAGAGTCGCCGCTTGAGCGGATCGGTGGCGAAGGGGAGCGAGTCGTGAACCGCCCCCTGTCGGACGTCGCACTGCGTCGCGATCTCGTCGAAGGCCGCGGCCAGTTCGTCCTGTGAACGAATCTGCACGAACTCGACCTCCCCCGACCGTTTGAGGCGGGACAGCCGACTCTTGTTCCCACTCTTCTTCAGTGACGCCGCAATCGTCGACCCTTCACCGACCTTCATGAGTCCTCGGCTGTGCCACCGCACATCCGCGAGGAACCCGAGAGCCGGGAGGTCCTTCGTCCACTCGAGAGGAGTCTCGGGCGCCAAGAAGAGGAAGCGGACGAGAGAGATGTCCAGCTCTGCCAGAGCCGAGAGGGCCGCGACGATGAACGACTGCTCCGGGCCACCCGGAGCAAGCCACGTGTGATACTCCGCGTGGTGCGCGCCTACATGCACGACCTCACCCGACTCGCGATGACGCGCGAGAAGGAGGAGGCCGGCCAACGCCCCATCCGCCCGTTCCAGTGCGATGATGGGCTCGTAGACATCCCGATACACGTCATACCACGTCCGCGCGAAGTGCGGCGCCTGAAACGCGGTCGCCCACGGACATGACGTGAGGAGCGCGTCCCAACCGGCGACGAATCCGGGGTCGTCGAGCAACGCACGTGCGTCTGAGCCGCGCACGATTTCGACCGAAGGGCCGATGCGAGCCTCGCTGAAGAATGGGGGCGTACCCCTGAAATGTCCGGCAAACGGCACCGGACATCAACGAAAAAAGCAGCGGTGGGGACGACGCCGACGATGGACACGGCAACCATCGATCTCCATAATGTGTCACACTGACACAATCATACTGACACAATCGGATGCACCCATGGGCGACGACGCCTCTTCCCACCTCCCGCTGCACCCACTCGCCTTCCGAATCCTGATGGCCGTACACGAGGGTCCGAGCTTCGGGACCGAGATCGTTCAGCGGATCGAAGCCGCCGAGGTAGGCACGAAGCTCTATCCGGCGAATCTGTACCGACGGATCCGCGACTTGTTGGGTGACGGTCTGCTGGAGGAGTGCGCCAGCCCCGAGGGGGCCGATCCGCGCCGCACCTACGTCCGCCTCACCGACGCAGGACGCGCCGTGGCGCTAGCCGAGGCACGCAGGCTTCGAGCTCTCGTGCTCGATGCCCAAGCGGCTCGACTCCTGGAAGAACTCTGAGGTGAACAGGCGGGACCAGCGCCTCTATCGGGTGCTGCTTCACCTCTTTCCCTCGGCCTTCCGAGACCGATGGGCGGAGGACATGGAGGCGGTGTTCAGGCACCGGCTAGAGGAGGCGACGACTCGCCGAGCGCGTGCCCGCGTGTGGATCACGGCCGTGGCCGATACCACGGGGCAAGCGGCGTTGGAGTGGTGGCAACACATCGGATGGATCAAGGGAGGGGACGGGATGAACGGCATCGGGAGCGAGTGGAAGCAAGCGGTTCGAGGACTACAGCGGACGCCATGGATCACCCTTACCGCCGTCCTCACGATGGCGCTGGGCATCGGCGCCAACACGGCGATGTTCAGCGTCGTGGACGGGGTCGTCCTCGAACCCCTGCCCTACGACGAGCCGGACGGCATCGTCGCGGTCTGGCCAGAAGCGAACTTCAACACGGCGATGGTGCGTGAGATCGACGAGGCGGCTCCCGCGCTGTCCGACATCGCAGGCATCTCCATATGGACGGCGGTCCTCTCCGAAGCCGGTGATCCCACCGAGGTCGATGTAGCCAGAGTCACACCGTCGTACTTCCGGATCCTCGGGGTCGACGCCGCGTTGGGCCGAACGTTGACCGACGACGATGGTCGGCCGGGTGCTCCATCCGTGGTCGTACTCACCCATGACCTGTGGGTCGCCCGTTTCGGAGCCGACCCCGACGTCCTGGGTCGATCGATCGCACTGAGTGTGGAAGACGCCACGGCGCATACGGTCGTGGGCGTCATGCCGAACGGCTACGACCCGATCCCGATCGGAGAGGCATGGACGGCGGTCGTGGACCTGGGCGCCACGGTTGCGGACGACAACACCTGGTTCGTGAACCGTCGCATCGGCCGCATCGCACCCGGCGCTACGATCGAGCAAGCCGATGCGCAGGTGGCTTCGGCGGCGCAACGCATCGGGAGCCAGGCGCCCAACCAGTTCGATGAGGCCGATCTTCGAGTCGCAGGCGTGGTGCGTTTGAAGGAGTCGATGACCGAAGACGCCCGCCTCGCGCTCTGGGGCCTTCTCGGAGCTGTCGGGCTCGTCCTCCTGATCGCGTGTGCGAACGTCGCGAACCTCCTCTTGGCTCGAGGCGAGAGTCGACGCACGACCCTCGCCGTGCGCGCAGCCCTGGGTGCGTCCCGTCGTTCTATCGCCCGCCTCCTCCTCATCGAAGCATCGATGATCGGTGTCGTCGGGGGGCTCCTCGGACTATGGACGGCCTACGGCTCACTCGGCCTCATTCTCTCGCTCGCTCCCCCGGAGCTTCCTCGAATCGACCAGGTCTCCGTGGACGGTGGCGCGCTGGCCTTCGCGGTGACCGCCACCCTCCTCGCGACGCTGCTCGCGGGTCTCTGGCCGGCGATCCGTGCCAGTCGGGTCGACCCCGGCTCCGATCTCACGGGCGCGACACGGGCCGCGGCCGGACGCCGTTCGTCGCGTGTGATCAGCCACGGGCTCGTCGGGCTCGAGATGGCGTTGGCGGTCGTGGTGGCCCTCGGATCGGCCCTCATGCTTCGCTCACTCGGCGAACTGCTCACCGTCGATCTCGGATTCGAGCCCGAGGGAGTCGTCGTGTTCCGCCCGAACGCACTGGGCACCGGACGCTCGGGGGTCGACGCGTATCGCAGCCTGTACGGGCAGGTGTGGGCCAACCTGCAGGACGAACCGGGCGTGGAGAGCGTCGGCGGCGTTCAAGTCCTTACGGGATCACTCAACAACTGGAGCTTCCCGACGTGGCCGGAAGGCCACGTGGTGGCCGAGGGCGACGGCGCGCCCACGGTGAACTTTCGCGCCGTATTGCCCGGGTACTTCGAGACTCTGGAGATCCCACTGCTGAGTGGCCGCACCATCGAGGAGACGGACCGGGACGACACTGAAGGCGTGGTCGTGGTCAATCAGACCTTCGTCGACACGTTCTGGCCCGACGAGGACCCCATCGGACGGACGCTCAACATCTTCTCGCGAAACGAGCCGGCTCTCCGCGTGGTCGGCGTTGTCGGGGACATCCGGCAGCACGGTCGCGCGCGCGCGCCCCGACCCGAGCTCTATGTCCCGTTCATGGATTGGGATTGGGAGATGTCCGCATGGATGGTCGTGCGCACCCGTACCCCCGACGCGCTCGAGAGCAGACTCCGAGCGATCGTCGACGAGGTGGACGCATCCGCACCGATCGCGGGTGTGCAGCGACTCGACGAGTTCTTCGACCAGTCGGCGTCGAGCACCCGCTTCTTCGCCGTACTTCTCTCGATCTTCGGCTTCCTCGGGCTGGCCCTCGGCGCCATCGGCATCTACGGCGTCTCGTCATTCGCAGTGGCCCGGCGCGCGCCCGAATTCGGCGTCCGTGTGGCTTTGGGGGCGACCCGATTCGAAGTCGTCCGCACCGCGATGTTGAGCGGCGCCGCACCGATCGTGCTCGGGGCCGGCGTCGGCCTGGCCGCGAGCGTCGTCGGAACACGTTGGCTGCGGAGCTACCTCTTCGAGGTCCAGCCCACCGACCCACTTGCGATCGTCCTGGTGCTTTCCGCGCTCGGTGGGGTCGCGGTAGCGGCGCTCGCGATCCCGGCGTGGCGGGCCGGACGGGTCGACCCCGCCCGGGTGCTGGGCGGGGACTGACGGGCTAGTTGCCCGAAGGGCGACCCGCACCCGGAGGGGGCCGCCCGTCGGAGGGCCGGCCTCCTTCGGAGCCAGGGCCACCGCGACCGGGGCCGCCACCACGAGGAGGGCGAGCTCCCGGTGGCGGGGGCCGCCCAAACCGGGCGCGCGTGACTTCCTCGGCCAACCGGGTTGCCTGCTCTTCGTCGAGGAGCGCACCGGCGGCGTCGAGAAGCTGTTGCATCGAGCCGGACAACTCCGCCTCCGCCGCCTGGACGATGCCGCGGTTCCTGTCGTCCGCTGCCTCCAGGAGGGGTTGGAGCGCGGCCCTCTGTTCGCTGCTCGTGGGGGAGATCACGCGCTCCATGTGCTCGACGAATCCACCGGGTGCCCGCAGACGCTCGACCTGGCCTCGGCGTTGTTGAGCCAACGCTCCGGAGACCACCACCCCGAGGAGGATCCCGATCCCCAACGTGCCCACCAGCGCCATGCCGGCTTTCGCCTTGCTGTTCATCGACCCACCTCACCGTTGTCCGCATCGAGGACCGTGATCGCATAGGCCGACTGCACCGACACCGGCTCGAGACCCAGCACAGCGTCGAAGGTGGACTGACCGTCCTGAGACGTCGTCACGACGTTGAAGGCCGCGAGCACGAGGCTCGCCGCCAAGGCGAGCGGAGCCCATCGACGGAAGTAACCGCTCACCGCCCGAGCGGTTTCGTCGACCGAAAGACCCTCGACTCGCTCCACCACGCGGTCGGCGAATCCAGCGTCGAACCCTGGAACCGAGGAACGCAGCAGCTCCTCCAACGCGTCGTCACTCATCGTCGTTCAACCATGGCTTCAGTTCTCCCTCGAGCTTCTGTCGTCCTCGCGCCAACCGCGACAGGACCGTCCCCTCCGGCACACCGAGCGCCTCGGCCGTCTCCTTCGTCGACAGGCCTTGGATCATGCGTAGCGTCACCACGGCTCGATGCTTCTCGTCGAGTCGGTCGATCGCCTCCCGAACGGCTCGCGCACGGTCTGCACGGTCCACGGCTTCGTCCGGGCCCTCACCGGGGGCCGCGAACTCAGGCGTCCCCTCGTGGATCCGGAGCACGCGGCGCTCCCGTCGTTTTCGTCTCTTCAGTTCGTTCAACGAGAGGTTCATGGCGATTCGGGTGAGGTACGTCCGAAGCGCCGCCTCTCCTCGGAAGCGATCGATGGACCGGTAGAAGCGCACGAACGTCTCTTGGCCGACGTCGTCCGCGTCCGGGCCGGGGCCCAGCATACCGACCACCACCGCCGCGACACCGTCCTGATATCGCTCGACGAGATGTCGAAAGGCATGGGCATCTCCGTTCCTAGCGCGCGCAAGCAGATCAGTGTCGGAGTCGACTCCGTCCAAAGTGCGCACCGTCTTCGCTCGGGTGTTCGGGGGCCCGTTGGCCACCTGACGATTGGACAACCGATCGCCCCCATCCATTCCACGCCACCTCGGAGCCTCGTTCGACGGGCGCCGAAGAGAAGAATGGAATGGTGCCCCGGAGTGTGTTGTCCAACTCGGCGTGAGGGACGTGAGCAGCAGGTGCGTCCCCATCGATCCAACACTCCGACGGGATGAATCGATATGACACGCCGCGCCCGGCTCGCAGGAGCCGCCCTACTCCCGGTCCTCGGCATCGCCACAGTGACGTGCGCCTCCGTGACCGACATCGAGTCGAATGGGGAGCCCCTCACGGAGCTCCCGGCCGCCTTCGCCGACTTCAACTCCGACAACGTGACGGTCGCCATCGACGGAGCGAACGTCGTCATCGAGAGCAACGGGTACCCGGATCACGAGTCGCCGTACTGGTCCCCCGGGCACGCACTGCACGTATCCGCGTCGAACTCCGGCCAACTCGCACCGGGCTACATCGACGACTTCAACGGGTCGTACTCGCTGACCGTACCAGGGCGCCCCGAAGTGGCTTCGAACCCCTCCGCCACCGGACTCGGTCCGATCGGCATCGCGCGCAGCGGGGCGATGATCTACAACGACCAAGAAGGCCCGAACGTCCCCCTCGATAACGCGATCGGGTCCTTCGACTTCACCGGAGCTCACACCGGGCCTCAGAGCTACCACTACCATCTCGAGCCGGTGGCGTGGTCGTTCGACGACGATGAGCTCATCGGGATCATGTCCGATGGCTTCTTCCTGTACGGCCGTCGAGAGCCGGACGGTACGCACCCGTCGGATCTGGACGAGTCGGGCGGCCATTTCGGCCCGACGCCGCACAATCCGGACGGCGAATACCACTACCACGTGAAGAACGAGCTGTACCTGGGGGCGTACTACATCCTCTTCCCCGGGGACTACCAGGGGTCACCCAATGCGATCCGGTAGCGCCGTCGCCAGTGTGGTCCTCGCGATCGTCCTCTGCGCAGGCGCAGGGGCGGTCGCGCGGCCCGCGGCGGTGGACACCGACCTCTTGGTCGCGCGCTCGACAGACGGTCGGGTCACGTTCCAGAACCAACTCTTTTCCGGAGTGGGCGTACGCCACCACTCGAATGGGTCGATCGCCGAGCGAGTCGAGTATGCCGAGGGACGACCCCATGGTTCGACCGAACGGTGGTACGAGAGTGGCGCACGTAGCTACCGGGCGACGTACCGCAACGGACGCCGGGACGGGACCGTGAGGACGTGGTGGGACGACGGCACACTTCGGTCCGAGTCGAACTATGTGAGCGGCACTGCCGATGGAGTGCAACGCGAGTGGTACCGGAGCGGCCGACCCTTCAAGGAGCTTCGTCTCGAAGACGGTCGCGAGGTGGGGCTTCAACGAGCCTGGCGCGAAAACGGGGATCTCTACGCGAACTACGAGGCTCGGGACGGACGCGTGTACGGAATGAAGCGCGCCGACCTCTGCTTCGAGGTGGAAGACGGAACAGGCCCGACCGGAGAAGCAGCATCATGAGCACACGACTCACAGAGAGGGTCCGACGGGCCACCGCCGCGGTGATCACGGTACTCGCCACGGGATGCGGATATACCGAGCGGACGCCGGAATCGGTTCAGGTGGCGGACACGGGAGTGGGAGCCCTCCCCTACTACGGGGACGCGACGTTCACGCCTTCGTGGTTCCCGGCGGGGGAGGCACCGGATGACTTCCACACCATCTCGGACTTCGAGCTCCTCGACCAACGAGGCGAAGCGGTGACCCGGAGCGACCTCTCCGGGAAGATCTACGTCGCCAACTTCTTCTTCACCGACTGCGCCGGAATCTGTCCACTCACGATGGCGAGCCTGACCCGTCTGCGGGAGGAGTTGGCCGATGATCTGGACGTGGCGTTGGTCTCTCACTCCGTAGCCCCCCAACGCGACGACGTCGACCGACTCGCCGCGTTCGCGGACCAGATCGGGGCTGTCGCGCCGGAGTGGTACCTGCTGACCGGGGAGACCGATGCCCTGTACGAGCTCGGCCGGGACGCCTTCTTCGCCGACGAGGACCTGGGGCAGACGCGTTCCGAGCGAGACGCGGATCGTTTCCTGCACTCCGAGACCTTCTACCTCGTCGATCAGGACCACCACATCCGCGGGGTCTACAACGGGATGAGCCGAACGGCCGTGAACCACCTCATCGAAGACATTCGCCAGCTACAACGGGAGCACTCTTCTTACTGACTCGCTGGCATTCGGGCGTACACACGCACGCTGCTCGTACGAATCATGTCGAACGTCTCGGAGACATCGTCGGCGTAGCGAACGGTCATGACGTCGGGAGTCACGAGGTACTCTCGCACGTCGATGATGAACGCTCCGAGGACCTCCGGGAGGTGCGCACTGATCGAGCGGAGTGCCGACGAGGGGATGACGATTCGGTCGGTGTCGTCGAGGAGCACGAACGTGGCGCTCGCTCGCCGCCGATCCTCTTCTGACACCCCGGCGTCGTTCGGGGGCGCGTACAACAAGCGCACCAGGCCTCGATCCGCCTCGAGGGGACGATCGAGGTCGATCACGAGATGTTCACCGACATCCAGCGACTGCATCGACTGCTGGTAGTCGCGGCTCTGCCCGTTCCATAGCCCGGTGAGGCGCGGTCCCGGTCTCAGCGTAAGCGACGCGGTCGCCGGGTCCACCTCGGAGGATCCCGGCGCCGATAGGATCACCGGCTGTCCGGCCACCATCCGCTCGTAGTACGGTTCGTGATAAAACTCCACCGTGCTCCCGTCCCTATTGAGCCGGGTCGAGTAGATCAGAGCGCGGTAGAGCAGATACCGCTCGATGACGCGCACGTAGCCGTCCCGGGGCGTCACGATCGGGTCCGTTCGCTCCGAGCGTCCAGCCGGCGAACCGCCCAGCGCCACCTCTCCGAAGTCGACGCCGCGGAGAAAGACGGAGTCTCCGCGTTCAGCGGTGACCCGATGGCGCAGGAAGTCGAGGTGCCAACCTTCGTCGCTGAGCTCGTCGTTGGTCGGCTCGTGTAGGCCGCCGTAGCTATACGTCACCTGGTGTCGAGCGATGATGGAGCGGATGCCGTCGCCGAAATCGATGAGCGGCGCACCGTCGACCACGAGTGCGGCGTCGGTGGTCACCACCTCGGCCGCTTCGTACACGGTCACGTTTGGCTCGAAGGACTCTTCGAGGAGAGGGTCTTCGCACGCCGCTGCGAGGACGCAGAGGCACAAGAGTCGTGGGAGGCCGAGTGGAAGACCCCGTCGTGTACCGTTCTCCATGAGACACTCCATCCTAGGCAGCCTATCCGAAATACGACCGGCATGCCGCACCTGTGACGGAAGGACCTCTCTACTGATTCCTCATGTGGTCGGCCACGGAGGCGAAGCGCTGCTTGAGGTAGTCGCGGAGCTCCTCGGGCATCTCGTGCTCGTCGAGCGCGCGGTCCATGCACCAGACCCATGCGTCCCGCTCGGGAACGCCGATCGGAAAGGGGAGATGACGCGCCCGTAGCATCGGGTGCCCGAACTTCTGGACGTACACCGGAGGGCCTCCCGTCCACCCAACCAGGAAGAGGTAGAGTTTCTCGCGAGAGGACGTCAGATCGGGCGGATGCAGCGCGCGGATCCCCGCGCCCTCCGGCTCCTCGTCCATCAGATCGTAGAAGCGGTCGACGAGACTACGAACACCGTCTTCGCGGCCGAGAAGATCGAAGTGAGTGGGGGCTCGAGCGTCCATGTCGGAATCTAGCGGCGCTCCCTAGCTTCGTACGACGTCGTCCAGGAGGTAGTTATGCGCAGGCCCGTCGAGATCGCCCCTACTCTTCCCCGGATGGTGGCTGCGCTCGGCCTTTCCGTCGCGTGCACGGCGTGCAGCTCGGGCGTTGCGCCGATCCTCTTCGGTATCGACGTGGAGGTCTTCGTCGTGAACGACGGCGGAGGGGAAGGGGGCGTGCAGTCTACGCAGATCGCGACCGAAAGCGGCACGATCAGCCTGGACTGCACCGACTTGGGCTTCCAAGACCAGTGCAGTATCGAGTTCGTCGATCAGGGCGGATCCGGCCAGCTCACGCTCACCGCCACCCCGAACGCGGGGAGCGAATTCGGAGGGTGGGCCGGTTCATCGTGCACGCCATCCGCGGGCTGCACGATTACCGCTTCGGATGAGGTCGCGGTCCTGACTTTTACCGCCGACGAGCCGGTCCGCTTCAATATGGCCGTCACCTTCGCCGCCCCTCCGCCCCTTCCCACCGCGAGCATTCTCTTCGAGAGCCACCGCGACGGGAACGCCGAAGTATTCGTGATGGGCCCGGACGGATCGGGCAAGACGAACCTGAGCAACAATCCCGCCGAAGAGCGGGATCCCGTGTGGTCTCCGGACAGAATGGAAATCGCCTTCGTGTCGGACCGCGAGGGAGACGACGCGCTGTTCACCATGGACGCCGACGGCATGAACGTCGTGCGTCGGACGAACCACCTCGGCAACGATCGTCGCCCTACGTGGTCTCCGGACGGCGCTCGCATCGCGTTCGACAACGATGGAGACGGTGACGACGAGATTTGGGTCGTCAACGCAGATGGGACATCACCGACCCAACTGACCTTCAACACGTCGGATTTCGATCAGGATGCCATGTGGTCACCGAGCTCGGACCGCATCCTCTTCACGAGCTTCCAGGACGGGGTGCTCGACAACCTGTACATCATGGACGATGACGGCCTGAACCAATCGGTCCACGTGAACACGGGCCACCACGACTGGCAGCCCGATTGGTCACCGGACGGCACGATGATCGTCTTCACGCAACAACACACGGACACCGGAAACGACGAGATCTGGGTGGTGAACGCAGATGGCCAGACCGGGCTACGGCAGCTGACCTTCAACGATGCCACCGATCGTGAACCGACCTGGTCCCCGGACGGCGAATGGATCGCGTTCACGTCAACGCGAGCGGGGAACCGAGACATCTACATCATGACCAAGGATGGGACCTTCGTGAGACAGCTGACCTCGGATTCGGCCGAGGACTCCCAGCCGTCTTGGGTCCACTGACGCCGTCCTAGCGCTCGATCTCTCCGAGTACCTCGAAGATCAACTCGTGCAGTTCCTGCATCTGCGCGCGGGACAACCGCTGTCCGACCGCGCTGGCCAAATGCAGGAGACAGAGGAAGGGCACTCCGATCCCGACCGCCCACAGGCCCCACGGTGACTCGTCGGACGCCCACTGCACGTACCCGAAGATCCCGCCGAGTAGAGCGAGGAAGGTGACGGCCGAGTACAGGAACATGAAGAAGGTCCACACGTGCGGCTGAGGCGCGAATCGACCGAACAGCTCCGAGCCCTCCTTGGCCTTGTCGACACGCAGCGAGAGATGTGGAGACCAGAGCTTCCGCTCGTCGGTCGGCACGTCGATCTCGGCCCAACGACCCTTCCCCTGCCAGCGCCCGTGGAGCTCGGGGCGCGCGACGAGGCGTGCCTTGATCCGCTCGATGGCCTCGTCGCGGGGGTAGGCCAGCGGGACTCGGAAGGAGGGTCTGAGGTCGGGGGTGTCCACGCGGTCTCCTGATCGCGCATGCGGGCGGCTGTTCTACTTCTAGGGCGTCGTGCGCGCGAAGACCAGCCTGGCACCGGCGGCGCATTGTCGGTTCCGCGTCCGACCGATACGCTAGGCCGACCGTCGTACGTCCGGCGGTGTATCGGCACGGTCCGACCGTCCCTCGCTCGTGGAGTACCCCATGACATCGCGCCTATTGTCCCGCTTCGCTTGTTGCGGGGTCACCCTTTTCGCGCTCGCCTTCACCGCCATCCCTGTCGCAGCACAGTCGGGGTCGTTCGGGAACTCCGTCGTCGTCGACGGAGACGCCCTGATCGTGGGTGAACCCAACAACAGCTTCCGGCCCGGCACGGTGTACGTGTACCGGAAGGTCGACGGCGAGTGGATGGAAGCCTCTCGGCTCATCTCTCCGGATGCGGAGCGTTCCGACGGTTTCGGAGCGGTGCTCGCACTGAACGGCAACACCCTCTTCGTCGCGAGCCGCGGGGGACGCATCGACGCTTTCGAACGCTCCGGCCTCACCTGGGCGCACTCGAGCACCTTGAACACCGAGGACGTGGTCACCCTCGATCCTCGCTGCAACTACAACGGATACTGCGGCATCGACTTCGGTCTGTCGTTGGCCAGCGCCGGCGACTGGCTCTTCGTGGGTCAGTCCGGGGTCCAGACCGAGCTGAGCCGCCTTCAGCTCCGGCGCCGCAGCGGCGGTGAGGGCGTCGACTCAGAACCGTCCGGCATGGTCTACGCCTACAGACTCGGCGCCGACGGGCGCTGGACGGAGCAACAGCGACTCGAGGCTCCGACGCCGGCGGCGGGCGATGCATTCGGCGCGGCTGTCGCGATGGCTGGAAATCGCGCGCTGGTCGGAGCGCCTCTCGCGGGTCACGGTGGCGGCCCCGACGAAGCAACCGGACGAGTCTTCGAGTACGTCCTCCGCGATGGCGGCTGGCGAGCTGGCAACGAGATCCAAGCCGACGTCGACGCACAAGCGTCGTTCGGGGCAGCGATCACCATGAGCGAAGACCACGCCCTCGTCGGCGCACCCTTCGCCCGCCTCGGGTACGGCGCCGCGTACGAGTTCGCCTTGAACACGGGTTCGGACGCGTGGGTCGAGCAGCGCCGTATAGACGGCTCCGACACAACGGAGGGAGACGTCTTCGGACACGCAGTCGGAATCGCGGGCACGGATCTGTGGATCGGCGCACCGGTGAATCGCGGGATCGAGAACGGGATCACGTCCGTGTACACCGACGACCTCGCGATGCGCGTGCGGTACACGGAGGAGGAGACGAACACGGAAGACTCCTTCGGCCACCGCATCGCGGCGTCCGACGAGATCGTCGCCGTGACCGCGTCGGGCCTCGATCATCAGCATGGCGGCGTCTTCGTCTTCGAGCGGGACACCAACGGTGCCTGGGCGCGGACCGACATCCTGCTGAGCCCGCCCGATATGCTCGGCGCCGTCTTCGGCGAAGAGCACCGCTGTGACGAAGACGGCATGGCCGAGGGCTTCGAATGCGACGACGTCGAGCTCCTCGCGTACATCCCCAGCTCGCTCCTCACGGCGCCCGAGGATGCACGCGGCGTCCGGGCCAACGACAACTGGGGCTGGACCGACGCCGAGACGGGTCGGGAGTACGCCCTCGTCGGTCGAAACGACGGTACGTCGTTCATCGACATCACAGACCCGACGAACCCGATCCTCGTCGGGAACCTTCCCAAAACGCCCAACACGCCGCGCTCACAGCTCTGGCGTGACATCAAGACGTACGAAAATCACGCGTACATCGTGGCCGACGGAGCCGGCGCGCACGGCATGCAGGTGTTCGACCTGACTCGGCTGCGTGACGTCGTCGACGCGCCGGTGATGTTCGAGCCCGATCTCCTGTACCGTGGCGATGGCCTGAACGTGGTCGAGAGCACGCACAACGTCATCATCAACGAAGAGACCGGATACGCCTACCTGACCAGCCGCGGCTGCGCGGGCATGCACATGATCGACATCAGAGAGCCGATGAATCCGACCTTCGCCGGCTGCACCGAGCCGGGGAGCACACACGACGCGCAGTGTGTGATCTACCGAGGTCCGGACGAGAGCTATCAGGGCCGCGAAGTCTGCCTACGCATGGCGGGAGACCTCTTCCAGATCTCCGACGTAACGGACAAGTCCAACCCGGTCGAGCTCTCCACGGCGTCGCACCCGAACCCGGCGTACATGCACCAGGGCTGGGTCACGGAAGACCATCGCTACTTCATCATGAACGACGAGAGCGACGTGATCGCGGGGAACGTGGACCGCACCCGCACGCTGATCTGGGATCTCGACGACTTGGAAGACCCGGTACTGGCACAGGAATTCTTCGGTTCGATGCCGGCGAGTGCGCACAACCTCTACGTGAAGGGTGACTTCACCTACCAGGCCAACTACAAGTACGGCCTGCACATCCTCGATACGTCGGATCCGCTCAACCCGGTCGAGGTCGGCAAGTTCGACACGTCGCCCTACGGGACGGGACCCGGCTTCGGCGGGGCCTGGAGCACGTACCCCTTCTTCGATAGCGGGACCATCCTCGTCACGAGCATGCAAGAAGGCCTGTTCATGGTGAAGAAGCGGACCCGACCGATCTCGCAGTAACACCGACACTCACAGACAACCGATCGACATGACCCATACAACGAATCATGCGCCTCTGCGGCGCCTCGCGAAGTTCCTCTCGACGGCAGCGATCGCCCTCGCGGTCCTGGCGACGGCTCCAGCGGCGGTCGACGCACAACTGACGCTCGCTCAGGCGACAACCGCCATGGATGCCGCCGAAGCCGAGGCGCGCGCCAACGGCTGGAATCTGACGATCCTGATCGTGGACGCCGAAGGCGTGCCGGTCTACCTCCGGCGCATGGACGGAGCCAGCGCACGGACGAATGACATCGTCGGCATGAAGGTGCACGTCGTGCTGACCACCGGCGGAACGACCCGGGCGTACGGCGAGGCACTAGCCGCGGGCACGGTCGATTCGATCCCCGGCGGTATTCACTACGAAGGCGGCCTCCCCATTCGCATCAATGGCGAGATGGTGGGAGCCATGGCGGCGAGCGGGGCGCGAGGCTCGGAAGACGCCCAGGTGGTCCGGGCGGCGCTCGAGGCCATCGGCGCCGAGGTGATGCGCTAGGAGGAACAGGGACGAAGGGGCGAGGCGAGCGCCTCGCCCCTCCGTCACCCCAAGTACTGCTCCGCTTCCTTCGCGACCGCGTCGAGGAAGCGATCCACGGCAGGGTGTTCCGTCCACCCCGGCCTTGTCACCGCGTATTCGGGATTGAGACAGCGGGGCCGTCCCGGCGGCCTCACGATCTCGACCCAACCGAGTGCTTCTGCGCCGATGGAGTGCCGGGGCACGATCGACACCCCGCGTCCGAGGGCCACGGACTCGACGACTTCGTCGACTCGAGAGAACGACCACCGCGATCGAATGCGGGGCGGACTCCCCCCGAAGACGTCCTGGAACCACTTCCCGAAGACGTAGTCGCACTCTTCGTACGTCACGAAGGTCAGAGAAGAGAGGTCTTCCAACCGAGTCGGAGCGCTCGGCCCGCCCCCGCGCGGCGCGACGAGACAGAACTCCTCGTCGGTCACGAGTCGGAAGTCGAGCGGCCGTGTGACCCGGGTCGCGTACGCGATCCCGAGGTCGGCTTCCCCTCGCTCCACGGCATCCAGGATCTCATCGAGACTCCGGAAGACGAGTCGGATCGGTTGGTCCCGAAGCGGCTCCGCAGCCAGCGCCGGGAAGACGACGGATCGGCCAAACGCCCCGGGGCAGCACACCCTCAGCGGCGACGCATCCGTCGGAGGCCCTGAGATCCGCTCACGGAGAGAATCGACATCGGTCGAGAGCTTGGTGCAGAACGCATAGAGACGTTCGCCCGCCTCGGTGAGGATCAACCGACGCCGCGGCGACTCGAACAGCGGGGCGCCCAGCTCCGACTCCAATCTGCGGATCCGATAGCTGACGGCGGGCTGGGTCAGCGACAAGCGCTCCGCAGCACGACCGAAGCCTCTGGCCTCCACGATCGTCTGGAACGTCTCGAGAGCGGTCAGGTCAATCATCAGCATGTCTGATGGAAATCATTCATTCTCTTCGATGGATTTATCGATCGAGGGTCGTGATCGTTCCAATCGCCGGCACGGGTGGTGTCGTAGTCGGGCCTGGAGGGGAGGGAGGAACGATGAGGGGAGTGTTTTGCGCCGTCGTGGTCACCGTGGTCGCATCCGTTGGAGCTCCGGCTAGCGGATGGTCGCAGTCCCCGAGTGACACGATCGTCTCTCAGCTCGAGACGTTCGTTGTCGACACCGTGGCCGACGGGTTCCAACGACCTGTGTCGATGGCCTTTCTCTCGACCGACGAGGCGATCCTCGCGGAACGCTCTCCCGGACGTCTCAGCGTGATCGATGTTCGCGAGGGGTCGGTCCGCGTGATATCAGGCTTCGAAGGAGCCTTCGCGCATGGGGAAGCGGGCTTCCTCGACGTCACTCCGGGTCCCCGCTTCCGCGACGACGGGTGGATCTACGTCGCACACACGACCCTGGTCGCGAACGATCCCGTCGCCGCGCTCGACCGAATTCGACTCCAAGACCAACAGGTCACCCACCAAGAGCGGTTGTTTACCGCGACGGAGAGCCGAGGGGACACGGTGCACTACGGCGGACGGATCGCCTTCGCGGACGAGTACGTCTTCCTGAGCATCGGAGAGCGCTACAACCTGCCCGAGGCGCAGTCGCTCTCCTCGTACAATGGGACCATCGTTCGGCTGCACCTCGACGGGTCGGTCCCCGACGACAACCCCTTTGTCCGCACCGAAGGAGCCCTCGCACCGATCTGGAGCCTCGGGCACCGGAATCCGCAGGGCCTGGCGATGCGCCCGGGTACCGCACAGCTGTGGTCGCACGAGCATGGCCCGCAGGGCGGAGACGAGCTCAACCTCATCGAGCCCGGAGTGAACTACGGGTGGCCTCTCGTGACGCATGGCGAGGAGTACGGAGGTGGGCCGATCGGCGAGGGGCTCCGCTCCTTGCCCGGGCTTCGAGAACCCGTGTGGATGTGGAGACCCTCGATCGGCCCGAGCGACATGGTCTTCCACTCCGGACGCGGCTTTCCCGAGTGGCAGGGGAGCGTATTCGTCGGCGCCTTGGCACACCGTCATCTAACTCGCCTCACCCTGATCGACGATCGGGTCGTACACGAAGAAGTCGTCCTCAGCGTGCCCGAGGGCCGGGTACGGATGGTCGAGGAGGGCCCGGACGGGGCACTCTTCGTCGGGTCCGATACGGGAGAGCTGCTACGCCTCCGTCCGGTGCGCTAGGCGCCCCCCTCGACCGATCGCGGCACGGATCGGACTAACGACCGATCTGCTCGAGAAGCACGCGGACCGCCGCGTCGAGCTGGCTGTCGATCCCTTGGTACCACTCACCCGTGGCTCGCTCGACCTCGACGTCGACCGGTCTCGGGTTGAGCTCCATGTTCTGCCCGCGGTTGTCACGGATGAAGGTGCCCGGCATGCGGACCTGCGTTCCGTCCACCAACCCTCGACTCCCCGTGAAGATGATCCAGCCGGCCGTCGGCTCGCCGACTACGGATCCCAGCTCGAGCTCGCGATAACCCTCCGTGAAGTCTTCACCGTCCGACAGCGTGTTCTGGTTTGTCACCAGGACCGTCGGCGCGAGAAGCGCGCGCTGACCCAGTCGCACCTGTGAGGGAGCGCGCACGTCACTGCCGCGGGACTCCATCGTGAAGTAGTTGCGGCGCGCCAGCACGTCGATCGCATACACGTTCACGAAGCCGCCGTTGTTGTCGCGCACATCCACAACCACACCGTCCTTGGCGTGGTTCTCCTGATCGAGGTCGCGGATGAAGCCCGTCAGGGACCCGGCGGACATCGACGGGATGTGGACGTAGCCCAAACGCCCCCCGCTCACCTGCTCCACGTACGCCCTCCGACTCTCCACCCAGTTCCGGTAGACGAGTTGGCTCTCCGCTCCGGGCGAGGTCGCCAGCAGCTCGACCTGACGCGTCGCTCCGGAGGTCGAGGCGACGCCCACAACGACCTGTCGACCGACCGCGTCACGGAGCAGCTCGTGTAGATCCGAGGATCCGTCCACCGCACGGCCGTCGATCGAGACGATGCGGTCCCCGACGTCGATGTCCCCCGCCACATCGGCCGGACCGAGCTCGACGACCTCGGTCACCTCGAATCGACCGTCCTGTTCATACGCGATTCGGTCGAAGCGGAGACCCAGACGTCCGGTGTTGTGACCGTCGTCGCCCTGCGGCGGGCCAGTCCGACCCGAGTGTCCGAGGTGAGAGGCGTTGAGCTCCCCGAGCATCATGTCCATCAGGCGCCCGAATTCCGCACGGGTGCGAGCACCCTGGATGTACGGCCGGAAGTCGTCCCGAACCCCGGGCCAATCGACCCCGTGGAAATCGGGATCGTAGAAGCCGTCTCGCATCTCCCCCCAACCCTGCTCGAAGGCCGCCACCTTGGTGCGCTCGAAGTCGTCCAGCACCTCCACGGACGTCGAGATCGTGCGCTCGTTTCCGGCGGGCCACGCCACGACCCGCAGCTGTCCACCTCGGCTGGTGTACAGCTGCCGTCCGTTCTCCGAGAAGGCGATCGGATTTCCGGCGACGTCGAGCTCGTCGATGTCCACGTCACCGTTCGGTCCGAAGGTCACGCGATGGAGTGATCCCCCGCCCGTCACGACCCCCGACTCTCCGTCGGGGTGTAGGATGACGGTGCCGGGGGAGAAGCTCGTAGCCACCACATTGCCGCGACGCCGAATGCCATCGAAGTCGATGACGACTTCGTCCGGTGTCGCCGCAGGTGCGCCCGGAGTCGCCGGTCGATCCGCTCCGTCTTCGTCCTCCGACTCCTCCTCGGGTTCGTTGAACAGCTCCCTGAACGAGTCCTCGTCGAAGGTCGGAGGCGCAGGCACGAGGTCCACTCGGATCAGCTGACCCGGTTCGGTGCGCTGGGCCGTGCGATACACGATGAACTCTCCCGACGCGCTCCAATCGATGGAGCCGAAGAAGGAGGTCGGCATGAAGCTCACCTGACGCGCCTCGCCCCCCGCTGCGGACACGACCTTCACGTTGCTGAACTCGTCCGTCTCCGCCCCGAAGGCGACCCATCGCGAGTCCGGAGACCACACCGCCGCTCCCGCGACGTCTCTGGCGAGGAGGCGATCATCACCCGAGTCCCACTCGAGCACCCGTAGCTCTCGTTCGTCGTGCAGAAGCCGCACGTACAGCATGTGAGCGCCATCCGGCGAAAAGGGGCCCGCCTGGTCGCGCGCGGAACCCTCGGTGAGTTGTCGTTCCTGCCCGCTGACGAAGTCGTAGTGGAAGAGCTTCTCCGTCCCACTCCGCCACGATCGGTAGACGATCCCGTTCGAATCCGGCGTCCACACGATGCCAGCCTCGGCGGCCGGCGTGTCGGTGACGCGAGTAGCCGCAACGTCGTCGGACATCGACGCCGCAAACACATCGCCTCCGGCGGCAAAGGCCCACTTCTCACCGTCGGGAGCTACCGAAATGCTGCCCCATCCCGACTCACGCTCCTCCCGCTCGGGCGTCGGCGCCTCCACGGCACCGAGGAGTGTGATCGAGACGGGGCGAGCCCGGTCGGAGCCGACGTCGTGGGTCCAGATGCCGAAGTCGCGCTCGAACGCGATCCTCGAGCCGTCGGACGAAATGGACGGGAAGAGGACCCGCCCGTCGGAGAAGTCGGTCAGGGCCTCGTCACCACCCCCGATGTCCGATCGCCACAGATTCTCGGCACCGGACCGATCGGAGACGAAGTACAACGAACCTCCGTCGGCCGACCACATCGGCCACAGGTTCTTCCCGCCTACGGAGACCGGCGTGTAGGACGGGGTCTGTCCCTGACTCGTCGGCTCTTCGACGATCCAGATTTCCGACTCGTCGATGTGTGAGTGGCCGTTCCGCCACCACTGCCCGAGCGCCATGTCGCCGCGTGTTGAGATCGCGATACGGCCGGACGGTCCCGGGGCGGCGAAGTACTCCCCCTCGTACCGATCGCCCGCCACGACCATCGGTGTACCTCCGTTGGCTCGCACACGGTACACGTCGTGTGTACCGGCGACGTCCTGTGCGCTCGACGAGAAGTAGATCCACGCCCCGTCCTGCGACCATCCATTGAGCTGTTCGGAACCCTCGTCGTTCGTGATCCGCCTCATCTCCCCGGTCGCCAAATCGATGACGAAGACGTCGAGGCCGCCGAAGCGGTTGGAGTTGAACGCGAGGTGTCGACCGTCGGGTGAGTAAAGGGGGCGAGACTCGTGCGCCGAATGAGCGACCAAGAGGCGCGCGGCCCCACCGCCTGCCGCGACCGTCCAGATGTCGCCACCCGAGACGAAGGCGATTTCCGATCCGTCGGGCGAGATCCCGGGTTCGTAGAACGAGGGTACTCCCTGACCGGCCGCGGTGAACGGGGCCAACAGGCCAGCTGCCAGGAACGTCACGGGCACGAGTCGCTTCATGCTTCCTCCGATGTGGACGGCTTCGGATGAGGGCTACGGCGCGAGGTGCTGAACGGCAAGCCGAAGGGAGAGTTCCTCGTCCGTGGTCCCTCGCCGGCAGATCCGTCGCCTATGGAGGCAGACGGTTTCGACCCAGCCCGGAGGTCCTCGTGGCACACACCACACGCACATATCGATCGCCCCACCTCGCTTCGCTCGCCGCACTCCTTTGTCTTGCTGCGTGCGGCCCCGAAGTCCTCGAGCCCGAACTACGGCCGGCGGAGATCGTGCTCGGCGAGAGTCAGGTCGACTTCGCCGCGACCGAGGATGCGGATGCTCCCGATCCGGTTACGATCGAGATCTCGAACGGGGGCGAACAGCCGCTGAACGGACTGACCGTGCAGACGGCGTACGCCGGAGACGTCACGGACTGGCTCGCGCTCGAGCTCTCCTCGACGAGCGCTCCCGCAACCCTCTTCATCGGGCTCCGCTCCAATGAGCTCGCCGCCGGCGAATGGGAGGCGCAGGTGACGATCCGCGCGAGCTCGGCACCCGACAGTCCCAAGGTCCTCCTTGTGAGAGCGTCGGTGGAACCATCTCCGCCACGTGGTCCGCCCGCCATTCAGCTGTCGGCCGAATCGATCCGTTTCGAAGCCGATCAGTTGGCAGGGGATCTTCCGGCGAGCGTCGTGCAGATCACGAACGGAGGAGGGGAACCGCTGAGTGGTTTGAGCGTCGCCATCGAACTCGGGGACACGGAGCAGCCCATGTGGCTGGCTGCTGAGCTGTCCCATTCAACCGCTCCAGCAAGCATCGAGCTCCTCGCTGGGACCGACACGCTACGCCCCGGAACGTACGACGCGGATGTCGTGATCTCTGCCGACGGAATCGCCGACCGCCGGCTTCCGGTGGAGATGCTCTTGCGACCCCTATCCGGCCATCTTCGACTCGCCTCGCCGTCACTGAACCTCGAATCGAACGTCGGCGACCCGAATCCGCCCGTGCACTTCGTCGAGATCCTCAATGACTCCGTAGGAGCCTTCGTCGGCCTGGGTGCGACCGTCATCTACCCGGCGGGGGGCCCGGGCGATTGGCTCGATGCGAACATCTACGACAACGAGTTTTGGCGGACGTTGAGCGTAGGCCTGAGAACGAGTCAGCTGCCTGAGGGAACGCACACCGCGCAGATCGAAGTCACGGCCGATAACGCGCACAACGAGCCGGCGATCCTCGAGGTCACGGTCACCGTGAGCGAACCCGCGGCGTTCCTCCACCTCGGCACCGGAAACGTCTACGTCGAGGCCGAATACGGAGGCGGGTCACCCGCCGCGCTCGAGATTTCTGTCGCGAATCTCAGCGTAGGCACGATCGAGAATCTCACGGCATCCGTCTCACCACGCGCCGGTTCAGAGGGTGATTGGGTATCCGTGTCCCTGGCGGGAACGACTGCTCCGACGACGTTGACACTCACCCTCGATATCAGCGCCTTGAACGCCGGGGCCTACTACGCCGACCTCACCGTCGACAGTCCCGACGCGGGCAACGGCCCTCAGACACGGCGGATCACCCTGGTGCTCACGGGGGGGGAGGCGGATCTGACGCTGATCGGGGCTCCCCTCCCCTCTCAGACCGTTCTGCCGGGCGGGACGTTCGACGTGCCCGCCTACACGATCGCGAACATCGGGAGCCGACAGACGGAGTTCGACTTCCAGATCGGCATGTTCCTGTCCGAGGACCGAGCCCTTACGTCGGACGACACCTACCTGACGGGCGCAAGCTGGAGCTGGCTCGCGCCGGGCGAAGAGATCGAGCGTCCCGCAGGAACCTTCACGCTCCCGGCAGACACCCCACCGGGCACGTACATGTTCGGCTTCATCGTGAACTACAACGGGGCCGTCGAGGAGTCCGACCTGACGAACAACAGCCTCGGGACCGTCATTGTCGTCCCGAGCGGATAGCCGAGAGCCGAGGCGCCGCGGACTCTCTTCGACCTACCGGCACCCGGAACACGGGTTCAGCAGGGAGACCGCGGTCGCCTCGGCCTCCGCGACGTCGGCGCACAGTCGAACGTTCGGGAGTCGCGCCGTCCATCGTCCCGACCGCTCCGCGAGAACGCCCCCCGGCGGGGCCACCAAAACCTGAGGGGTGCCTAGCAGCACGCTCAGAACGTGCACGTCCCATCGATCGGTGATCACAACTCGGCACTCCGAGAGTCGCGCGATCGCCGACCGCAGCCTGGCCGCGGCGGCCCGAAGGAGCAGGCCCTCACGTAGTCGTGCGGTGACCGACCGCAGCGCCCGGTGGCGTCCACCCAAGACGCGAAGTCGGAATTCTGCGTCCACCGCCGGATGAGATACGCCAGGCATCCAATCGTCGGCAGACTGGTCACGACCGCGGAGAAATGAGACACACCCGTGCGCATCGGCGGTACGCTCGAGCGGTCCCAACCCGAAGAGGACGTCCGGGCAGGTGACCGTAGCGATCCCATCTCCGTCCGTCCGGTGCCCTCGAGACGACCGCACGACATCGCTCACGAGTGTGACCGAGCCGGTGTGTAGCTGCGCCCATCGCGGCGGCTCTGGAGCCACGTCGGACAGGACGATCAGCGAGTTCCGAGACGACTCGGACAAGAGGTGCCCGAGACGTTGGTCCGAGGCTTCACCGATCGAAGCGGCGTTCCGGTCCAGCACCACGATCGCGCCCCGACCGACCCTCCGTTGGAGCACGCGCGGCTCTGCGTTCGTGAGGTCTCCGACGAAGGTGGGATCGGGCCAACCGAGTGAGGCCAAGACGTCCACCGCGGAGAGGAGCGCCGCACTCGACTCGATCCCGACGACGGGAGCGACGCTGACGATGCCCCAACGCTCGGGGCGCTCGGGCACGGCGCGGCCGAGCCTTCGCCGGACGCGGCGCTGTAGCTCTCGCGGACCGGGGGTCCCCCTTGCCGTACCGCGCGTCGTCGGCTCGCGGTCGAGTGTCGTGTCCTCCATGGCGGGAAGCTCGGGTCGTCGCCCACACGACACCAGGCCACGTGACTTTTCGGGGACGACGGCGCTCTATGGGGGCAGGACATCCTCACCCTAGAAGGAACGCTCATGTTCGAAGAACTCAATGTGACCGCGCTGGTGGACGAGCTGGCCGCCATAGTCACGACGTACGGCTTGAAGGTGATCGGTGCGATCGTCGTCTTCGTGATCGGCCGGATGGTCGCCTCCAAGGTCCGGAACGGCATCACCAAGATGATGAACAACCGGGGGGTCGATCCGACGCTGATCCCGTTCATTGGCGGGCTGGTCTATTGGCTCCTGATCGCCATCGTCGTCGTCGCTGTGCTGCAGGCGTTCGGCGTCAACGCGGCAGGTCTCGTTGCGGTACTCGGTGCGGCGGGGTTGGCCGTCGGGCTCGCACTGCAAGGGACGCTCGCGAACTTCGCGTCCGGGGTGATGCTTCTGATTTTTCGCCCCTTCGGTGTCGGCGATCTGATCGACGCCGGAGGTACGTCGGGGATCGTCGAGTCGATTGGACTCTTTTCGACGACACTGAACTCGCTCGACAACGTCCGGATCGAGATCCCGAACGGGAACGTCTTCGGGCAGACGATCATGAACTACAGCGCCAACGAGAGCCGTCGTATCGATCTCGTGATCGGCGTGTCGTACGACGATGATCTCGGGACGGCGAAAGAGACGATGACGCGCATCGTTGCAGCCGACTCTCGGGTCCTCGCCGAACCCGAGACGACGATCGAGGTGCTGGAGCTCGGCGACTCGTCGGTGAACTTCGTCGTCCGGCCGTGGGTGAAGACCGACGACTACTGGCCCACTCGCTTCGCGCTGACACGCGAGTTGAAGGAAGGCATCGAGGCCGCGGGGCTCTCCTTCCCGTACCCGCAGCAGGATGTGCACATGCACCAGGTGGGGTAGAGAACCCCATCGTGCAGAAAGCGGCCGGCCCCGGCGGGGTCGGCCGCTTTTCGTGTTTACGCGTCGGAGGTCGGAGACGCGCCCGCCTAGACCTGTCGCGATCTACGGGTCGCCAGCCAGCACGCCGCGAAGGTACCGAGGGTCCACGGGGCGATGCTCGACAGCCAACTCGAGAACGTCGGCAGCTCCGTGAACGCCCAATAGGCCCGACCCGTCGGCAGGGTGACCCACACCTGACGTGTGTCGTGCCCCCCCGTCACGAGCCCATCCGCGGCCACGTCGTATCCCGAGAGGAGAGCGTTCCCCCACGCCGCGGTCGTCACTTCGGCGGACAGCCCGATCGCCATCAGTACGATCCAGCCACCGATCGCCCAATGGAAGGGACGCCTCAGGCCGAGGAGGATCGCCGTCGCGCCGAGATATGTGCATGTCGCCACGAAGAAGGGATGAGCCCATCCCCACACGGGTGTGGCCCAGGGAATCTGCTCGAGCCCCCCCGTGCCGGCCCGCGCCGCCGCGACATCCGTGGCGAACCACACCATGCCGCGAAATCCGTCGGTCCCATGGCCGATGAGAATGAGCCCGATGAGGACGGCGACACCCATGCCCACGACACCCATCAACCAAAGCCACCCGGCTGCGACCTTCGCCCGGGCGTGCGCCGTGTGTTCGACCGGCAACAGCCACAGGGTGCTCTCTCCGAAGAACGCCTCTCTTCGCCACACGAGGAGTGGGGGCACGATCCCGACCGTGAAGGCCAGCGGACCGAGGTCCGTCGGAAGGAGCAACGGGCCGATCTCCAGCATGATCTCTTGACTCATGGGGGCGAGGATCAACAGACCGAGGAGCGCGGCCGCCACGACCAACATCTCTCGGCGCATCGACAAGCCCACCACACGCAGCTGCTCCACGGCTGCGACACCAGGGGGTGTCGCGTGTCTCAGGCTACCGGCACTCATGAGATCTCCCGTTGTGAAAGCAATGCGGTCGCGGCCTCGTCCAAGCTCAAAGGAGCCACGTCTCGAACCGTGGCTCCGGCTCGCCCCAGACCCGCGACCACGTCCTGCTCCTCTCCCCACACCGTCCACTCCGCGTCCGCCGGGCCGCGAATCGTGCGCACCACGCGCTGACCGGAACCCAGGCTGAGCTCGAAGTCCTCAGGAGCGGTGCCCCAGTAACGTCGGAGCTTGCCGCGCAGATCGTCGACCGGCATCTGACCCAGAAGTCTTCCCCGGCGGAGGACACCGACGTGATCGACGAGTCGTTCGATCTCGTACACACGGTGCGTCGAGATCAGCGCCGTGGTGGGCGAGTCCGCGAAGTGCTCGGCCAACACCCCCAGCATGACATCGCGGATAACGTGATCGAGCCCATCCGTCGGCTCGTCGAGCAGGAGGACTGCTGGGCGTGAGGCCAACGCGGCGATGATCTGCACGCGGCGGGTCTGCCCCTTCGACAGTGAGTCGCAGCGCTTCGACAGGTCGACGTCGAAGTCGCGACACAATCGGGCTGCGTACTCACGGTCCCATCCCGGCGTAAGCCGAGCGCAGTGCTCCAGGTATCGACCGACGGTCAGCCACGGATACCCCAAGCGTTGGTGCTCGGGAACGTATCCAACGTTCGCTCGCACCTCCGCACCGCGGGCGGCCGGGTCCATCCCGTGGACGCGGAGCGAACCGGAGTCTCGAGCGCCCAGCCCCATGAGCATGGTCAACAGGGTGGTTTTGCCGGCGCCGTTGGGCCCCACGAGCACGTACACCGCACCCTCGGGCACCGCGAGGGCGAGGTCATCCAGCGCCTGTGTCTCCTCGAAGCGTCGGGACACACCCTCCACCTCGATGGCGAAGGGTCCGTCTCCCATGTCGATCGGAAGCGGCGTCATCGTCGAGACCTTCATCCCACACCTTCCTTCTTTGAGTCGGCCTCTCGGGCCAAAATCCGAAGCGCATCCAGCACGTCGTCGAGCAACAGACCGTTGCGGGAAGCGTCCGCCATCGTCCGCAACGCGACTTCACGAGCGAGTCGGGGGCGCTCGACCTCGGTCGGCTGCACGTCGGAGTCGATGAACGACCCCTTGCCCGGCCGCACGTGCACGATCCCTTCACGCTCCAGCTCGGCATACGCTTGGGAGACCGTGCGGGGGTTGATGCGGAGTGAGGAGGCCAGCTCCCGTACGGACGGAAGAGCATCTCCTGCCCCGAGGGCCCCGCGAACGAGTTGGGCCCGCACCGCGTCCATGATCTGAACGTAGAGGGGCCGTCCGTCCGTTTGTTCGAGTCGAATGAGCATCGCACCAAACTGTTGCAGTGATGCGCAACAGTACGTCGGCGCGCGGAATTCGTCAAGCAGGCTTCATCCCGTGGGTCGATCGCCCGGAAACGTATGTAGTACGGGGCCATTGGCGCTGTGGCCCCTCCAAACCGGGTCGAGTGCCGACGAGTGCGAAACACCTCGCGCGCTTGCTTCAGGCGCTCTGTGGGGCCTCTCTGGACCTCATGACCCGCCCACGATTTCGGCCGTTTGGCCCTCGGCCGAGTGTACCCTCGTTGGAGCGCGATTCGCGCTAACCCGTTGAATCACTTGGCCTTTCGCGACCGAAGCCGAACGGACGGGAGAGGTGAGCCCCTCCCACCCGGTGCATTCACGTCCCGCGGATAGGCTTCACCGATATGCGCCCGACCACGCGGGAGCCCGCATGGTTGTTTGCGAAACACCTCATGAAGGGTCTTGCCATCGCAACCCATTCGTGCCGACTATGAGGCGTTCGTACCGGTTGCGGGTCTCCACCAATTGAATGGGAGCATCGAGCATGACCAAAGACGATTTCGCGGCGAAGCTTGCTAACAAGACGGACCTGAGCAAAGCCAAAGCGCGCGAGGTGATCGACTGCATCTTCTCCACGGACCCGAGGGAGGGGATCATTGCGATCGAGCTCGACGCCGGCCGCGATTTCACGGTGACCGGCTTTGGCACGTTCGGCACCCGCCGCCGCAAGGCGCGTGAGGGCCGGAACCCCCGCACGGGCGCAACGATTCAGATCCCGGCGATGACCGTCCCGACCTTCAAGGCGGGCAAGGGTCTCAAGGATCGCGTTCGCGTCTGATCCAGGCGGCGTCCTTCGGACGCTGAAACGCCCCGCTCGGTCGAGAGACCGGGCGGGGCGTTTGCTTTGGGGGGGACGCCCGCCCTAGGAGACGCCGGCCTCCAACGCCCGCACCGCCTCCGGCTCCCCGATGACCGTGATCTGGTCGCCTTCTTGGATGACCGTATCGCCCTGCGGCACGATCGTGGCCGCCCCTCGGCGGATCAGGACGATCAAGGACCCCTTGGGGAGCCTCAGCTCCTTCAACGGGCGCCCGATCCACGCCTCCGCACCTCGCCCGGGAGCGGCGACCAACGTGAGCAGCTGCTCCTCCTGGTCGAGCAGAACGCCTCGGAGGTCCTCTGCACCGGCGGCCGACCGCCACCGATCGATGAAGTGCTCCTCCTCGGCCACGGATGCGATGTGGCCCAGCAGTCGAAGGTGGTACCCATGCTCGTCGGCCGGACTCAAGAGGAAAAAGAGCGCGGAGAGGTCGTCTAGTGATTGCCCTCCAAGACTCGTTTCGCCCTCGGCGACCTGGATTCCGACCTTGGGGCGAACCAACACCATGTGCGGCTCTTCCAATCCATCGATACGTAGGTGCGGCAGCCCGATCCCGCGATCGACCGGCATGAAGCCGGAGTCGAGCATCTCCCGGAAGCCAGAGACCAGCTCCGCCGGCGGCACGTCGGTATGGGGTTCCAGACAATCAGCGGTGAGTCGGAAGATCTCGTTGAAGTCGAGCCGCTCATCGAGATCGAGCACCGGCGCGCGCGCGACGAGCTCGTGGAACGGATCCTCGTTGCGGAGTCCCTTCTCCTTCACGATGTAGCGGAGCTCGTCATCGAGACCGGACGTCCGCTTCTCACCGAGCCGAGCGAAGGTGTGGAAGATGGCTCCCGCCCGACCCACTCGAGCCGACGCGTACTTGAGGTACCACCCGCTCGTCAGGGCGACCAACGCGAACGTGAAGAGCACCGCGAGCGCACCCATCTGCGAGATCAGCCAGAGGGGCACGAAGAAGGCAACGATGTGCAGCCACGGATAGGCGGGCGACCGGTATCCCGGATCGTACCCACGAATGCCGCTCTCCCGCATGACCACCACGGCGAGGCCCAAAAGCGAGAAGAGCAGGAGCTGAAACGCACTGGCCAGCTTGGCGATCTCTTGGATCGGGAGGGCTAGAATCGCAACGATCATAAGCCCTGCCGTGGCCACGACTGCCCCGGTGGGTGTCCGGAAACGTCCGAGCTTGGCCAGCCCCTCGGGCACCAGATTGTCCCGGGCCATGGCCAGCGGATACCGAGACGCAGCGAGGATGCCGGCGTTCCCGGTCGAGGCGAAGGCGGCGAGCGCCGCCACGACGATGGCCGCGGTACCGACCGTTCCCGAGAGGCCCGGGATCTCCGCGGCGGCGCTCGCGGCCGGCGTCAGGTCGCTGTAGAAGTCCGGGGCCGGAAGCACAGCCACCATGACGTAGACCCCGACCGTGTACGCAGCCGCCGCGGTGACCAAGGACAACGTCATCCCGAGCGGGATGTTCCGGTCGGGATCCACGACCTCTTCCGCCACACTCGCCACCTTCGTGAGGCCGGCGTACGACACGAAGACGAAACCGACGGTGGACGCGAAGCCGGCCAGGCCCGCGGTCAGAAAGGGCTCGGTCGAGTTCGCTCCGGCCAAGGTGCCGGCGCGGGTGAGGTAGAGCATTCCGGCACCCAAGAAGAGCGCCATCACGACGAGGAGAGCCCCGACGAGGATCCGTTGCAGCCCGCTCGTCTCCTTCGCTCCGACGATGTTCACGACCATGAAGAGGAGCGTCAGCGCCACGGCGAGCGGCTGTACCGGAAGCTCGAAGTAGATCGAGAGGTACGCCCCCAGCCCCACGAGTGCGAAGGCACTCTTCAGAACGAGTGCGACCCACGTCCCAAGACCGCCGACGGTACCGACCCACGGCCCGAGCGCCCGGTCGAGGAAGTAGTACGCCCCACCCGCACGAGGCATCGCGGTGGCGAGCTCGGCGACGCACAACATCGGCGGGATGATGACGAGAGCCGCGACCAGATACGCCAGCGATACCGATGGGCCGGTCTGGGCCGCAGCGAGCCCGGGGAGGAGGAAGAACCCGGAGCTGAACATCGCGCCCGTACTGATGGCGTAGACATCCACGAGACCCAGCTCCTTCCGGAGCCTGCCATTTTGGGTATCGTGCTGTGGATTCATTCGCGGTCGCCTCGGCGGGTGCTGGCGCGCACCGATACCCCACTCACCACCGAGGGTGGCACATCACGGGCCACCTCGTCAAACAGGACCGAGCTTCTCGATGGGAAGAGGACGACGACGCGGGCACCAACCCGCGGTAAAAGGCTTTCGACCGGGTAAAGAGCCGCCCCACCTCAAGGCGCAGCGCGCCAAGGCTCAGATGGGATCCGACGCTTCGTGGGCGCAGAAGCAAGCCGTCGATGCCGTGGCAGGTCGGTCACCCACTGAAGTCCGAGGCATGGTAAAGAAGTGGAGCACCGGACTCTTCGCGGGTGCCGCCGTATTGGGCGTGGCGGGTGCGTTCCTCTACGGAGTCGCGGTCCCCGCCGGGGTCGTCGTGCACATCCTGGCCGCGGCCTGCCTCTTTCTCGGCTTTCGGGTACGGAAGTCCGGACAGGGCCTCGTCGACCTTGCGGGTTCGATCTAACCCGGAGGGAGCGTGGAGCTAGGGCCCGAAGTGGAGGCCTTCACGCCCGGTCGCTCCGGGAAGCGGGCGCTGCGCGTCATCGGTGGCATCTTCGCGGTCTTCGGCGCCTACATGATCGGCAACGAGCTCTTCATGCAGCCGGCGCCCCGCACCGGTGGGTTGATCTTCGCCGCGGGCCTCGCGGGCGTGGGCGTGTGGGTGCACAGGCGGGGCCGCCGCGCTCCGGTGCGGTACATCGTCCACGAAGACGGCTTCCGCATCGAGGGGCCGAAGGGAGCAACCTCCTTCCCTTACCAAGGGCTCTCGATCCGCGAGCGCGTGGACCGGATGAGCGTCCGGATCGACTCGAGCCGGACGCAGCAGATCCGGACCCATACGTGGACGTGCGAAAGCCCTTCGGGTGACCGTGCGACGATCGTCGACGTGATGCCCATGAAGAAGATCGTCGCCGAAGCGCTGGCCCGGAGGCGTTGGGTGGAGCTGCGATCGCGCATTCGGTCTGGGAAGAGCGTGACGCTCCACGACGTCACGATCGACATTGACGGAATCTCCCACGGCGACGACCACGTCCTGTGGAGGGACATGGACGAGATCCGCTTCGGGACCCATGTCACGGTGTCGACGAGGGACGGCACGAAGGAGTGGACGACGGCCACTCTGCTCTACGTTCTGAGCTACTCTGTCCTCCGCCTCGCTGCCGTCGAACTGTCGAACGCCAAAGCGGTCTGGTCGCCTCGATTCGTCCTGACGCGGAGTTGATCGCTACTCTGTGACGCCATGAGACCGTCCACCGTAAATTGTCCGTCATGCAGCGCCCCCATCGAGGACCTCGGCGCCGAGATCGCCGAGTGCATGCACTGCGGTCGGCACATCCGCCTCGCGGACCGCGCCGATGTCACAGAGGACGTCCAACCGCCCACCCCGGACGGACCTCCACCCGACCCGACCTGGGGCGCCATCTTGTGGGCGCGCTTCAGACCGCACCGCCGTGCGGCCGTACAGATAACGGCCGCCGCCTTGGTCGTGCTCTCCGGATGGATCATCCAGACGTTCTATACGTACCGTGCGCGTTCTGCGTATGGGGAGGAGGCGATCACCGCGGGAGTGCTGATCGGCGTCTCGGCCATCCTCCTTCTGGCCACGAGGAGAAAGCTCACGGCCATCGCCATCGCACTCTTCGGCGGCGTGGTCCTCTTCTCGAAACCGTTCCTGTACCCGATGTGGAGTGACGTAGAGGAACAACGGGTCTTTCGCTTGATGTCCGAGACCCACCTGAACTTCCTCGTGCCGGGTGCGCTCCTCGCGCTACTCGCTCTGATCTTTGCGCTGACGATCCGGCCGACTCCGGACGAGGAGCCCTAGGCGGCTGGACCAAGTGGGAACCGGCGTCCATCTTTGCCGCCCGATTCCCCACAGACGGTCCGTCGATGTCTCTGATCCGTTCGCGCCTCATGGGTGCCGCCGCGCTGGTCCTCACCTTTTTGCTCGCCCCAGACGTCGGGGCGCAGGACCGCTTTGGTGCCGCCTTAACGTTCACCGACGGGGGTGAGGTCGCGGTCCTCAAGCCCGGTGCGGCCGTCGGCCCGGCCATGGCGATCGTCTTCGGGCCAGGACCCGACGGTCGATGGGATTCCACCTCGCGCCTCACGAAGCTTCCGGGCGGATACCCCGGAGAGGGTGTGGTCGAGGTGCTGTCCGCGGGAGGAGACCTGCTCCTCCTGGGAAGCGGCGACCCGGCCGGCCGCGAGGCGGGGCATCTCTACACACGGGCGTCCGGATCGTGGACGGCAACCTCACGCGTCCCGCTCGACCCCTCCCTGCCAGGCGAAGGCGCCGAACTCCCTGCCGGCGGGCTAGACATGCCGACCCTGAGTCGCATCATGGGTCCCCCACCCCGCTCCGTTGCCCTGACACCCGACGGTCAACGGATGGTCGTCGCAGGAGGAGCGCTCGATCCAGGCGTTGTCCACGTCCTCGACCGTTCCGACACCGGCTGGACGCTGACGGGCGCGCTCAACGTCGAGCATACCTCGACGACGTTCACCCCGGCCCTGGCAGCCCATGACGGCTCGGTCGCGGTCGGAGTCCCCCAGAGCGGTCCGGGGGGCATGATCTTCGTGTTCGAAGAGGAGCGAGGGTGGGACGCCCCGACCATCATCGCGCCGGACTCGACTCAAGCCGGGGGCCTCCTGGGGGCGGCCCTCGTCTTCGGTGGCTCGGGCTACGAGCTCTTCGCCTCTTCGCCGGGTGCGGGGCGTGTCACCCGCTACGAGCGGGGCAGCGACGGAGCGTGGCGCGGCGATGAGGACTTCCTTCCGCCGAGTGAGCACGCCTCGGACGCCCGTGGCTTCGGCGCGGCGATCGCCGCGGACGGAGATCACCTCGTTGTCGGCTCCCCCTTCGCCCGTGAGGCCCAGGGCGCCGCCTACGTCTTCGCCCGCGGAGCCAACGGGTGGACGCTTGCTCGCTCACTCGGACCCGAGGACCTCGGGCGTGCGACCTTCGGTCTCGCAGTCGCGTTGAACGAGGGCACCGCTGTGATCGGCGCCCCTGGCGCGTACGGGGCGGACGGGAGGGCCGCGGTGTACGATCTGGCTAGCGAAGGGGCGCCGATCTGGCTCGAGGCGGGAGGAGAGCTCTCCTCGGTCGCGGGTGCGGAGCCCATCCGGTGCGCGGACGGGGATGCCGCCGGCTTCGAGTGCGACGCGGTCGATCTCGTCTCCTTCGTCTCGCTCGACGCGTTGGGAGCTCAACCCGGCGAGCGGGTGACCGACATCTGGGGGTGGACCGATCCGACGACGGGGCGGGAATACGTCTTGGTCGGACGCACGGCCGGGATGGCCTTCGTCGACATTACCGACGCGAGTGTACCCCGGCTGGTGGGCCTGATGCCCGCCAACCCGTCTGGTGCCCGGGACATCAAGGTCTACCGGGATCACGCGTATATGACGGGCGACGGAGCGGGCGACCACGGCCTACTCGTCTTCGACCTCTCGAGACTCCGTGGCGTGATCGGAGCCCCGAGGACGTTCGAGCCCGACGCGCGCTACGACCTGGTCGCCAGCGCCCACAACCTCATCATCGATACGGAGTCGGGCTTCGCGTACACCGTGGGCACCAACACGGGAGGACAATCGTGTGGCGGCGGCCTGCACATGATCGACATCCGTGAGCCACTCGAACCCACCTTCGCCGGTTGCTTCACCGACACGGAGGGACTGATCTGGAGCGGACGCACCCACGACGCCCAGTGTACGGTCTATCGGGGCCCGGACGAAAACTTCCAAGGTCGGCAGATCTGCTTCGCGTCCAACGAGACGGCGATGCGCATCGTGGACGTCACGGACAAGTCCGCCCCGGTCCCGATCTCGACGGCGAGCCACCCGGGGACTGCGTACATCCATCAGGGGTGGCTGACCGAGGATCACCGGTATCTGTACGTGAACGACGAGCTGGACGAGATCGTCGGAACGGCGGATCGGACGAGAACGTTGATCTACGACGTCGCCGAGTTGGACGATCCGATCCTCGTCGGGGAGCACCTCGGACCCGACCAGGCCACGGATCACAATCTCTTCATTGCGGGGAATCGGGCCTACCTGGCGAACTACCAGGCCGGCTTCCGCGTGCTGGACATCTCGGACCCGGAATCCCCCGTCGAAGTGGGTTGGTTCGACACGACGCCGTACGGGGAGAACCCGCCGGGCTTCGGCGGAGGCGCATGGACCGCCTGGCCCTTCTTCCAGAGCGGTATGGTCGTCGTCTCCAGCATGAACGAGGGCCTGTTCATCGTGAGGCCGCAGCGACCGGTGATGTAGGGCACATCGGGGTGGGCTCGTACCGGCCCGGATCCGCCTTACCGCCGAAGTAAGGCGCGGACGAACCGCACCGTAATGCGAGCCGAGTACGGTGTTCGCATGCACATCATCACCTTGTTCCTCGCGGCCCTGAGCATGGCATCGTGCATCTTGCTCGCGGTCGACGAGGTGGCCGGCCCTGCCGAATTGGACGACCAGGCTCGTGAGTACGTGTTCGACAACGGCGGCATGTGGGCCCACGAACGAACCGTCCAGTACGAGCTACGGAATCGAGGGAACGACACCGTCGCCGTCGACACGACCGTGTACGGCGTGCGACGCTACCGATTCGGCGCCGAGAGAGACCCGACCGGGAACTACGAGGTCGGCTCCCGTACGGAGGAAGACGGGAGCACGCAGTCCTTCCGCTGGAGCCTGAACTTCTTCGGCTCTCGCCTGAGACTGGACATCGCCTTCGAACTCGAGCCCACCCCGGGGAGCGCCGACGAGTCGTACTTCCTCGAGGAGTGGGATAACGGGCGCCTGGTCCTGTGGCACCAGCCGAGAGGGTCGAGTTCTCTCGAAGGTCAGCGTCACTACCTGAGGAGACGATGAACGACCGAGGTCGAGGGCCAGAGCACCCCGACCTCGGTCGACGTCGTCAGCTGACCGGCGGAGGCCGCACCCGCATGATGAACAGTCCTTCGCGGACACTCGTGAAGATGACGAGTCCGTCCTCGAAGAAGGGGTAGTTGCTCCACGCCCCGCTCTGTGTGGAGCTGTGCCCCGGGTCGTTGTCGTTGTACGGCGCGCTGTCGAAGAAGGCGACCTCGTGCGGATTCGCACGGTCGCTGATGTCGAGGACGCGCAGGCCGCTTCCGTAGTTCGACTGGTACATCCGATCCCCGACCACGTAGAGGTTGTGATCGGAGGCCGCCACGGGACCGATGTATTGGTTCGCGACGACCGGGTCATCGAGTTCGGTCAGGTCCCACACGATCGTGCGCGTTCCATCGACGTTGCCCGCGAGCTCGTCCAGCTCGTCGTTCATGTAGAAGAAGCGCTGCTCCTCGTCGAACCACCCTTGGTGGGCGTACGCCACGTTCGGGTAGCTCATCCGGGCCACGGTGACCGGGTTCGACTTGTCGGTCACGTCGGCGATGTTGATCTCGGACTCGTTGGAACCGACGCAGATCTGACGATCCCGGTACCGCTCATCGGGGCCCTGGTAGACGAGGCACTGCGCATCGTGTGTGTACCCCCTCGCCCCGGGGCTCGACGTATCGTGGTAGCAGCCGGCGAAGACCGGATTGACCGGGTCACTCGCGTCGACCATGTGGAGACCACCACCGCACGTACGGCCTCCCCCGTTCGCCGCCACGATGTACAGGAACTTGGACGCCGTGTCCGCCACCACGTTGTGGGCGCTGAAGATCTCCCGATACGTGGCGTCGGGTTCGAAGTCGACGGCTTCGGCTCCGACGTCGCGCAGTCGAGTCAGATCGAACACCTGCATCCCGTGCGCGCCCGCGCCGTCCGACACGACGTACGCGTGTTCATCGATGACCTTGATGTCGCGCCATACGGATGGAGGTGAACCCACCGTCCGCGGCAGGTTGCCCACGAGTCTCGGCGCGGCCGCATCGGTGACGTCGATGAACGACGCCCCATCTCGACGCGCAACGAGTGCGTAGCGCCGGTCGGTGTCCGGGTCGGTCCAGCCCCACACGTCGTTGACCCAGACGCCGCGCTCGCCACCGAGGTCGTCCACGGGCATGTGCGCGATGAGTTCCATATTCGTGCACGGGAACTCGGTCATCTGACCGCCATCACAGCGGTCGCCTTCCTCGAGTGCAGAGCCGATCCGGTAGATCTCCCCGACGAGGAGATCGCCGGCCGTCCACCCGTCGGCACCGTCCGCCAACGCCATGACCCGTCCTTCTCCGAAGTCTCGGCTCGGCATCGAGACGACGGCTCGGTCTCCGAACGACGCGATCGAGTATCCGAAACCGAGCGGCCACGAGGCGCCCGAGGTGTCGTCGGGATCGAGCCGCTCGGGGCTGCCCCAACCACCATTCATCTCCGCCGTATACCGGAAGACGCGGCCGTGGCGGCGGAACATGCCAGGAGCGCCGACCCACAGCTCTGTCCCCGCGAGTCCGAGGGAGAAGCCGAACTGTGATCCGTTCGCGCTTTCCGGAGCCTCCAGCGTCTCGCCGTGTGACCACGCAGATCACGACGCCATCTCCAGCACCGCGACGACGGCCGCGCCGGGCGCACCCACGAGCGCGTGGCCATCACGGAGGACGACGCTCGTTCCCGCCTGTGCGTCTTCACCCGCCGCCGCGCCCTCGAGATCGACGCGCGCCGGTGCGCTCCACGCTCCGCCCGACAGCGAGAGGGCGTAGAGACCTCCGCGCCCTTCGTCCGTCCTCGGCGCACCCACCAAGAGGTGGTCGTCACTCCACCCCAACGCGGCGCCGAAGCCGTCGGCCCCCTCTGCGCCCCCGATCGTGTTCTCCAACGACCAGGCTCCTCCGCTGCGCCGGTAGTGGTACACCGCCCCGCCGTCGCCTGCGGAAGGCGCTCCGACCAGGAGGTCGTCACCGCGCATCGCCACGGCCAAGCCGAGTTGTCCTTCGACGGCTCCCGACGGTGCCATCAGGGTGGCGGAGTGTGACCACGCGGCACCGGTGCCCGTCCGAGAAAATAGATAGACGGCCCCGGCTCGATCGTGCTTGCGAGGTGCGCCCACAGCCAACGTGTTCCCATCCACCGCGATGGCGCGGCCGAAGTCGTCCATCCGTGAGGAATCCGGTGCCGTGATGAGTTGGGGTTCGCCCCAGCTCGGCCCGTCCGCGGAGTACGCGTACACGGTCCCGGGCCCGTACCAGTTCACCGGTTGTCCGACGAAGAGATCGGTGCCGCTCATCGCCATGGCCCGCCCGAAGTTCGGCTCCTGAGCCGTGAGCGGAGCCGCAACGACGGCAACGAGTAGAGTCACACCAAACGCCCACGAGGGCCCTCGGAGCAGCGAACGGAATGGCTTCAACATGTCGGTCTCAGGTCTTTGTAGTGACGAAAATGTGGTGGGTCAGAATGCGACCAACTTGGTAACCTTGGCCGTCAGGAATCGGTCCAAGGCTTGGTTGGCTGCGGTGTCGCGTCGTTCGGTCAGAACAATGTACAGATCGGACAACGGCGCATGGATCCAGCGGAAACGCAGGTTCGTGACCATCTGATCCTGGGCTTCGTTGTACTGGACGAAGGCACTCGCCATCAAGGTGGTAGACACGAAGACGTCGAGATTCGTGCCATAGACGTCTGCCGTGGTCGCAGCTTGGCCCGGAAGGTCGATGCGATTGTGATCGATGGAGAGGCTCATCAGGAAGCGAGCCCCGAGCCGGCCCAACAGGGTTCCGCCGATCGAGCGCCGGTCACCGCCAAAGTAATGGCCGCCGCTCACGTTCAGTCGTCCGGAGATCGGTCGCGCACCACTCGCCTGATACGACGCAGTCGCCTCCGTGAAGGAGTAGGCCCCGACCCCGACCTCCGCGCCCCGGACGGTGAAGGGGTCGTCGACTCTCTCGAACCGGTCCGTGACCTCCACCGTGGCGTTTCCACCGTCGTTGAACTCCAACCCGAGGCCACCGGTCACCAACCGCGTCTGTAGCACACCGTCGAAACCAGCGTACCTATGCGTCTCCACGTACGGATTCACCGTCAGGAGCCCGAGTCGATCCGTCCGCGGACGGATGCCGAGCGTCCCGTAGAGGTGTCGCATCCCTCGGCGGCGCACGAAGCCGACGCCCGGATCGAAGTCGTCGTCGAAGGTGCGGAACAGGGCGAACGCCTCGACGAACGGGTGCCTCCACCCGGCCGACACCCTCCCCGCCCAGGCACGGTCGATCGGCACCCCGGCGTCGGTCGCGCCCTCGGTGGCCGCGAGATACGACTGGATCAGCAGGTACCCGTTCATCGCCTGGAGCGTCGCGTCCGCACCGTAGCTTCGGTTCGTCGCCCGCCCGCCCCCGGTCTCGGTCCGGTTCACGAAGATCCCGCCGATACTCAGTCCCGGACTCGGTTCTCCTCTCAACCGTGCCACGGAGAAGTTCTCAGCAGCGAAGGGGCCCTCGCTCCGCGTCTGCATGTTCAACACGCCCAGCGACACCGGGCCCGCCGTCCCGGTCACGCGCGCACCGCCGAGAATGGGGAGCGGGGCCCCCGTCGGCGTAAGGCCGATCCGGCGGGAGTGGAAGAGCGTGAAGTCGCGATTGGTGGCGCCGGAGCGGGTCTGCCGGTTGCCCTGGTCCCCGAACTGGAAGACACCGGCGTTCTCCAGGAAGAACTCCCGCTTCTCCGGAAAGAAGAGAGAGAATCGGGTCAGGTTCACCTGCTCCTGATCCACCTCGACCTGACTGAAGTCCGTATTCACAGTCAGGTCCGCGGTCAGTCCCGGTGTGAGCCCATACTTGAGGTCCAATCCCGCGTCGAGTTCAGCGCCCACCCCTTCCAGAAGGGTCCCCGACGGCTCCGACGCCAGGGCGAAGGGCTTGATCGAAAGATTGCGCCCCGGTCTCACCCCTTCGATGCCGGTCAGGGTGCCCGCGCGCGAGGTGACGTACAGCTGCCACCGTCGGTCCATCGGGGCCCACATCGCATCCTCGTTCTTGCGGCGAATCCGGCGAAGGAGGTTCATGCCCCACACCTGCTCGCCCGCTGTCGGATCGAAGCGGAGCTGAGACCACGGAATCGCCAGTTCGAGAGTCCACCCCTCCTCATGCACGGTCGTCCTCAAATCGAACGCGGCGTCCCACGCCGCGTTGTTGATCCGACCGTCGTCGGCGGCCTGAAGATCACGCACCGCTCCACCGGGATTCATGATGAAGGTGAACACCGTGGACCCATCCAGGAATGGATCGAACGTCAGCCCGAAGGCATCACCGTCACGAGTATTCGGATCCCGCTGAAGGGTGGGGATGATCGGCGGGCCCCCGCCCGCGTCGAACAACTCTGCGCCGACGTATAGGAAGCGATCATCGAAGAGGATTCGTACCTCCGTCCGTTCCGATGAGGGCATCCCGGCATCTGGCTTCTGCTGCCAGAACTCGTCGATGACGTATGCTTCGGCCCACGCGGGGTCGGAGAGCACGCCATCCACGACGATCGGCCCGATCGCGCGCGCTGCCCGGGTCGTCGGACGCGGAGCGCCGTCCAGGTCGATGGGCGCGGCAGACGACTGGCCGGCGAGCGGCGATCCCAGCACGAGCAGGAGGCCGAACCCGATAGGTCCAGCGACGGAGATCGGTTTCACCGGGGACGTTTGTCGGCGGACGATTAGTCGTGCCCCTCCACCCTCACGGCCCGAATCTCGCGCCCACTCAGACGCACCAGCGCGGCGGTCACGTCCCCTCCCTCGAGAGCGAATTCGATCTCGGCCTGCGCCCCCTCGAGATAGAAGATGGTCTCGGACTCCGCGTGTATCGGGATCGGCTGCGCGCCGCTCGGCTGCACGAACAGCTGGCTGCCATCGAACGTCACCTCGATTCGCCCGATCGGCTCGTCTCCTTCGTACGTCCCCACGTACCGCTCCAACGTCGACGCCGGCAGGTCGACCGACTGGCGTTCGACCGCGTTGTAGCCACGAGGCAGGTCCGACAGCGTCGAGTCCCAGCCGTACGCCTCGGCAATCCGGTCACTCAGTTCGGCCGCGAGCGTGCCCCCTCCATCTCCGTTCGTCATGATCGCGAGCCCGTACCCGTGCAGGCGGTGGGCCATCACCGTGGCTCGAAAGCCCCAGTTCGCGCCGCCGTGGCTGAAGTACCACCCGCGACCGCGCTGCCCGATCGCCCAACCGATACCGAAGCCCCCGACGCCCACCGGCGAGAGCATCTCGAGAGCGCTCACTCTGGAGAGCACTCGGTCGGACTCGCCGAGCACCGCCTTTTGGACCTCGATCAGGAGCAGGGCCAGCTCCGTCGGCGTGGTCCACAGGCCGGCTGCCGCCTGCTCGGGGTACACGTGCCACTTGGGGCCACGCGACAATCCGTCGCCGTCGTGCGCGCGCGCTGTGTTTCGATCTCGCTCCGCGTCGAGGGGCTGGTCGAAGGTGCTCCGGTGCATGCCGATCGGATCGAGGACGACGTCGCGCATCACGTCCTCGAACGCCCGGCCGTGGGCATCCGCGAGCGCCTGTTGCATCAACGTGACCCCGCCGCCGGAATACTCCTGACCGACGTACGGCGCGCGCTCCATGAAGAGCGGTCCGACGTTCGACAGGCTGTGCCCGTCCAAGACCTGCACCGCGCTCGGGATCGGACCGTTCGGGTCGTAGCCCGGGAAACCGAAGCCGTCACCGAGGCCCGAGACGTGGCTGGTCAGCGACCGAGGCGTGACCGGCTGTTCGTCGGTGAAGCCCGCCCCGTCGAGCTCCCACGAGGTGAGGATGTCGTTGATGTCCGTGTCGAGGCTGAACATCCCGTCCTGAACAGCCCGCATGACTGCAACGGCCGCGACCGGTTTCGAAATCGAGGCCGCCTGGAAGAGCGTCTCGGCATCTACGGCGGCTCCGGTCTCCACGTCGGCGATGCCGTACCCCTTCGCCCAGTGAATCTCGAAGTCCTGGATGACCGCGATACTCACACCGGGGACGTTCAGCGACTCCATGAGGTCGTCGATCGTCGTCAGACCGAGATCGAAGCGGCCCGGTGCACCTTGAGCGGACTCGATCTGCCGTATGAGGTCGTCGAGCGACGCCTCTTGGGCCCCGGCGGGGACCGCCCACAGACCGAGACCCAGAGCAAGGATCAACGCGCCACGGACCATGCCTCTCATCGTCGCCTCCGCATCACAGTAGGGTGCCGCCATGAGGATGGCGGGCCCCCGAATCTCTCGCGTGGCGGCACGTGGCGCTACGACGCGACACCGTGCCTCGACAAGAGGGCCGGACGGGCAAGGTGCCCGTCCGGCCTCGTCGACCCCTGCCCCCTCTTCGGAAAGGAGAGGGCGAAGGCGGGAGTTACGCTTCGGCGCCCTCGGCTGCCATTTGGGCCACCATCCGCTCCAGCCCTTTGGGGCTCGCCTCGAAGCCCTCGCCGAACTGGATGGCCATCGGATCCGGATAGATCTCCTCGGTCCCGGCATCGATCCCCGCGAGAATCGCGGAGGCGGCTTGGGCGGGTGTGACCTTCTCGAACTCGATGTCCTCGGCCATGTCCGTATCGACGGGCCCCGGGTAAATCCCGAAGACCTTCGTGCCCTGCTCCGCCAGGAAGACTCTCGTCGCCTGCGTCAGCGAGTGAAGCGCCGCCTTCGACAGGCTGTAGCTCAGGAAGAGTGGGAAGTTCGTGATCCCCGCGATGGAGACGACGTTCGCGATGCCTCCTCCTCCGTTGCTGCCCAGGATCGATGCGAATCGCTGGGTGACATCGAACGTGCCCAAGACGTTCACCTCGAACTCACGTCGGCCGGCCTCGAGCCACTCCTCGTCGTCGAAGCCCCGACCCCCGAGCTCCGCGATCCCGGCGTTGTTGATGAGCAAGTCGACGTCCGTGGCCAGCTCCGCAGCGGCCCGGACCTGGTCGCGGTTCGTCACATCGAGTTCGACGGGAACGACGCGGTCCCCGTACTCCTGCGCAAGATCGGCCACACTCTCCAGACGCCGCGCGCCGGCGTACACCTTCTTGGCTCCGCCCTCGAGGAGCGCGACGGCGATCGCGCGCCCGATGCCTCGGTTCGATCCCGTGACCAGGGCAGTGCTTCCTTCGATTCGTACGTCAGACATCGTTGCTTCTCCAGTTTTTGTTCGATCGGTCAAAAATTGCTGAAAAAAAGATCACGACTCGATACCGCGCAGCAGCGCGTCCACGATCGGCGACAACTCCTCCTTCGTGGCGCCGCCTTTGACGAGGACCGTCATCCCATACACCTGGGCGACGAGCATCCTCGCCGTCCCCTCCACATCGGTGCCCGCCGGGATCTGTCCGGTGGAGACGGCGTTCTGAAGCGCGTTCTCGAAGCCATCGAGCACGGTCTGTTGGTTGAACTGACAGCTCGCGGCAATCCCCTGATCCTCCTCCCCGACTTCGAGGATCGAGTTCGCCACCAGGCATCCGCGGCGAGGACCGGTCGTCCAATACTCAACCATCGATTCGAAGTGCTCGCGAATCGTGGTGAGATCGGCCTCCGGAGCCAGGAGAGAGTCCGCGATGCGCTCTCGATTGGTCCGGATGTAACGGTCCAGCGCCTTCATGAAGAGCGAGCGCTTGTCGCCGAACGCGTTGTAGATGCTCTGGCGCCCCATCTGCATCGCCGACTCGAGGTCCGCCATCGAGGCGGCCTCGTATCCGCGACTCCAGAAGAGCTCCGCGGCCGCCTCCAGGGCGGTGTCCTCGTCGTATGCTTTCGGTCGTGCCATGACCGAATGATATCGTTTTTGACCGATCCGTCAACAACCTATCCGACCGGTCAGCCTTCGGGACTTCGAAGAAGCTCGAGCGAGGGCAGGCGGTAGACCACGGAGTCCTCCCCAGGAGGCACGACCACGACCCGCTCGGAGCCGCCGGCCCGGAGCACGAGACCTTGCGCCGATCTAGGAAGGACGACCCGGTGCACTCCGTCAACCTCGTTCTCGACCTCCAAGCCACGCGACGTTGCGACGATCCCCGGCATGGGGATCGGCAGGTCGATTCGGGCACGGGACGCACTGTCTTCCAGGACGACCACCACACGCCCCGGAGCGTCGACGAGGAAGTCCAGCTCCGCCGGCTCCCCACGATCGAAGGCAACCGACCCGTAGACAGGAGCGGGGGTCGGCGCTCCTCCGGCGTCGGGTGTGCGGAGCCCGGAGACGATCCGGGCCGCCAGGGGAACGGCGGCGGCTCCGAGTGCGAGCAGCACGATCCCCGCCGCGATCCGGGGCCGCCGTTTCGGTCGAGTCTCTGGGACGACTTCGTGTTGATCGAGCAGCTGCGAGAGTCGATCGAATCGACCTCGTAGACGCCGCGATGTCGCTCGGCACGTCTCACACTCCTCCAAGTGGGTCTGCGTCCGCGCAGCTTCGTCTTCGCTCAGTGCCCCGTCGAGGTGGGCGATCAACTGTCCTTCGTCGGGATGATGGATCATCTCATGCCTCCTCATCGAGTGGCAGGCGCTTCGCGAGCTTGGTCAGGGCACGGGCGAGAATCGTCCCCACCGACTTGGTCGTGGTGCCGATCGACTCGGCGATCTCCCGGTGCGTGAAGCCCTCCTCCCGCATGAGTAGGGCCGTCCGTTCCCCCTCGTTGAGCGCGTCCAGCGCTTCGCGAACCAGCCGTCGACTCTCCGCCGCTTCCAGGTGCTGCTCGGGCCCTCGGGTCGATCCCACGAGCTCCGGCGCGTGGGCGTGAGCGATCGTCCGGCGGCGGCGATCGGTGCGGGTTTGGTCGAGCAGGGCGCGCGTCCCGACCGTGAACAACCACGCCCTCAGCTCTCTCCCGTGGGCGGGGGGTCGCTGCTGCAGCCGGAAGAAGGCCTCCTGGGCAGCGTCGTCCGCCAGGTCGGCGTCCCCGGACAGTCGATACAGGTAGCGCACGAGGGATCGATGGTGCGCAGCGAACAACGCTCCCACATCCATCAGAAGCGCGCCTCGATCGCCACTAACGGGAGGGGAAAGGTGATCCCCTCGTGGTAGAGATCACGAGTCGTGCCGGGGCAGCCGTCTACGGTCGGCACCCCGCCGTCGCACGTCGAGCGCCGGTACGCAGAGCGGCCGGCTCGGGCTAGGACGTTCCGCACCTGGAGCGCCACACGCCAGCTGATCGACTCCCCCGGTCGGACCCAGTCGAGGCCCACATCGAGCGACGCGTACGCGGGCCCGGTGGCGACGAGCGACGTCTGCACCACCTCGCTCTGCCCGTCGAAGACCCGGGAGAGCGGGAAGCCAGATGCACCATGGAAGGCCAGAACAGAACGGACCCGCTCACTCCAGCGTGTGCGGACGGACACGTCGACGATGTGTCGGCGCTCCGTCGTGGCGGGACCGGATCCGAGCGCGGACCGAGCGTCGGCGCGTGTCCATGAATACGATCCGAATCCCGTCCATCGGTGGGGTCCTCCGCGCCGGATCGTGACCTCGGAGCCCTTGGCATCGATCCGGTGCTCCAAGACTACGCTCCGCGTCGAACCCAGGGCGGGCTCCGACGCCGCGAAGCGTCCGGGGACCATGCGGCGCTCCAAGACCCCGTGCGAACGACGGAGCCACGCGGCCGACACTGCGTCCCAGCTCTCGGACAGCCGAAGTTGCGCCCGGGCCTCGACGACGTCGGTTACGGCCGGGCCGCTTCTGACCCCACCGAGAACCCACGACTCCCCCGGGTAGAAGCCGGGTCCAAAGGTGGATCCCGAGGGACCCACGGATTGTGTGTGGGTGAGCGTGCGTTGACCCACGACCGAGATTCGGAGGGACTCGCTGACCCGTCCGGTCATCGAGACGCTCGGGGCCCAACGCACCTGCGGCCCTCCGCCCTCGGAGCTCGAGACCGATGCGCGCGCACCGACCTCGGCGCCCCATCGGTCCGAGCCGAGACGTCGACGGGCCCAGGCATCCACCTGATCGGCCGCGGACGACTCGGGGCCACCCCCTGCCGATGCGACGGCTGCGCCGGTTTGGGCCAAAGTGGTCCGCGAAGCACCTACCCCCACCAGCCACGATCGCGGCCCTCCGGCCCAAGGGGACAGACTGACTCGAAGCAAGACCCGGTCGAGATCCACCCCGAGCGGCTCGAGCCTCACGATATCCGGACAGTCGGAGCACGCCGGCTCGGACAGATCTGGCCCCGCGTTGGCCCGGTACCGCGATCGACCCAACTCGGTGAAGAGCCGAAGCCGACCCGAGCGCCGCACCCACTCCACCTTGGTGAGGTCGTTGACCCACTCGCCGGTGGACTGATGCACTTCAGCCGGGATCGATCCGTCCAGACGGTCTCGGGCGGTGAGCCAGCTGATCGCAACCGAGCTCTCTTCGCTCAGGACGTAGTCGGCCCGGCCGCTCGTCGTCTCCATCATGAATCCGAACGGCAGCGACGACTCGGAGCCTCGGTCTCCAAGCAGCCAACTCGCGACGTCGAGCCAGGAGCGCCGCCCGGCAACCGTGTACCCGGCCCGCCCATCCCAAAACCGACCTTGGGCAGACAGTCCGGTCGACGCCGGCGACAAGAAGGCGGTGAAACGCCGCCCCTCTGTCGCTCTCCTCGACGTGAGCTCGACCACTCCCACGACACCACCGCCGCGGTCGAGGCCTCGGGCTCCGGGGTAGTACGACACCCCGTCGAGGGAGAGCGCGTCGGCACCCGACAGGAAGCCGGCGGCTTGCACCGGGCGAAAGAGCGGGAGGCCATCGTACAGAACCCGCGTGTGACTCGCCGCGCCCCCGCGCGTCCACACCTCCGCGGTCCATTCGTCCCGGGTCGTGGCGCCAGGGAGCCGCTGGACGGCTCGTAGGACGTCGGCTTCTCCAAAGGCGAGGGCCCACCGCGCATCTCGCGCCGCAAAGTGATGCGAGCCGACGGCGGTTTCGATCGGCGGCGAACGGACTTCAGGGGCCGCCACGACTGCCGCCGGACCCACGGAGCCACCCAGGAGCTGCCCGGTCACCGACACGGAGAGCGGTCGGAGCTCGATCGGCGCCACGTCGAGGGCCAGCGTCACGCGAGAAGAACCCGAACCACGCAGGTGCACCTCGACGGCCGCGGGATGATATCCGAGCCGTTCGACCGTGACGCGGTACAGCCCTGTCGCTAGCCCAGAGAAGTGATACCCACCGACATCGTCCGTCACGACGCGGGCCAGAACCTCCGGCAGGACCGCCTGGCTGTCCGGCGACGCGGAGAGCTGGCGGAGCAGCACCGTCGACGCGCTCAAGGGTGATCGGCTGCGTACATCGACCACCGATCCTCGGATCGCCGCTCGCACCGGCTCGCCCGGTGTTGCCTGCCCCCACAAAGCGGAGCCTCCGAGGGCAAAGGACGCCCAGACTACGGCGACAGTCGGGCCGCGTTTCACGGCCGCACGAATTGGAGTGGGGGCAAACTCAATTCGACGCTGCCGACGGCTTCACCGTCGAGAAAGCGGATGATGACGTCGTTCAGGCCCGAGACCTCACTGTCGAGAGCTGCGTGACCCGCCCCGTCGATCACGACCGAGCGGGATCGAGAGAACCCTGCGGCAACCTCGATGGCGTTCGCCACCGGGGTGCGTCCATCCAACGTGCCGCTTACGAAGAGCGCGGGCACGTCTGAGACGACCGGATCCCTGAACGAGTTCCCCACATCCGCCACCTCGACGGCGTCACACAAACGCGGGTACGGGAAGTTGATGGCGTCCCGCAGCACCGCGGTCGGCGCTTCCACGGCGATCTGATCCCTTCGCCCTGTGCTGGCTCCCGACGCGCAATCCATGGCGACCGTCATGACACGAGGCATGTCGAGCGTCTTGAGCGCGAGGGCGCCGAGCGCGAAGCCGGAGAGGTCACCCGCGATGGCGAGCTCGAGGGCCGCAACGAGGCTCGAGATGTCGTCCCGGTCGCCGATGAGGTTGGCGATCACGATACGGATCAGGTCGCCGTCGAGGTGGACGGGCTGTCCTGAGAGGTCGACCTCGATGGGGATGGAGTCCAGCGCCGAAGTAAGCGAGTCGACGGTGTGCACCAGGTCGGGGATCACCGCCGAAGTGGCCGGGTCGTCTAGGACGACCTGCGCGATGCGCGCGAGCTGAGCATCGACCGCACCAGGAAGCTTCCACGTGTGGTCGGGCCCCTCGATCCCGCGGAGCACCACCCGATCGACCCGTTCCGGAAACGCCCTGACGTATGCGAGCGTGAGATGGGTCCCGTAGCTGAACCCATCCAAGGCCACCCGGTCCGCTCCGATCGCCACCCGGATCGCTTCGATGTCCGAGACGCTTTTCGGGGTGGTGTAGTGGTCCACCTCGGCACCCGTGTCCGCGACACAGTCGCGAAACTGTGCGGTGAACGCTCCGGCGAGCGAGGATGCACCCAAGAGGTCGAGCGGCACGTCGAAGCGCCGACCACACGACGTGCTGGGGTCGGACCGCCCCGTGCCCCGCTGATCGAACACCACGACGTCCCGACCCTGACTCAACGCGGCCAGGTCCGAAAAGCGGTCGCCCCGGATCTCGTCGATCGATGGATTCCCCGGGCCTCCCGAGACGAGGATCAACGGGGGAGCTCCAGCGTCGTTCGCCGATGGGAAGACGACGAACGACAGAACGATGCTGTCACCGGGGAGGCCCGGGTCCGCGGGCACGGTGAGCGTGCGCAGTCGACCGGATAGGGTGCCGGCCCCGTCCCGTACTGTGAAGGGTTCCCCCACGTCGTCCCCAGGGGCCATGACGCCTTCCTCACCACATCCCAACACCGCCAGCGCTACCCCAAGGGCTAGATGTCGCTTCACCGTTCCCCCTCCACATCCGAATCCGTTCGTTCAGCGCGTAACGGACCAACCCTCCGGATTCTGACGCGACCGAGAACGACATCGGAATGTCGACCGGTGGCGCCCGCTACTTAATTTTGTATACTTAACTTCGTATACCGTGATGGGGAGAGGAGGTCGGAGATGGGTCGGTACATCCTGGGAGAGTTCGAGCACCTCGTACTCCTCACCGTGCTGCAGCTGGGCGAGGACGCGTACGGGGTTTCCGTGACCGAACGCCTCGCCGAGCAGACGGGCCAAGACGTCGCCCAAGCGGCGGTCTACCTCACCCTGCGCCGTCTCGAAAAGAAGGGTTGGTTGCAGGGGCACTCCAGTCGCTCTCCTGGCGCGGGAGATCGGCGGACCCGCAAGACGTACACCGTGACACCGGACGGCAGGACGCGCCTCGCCGAGGCTCAGTCGACCCTGCGGTCGATGTGGGACGCGATCGGAGAGGAGTTGTCGTCGTGACCCATCGAACCGCGCCACCCGCCCTCGCCGTCCGGATCCTCGAGGCGCTGGCCGAGAGCTCCGAACGCACACACCTGTTGAGCGATCTCGAGGAGGGGTTCACCAAGCGAGCGTCTCGCGACTCCGCCCGCCGTGCCCGGCGTTGGTATTGGCGCCAAGTGGCGATCCTCGCTCCACCCCTCGCGCTCTCGCGCCTCGCCAGTGTGGCGACGTCGGGAGCGCTCGTGCTCGACGCACGACGAGCGACTCGGTCACTCCGACGCTCCCCGGCGATGACCGTGGCGGCGGTCGTCACACTGGGCATCGGGATCGCGGGGCCGACGGCGGCCTACGGTGTGATCTCGGCGATGTTCGCCTCTCTACCCGTCGACGATCCGGATCGCGTCGTCGCCGTCGAACTCCTGGACCAGGAGTCGAGCCAGGGGTTCGCCGCGCCGTGGTTCGTCTACGAGTCTTGGGCCGGCTCCGCGGGCTTCCAAGCGATCGGCGCGTACAAGGACGACGACGAGGCGGTCAGCGGCGCCGGCTTCGCACCCGCGCGTATCCAAGTCGCCCAAATCACACCGGGCGTCCTCGAGGCGTTGCAGGTCGGACCCATCTTCGGCCGGGCGCTCGACGCGTCCGATGGGCAGCCGGAGTCCGCGCCCGCGGCGCTGATCGCGGAGCAGCTCTGGGACGAGTGGTTCGACCGCGACCCGGGCGCGCTCGGAGAGCAGCTTACGGTCGGCGGCTTGCCGCACACGATCGTCGGCGTGATGCCGGCGTCGTTCGGGTTCCCTCGGAACGAACGCGTCTGGACGCCCCTTCGGGTCGACGATGACCTGGTTCGCGTCGACGTCGTCGCGCGGTTGAATGAAGACCGCTCGGCTCCGAGCGTGGAAGTGGAGCTCTCGTCCACCCTCGAGCGCCCCGTCGACGTCGGGATCGAGTGGGAACGCACGACGGTGATGGTCGAAGAGTACGTCGTCGCCCAACACGGACGCAGAACGCGGACGCTTCTATGGGGCCTCAACCTGCTCATCGGCCTTCTCGTCGTGATTGCCGCCGCCAACGTCTCGGCGCTCTTCCTCGCTCGGGGGCGTCACCCGAACCGCTGAGACCGCGGTGCGCATGTCGACCGGTGGCAGTCGGTGGGCCGTGATGCGCCCTCTCGCCCTGGAGGCACTCATCGTCGCCGCGGTCGGCGGGGTCCTCGCGATATCGGGGGCGCACTTCATCGTGTCGTGGTTGGGCGCCAACCTCGACGCACGCGGCCAGGTGCCGTACTGGGCGGACTTCGGCCTTTCGTCCGGGCTCGTCGGCTTCGCCGTCGCGCTGATGGCTGGAGCCACACTGGTCGCGGGGGTCGCGCCGGCCATCCGCACCACTCGCGTGGACCTGGCCAAGGAGATGCAGAAGGAGGGTCGAGGGGGATCAGTCGATCGGATCCCGGTCCTGTCGACCCTCGTCGCGACCGAAGTCGCGCTGGCCTGCGTCCTCCTCGTCACCTCGGCGTTCATCGTCCGAGCAGCCCTCGCCACGGTGCAGAGAGTCGGCGCCTTCCCTCTCGACGGCGTGCTCACGGCCGAACTCCTACTGGAGTCGTACGCGTATCCCGACACGGCTGCGCGCCAGCTCTTCTGGTCCGACCTCGATCGTCTTCTCGACGATGACCCGGGCGTGGATGCCTTCACCATGGCGACGGCGATGCCGGGCGACGGTACGTCCGATGCATGGATCGCACTCGAGGGCCTGACGTACGACCGCCCGGAAGACTGGCCCCGCTCACAACGCCGAGTCGTGAGCCCGGACTTCTTCGGCATGTTCGGCATGGACGTAGCCGACGGTCGAATCTTCACCGACGCCGACGGTTTCGACGCACCACGGGTGGCCGTCGTGAACGACGCCTGGGTCGAAGAACACCTCCAGGGCGTCTCGCCCGTGGGCCGAGAGCTCCGGGTGAGAGAGCGGAACGGCGACCCTGTGGCCTACGAGATCGTCGGTCAAGTACACGATCCCGGCGTCAGCGTCGACGACGGGGAGCGCGTCGCCGCCGTATTCCTGCCGGTCGCCCAACGACAACCATCCTCCCTGCTGGTCGGCGTCCGGATGCTCCCAGGTGCACGACGGCCCCTCGAGGCGCTGACGGAGGCCGTCCGCTCGCTCGACGCGGAGCTCCCCCTCGACAACACGATGACGTTGGAAGCCATCGTGCGGAGGGAAAACGATGGCGGCCGGATCATGGGACTCCTGTTCGGGTCACTCGGCCTCGCGGCGCTCCTGCTCGCCATCGTAGGCCTCCACGGAGTCGTCGCGTTCAACGCCGCGCAGCGGGTGCACGCCATCGGCGTCATGCGTGCCCTCGGGGCTCCGGAGTCCAGCGTCCTCCGCGACGTCCTGGTCCGCGGTCTCCGACCCGTCGCGATCGGCTTGGTGGCGGGAATGGCCCTGGCGTGGTTGCTCACCCCGATTCTGGGTCGCGAGATGCTCGAGGGTGAAGGGGGCGGCCCACACGACCCCCTGATCTTCGCGCTCGTGCCGCTCATTCTGCTGGCCGGCGCGGTCGTCGCCGCGGGAAGGCCGGCCCTCCACGCCTCGCGGATCGATCCGGTGGCCGCCCTGAAGGCAGATTGATCGAGCGAGCCGCTCAGGGCCGCCATGCGTAGCTGAGCTTCAGGAAGAAGGACCGTGACAGCCGGGTGAGGTCGAGTGCAGCGAACGGGTCCTGGTTCTCTCGTATGCCGAGTGAGGCATCCGAGTACCCCACCAAGACGACGCTTTGCGGGTTCACCTTGTACGACAGCAGCAGTTGCGAATCGAGCGAGCGACTCGTCGGATCGACCTCGACGACATATAGCGCGGGATCTCGTGCCACGTCACGGAGCTGAACGATGGCGCGGAAGAAGAGCCGGCTGGAGAAGTGGTAGAAGACGCGAGTCTGCGCGATCGACTCGCGGAAGACGCGCTGACCGAGATACGTGAGGCGCTTCTCGTCGTAGTCCATGTCCCACTCGATCGATCGCCCGAGTCGGAGGTCCAGGCTTCCGCTCAGTCGGGTCAAGCCCGACTCCCGCGTGTTCGCGAAATCCAGCTCGCGGCCGAGCTGGAAGAAGAAGTCGGCGTAGATGCGGCGGGTGGGCTGTACCTCTCCCGAGAGGTTGAGGCGCTCGATCCGGAATCGCTGGCCTCGATATTCGCGCCAGAAGACATCTGGATTCGCGCTTAGGCGACTCTGGCGCGCCCCGTGCGCGCCGAACGAGGTGAACACGAACTGGCCGATCAGCGTCCCGTCGGTCTCCTGAAAACGGCCGCCCCCGCTCACAGACTCGATTCGTGTGAGCAGTGGATGGTCGTCCATCCACACATTGAAGCCGCCACGAGCGTCGACTTGCTGGAAGTCGGCTCCGGCTACGAAGCCCCCATCGGCTCGAAGGCCCGGATCGGTGTGGGACACGAACGAACTGAGCCAGCGCGTGCGGGTCCGATAGTCGAAGTGGGCGCGAGCGGCCCACCCGCCAAAGGAGCCCATCGGCTGTCCAAAGGCCGAGGCCACTTCGGTCGGATACTCGGTCTCCGACCCTAGCACCTGTGCCGTAACGGACGAGGCCTGACCGATACGGACCCTCGCGTCGGCACCCGCCACCAGGTTCCTGTAGCCGCCCTCTCCATCTCGTGCGGTGACCAGCCCACCAACGGTGGAGGCCTCCCCCACGTCCCGCCGCACTCTGGCCATGAACGCCGAGTTCGCCGACTCCAACCCGGTCGAGGCAGACGACTGCGGCCCAGGGAACAGCAGGTTGGTGCGCTCGTCCCTAGCAGCCAGCACTCCGTACGCCCACGCCCCTCCCTTCCCCGTCAACTTCGCGCCCACGGAGGGATCCGCGATCGTCCGCGTGAAGACGGCGCGGAACGGCGTAGTCTCGAAGATCTCCGATCCCTCGAGGAAGAAGGGACGTCGTTCCGGAAAGAACAGGGCGAACTGTTGATTGGACTGGAGCTGCGCGCCGTCGGCCTCGACCTGACTGAAGTCCGGATTGATCGTGAGGTTGGCCGTGAGGTCTGAGGTGACGCTCCAACGAGCGTCGACCCCGTATTCGTCGTTCGTCGGTCCGGTCGCCAGGCTCGGGCTCGTCACCTCGGGCCGGGAGTCGGTTCGCTCGACGGTCGCGTACGGGGCCACCTCCAGGCCCAACCCCGGCTCCGGCGGCTCGACACCTCGAAGGACCGCCATCTGGCACAGGGCACACTGGTTCGACGGATTCCGCGGCACGGAACGGACGCTCACTTCCTCACTACGGGGACGCCCCCTCCACACGAAGAAACCCCAATCTTGTGGATCGGTCGTCGCTGGGAAGCGAAGGGACGCGAACGGGATCGCCGCCTCCACTTCCCACCCGTTCGACGTGAGTCTTCCTCGCGAGTCCCAGATGGCGTTCCAGGCGTCATTGCCCTGCTCGCGGTCGTAGACCCAGTCCTTCTGCACGCCTAGAGCGTTCAGGTTGAAGCCGAACGCACGACGGGAATCGCGGAACGGGTCGATCACGAGCCCGATCTCATCCTGCCCGTCCGTCTGGTCTCGATCGACGAGGAAGGCCCGGATCGAGCCCGGGTCGGGATCGGACATCCGACAGCCGAAATAGAGGTTCCGATCGTCGAAGGTGATGCGGCAGTCTGTGGCCAGTTCTGTATCGACGTTCAGTCGCGGCTCGATTTCCCAGGGCAAGGCAATGGACTCCGCGTCCGCCCACGCCGCCTCATCCACCCGCCCGTCGATCTCGATCCGAGACGACGCTCGTCGCACGGTGGCGTCGGTCCACTCGGGTCGCTCGACAATGCGAGACGTCGTCCCGTCGGTCGCCTCTTGGCCCGCGACCGTCGCCGGGACGGCGAGCAACCACAGCCACGACCGAACCCTCCCCAGCACCTCCCAACCCATATCCACCCCGCCATGTGTAAATATTATTACGTAATATTTATTACACTTAGCGGAGCCACGAACGGACCGTCAAGGGTCGGGACGTTGCGCGCATCACGATCCGTAAAGAAAATTACATCATGGGAATGGATCTATACGACACTCTGTCTCGCCTGGAACGCCGGATCGTGGACGCGGTCTATCGGCGATCGGAAGCTTCTGTCGCCGATGTCGTCGATGCTCTGACGGATGCGCCCTCGGAATCGGTCCGGGTGACGATGGCCAACCTGGAGAAAAAGGGGGTGCTGACCCACCGGCGCGACGGCCGAGCGAACGTCTACCGGCCGACCGTTCCGGAGTCCGAAGCCCGCACGTCTCTCATGGACCGTGTGGTGCGGACGTTCTACCAGGACTCGTCGACCGCAGCGATCATCCACCTGCTGGAGCGCGGCGAGACGGGGCTCAGCGAGGCCGACGTCGCCGAGATTCGGGAGCGAATCGAGCGCGCGGAACGGGCCCGCCGGCACGGTGAGGACGAGGCGTCGTGACCGTCCTCGAGCTCCTTGTCTCGGCTCGACTCGGGGCCGATCTGATGGTGGCCGTCTTCTTCAAGGCGTCAGTCGTTTTGGCGATCGCGGCATTGGTGACGCGCGCCTTCGCCGCGAGCTCCGCTTCGGCTCGGCATGGACTGTGGACGGCAGCTCTCCTCGGTGTAGGCATGCTCCCACTGATCGAGATCTTCGGCCCGAGTTGGTCGCCGGTGTCGACGCTCGCTCATTACCCGGCCGAAACCGCGTGGGTCGGGTCGGAGGCGGTCGAGGCGTTCGCCGGCGCACCGTACGAACCGGCCTCGGCGGGCCTTCCCCTCGCATCGATGCTACTTCTCGTCTGGTGGGCGGGGGTCGTAGTACTCGCGACTCGGTGGTGTGCGGACCTGGTGCGTGTGCAGGTGCTTCGTCGGAGGAGCTCACGCCTGGACCCGACCACGAACGCTGCCACGATCCTAGATCAGGAGCGTAGACGGCTCGGCATCCGTCGGAACGTCGAGCTCGGCCTCGTGCCGGACGAAGGCTTTGCCGCCACGGTCGGCTGGGGGAGGCCGCTGATCGTACTGGGACCGGATGTGGCCGCGCTTCCACCCGAGGCGTTGCGCTCGGTGTTGGTGCACGAACTGGCGCACGTCCGCCGACACGACGCATTCACGCACGCGCTCACCGCCTTGGCCGTCATCCCTGCGTGGCCCAATCCCTTGGTGTGGTCGGCCCGTCGGAGGCTGATCGACGCTCGCGAGCGTGCGTGTGATGACCGCGTCCTCAGCCAGGGGATCTACGCGTCCGACTACGCTCGGGTCTTGCTCGCCTTCGCCTCTCCGGGCGCAGAAGCCAGCCCAGCGCTACGCAGCTCCGTCGGGCTTCGCTTCTCGTCGACGAGGGGTAGGCTCGACGCGATTCTCGATCCGGATGTCCCGCGCTACCCGTCGACGTGGCCGAGCACGGCTGCGGTCCTCACCGGATTCTTGAGCTTTGCCGTGGTGCTCGGCTCCGTCGACCTCCTGAGCTCGCAGCCGGGAACCGGGGCCACGGAAGAGCTGATTCGAGCCCTCGGGCACGAGGACTCCGAGGTGCGCACTCGGGCCGCGCGCACGTTGAGTCGACGCGAGGCGTCGTCCGCGCGACTCGAACTGGAAGCTCTCTTGGACGATCCGTCCAAAGAGGTGCGGGTCGCGGCCATGAGCGCGTTGGAACAGCTCGCGCACCCGGCCTCGCTGGATGCGATGGCGCACGTGCTGGAGCGCCCGTTCGACGGCGGTTCTGGAGAGAGCGGCTTCGTACTGAAGTTGGCCATGCGGACCCTCGGGGCGATCGCTACTCCTGAAGCCGGCGCCGTGCTCGACGCCCAGGTCGAACGCCCGGTCGAACAACTGCGATGGCTCGCACTCGAAACGTGGCTGGACTTCGACGCCACACACCCGACGGCCCGCGAGCGCTTGCGTTGGATGGCCGAGCACGACCCCTCCGACCGCAACCGACGACTGGCCCGACAACGACTGCAGCGGTGAACCGCGCGCGAAACGTCTTGGAGAACAGTGAGGTTCGGCGGATGTTGAAGGGCACGCCGCACTAGATCCGACTCTGCAGACCACGGCCTTCGCCATGAGTGACTCCACACCCGAGTCCCGCGCCGTCACGCGACTCCCCACGGCGGAAGAGCGCGAGGGAGCCGTTCGCGCGCTGACCGAGGCCTTCAGCAAGGACGCGATCGCGATCGACGAGTTCGAGCGCCGGGTCGCCGAGGTGTACGACGTCCAAGACTCCAAAGCGCTCCAGGCGATCATCCGCGACCTGCCCGCGGCGCCGACGTCACCGGAGGCCACCAACCTCCCCGTGCCCGTCGATCACGCGGGGGCGCTCGTTCGACCACCCGCCCAGAAGATGACCTCGGTCCTCAGTTCTATCGAACGCCGCGTCACCGGACCGGTGCCCGAAGTCGTCGACGTGAAGTCCATCATGGGTTCGATGGAGCTCGACTTCCGCCGCGCGGAGTTCCCACCTGGTGTCACCGAGATCCGCGTCGAAGCGATCATGGGAAGCGTCGAGATCGAGCTTCCCGACCACGTCGAGATTCAAGACGAGAAGTTCGCCTTTCTCGGCAACTTCTCGATCAAGGGTAGAAAACGGCGGAAGAGAGACCGGGACCGCGACGACCAGCAACGCGACGCACCCGTCGTCCGCCTCACGGGGCGATCGATCTTGGCGAGCGTCGAAGTGGACATGGACTAGTCTCCGACGGTCCATGAGGCTCAGCACCCTAGGCGCCGTCGCGCGCACGTGCGTTACGGATCCACGAGCGCTGCTCGCACCCAAGCGCTACGTCTTCCTGCTCAGCCACATGCGCAGCTACTCCACCCTCTTGGCCCACATCCTCGGGAGCCACCCGGAGATCGCCGGGCACTTCGAGCGACTGGCGGCCTACGCGGGCTGGCCGGACCTGGTGAGAGCGCGGTTCACCGAAGCGCAGTCAGGGACTCCGTCGAGCTATCGCTACCTGTTGGACAAGCTCCTGCACAACGAGTATCGCCTCGACGGCTCGATCCTCGACCGGGACGACGTGCGGCTGGTCGTGTTCCTTCGTCGCCCGGCGGACGCCCTGCCGAGCATGGTGCGACTGACTCGCATGACGCCTCTGGGCGACCGATTCGAGGGGCTTCCCCGCCTCACCGAGTACTACCGAGCGCGGATGGATGGGATCATCGCCGATGCGTCTCACGCATCCCACCGCCCGATCTACTTCGACGCCGAAGCGATCGTGGATACGCCGGACGCCCTGCTGGCGGAGCTGTCGACCTGGCTCGAACTGTCCGCACCTCTGTCTCCGGAATATCAGGTCTTCGACGACACGGGGGAGCGATTCCGTGGAGATGTCTCACCTCGCATCACCCAAGGGCGAATCGTGAAGAAGTCGCGTTCCGAGGCTCCGGTGGAGGTGCCACCCGACCTCCTGGCCGAGGCAGAGAAGGCGTATCGCCAGGCGCGAGAGCGAATCCTCGAGGTGTGTGAGCCGATCCTCGCGTCGTAGGTCGGGGCCGGGAGCCGGCCCACTCGTGGAGCATCAGCGCCCGCGCCCCTACTCCGACCGCAACACCTCGACGGGGTCGACCGAGGACGCTCGCCTGGCGGGTAGCAGACAGGCGATCACGGCGACGGCGAGGAGCACCAACGCCACGCCGGCCAACGTCAGTGGGTCGTTCGGCTCGACCGCAAACAGCGCGTCGGTGAGTACCCGCGTGGCTCCCAAGGCGCCGACGATGCCGATGGCGAGCCCGACGACGACGATGCCGAGCCCGTCCCGCAAGACCATCTCGATGACACCACGCCGAGCGGACCCCAACGCCAAACGGACTCCGATCTCACGTTCTCGTCTGCGCACGTTGTGTGCGAGCGTCCCATACAGACCTGCGGCCGCCAGCAACAGCGCGATCGACGCGAACGCGCCGATCAAGAAGGCCTGAAACCGCGGGTTGGTGCGTGTGGACGCCATGCGATCGCTCATCGTGCGGAGATCCTGGGGCGGAATCACCGGACTGAAGCGAGCGACCGCGTTGCGAAGCTCCCGTACGAGCACGGTCGGGTCGTCGCTCGAACGCACGACGACGTTCACGAACGGCCACTCGACTTGCGTGTGGGGCACGTACATCGCCGGTCTCGGCCCTTCGTCCGCCGACGTCTGCACCACGTTCTCCACGACTCCGACGACGCGCATCGACGACTCCTCACCTCCCTCGACGTGGCGCAGTACGAGGTCCAACGGCTCCTCTCCCTCCAGATGGGCCTGCACGAAGGCGGAGTTCACGAGCACCACCGGTTCGGCGTCGGGGCCGTCTCCGCGATCGAACGGACGCCCCGCGACGATCGAGCTACCGATCGTCTCCAGGTAGTTCGGAGTGATGGCGAAGCCGGCGACCCCTTCGCGCCACAGGTCCGGAGGATCCCCCGGCAAGAGGAGACGCGGTGCCCACGACGGAGACTGGAACGGTGGGTTCGATACGCCGCCTACCGCCCTCACGCCCCGCACGGTCGACACCTCCTCGATGACCCGGTCCCATCCGACCCACCCCGCCTCGTCGGCTGCGCCGGGTCGCTTCAACGCGACCCTCATCGACACGAGTCCTTCGGGCTCGAAGCCAGGGTCGACGGTCAGAATGTGGACGAACGAGCTGAAGAGCAGACCGGCTCCGGAGAGGAGGACGACAGCCACGCTGATCTGCCCCCCGACCAACAGGGTCCGCAAACGAGAGCGGGGAGCCGTGGACGTCCTGGAGGGTCCGACGGACAAGCCGTTTCGCGTCGACAACAAGGCGGGGAGCAGTCCAGCGAGGACACCTGCCCCGACAGATACGATCGCCGCGACGAGCAACACTCGCGCGTCGACTGCGACCGCGTCGAGTCGCGGAAGAGACGACGGTGCCATGCGCAGGAACGCCTCGACGCCCCCATACGCGACGAGCACGCCAACGACGCCGCCGACCGCCGAGATCATCGCGGCTTCGGCGACCAGGAGGCGCACGAGCCTCGCTCGACCCGCACCCATCGCGGCCCGCACCTCCAGCTCCCGGGTTCGATCGAGCGAGCGCGCCAGGAGGAGCGTCGCCGAGTTCATCGCCGCGAGCAGGAGCACCAACGAGGCCGCACCGAGGAAGATCCCCAGCGTCCGCCCCGTGGTCCCGACGGTTTGCTGGTGCAAGCCGTTCACACCGATCCCGAAGTGGCTTCCGTCTGGATAGACGTTGCCCTCCGGGAAGTCCTGCGCGAGCGCGAGACCGATCTCCCTCGCTTCGTCCCGGGCGCGCTCGACGGTCGTCCCCGCACCGAGTCGCCCGATCAACGCGAGGCTCCGCCCGCCTCGGTTCGCGTAGCGCGGGTGGTCCGGCTGCAGCGGCAGCCAGAAGTCGGGCATCGCGCGAAAAAACGTCTCCGGGGGCTCGAAATCGGCGGGGAGTACACCCACGACCGTGAACGGCTGACCCACCGGCTCGACGCTTACGCCGACGATATTCGGGTCACCACCGAAGCGCCGCTCCCACGCGCCGTACGACAGCATGACGACGGCGTCCGCATCGACCGAGTGTTCGTCGGGCAGAAAGCTCCGCCCGATCGCAGGGGTCGCCCCCAGCACGTGAAAGAGGTCGGGTGACACACGAGCGGCGCCCGCGAACTCCGGACCCGAGCCCTGGTCCGGCAAGAGAACGTTGGTCAGTTCGACGCCCGCCAACCCGTCGAAGGACCGCGCCCTCTCGGACAGATCTCGGAAGTTGAGCAACGACATCCCGGCGAGGTGCTGGAGGCCGGCCTCCTCGTCGGCCCACTCCCGCGTCGGGAAGGTGGTGCCGAGCGCGACCAGTCGACCCGGGTCGTCGTACGGCAGCGGTCGTAGCATCACCCCGTCCACCACGGTGAAGACCGTCGTGGTCGCGCCGATACCGAGCCCCAGGGTCAACGCGACCCCGAACGCGAACCCTGGCCGACGCCGTAGCGAGCGCCCCGCGGCGCGTACGTCTTGGACCCACATCCCCATTCCCTCCCCACGTCGTGTCCGTTGTCTCATCCGCCGCATCACCGCGCCCGGTCTCCACCACGACCAACCGCTCGCGAGCAACGCACTCCAGAAGCGCGCCCGTGCCTCTGGTCGGCCTTCGCGCCGCTCGCGCTGGTACCGCTCGATCAAGTCGCCCGCCACGAACTCCGAGCCCTCCCCACGGATGAGGAGGCGAAGCAGCAGCGCGGCGAGCCAGGACGGCGATTTCAACGGATCTCCGATCCGGTGATGGCCTCGAGCTTCGGCATCAAGCCTTCCGACATGGAGCGGATCACGGCGACCGAACGACTCAACTCGGCGGCACCCGCCGGCTCGAGCCCGTAGTACTTCCGCCTCCGTCCACCTCGCTCACCCGTCGGTTCTCCAACCCAAGACGTCACGAGCCCACGCGACGCGAGTCGGTCGAGCGCGGTGTAGATCGCGCCCGCCGATACCGAGCGGCCGGTCCGAGCTTCGATCGCGCGCCCGATCGCGGCGCCATACGCCTCGTCTTCCAGCTCGACGAGAGCAAAGAGGATCAGCTGTTCGAACTCACCCAAGGCCCGGCCCATGATATCCCCTTCACTGTAGTAGTTCTCGGAGAATATGTACTGCAGTGCAGGTGATATGACAAGAGGTTCCGGCGAGACGCGGTATCGGCCCTATATTCCCCGCTTCCCGTTTCTCGGTCTCAAGCTGGAGCGCCGCGCACGTGAACGCTGAAGCGAGCCCCCTCGTGGGGATCATCATGGGCAGTACCTCGGACTGGCCGACGCTCCGCCACGCCGCGGAGACTCTCAAACACTTCGGCGTCCCTTTCGAGAAACGCGTGGTCTCCGCGCACCGCACTCCGGACGCGATGCGCGACTATGCGAAGGCGGCCGAAGACGCGGGTCTCCGGGTGATCATCGCGGGCGCGGGGGGCGCCGCACATCTCCCGGGCATGGTCGCGAGCCACACGACGGTCCCCGTCCTCGGCGTGCCGGTCGAAAGCAGGGTTCTGCGCGGGGTGGACTCTCTCCTCAGTATCGTGCAGATGCCCAAAGGCATTCCTGTCGGGACCCTCGCCATCGGCGAGTCGGGCGCGAAGAACGCGGCACTCCTCGCGGTGGGCATGCTCGGAACGACCGACCCCGAGCTCAGGGCGAAATTGCACGACTTCCGGGACGCACAGTCCCGGGCGTCCCTCGAGTCCGAGCTCCCGTGAGCCAACCGATCCTGCCAGGCGCCCACCTGGGTGTGCTGGGCGGGGGGCAGCTCGGGCGGATGTTCGCACTCGCCGCGCGTCGGATGGGGTATCGGGTCGCTGTATTCGCCCCGGAGGACGACACCCCAACCGGCCAGGTCGCCGACCGAGCCGTCCAGGCACCGTACGAGGACCTCGACGCGGTACGGCGTTTCGCCTCGGAGGTCTCGGTCATCACGTTCGAGTTCGAGAACGTGCCGGCCGATACCGCGGCAGCCGCCGCGGACGTGGTGCCCGTCCGGCCCGCTGGATCACTCCTGCACACGGCCCAACACCGGCGCCGAGAAAAGGAAGCCGTCGCCGCCGCGGGCGTCCCTACCGTAGCGTTCGCGGTGATCGAGAGTGCAGAGGACCTCGAGGAGGCCATCTCGAGCATCGGTACGCCGTCCATTCTGAAGACCTCCGCGTCCGGATACGACGGGAAGGGTCAGGCGAAAATCCTGCGCCCGGAAGATGCCGCGGATGCGTGGGCGGGTATCGGTCGAGCACCGGCCGTGCTCGAGGCGTTTGCGCACTTCGAACGTGAAATCTCCGTCGTCGGGGCCCGAGGCCTCGACGGTGAAGTGGCGCTGTACGAGCCCTTCGAGAACATCCACGAGAACCACATCCTCGACGTCACCCTTTCCCCGGCTCGGATCGACGAGCGAACCCGCACCCGCGCCCTCGATATCGCGCGTACGCTGCTTGATGCATGGGACGTCGTAGGGGTCGTCTGCTTCGAGTTCTTCGACCTCGGCGACGGGGAGCTCGTCGTCAACGAGCTCGCCCCCCGACCGCATAACTCCGGCCACCTAACGATCGACGGCCACGTGTGCAGCCAGTTCGAACTGCAAGTGCGCGCCGTCTGTGGCCTCCCCCTCGGGTCGACCGACCGCGTCGCGCCGTCGGTGATGGTGAATCTCCTGGGCGACCTCTGGGCGAACGGCGAACCGAATTGGGCGGCGGCCGCCGCCATCCCCGGCGTGGCCCTCCATCTCTACGGGAAGGGTGCGGCGCGGCCAGGGCGAAAGATGGGCCACCTCACCGCCGTGGCGCCGACCGTGGAAGACGCGCACGAACGGGCGCTTCGGGCCCGGAGCGCACTCACCGGCTGACCCATGACGCGCGTGCTGATCGTGGGAGCGGGGCCCACCGGCTTGGCGGCCGGAGTCGAACTCGCGAGGCACGGGATCCTCCCGACGATCATCGACCGCCGGCATGAACCGTCCGGCCTCAGCCGCGCGGTAGGGATCACACCCCGTAGCCTCGCGCTGCTCGCTCCCTCGGGCGTGGCGGACGCCATCCTCGAAGCGGCCACCCCGCTGAGATCTCTCTACGTCTATTCCGGCTCGAGCCTCAGTCTCTCGACGCCCGTCTCGTCGGAGCGAGCGTTCGTACCTCACCTGATGGGCCTCGCGCAGGACGAAACGGAGGCCATCATGCGAAGGGCGCTTCGCGCGAAGGGGGTCGGCGTCCGCTATGGGGTCGCGCTCGAGCGGATCCACGATCCCGACGCGCCGACCGCTCACCTCTCGGACGGATCGTCGGCAACCTTCGACTACATCGTCGGCGCCGATGGAGTCGGTAGCACGACGCGTGCGCAGGCCGGCATCGACTTCCCCGGCTACGAGCTCGGGGAAGAGTGGTCAATCGCCGATGTCGACCTTTCGGAGTGGCGGCACCCCGATGGCTTCACGCTGATGCGCGTCGCCCCGGGCATCGTGGCCGTCGTCGTGCCACTCGGCGGAGCCCGGTTTCGGGTCTTGTCGAGCACGCCGGACGCGCTCGAAGCGGCCTCCCTACCTCTCGACGTTACGCACGAGCACCGAACGGGAACGTTCCAGATCTCCGTTCGTCAGGCAGAGACATACTCCGCGGGGCGGGTTCACCTCGCGGGGGATGCCGCCCACTGCCACTCCCCAGTCGGCGGACGGGGGATGAACCTCGGTATCGCAGACGGAGTCGCCCTGGCGAAGCGGATCGCCTCCGGAGATACGGCCGGATACTCGCTGGAGAGGCACCCCGAAGCCGCGGAGGCCATCCGCACCACGGAGCGTGCGCGACACATGCTCGTCGGTCGGTCTCGATGGCAGCGTGCGGTCCTCGACAGCGCTCTGCTCGCGCTTCGACACACACCGGCACTCCGGCGCCGAATGGCTCGCTTCGTCGTCGAGTTCTGAAAGAGCGCGCGACCGCCCGACTAGCTGCCCGCCCTCCGGACGTAGAGGCCGTCGAACGTCACCACCCACGTCGCTCCGCCATCATTCGACTGTTCGAAGACCTGGCGGACGGTGTCCGGCGCGACGTTCTCGAATCTGAGCTTCTGAGGAATGCTGTCTCCGGCGGGGGAGAAGGTGTGTCCCTCGAAGCGCATCGCGCCGTCGGAGTAGTGGCCGTTGTAGTAGTCGAGCGTGTTGCCTCCGTCCGCGACCCACAGCTGACGCCAGCGGTGCTCACGGTAGGTGGAGCGATCCACCCAGTTGAAGCTCTTTCCCTCTCGGCTCCGCGCGCTGGTCCAGTTCTCGAGGAGCGTGCAGTCGCCCAACATGAGCTCGACGGAGTTCTGCCCCGCCAGGCTACCACTCACGTAGACATCCCAGTCGCCGATCCAGAAGTCGAACTCGCGGCTCACGGGATCCGCCCTGCACGGCCACTCGGCCGCTTCGAACGCGTCCGCCACAGCGTCGAAACGCGGGGTGCCGGCGTAGATGGCCAGCTCCTCGAAGCCCATCAGCGTCGCTGCACCGCCCAGACCCGCTACGGGCTGCACCGCTTCCAACACGTCGAAGGCGTCTGCGTCCCGTCCGAGCTGAGCGAAGGCCCGCGCTTGGAAGACGTTGAGGAACGGCGTCTGCAGTCCCGTCTCCGGCACCCGCTCGAAGGCCTCGAGCGCCTCGTGAGGTTGTCCCACCTCGACGAAGGCCTGGCCGAGACGTAGCCACGCGATCCCATTGCCCGGCTCGTCTGCGACGACGGTCTGATACGCTTCGACCGCTTCCGGCCATTGCTCGGCCTGGGTCAACGCGGCCGCCGCTTGGAACGCATCGGACGGGGGCGTGGCCTGCGCTGCGCCATCGGCCGCCCACACGCCGAGGGCCACGGCCCCGGCAACGATCACCCTTCTCGTCCTACCCATCCCTCACTCCTCTCGCCCGAGCGCAGCCAACGGATCTTGGGCTCAAGCTCCTCACACAGCGGCATGCCCTCAAGTGCCATTTCATCACCCTCAGTGCATACCACTTTGGAACGGAGCGCGTGCGTTCGGCGTATCGCCCAAGGTCCGGTCCCCCGATCTCCCTCCTCATGGTTCGACGTCGCGCCGGGAGCTTCCCTCTTCTGGAGCTCGACGCCGAGAGCGGCCTACCGCTTCATCGGCAGCTGACGGAAGCGCTGCGACAAGCGATCCGAGCCGGTCGCATCGACGGAGGGGCACGCCTGCCGTCGACCCGCTCGCTCGCGGACGACCTCGGGGTCTCTCGATCGACGGTCGTAAAGGCCTTTGAGCAATTGAAGGCGGAGGGGTATCTGGAGAGCCGGATCGGATCCGGCACGACCATCCCCCACGGGTTGGTTCAAGAGGGCGCGATCCCACCCTCCAAGCCCGGAGGCGGGTCGCGAGAGGCGGTGGACCTGGAGCTTCCCCTGCCTCTCCGCCCCGGTATCCCGGCTCTAGACGAGTTCGCCAACAGCGCCTTCGGTCGCATCGTCCGTCGCGTCCTGAACGACCTCGGAGCCGAAGTGCTGACCACCGGTGCCCACGCAGGGGATGCGGAGCTTCGGGCAGCGGTCGCTCGCCACCTCCGGAGCAACCGAGGCGTTCGATGTCACGCCGACGACATCATCGTGACCACCGGATCTCAGGAAGGACTGAGCCTCGCGTTCGAGGTCATGGCCGCCCGCGACGATGAGGTCTGGATCGAGAACCCGGGGTACTTCGGCGCGCGCAACGCAGCGAGGGTCGTCGGGCTGCGCCCCCGGCCTGTCCCCGTAGATCACGAAGGGCTCGTCGTGAGCGAGGGCATTCGTCTCTGGCCACGGGCACGGGGCGCGTACGTCACACCGTCTCACCAATTCCCCACCGGCTGCCTGCTCAGCGCTCGCCGGCGGGTTGAACTACTCGACTGGGCTCACCGCCACGACGCGTACGTCGTCGAAGACGACTACGACTCCGAGTTCCGGCTCGAGGGCCGAGCCCTCCCAGCCTTGCAAGGGATCGATGAGCACGAGCGTGTGATCTACGTCGGTTCCTTCTCGAAGTCTCTCGCACCGGCGATCCGACTCGGCTTCCTCGTGCTCCCTCCGCAACTCCGCGATCGAGCGCTCCAAATCCGGATCGACCGCACGGGTATGCAGCCTCTGTGGATTCAACGCGCTGCCGCTCTCTTCATCGAGGAGGGCCACTTCGCCCGCCACGTCCGTCGCACCCGGGCCTTGTACCGCAAACGGAGAGACGCGCTCGTCGAGGCGGTCGAGGTGTGTCTCGAAGGGCGGGCTTCGCTCAGAACACCCACGGGCAGCATGCACGCACTCCTCGATCTCGAGGTGGGCCTCCACGCGGCTACCGTCGCCCACCGACTCCGGCGGTCGGGGGTCATCGTCGTCCCGGCGGACGTCTTCCACGCCGATGACGACGAAGGCGCCGGCTCGTCCCTACTTCTGGGCTTCGGCGGATATACGACGGACGCGATTCGAGCCGCAGTCGAGCGGATCGGATTCGAGCTACGGGGCGCCGCCTCCCTGTAGCTCTCGTGTCGCGCAGACCGCGAGGCGGTCGAATACATCGGAGCGGTTCTTGCAGAGCTGGATCGACGCGAGAGCCGTACCGTTCGACAGGAGGATGAAGTGGGGTACGCGTCACCGCGGGTCTGGCGAACGCAATACGCGGTGATCGTCATCGCGTCCGTTGCGTCGGCCTCGTGCGACCCGATCGTGGCGAGGATGATGTGGCTGGAACCCGCGGGGCCACGTCCACTGCCCGCCGTGGAGCAGCTCTTTGAGGTGGGAGATTCCGTGGCCGCAGGGCTGGGTATGACTTCGCCATCGTACTGCCGAGAGTTGCCGTACCAACGATGCTGGACGCGAGGACACCTGAGTCTCGATGTCTCGGAGTCACTGCGTGGCGATCTGATCGTCGGCGTCGCTGAGTTTCTGGAGACGGACTTCTCCGCGGCTGGAGACAGCCTCCTTCGAGCGACCGAAGCTGCCTTCAGCGGCTTGGAGGGGGTCACCGTACAGCAGGCGCACCCGCGATGGCAGTCTGGGGATCCTGTGAGCAGCCGCTATCAATACCCAGACGTCCCTCCGATCTCGCCCGGCCGACTCTCCCTGAGTACAGGCTCCCTAAATGCGCTGGGCCTGGACGAGGCAACACCGTTCGCCGAGATGCATCCCATCGAAGTGCGACCCGTCGTCGACCGAGTGGCCGAGGCGTGGGCTCATGAGAGCGACCGTGATCCGAAGTGTCTGCGCTTCTTCGACAGCGGCGCGGTCGTCCTTGTCGCCATGCCGGAGTCGTGCGGCGCGGACGCACGCTCGGGCTCGATCGCGATCGCAGGTCTAGACGCCAAGGAGGGAACGTGGCTCGGCACGATCGTCTCGAGCCGGGAGCCGGCCTTCGAGCTAGATCCGGTCCGGCGTCCGAGTCGGTAGCACGTTCGGGAGAGGGTGGGCCGTCGGCCGGGTCGCGAAGGCTCACTCCGCCCGCATGGCGACGACGGGATCGGCCCGAGCCGCGCGTACCGACGGGGTGTAGGCGGCCACGAGGGTCACGACCATCACCGCTGCGACGCTCAGCACGATGGTGACGGGGTCAGCCGGCGACACACCCACCAAGAAGCCCTCGGTCCACCCAACGAGGACCGATACGAGCACGCCGCCGAGCACCAAGCCCGACGCCGACAGCACGAGTGCTTCCACCAAGACGATCCTCTGTAGCGACTCCGATGCCGCGCCCAGTGCGACGCGGATCCCGAACTCACGGGTCCGCTGCGCAACGAGATAGGCCAGCAGCCCGTACAACCCGAGTGCGGCGAGACCGAGTGCGACCATCGAACTCGTCCCGAGGACGGTCACCGTGAGTCGCTCCACGGCGAGCAGACCGTCGAGGAACGCGTCCATCGTTACCACGTCGGTGGCGGACACGTTGGGATCGACGCGAGCGGCAGCATCCCGAAGCGGACCGCTCAGCTCACCCATGTCGGCGCTCCCCTTCAGCATCACGACCATCCGGGTGCCCCCGAGGCCGAGCGCGAGGGCTTGTTCGTGCGCCCCGTAGATGAACGGCGAGGCGTTCGTGACCCGACCGCTCCTGCTATCCCCGACCACACCGACGACCTCGAGGAACGGGCCACCCGGACCGTTCATCCCGAGCGCTTCCCCCACCGCAGGTCGGCCCGTCCGCTCCTCGATGATCGTCGCCGCCGCCTCGTTGACGAGAAGCGCGGGAACGGCCCCCGGGACGTCGCCGTCGGTGAAGCCCCGTCCCGCGACGATGGGAATGCCCATCACGGAGAAGAAGTTCGTGGAGACTGCGCTCGCGGACATCGACGTCGAGCGCTCGGGATCCGAGGCGTTGCGAATGAACCACCCGTCCGAGCCGAACTCGGACGCGGCCGGGAGCCCATCGGCCAACGCGACCGTCCGGACTCCGGGGAGCGCTCCCGTCTCCTCGACGAGGCGTTGGTAGAACCGCGCCGTCTGCTCCGCGTCGTACCCCTGCAGGCTCGGGTCGAAGCGGGCCGTGATGATGTGGCTCGAGTCGAAGCCGCGCTCGGCACCCGCGAGGTTCGCGAGGGTCTGAGCCAGTAGCCCCGTGGTGAAGACCAGGACCACCGACACGGTCACCTGCCCCATGATCAACAGCCGGCTCGGCCACCGGCGTCGTTCGGGACGGGGGCCCGAGGCCGGTGTCGTCACGTCCCGGGGAGCGCGGGAGGCGAGGGTGAGCGCGGGGATCAACGAGCAGAGGAGACCCGTGACGAGTGCCATGAACGCAACGAAGGCGATCGTGCGCCCGTCGACCCCGATGTCGAACACGATCGGCAACGGCTGGGACGAAATCGCCATGCCCAATGCCTGCGCGAAGGCCGCGCCACCGAAGGCCGCCAGAATCGCGATCAACATGAACTCGCCGACCAGCTGACCGACGACCCGCCCACGACCGGCCCCCACGGCCACACGGATGGCCAGCTCTCGACGGCGACGGATCGATCGCGCCAAGAAGAGATTCGACACGTTCAAGCACACGACGAGCCACACCGCCGCGACGACGCCGGCCAAGAGTGTCCCCACTTGGAGCGCCGGCCCTCGCACGTAGCTGGGCACGGCGGCTTCACGGAATCCGACCGCCGTGTACGCACGTTCGCCGTTGGAGCGGGGGTACTCGAGCCCGAGGGCTTCACCGAGTGTGCGCATCTCCGCGGCCGCGGCCTCGCTGGAGGTGCCGGGCGCGAGTTTCCCGACGATTTCGACGCCGCCCCATCCTCGAGATTCCAAGAGGTTGCCACTCGTCGGCATGAGGTGCGGCTGCATCGTCATCGGCACGAAGAGCTCCGGCGAACTCATGAGAGACGTGCCGCGGAAGCGAGCCGGCGACACACCGATCACGGTGTAGCTCAGCCCGTTCAGTGTGATCGAGCGGCCGACGGCCCCTGGGTCCTCGCCGAACCAACGCCTCCACAGGCCCTCCGTCAGCACGACCTCGGGATGAGCGCCGGCTCCACGGTCCACGGAAGAGTCGAAGAAGCGACCGAGTAGCGGATCCACCCCGACGACGTCGAAGTAGGTCGACGTTGCCATGACGGCCTCGACCGGCTCGGGGACACCCGAAGCCGCTGCGTCGACGCGGCGGGGCTTGAAGGCAGCCATCTCGGAAAACGCCTGGCTTCGCTCCCGGAGATCGATGTAGTCCACGTACGACGCGACCCCGAAGGCTCCGCCGAACTCGCTGGCCTGCACGGAAGCGAGCGTGCTCGGACTCTCCACGCCGGGAATCGGCCGCAGGAAGAGGCCATTGAGCACGCTGAAGATCGTCGTGGCAGCGCCGAGCCCGATGATCAACGTACCGACGGCCGCAGCGGCGTACCCCGGATTGCGACGCAGAACGCGCACCGCCTGCCTGAACTCCACTCCCATCATATCCAACACGCTCATCGGCCTCCCCTCCCCTCGAAGAGCACGACGCGCTTCGGACCGAAGGCGCCATACGTCTCGGTTCATCACCTGTCTCCACGCCCACATGTAGGCGCGGACCGTTCCCCCATTCGGGCTGGCGCGGCGCTCGACGAACTCCTCTTCCACGTCACCGAGCACGGCGTCCTCGTACTCCGCCGGGGTGAGCTTGGCGATCAGCCACCGCACCACACCCGGCGGGCGAACCTCCCTACTCACGACTCGACGGCGTCCAGCGTGTCTCCCACCCCGCTCCACATGCGCTCGAGCGCAGACTTCGCGTCGCGTAGCGCGCGCACCCCGTCCGGCTCAAGGGCGTAGTGCTTCTTCGCCTTGCCTCCACGGACCGGCGTCGGATCGGACATCCACGAGCGACAGCGTCCCTGCTGCTCGAGCCTCGACAGGGCGACGTAGATCGACGCGACCGTGACCGATCGGCGTGCCGTGTCCTCCAGGTCCCGCCGAATCGCTCCTCCGTACGCATCCGAACCGAGTCGGAGTACGGAGAGAAGAACGAGCTGCTCGAAGTCGTTGAGATAGTCGCGCACTGCGTGCTCCATTTTATTGCCCGCGACAACTTATTCGATAATCGTGTGCCGGGCAATAAAATGCGCGGAGCTGACTTCGGAGTCCCTGCGAGGGCCCGCCGAACGGCCGCCTACCTCGGACTGCGGTCGAAGATCTCTGTGTCCGGGAAGGTCAGCGAGAAGCCGTACCAGCGGGTGTAGACCTGCAACGGTCTCGAGCGCTCCTTACGGTCGCCATCAGCCCCGAAGAGGATCCCGTCCTCGATCCGGTCCCCGTTCGAGAGGATCAACACGTCGCCGTCCCAGCGGGCGTCCGTGGCGTCGGTGATCTCCGCCATCAACGCATAGGCCGCCGGGTCGTAGTAGACGAGGACGTGCTCACCGCCGAAGTCGTCGAAGATGGCGTTGTCCCACCCCCGGACCACCGGCAGGGGGTAGTAGCGCTGCACGTCGTCCGTCCAGATCCCGATCCCCATCTCCATGCGGTCTCGGCGCGGATCCTCTTCCCCCATCGTCGCCGGGAACATCGCCGGCACCCCGGTGATCCGATCGAGCAGCCGCCGAAGGGACCCACGGGTGTCGCCGGAAATCTGCGTCACCGAAGGATGGTCCGACCACGCGATGATCGCGTCCGGGCTCTCCTGCAGCACCTGACGGACCGACGTGTGGTAGACGTTCTCGATGCGCAGGGTTTGGCCCTTCATGGGACCGCGGACCGCCTCGCCCGTCATGTGGTTCCAGTGAGAACCCGACTCGTGGTCGTACATTAGGAAGAGGCCGTCGTAGAGACCCTGCTCGGTGAAGGTGTGGACCGTACCGTCGACGCTCGGGATCAGACCGATCCCCGTATTGCAGATCACTCAGAACGAGACCATCCACGGCTCGCCCGCCAACTCGCCCTGAGCGATGTGGTGATACGACATCTGATTGGTGATCAACGTCAGGGTCGTATCGCCACGGCGGAGCCTGAGGATCGCCGTGTCGTCGTCCACGCGGCCGTCGCGAAGAAGCGTCGACAGGGGCTCGTACGCCTCCGGGTAGAACGCGTCAAACATCGGCGCTTCACCCAAGTAGGCGCGCGATTCGTCGAAGTCTTCTGCGGTCTGGGCTTCGACGGTGCCCGGGAGCATCGCAACGAGAGGAAGGGCGAAGAGCCAGCGACGATTCGAGGTCATGATCAGCCTCCCACGTGAGCGGGCTTCGGATGCGCCAGCAACCACTCCACGATCTGCGCACCCCACGTCGACGAGTACACCGGACCATGGCTGCCGTCCGAGATCGTCCACAACTCTGCCGACCCGCCGTCCTCGCACCCGGTGTTGAACTTCATCACACCCGTTTCGTGCCCGGGCAGCGAGGCGTCGAGGTCACGCATTTCACGGCTGTTTCGCTCCATGTCGCAGCCGTTGTACCGAGCCCACCGCATCACGCTGCCGATGGCACCCGGGTAGCGGTTCTCCTGGATCTCGCCCCCGCGATACAGGATCGTCGCATCGTCCGTCCCGTGAATCTGAAGCACGTGTACGGGGTGCGGAGGGGGATCCCGCTGTTCCATGTGGTTGGCGCCCGCCAGACTCACGATCGCCGCCACGGCGTCGGAGTGCTCGTACGCCATCCGAAAGCTCATGAAGCCGCCATTCGAGTGCCCGATCACGTAGACCCGGCCCGGGTCGACGTTGTAGTCGGCCTTCACGGCGTCGATCAGACCGCGGATGTACCCGGAGTCATCCACCTCGGCCGGGAAGAACTTGCAGCACGCGTCCGTCGCGTTCCAGAACCGGTTCTCGTTTCCGCCCGGCTCCCTCATCCCGTCCGGAGCCAGCGTCAGGAAGCCGTACGCATCCGCCAGCTCGCTGATGCCCCACGCCCGGTCGATCCCCGCCCCACTCCCCGTGTATCCGTGAAGCACGACGATCAGGGGGGTGGGCGTGGACTCGTCGTAGCCAGCTGGCACCGTAAGCGGGATCTCGCCACGGCTTCCGTCGACCGACTGCGCTCCGGCCGGTGAGCAGAGGAGCGCCGCGCAGGCGGCCGCGGAGACGAGCGTCGAGGCAGAGCGAACGAAGGACATCACGAAACGGCTCCGATAGAAGACCGGGTCACACAATCCGAGAGGAGCCTACGTATTCCGACCCCGCGTCGACAGGTCGTCCCGCTCACTCCTCCCGCAGCGCCTCGGTCGGCGCGATCCTCGTCGCACGCATCGCAGGAATGAGACTCGCGACGACCCCGACGCCGAGTAAGACGAGAGGCAGCGAGACGAAGGTCGCGGGATCGGTAGCCTCGACACCGTACAACTGCGACTCGACGAGACGGGTCGCGAACCACGCTCCGACCAGCCCGAAGCCGATGCCCAGCGCGACGGGGCGGACACCCTCGGAGAGAATCAACCTCGTGATCTGGCCCCGCTCCGCTCCGAGCGCGACACGCACACCGATCTCCCGGGTCCGGCCCGCCACGGAGAATGCGATGACGCCGTAGACCCCGACCGCGGCCAGAATCAGGGCGACCAGCGCGAAGAGCCCGAGGAGGTTCGTGGTCACCCGCGGACCAGCGAGCGACGCGGAGACGATGTCCACCATCGTGTTCACCCGATACACGGGGAGATCGGAGTCGAACTCCTGGACGGTCGCGCGGAGAGCCGGGAGCACCGCCTCGGCCCCACCCTCGGCGCGCACGGCGATATCCAACGTCCTCGGCACGAAATAGGTCGAAATGCCCCCCTGACTCTGGGGCACGTACACGTGCGGGTAACCGGGACGGCCGAGCGAGCTCGTGACGGGATCGGGCACCACCCCGACGATCGTGATCCACGGGACGCCGTCGTCCATTTGATAGCCGAACTGCTTCCCGAGCACGTCCTCTTTGGGCCAGTACCGGCTCGCCATCGTCTCACTCACGACGGCGACGAGTGGCGCGTCACGCGTGTCGGTCGGAGCCAACGAACGGCCGCGCAGGACGGAGATCCCCAGTGCTTCGAAGTACCCTGAGCTGACGTGACTAATCCCGGCGTTCCACGCCACATCTCCATCCTGTCGCTCGGGTCGGTCGTTGAGCTGGAAGTCCCACTGACCGGTTCCGCTGAAGGGCAGGTTGGTCGAGCCGGCGGCACGGCTCACGCCAGGGAGGGCACGGAAGTCGTCGAGGAGGCGATCGAAGTCTCGACCCACGAGTTCGGCGTTGGGATACGCGCTCGAGGGAAGAGTGATCGAGAAGGTGACGACGTCGGTCGGGTCCATACCGGGGTCGGTACTCTGTAGCGCCTCGAAGCTCCGAACGACGAGCCCGGCGAGGATGACCACCACGAGGCTGAGTCCGACCTCACCCGCCACGAGTCCCCGCCGAAGCGCCGAGCGCCCTCGCCCTCCCACCGCTCTCGCGGTGGGCGACGCGAGGCGGGCCGTTGCTCGTCTACTCGAGATCCAGGCGGGGATCACCCCGAACAGCATCGCAGTCAGCAGAGCCGTTGCGGCCGTGAACCCGAGCACGGATCCGTTCAGCCGCGCCTCGTCGAGCCGTGGGAGCGCCGTCGGGTCGATCAGCGTCAACGCGCGAAGCCCGATCCCGGCGAGCACGAGTCCGAAGAGCGCCGCGACGCTGGCGAGAACGAGACTCTCCGTCGAGAGCTGACGAGCGATCCGGGCACCGTCGGCCCCGAGGGTCCTCCGGACCGCCACCTCGCTATGCCGACGCTCCGCCCGGGCCATCAGCAAATTCCCGACATTCGCACATGCGATGAGCAGGACGAGGCCCACCGCGGCCAAGAGCAACCGAAGGACCCGCGGGGCGTCAGCCACGGCCTCCTCGTGCATCGTCAACGACCACGGGAAGTGCGCCTCGTGCTCTTCGTACTCCGCTGCCCAACGTTCGGCGATGACGTTCATCTCGGCATCGACCTCGACCTGGGTAACACCTGGAGCCCGACGGCCGACGACCGCGTAGCTGTGCGACTGCCGCCCCCCCTCGTTCGAGCGGTCGAGTCGCAACGGGAGCCATGCCTGGGATCGAGACGGGAAGTCGTAGTCGGGGGGCATCACACCCACGACCTCGGTCGACACCCCATTCATCAGGATGGACGCGCCGACGATGGAGGGGTCGGCGCCGTACCGATCCGTCCACAGCGCGTGGCCCAGGATCGCTACGGGTGGCCCGTCCGCGGCATCCTCGACGTCGTTGAAGTTCCGCCCCAGAGCAGGCGGCACGCCGATCGTCTCGATGAGCTCCATCGACGTGAAGGAAACGCGCACCCGCTCCGCTGCGGCGTCCTCTCCGGTGAGCGCGCGGCTCCCCCCGGTCTGGTACACGGCGACGGACGAGAAGGACGTGGCCGACTCTTGAATGTCGAGCGCCTCGGGTCCAGACAGAACGAACTTGTGGATGTCGAAGCCCGACGGTGGGAGGTATCGCATCCACACCATCGAGAGCTCGTCGGAGTCCGGGAACGGCAGCGGCTTCAACACGACCGCGTCCATCACGCTGAACACGGCGGTATTCGCTCCGATGGCGATCCCGAGCGTGGTGATCGCGATGAGCGCGAAGGATGGCGCCCTTCGGAACTGGCGGGCCGTATAGGCCAAGTCCTGGCGAATCTCGTCGAACCACTGTCGTCGCTGCATCGCTTCATTCCTCCTCGTCCCGAGCTCTCGGCAGTCCGCCTTGAGCTGCTCCACATTCCCGAATCGCCGCGCCGCCTCGGCGCGTGCGTCCTGCTCCGACCACCCTTCTGCGACCAGGTCTCTCACGCGCATGTCGAAGTGGTGCGAGAACTCCTCCTCCACTTCTCGCGCGACGCTCGGCCGCACCACATTGCGATCCACGGTCCTAGGGACGGCTCGTGAGGATCGACGTCACGGCTCCCGAGAAGCGCAGCCACGCGTCGGTTTCCTCGGCGAGAGCTGTCGCGCCTCGATCGGTCAGCCGGTAGAACTTGGCCCGACGCTCGAGTTCGGAGATGCCCCATTCGGACTTGAGGAGCCCCTTCTTCTCGAGCCGGTAGAGCGCGGGGTACAAGGACCCCTCCTCGACGAGGATCGCATCGCCCGTCTTCGACTCGATCCAACGAGCCACCGCGTACCCGTGCCGCGGGCCGTGGGATAGCGTCTTGAGGATCAGGGTGTCGAGTGTGCCGTGCAGCAGCTTCTTGTCGGACGGAGCCACCACTCCTCCATGCCTAGGCAGTCTGGGTATCAGATACCGGTGTATACCTAGACAGCCGATGCATCAGGATGGTTGCAACGCCGGTCCTGTCCGACGCACTCCGCCCCTCTAGCGGGGCGCTTCAGGGTCGACTGCGAGGCCTCGAGTTAGCGGCCGGACTCCCCCATCGCCCGATCGAGCATCTCGATCAGCTCCTCGCGCGTGAAGGAGTACTCGTGGTCTCGGTTCACCTCGACCAGGCGATTGAGCATCGACTGCAGGGTGAACGCCGCCTCCCCCTCCACGGGGACCACCAGGTAGTTCGACTTCGGGGCATCGCTGGACATCGCGTGGTAGAACGCCTCGGCGACCGCCGTGGGCTCCGGGGCGTTCCGTTCGGTCAGGGCTCGGTTGATCATGCCGTCGATCGCCTCGCCGTAGCGCGAGCCCTCGGCCCCGATGCCCCGCTCTTCCCGACGCTGCGCGAGACTCTCGTAGATCCGCGAGTTGAAGTTCCCGGGCTCGACGACGCTGACGGTGACCCCGAACTGTTCGAGCTCGAGCGCGAGCACCTCGGTGTACGCCTCGACGGCGTGTTTGCTCATCGTGTACGGCCCCCCGAAGGGCCACGTCACGAATCCGGAAAGCGAACCGGTCGTACTCACCCGCCCCTGGCTTTCGATCAACATCGGCGCGAACGCTTTGGTGACCCGGTACGGCCCGAAGACGTTCACGTCGAGCTGGAAGAAGAGGTCCTCCTCTTCGACTTCGATGAGGGGCTCGAGAATCGCGACACCGGCGTTGTTGATGAGGCCGTGAAGCCCACGGCCCTCGGCCTGGATCGTCTCGACAGCAGCATCGATCTGCTCCTGAACCGTGACGTCGAGCCGAACCGCCATCATGTTCGGGATCGCGTTGAGCTCGGCCATGTCTTCGTCCGACCGCGCACCGGCGTACACGAAGAATCCGCGGTCGGCGAGAAGTTCCGCCGTGTACCGGCCGATCCCACTTGTGGCGCCGGTCACGAGAACAGCGCGCTGGTCACCCTGCGCCTCTAGATCCGCCGCCGGGGCGAAGGTGGACACGGCTCCGACGAGAATGAAGAGCGCGGTGCGAAGAAAACGATGGATCGACACGAAGACCTCCGTGGGCCGAGAGCGGGAAGTTCGGACAGGGCAGACGTCCGACACCTCAACGGTCCCTTCGAGGACCTCCGCATCCCGGCCACCCCACGGGTCGAATGTAGCAGACGAAGAGCCGCCGTGCCGATCTAGGAGAGCCCACCCGTCGAATCGAAGCCACCGGACATCCACGCCTCGAAGGCATCGAGTAGGGCCGACTGTTGGGCCCGATCGGAGAAGACGTGGTCGGCGCCGGAGAAGAAACGCGAGGTGATCCGAGGGTCGGAACCCACGCCGGGCAGGGCCGAAGCGAACTGTCCCGCGTGGTTGTAGTTGTCTTCGAGCCCGTTCGAGAAGGCGAAGTACATGCGGACGTCCCGGCGGACGAGCTGGCCCAGCATCTCGGCCAGCCGAGGTCGCTCCAGCCTCGAACGAGGCCCCTCCTCGGGCCACGGTTCGGAATCCTCGACCTCGGGCCCCGCGCCGGCCAGTGCGCGTGCCGCCCCCGACAGACGGGCGTTCCGGCCGAGGAGCAGGTTCTTCCAACTAGACCACCGCAGCAGCCGCGGTGCGAAGTGCACGACCTGGTGCTTGAGCGTCACGAAGTCGGACATCAGGTCGATCGCGAAGGTGCCGACCACCGACTCGTCGCGGACCGCCAACTCCAGCGCGTCTCGTCCTCCAGAGCACAATCCGAAGACGACGATGCGACGGAAGCCCTGTTCGCGAACGTAGTCGGCGGCGGTATCGAGGTCTCGGAGCACGGCGTCACCGATCGACATCGCCTCACCGGTCGGCTTCGAGTCGCCGATACCCGAGTAGTCGAAACGGAAGGACGGAAATCCGCGATCCGCCAGCCGCCGAGCGGCTCGCGTGTGTAGCCGTCCGACCCCGACGTGGTGCACGATTCCCGAATTCGGAATCAGCACGACGGGAGTCTCGCGGTTCGGCGACGCCCCGGCCTCCGTGAAGATCCCGACCAACCCTCGCTCCGGGCCCAGCGTCGCGACGCGTTCCCTCATGCGCGCGACCCGATCCAACGCACGATCGTATCGATCGAGCGTGCCGGGACCGGGAGCGAACCGATCCCGTTGCCCCGCTCCCACGCGCCGGCCTCTTCGACGTCGACCGTGTCGAGATCGTGCCCGTACACTCGGAGGGCTTCGTCGATGGGCCCGGGCTCGGTCCCGCTCGTGCGGACGATCAGAACGTCTCGTGGATCGTCGGCCCCGTCGCTGGACAGCGCCTCGGAGATCGAAGGAAAATCGTCCGGCGCTCCGATCACGGGCTCTTCTAGCGGCAGCGGGTCCCACAGGACGACGCTCTCCACGAGTGGCTCGGGCAGACCCGCGGCGAGCACCGTACTGCACCCGCCTCGAAGCCCCACGAGCGTGACTGCTCGTACCGCGGCCGAGGCCCGCAGCTCCTCGATGGCGAGACCGACATCCGCGATCCAGTCTGCGGGCGTCACGTCCTCGACCTCGCCTCCCGAGTCACCGGTCCCCGAGGGATCGAAGCGCAGGGCGTGCACGCCTGCCTCGGCGAGCCTCCGCGCGAGGAGTCGACACGAACGGTGAGCGAAGAAGTACTCCGATCCCGCCGGTTGGCACAGCACGACCCCGGAGCGGCTACCGCCCGCCGCTGGATCGAGGACCCCGTACAGGGGCCTGCTCGACGGACCGAAGAAGAAGGGCATCATCGGAGTGGCGTGTTCACTCGTCGTCGAGTTGGGCCGCGAGTTGGCCGAGCGTCTGAAAGAACATCGCGCGCGGTTCGATCGAAACCCCCGTCCGCTCGTGCACCTCGGCCACTGCACGGATGGCGAGCAGGGAGTGTCCGCCCAACTCGAAGAAGTTGTCACCGGTGCCGACCTGTTCCCGCCCCAACAGCTCCTGCCAGATCGCCGCCAAGATCTCCTCGCCTCTGTTCGAAGGGGCGGAGAAGTCCGACGTCGGTGCGGTTCCTCCGGCCAGTGGATCGGGCAGTGCACGGCGATCGACCTTTCCGCTGGGCGTCACCGGGAATTCATCCATCTCGACAATGAGCCCCGGGACCATGTAGTCCGGCATCCGGTCGCGTAGGAAGGTGCGCACCTCGCTCACCGTAAGTGTGGCCCCGTAGGCGAAGACGACGTACGCGACCAGACGAGCATCGGGCGATCCTTGGTCGACGACCGAGACGACCGCACGCTGAATCGCCTCGTGCTCGGACAACACCGACTCGATCTCGGCGAGTTCGATTCGGAATCCTCGGAGCTGAACCTGGCTGTCCCGTCGGCCGAAACACTCGAGGGAGCCGTCGTCTAGGACGCGAGCGATGTCCCCCGTGCGATAGAGCCGCGCCCCCAGAATCTCCGAGAACGGATTCGGGACGTACGCCGCCTCCGTGAGGTCGGGTCGGTTGCGGTAGCCACGGGTCACCCCCGCACCACCGACGAACAGTTCACCCAACACGCCGGTCGGGGTCGGTTCCATTCGATCGTCCAGGACCACCACTCGCTCGTCACCCATCGGCGAGCCGATCCGAATCGAGTCCACGTCCGCCGGGACCCGCCAACACGTCGACCACACCGTGCCTTCGGTCGGGCCGTAGATATTCCAGACCTCACCACACGTCGAAGCCAGGCGCCGCGCCAGCTCGACCGGGAGAGCCTCGCCGCCGACCAGGATCCTGAGACCCGCCTCCCCTTCCCATCCGGCCTCGTAGAGCATGTGGAAGGTGGCCGGAGTAGCCTGGACCAGCGTCGCTCCGGAGCGCTCGATCGCCCGAGCCAGCCGACGGCCCGTCGTCACCTCGTTCGGGTTCGCAATCACCATTCGGGCGCCGACAACGAGCGTCGTGAGCAACTCGACGACGGATGGATCGAACGCCACGGTGGTCTTGGCCAGAACCACGTCGTCCTCGAACACACCCGGCAGGGCGAGCATGGCCGCGGTGAAGTGCGCGAGGTTCCCGTGCGAGACCTCCACCCCCTTCGGCCGGCCGGTCGAGCCCGAGGTGTAGATCGTGTAGGCCAGCTGGTCTCGTTCGATCGTCACATCCGGGGCAGCCGAGGCGCCCCCGGTCTCGAGTTCGTCGACCAGCACGACGTGTCCCCGATACGAAG